>DASTSO010000082.1:0-4853 GCA_035760645.1 Gemmatimonadales bacterium
GAGCCCCACCATCGGCTCGTCCACCACGATCGCCGCCGGCTTGTGGGCCAGCGCGCTCGCGATGATGAGCTTCTGCCGCATGCCGTGGCTGTAGGACTCGGTGAGCTCGTCCTTCCACGGCAGGAGCTCGAAGAGATCGAGCAGCTCGTCGATGCGCCGCTCCACCGCCGGCCCCTGCTGCCCGTAGAGCGCGGCGACGAAGCGTACGAACTCCGCGCCGGTGAGCTTGTCGTAGACGTAGGGCCGGTCGGGGATGTAGCCGAGCCGCGCCTTGGCCGCGAGGGGCTCGTGGCGCATGTCGGCACCGTCGATCTCGACGCGTCCGGCCGTGGGCTGCAGGATGCCCGCGATCATGCGGAGCGTGGTCGTCTTGCCGGCACCGTTGGGGCCGAGGAGGCCGAAGAGGACGCCGGAGGGCACCTCGAGATCGATGCCGTCCACCGCGGTGAACGAGCCGTAGCGCTTCGTGAGGCCGGTGAGCCGGATCATGCGGTCGTCAGCGGGAAGAGGTCGGCGAGCGGCCCGTCCGGACCAGCTCGAAGGCGGAGCGCTCGAGCACCCAGCCGTCGGGGCCCTCGGCGCGGACGGGCCAGCCGTCCCGGTCCACCCAGAGTCGCCAGGGGCGCGCGGCCTCGGCGGGCGAGAGGTCGAACCGGCGGGCGGGCACGGTGTCGAGGTGCGCCGCGGTCCAGCGGCCGGCCACGGAGTCCCAGGCGGCGCTGTCGGGCACGACGAAGGTCGAGTCGGCGCCGCGCCGCGCCGCGAGCAGGCGCGGCCGCCGGACGAGCGGATCGAACAGCGCTACGGCGGCCGAGTCGCCCGGCAGGCGCACGGCGCCGTGGGCGAGCTGGAGCGGCAGGAGCCCGGGGAGGACGAGCGGCTCGCCCCCTTCGCGCTCGAGCACGGTGGTGGTCGGCCCGCCGCCGCGGGGGCGGGTGAGCGTGAGCCGGAGGCGCCCATCGCTCAGCGGCTCGCCGCTCATGCTCAGGCGGGCGCCGCGGCCGGTGCGGACGGTCCGGAAGGCCCGCAGCTCGAGACTCCGCCCGAGCTCGGCCTCCGTGGTGATGAAGAAGCGCCCCCCCGGCGCGCTCGCGCCCCCGGGGCCGCGCGGCAAATCGGCGTCGAGCCGCTCGGTGAGCCGGAAGCCCGCGGCCGTGGTGTCGAGCGCGAGCGACAGCGTGCCGACCTGACGCTCCTCGTGCAGGATCGCGTAGAAGGCGCCGCCCGGCGGCAGCCGGAGCGCTCCGCCGGCCACGATGCCGGCCGCTGCGCGGGCCGCGGCCCGCCGCCGCGCCAACGCGCCGAGGGTCCCGAGCCAGACGAGGAGGATGAGCGCCGCGAAGGTGCGGCGATTGAAGAGCGCGGCGACGAGGCTCACGCCGGCCCTCCGCCGAGCCCGGCGCGGCGGAGCACGCTCTCCACCATCTCGCGCTCGGCCTCGCGCTCGACGACGAGCGCCAGCTCGCCCGCCCACGGGGCGCGGCCGGGGCCGGCGCTCGCGGCGGGGCGCGCGGCGGGGCGCGCGGCGCGGAAGGTCTCCACGAGCAGGTCGGCGGCCTCCTCGAGGCCGAGCTGGCCGGCACCCGCGCCGACGGGCGGGGCGGCCAGCCGCACGAGATCCCATTCCATCGCGCGCTGCCACGCCGAGCGCAGCGCGCGCCGCACGGTGGCGCGCTCGAGCGGCTGCTCGGCGCTCTGCACGACCACGTGGATCACGTAGCCGGCCGCGAGATCGCCGGCGCCGGTGACGACGGCGGCCCCGACCTCGAGCGGCTGCTGGACCAGGCGTTGGGCGGCGAAGCGCGGCCCCGCCTGCGCGTCGAGCCGCGCGGCGGCGGTCGAGACGGGCTCGAGCCGGTCGTCCGCGGGGCGCACGACGGCGTCGACGGCCAGGAAGGCGAGGTCGTCCACGAGAACTCGTATCACGCTGACTCCGGGAGAGTGATGCGGGCCGGGCATACAAATGGTAGGCACCCGTCCCGCCCCCCGCCAGCCGTCCGCCCGTCGGTCGGCATCCGTCCCGGCATCCGTCCCGGCATCCGTCCCGGCATCCGTCGGGGCATCCGTCGGGGCAGGCTTGAGCAGCGACCCACCCTTCGGGTACCTTTCGGGGCTATGGCACAGGAATATCTGGTCGTCCGCGGGGCGCGGGAGCACAACCTCAAGAACGTCTCGGTCGCGCTGCCGCGAAACAAGCTCAGCGTCATCACCGGGCTGTCGGGCTCGGGCAAGTCGTCGCTCGCCTTCGACACGATCTACGCGGAGGGGCAGCGCCGCTACGTCGAGTCGCTCTCGGCCTACGCGCGGCAGTTCCTCGGGCTGATGGAGAAGCCCGACGTGGACGCGATCGAGGGCCTCTCGCCCGCGATCTCGATCGAGCAGAAGACGACGGGGCAGAACCCGCGCTCGACCGTGGGCACGGTCACCGAGATCTACGACTACCTCCGCCTCCTCTGGGCGCGGGCCGGCGTGCCGCACTGCCCGAACGACGGCAGCCCGGTGACGCGCTCGAGCCCGAGCCAGATCACCGACACGATCCTCCAGTGGCCCGAGGGCACCCGCATCGAGGTACTGGGACCCGTCGTGCGCGGCCGCAAGGGCGAGTTCCGCGACGTCTTCGAGGATCTGCGCAAGCGCGGCTTCGTGCGCGTGCGCGTGGACGGCGAGACGTACGACCTCGGCCAGGTGCCCGCGCTCAACAAGCGCCAGAACCACGACATCGCGGTCGTGGTGGACCGCCTCGTCGTGCGCGCCGCCGACCGCGGCCGCCTCGCCGACTCGATCGAGACGGCGCTCAAGGCGGCGGACGGCGTGGTGGAGGTGGTGCGGTACGACCAGACGGAGGGGCGGAAAGGCGGGAAGGGGGACGGGACCGCCGTCCTGTTCTCCGAGCGCTTCGCCTGCCCGGTCTGCGGCCTCTCGCTCCCCGAGCTCGAGCCGCGGCAGTTCTCGTTCAACTCGCCCTTCGGCGCGTGCCCCGACTGCCACGGCGTCGGCACCCGCATGGAGGTGAACGCCGACCTCGTCCTCGGCGACCCGAGCATCTCGATCCTCGAGGGCGTGGTGCTGCCGTGGGGCGAGCCGACGGGCTATCTGCGCAAGGTGGTGCTGCCCACGCTCGCCAAGGCGTTCAAGTTCGACCTCTCGGCCCCCTGGGGCGAGCTGCCGGCGTCGGCGCGCAAGGCGCTGCTCCACGGCGGCGGCGGGAAGTTCAAGTTCCAGACCGAGGGCGGGCGCGGCGCGGGCTACGAGAGCGAGTGGGAGGGGGTGCTGAAGAACGTCGAGCGCCGCTACCGCGAGAGCTCGAGCGACGCGGTGCGCGAGGGGCTCGAGGAGTTCATGATCGAGCAGCCGTGCGCCACCTGCGGCGGCCGGCGGCTCAAGCCCGAGAGCCTCTCGGTGCTGATCGCGGGGAAGAGCATCGGCGAGATCGTCGAGCTGCCGGTGACGCGCGCGCTCGAGTTCTTCGAGCGGCTGCCGCTGCGGACCGACGGCCGCCCGGGGCTCGATCCCGAGATCGCCGGCCCCATCCTCAAGGAGGTGGGCGACCGGCTCCGCTTCCTGCACGAGGTCGGGCTCGAATACCTCACGATGGGCCGCGCCGCGGGGACGCTCTCCGGCGGCGAGATGCAGCGCATCCGCCTCGCCACCCAGATCGGCAGTCGGCTCGTCGGCGTGCTCTACATCCTCGACGAGCCGAGCATCGGGCTGCATCAGCGGGACAACGAGCGGCTCCTCGGCACCCTCAAGGAGCTGCGCGACCTCGGCAACACGGTGATCGTCGTCGAGCACGACGAGGACACGATCCGCGCCGCCGACCACGTCGTGGACCTGGGCCCCCGCGCCGGCCGCTTCGGCGGCGAGGTGATGACCGAGGGCACCGTCGCCGACGTCATGCGGCACCCGACGAGCCTCACGGCCCGGTATCTCCGCGGCGAGCTGCGGATCCCGGTGCCGAAGCAGCGCCGTGCGCGCGATCCCGAGCGCTGCCTGAAGATCGTCGGCGCCCGCGCCAACAACCTGCGCGACCTCGACGTCGAGATCCCGCTGGGCCTCTTCGTCGCCGTCACCGGCGTGTCGGGCTCGGGGAAGTCCACCCTCGTCACCGACATCCTCTACCAGGCGCTCGCCCGCCACTTCTACCGGGCGCGCGTCGTGCCCGGGGCGCACGCGCGGATCGAGGGGCTCGACCACATCGACAAGGTCATCGACATCGACCAGAGCCCGATCGGCCGCACCCCGCGCTCGAATCCCGCGACCTACACCGGGCTCTTCACCCCGATCCGCGAGCTCTTCACCCACCTGCCCGAGGCGAAGCTGCGCGGCTACGGCCCCGGCCGCTTCTCGTTCAACGTGAAGGGCGGCCGCTGCGAGGCGTGCCAGGGCGACGGGCTGGTGAAGATCGAGATGCACTTCCTCCCCGACGTCTACGTCCCCTGCGAGGTGTGCAAGGGGCGGCGCTACAATCGCGAGACGCTCGAGGTGCGCTACAAGGGCCGGTCTATCGCCGACGTCCTCGACCTCACCGTGGCCGACGCGCTCGAGTTCTTCGAGTCGCAGCGGCGCATCGCCGACAAGCTCGAGCTCCTCAACGACGTCGGCCTGGGCTACATCCACCTGGGCCAGGCGGCCACGACGCTCTCCGGGGGCGAGGCCCAGCGCGTCAAGCTCGCCACAGAGCTGGCCAAGCGCGACACCGGGCGCACGCTCTACATCCTCGACGAGCCCACCACGGGGCTCCACTTCGAGGACGTGCGGCTCCTGCTGGAGGTGCTGCACCGGCTGGTGGACAAGGGGAACACGGTCGTCGTCATCGAGCACAACCTCGACGTCATCAAGACCGCCGACTGGGT
>DASTSO010000083.1:0-3924 GCA_035760645.1 Gemmatimonadales bacterium
CCAGCTCGAGGCGAGCGTGCCGGCGGAGCAGCTCGCCGATCTGAAGGTGGGCACGACCGTGCGCTTCACCGTCAACGGGCTGCCCGACACGACGTTCACGGGGAAGATCGAGCGCATCAACCCCACGGCCGACCCGGCGACGCGGCAGGTGACGCTCTACGCGACGATCCCCAACGCCGCGCACCGGCTCGTCGGCGGCCTCTTCGCGCAGGGCCAGGTGACCGTGGAGCGCCGTCCCGCGCTCCTCATCCCCGTCTCCGCGGTGGACCAGCGCGGCGTCACCCCGACGGTGCTCCGCCTCAAGCAGGGCAAGGCCGAGCAGGCCGCCGTCGCCCTCGGCGCGCGCGACACGCAGCACGGCCGCATCGAGATCACGAGCGGCCTCGCCGCGGGGGACACCGTCCTCGTCGGCAACGCCCAGGGCGTCTCGCCGGGGACGCCGGTGCGGGTCACGGTGCTCAAGGACCAGACGGCGGCGGAGAGGTAGCCATGTTCATTTCCGATTTCGCGATCCGCCGCCCCATCGTCACCATCACGGCGATGGTGGCGCTGGTGGCGTTCGGGATCGCGGCACTGCTCAACCTGCAGACCGACGAGTTCCCCGACGTCCAGCAGCCGGTCGTCGCGGTGACGATCCCCTATCCGGGCGCCTCGCCGGAGACGGTGGAGCGCGAGGTGATCGACCCGCTCGAGGAGTCCTTCTCCTCGATCAGCGGAGTGGACTGGTCGCGCACCGAGGCGCACGCCACCGACGGGCTCGCGCAGTTCGTCGTGTTCTTCGACTTCGAGAAGAACATCCAGCAGGCCTCGCAGGACATTCGCGACGCCATCTCGACGAAGCGGGCGGATCTCCCGACCGAGATGAAGGAGCCGATCCTCTCGCGGCTCGATCCCGCGGACATGCCGGTCCTCTCGATCGCGCTCACGTCGACCACGGTGCCGGTGCCGATCCTCACCCGGCTCGCCGATCCCGGGATCCTGCGCGAGCTCCGCAGCGTGGCGGGGGTGGCGGAGGCGAACCTCGTCGGCGGGATCACGCGCGAGCTGAGCGTCAATCTCCGCCCCGCCGACCTCCAGGCCGCCGGCATCAGCGTGAGCCAGGTGGTGCAGGCGCTCGCCGCCCAGAACCTCGCCGCGCCGGTGGGCAACGTCACCGGCCCGCTCGAGGAGCAGTCGATCCGCCTCAAGGGCCGGCTCGAGACGCCCGAGGAGTTCCAGCAGATGGTCGTCGCCGAGCGGGGCGGGCAGCAGATCCGCCTCGGCCAGGTGGCCACCGTGGTGGACGGCACCGAGGAGCAGCGCGACGCCGCCTTCTACAGCGGGAAGACCGCCGTCGGCATCGACGTCAAGAAGACGAAGGGCTACAGCACGACGCAGGTGACGAAGGCGCTCGAGCGGCGCGTCGCCGAGATCCAGCAGACGCTGCCGGCGGGGGTGAAGTTCGAGATCGTCCAGAACGCGGGCGTCCGGGTGGCGCACGCGGTGAAGAACGTGCAGGAGGCGCTCGTCGAGGGCGCGCTCCTCACGGTGCTCGTCGTCTTCCTCTTCCTCAACTCGTGGCGCTCGACGGTCATCACCGGCCTCGCGCTGCCGGTATCGGTGCTGGCGTCGTTCATCGCGGTCTGGGCCTTCGGCTTCACGCTCAACACGATGTCGCTGCTGGGCCTCTCGCTCGCCATCGGCATCCTGATCGACGACGCCATCGTGGTGCGCGAGAACATCGTGCGCCACATCGAGATGGGGAAGGACCACCTCACCGCCTCGCACGAGGGTACCGACGAGATCGGCCTCGCGGTGGCCGCGACGACGTTCTCGATCGTGGCGGTGTTCGTCCCCGTGGCGTTCATGTACGGGGTGGCGGGGCAGTGGTTCAAGCCGTTCGCGCTCACCATCGCCTGCGCGGTGCTGGTGTCGCTCTTCGTGTCCTTCTCGCTCGACCCGATGCTCTCGGCCTTCTGGCCGGATCCCCAGACCGAGGCCCACGAGCGGAAGAACCCGGTGGCGCGCGCGCTCGACCGCTTCAACCGCTGGTTCGACCGCACGGCCGACCGCTACAAGGACCTCGTCGCCTGGGCGCTCGACCACCGGGCGGCGATGGTGGCGATCGCGGTGGGCTCGTTCTTCGCCGCGCTCACGATCCCCGGTCAGGGGATCCTCGCGGCGCTCGTCCTCGTCGCCGGCGTCGCGGCCCTCGTGTGGCTCTTCAACCACCGGATGCACTGGCTGGTGAAGACGCCCGCCTTCGTGGCGATCGTGGCCGGCGCGTTTGCGCTCTCGGGCCGGGTGCCGGTCGTCGGCAAGCTCGGCGCGAGCTTCGTCCCGGTGAGCGACCGCAGCGAGATCAACCTCATCGTGCAGGCGCCGCCGGGCGCGAGCCTCGACTACACGGTGACGAAGACCGAGGAGATCGCCCGCACGGTACGGCAGCTCCCGGAGGTGGCCTACACCTACACCACCGTGGGCACCGCGATCCCGATGCACTCGCCCGCGGTGGACCAGGCGCTCGTCTACATCCGCCTGACCCCCAAGGCCGACCGCAAGCGCAGCCAGGACGAGCTGGGCCGGGTGCTGCGCGACCAGCTCAAGCGGGTCGGCGGCGCCGACGTCTCGGTCTTCACCAGCGGCTTCGGCGGGGCGTTCAAGGAGATCCAGGTCCAGATGAAGGGCCCCGACGCCAAGGTGCTCACCAACCTCGCCGAGCAGGCGGCGGCGCTGGTGAAGCAGGTGCCGGGCGCGGTGGACGTCGGCCTCTCGACCCGCGGCCAGAAGCCCGAGCTCGAGGTGACCGTGAACCGCGGCCTCGCCGGCCAGCTCGGCGTCACCGTGGGCGAGATCGCGCAGTCGCTGCGGGCGGCCTTCGCCGGGATCGACGCGGGCGACTGGGTGGACCCCTCGGGCGAGACCCGCGACGTCACGGTGCGCCTCGCCCCCGAGGCGCGGCGCAACGCCGCCGACCTCCGGCAGCTCCCGCTCGTCGTCCAGACCGGCCAGGGCGCGCCCGCCACCCTGCCGCTCGGCCAGGTGGCGTCGATCCAGCAGGGCCTGGGGCCGGCGCAGATCGACCACATCAACCGCGAGAAGGTCGTCAACGTCGAGG
The DNA here is from genome assembly GCA_035760645.1 of Gemmatimonadales bacterium. GTDB lineage: Bacteria > Gemmatimonadota > Gemmatimonadetes > Gemmatimonadales > GWC2-71-9 > DASSTY01. The sequence continues at coordinate 3,098 of DASTSO010000083.1, forward strand.
CCAACACGCAGGGCCGCGACCTCACCGGCGTGATGACCGACATCCAGGCGAAGCTCAAGGCGCTGCACCTCCCGCCCGGCTACGAGATCGTGCAGGGCGGGCAGGCGCGCGACCAGGCGGAGGTGTTCACGCGCATCTTCACCGCGCTCGGCGTGGCGGTGCTGCTGATGTACCTGATCCTGGTGGTGCAGTTCGGCTCGTTCCTCGACCCGCTCGCGATCCTGATCTCGCTGCCGCTCTCGCTCATCGGCGTGGTGCTGGCGCTCTGGATCACCGGCGACACGCTGAACCTGATGAGCCTGATCGGCGTGATCCTCCTCATGGGCATCGTCGCGAAGAACGCGATCCTCCTGATCGACTTCGCGAAGTGGAACCACGAGAAGGGGATGCCGCTCCGGGAGGCGCTGATCGAGGCGGGCCGGGTGCGGCTCCGGCCGATCATCATGACCACCTTCGCGCTCATTGCCGGCATGATCCCGGTGGCGATCGGGAGCGGCGAGGGCGCCGACTTCCGTGCGCCGCTGGGCCGGGCGGTGATCGGCGGGACGCTCACGGCGACGTTCCTCACGCTGCTCGTGATCCCGACGATCTACGAGATCCTCGACGGCTGGCGCGCCGGGCTCTTCGCCTTCTTCCGCCGCCGCTTCGGCCACGGCGAGCCGGTCCCGGCCCACGGCCCGCACCACCCGGCGCCCGAGCCCGCGGGCGGGGTCGACTGAGCGCGCGACCCGCCCGCCCCCGCTGGCCCTGGCGCTGGCTCGCCAGCGACCTCGCGCCCCAGGCGCTCGCGCTCGCCGCGATCGTCCTGGGGCTCGGCGCGCTCTGGC
>DASTSO010000084.1:0-28254 GCA_035760645.1 Gemmatimonadales bacterium
CTCGATCTCTTCGAGCTCCTGCCGTGGAAGGACGAGCTCACCGAGTCCTACAGCCACGGCATGCGGCAGAAGCTCATCATCGCGAGCGCGCTGGCCCACAAGCCGGCGGCGATCGTGGTGGACGAGCCGATGGTGGGGCTCGACCCCAAGGGGGCGAAGCTCCTCAAGGACCTCTTCCGCGAGTTCGTCGCGCGCGGCGGGACGGTGCTGATGAGCACGCACACCCTCGAGATCGCCGAGCAGATGTGCGACCGCCTCGCCATCGTGCGGGGCGGGCGGATCGCGGCGCAGGGGACGATGGACGAGTTGCGGGCGCAGACCGCCTCCGAGGGGCTCACGCTCGAGGAGCTCTTCCTCAAGCTCACCGGCGGCACGGTGCGCCCGCCGGTGGGCGCGGTGCTCGAGGCATGACGGCCCCGCAGCCCGGGCTGCTCACCATCGCCTCGCCCAAGTGGCGGAGCGCGCGCGCCCGCTTCCGGCGCCAGGGCGCGGGGCTCGGCAGCAAGCTCGTGCTCCTCGTGGTCGGGCTCGCCTTCTGGATGGCGATCTTCCGGGTCATGTACCGCGTGCTCCGCTACGCGCGGACCGTGGAAGACCTCGGGCCCTACCTGCCGGGAAAGATGCTGAGCCTCGTGCTGCTCGCCTTCCTCGGCATCCTCCTCCTCTCCAACCTGATCACCGCGCTCAGCACCTTCTTCCTGGGCAAGGACCTCGACCTCCTGGTCGCGGCGCCGGTGGACTGGCTCCGCCTCTACCTCACCAAGCTGGGCGAGACGGCGGTGCACAGCTCGTGGATGGTCGCGCTCCTCGCCGTGCCGATCTTCACCGCCTACGGCATCGTCTACGAGGGCGGGCCGCTCTTCCCGCTCGTCGCGATCGGCGCCTTTCTGCCTTTCGTGCTGCTGCCCGCCGTCGTCGGCTCGGCGATCACGCTCCTCCTGGTCAACATCTTCCCCGCCCGGCGCGCGCGCGACCTGCTGAGCCTGATCGCCCTGGGCGCGGGCGGCATCGTGCTGGTGCTGCTGCGGCTCATGCGCCCCGAGCGGCTGGCGCGCCCCGAGGGCTACCGCAACCTCCTGGACTTCATCACCGCGCTCCGCGCCCCGACGGGCCCGCTCCTGCCGAGCGAGTGGGCGAGCGACATGGTGATGAACTGGCTGCGCCGGGTGGCCGACCCGCTGCCCGTGGCGCTCCTCTGGTCGACGGCGGCGGCGTTCGTCGTGCTGGGCGCGATGCTGCACGCGCGCCTCTACGCCGTGGGCTTCACCAAGGCGCACGAGGGCGCGGAGCGGGTCGTGCGGCGGCGGCTCCGGGGCCAGGCGGTGCGGCTCCTGGCGCCGCTGCGGCCGGCGGCACGGGAGTTCGTGCTGAAGGATCTGCGGCTCTTCTTCCGCGACTCCACCCAGTGGAGCCAGCTCATCCTGCTCGCAGTGCTCGCGCTCGTCTACATCGCGAACATCCGCATGCTGCCGATCGTCTCCGACGGCGTCTCGTTCTTCCTCGCCACGCTGGTCGCCTTCCTCAACCTCGGGCTCGCGGGGTTCGTCCTCGCGGCGATCGCGGCGCGGTTCATCTTTCCCGCCGTCTCGCTCGAGGGCCGGCAGCTCTGGCTCCTGCGGGCGAGCCCGCTCGACCTGCGCACCCTGCTCTGGAGCAAGTACTGGGTCGGCGTGCTCCCGCTCCTCGTCCTCGCGCTGGGGCTCACGGCCGTCACCGACCTGCTGCTCCGGGTCTCGCCCTTCATCCTCGCGCTCAGCCTCGCGACGATCACGATGTACACGCTGGCCGTGGCCGCGCTCGCGCTCGGTCTCGGCGCCGTCTACCCGCAGTTCGAGAGCGAGAACGCCGCGCAGATCCCGACCAGCTTCGGCGGGCTCGTCTTCATGATGGCGAGCATCACCCTGCTCGTCGTGATCATCGGGATCGAGGCCCGCCCCGTGCTCACCTACGTGCGCGCGCGCGGCGTCGCCCCCACGGAGCACGTGCGCGAGCTCGCCGCGGCGCTCGCCGTCGTGGCGATCCTCTGCGCCGCCGTCGGCGGCTTCTCCTTCCGCCTGGGGCTCAGGACGCTGGAGCGGTCGGAGTAGACGGGCCCGCCGCGGCGTCGGCCGCGGCGTCGGCGCCGGCCGCGTGGGGCGGGCGCCGGTGCGCGTCGGGCCGCAGGATCTCGAGGTAGCGATCGGGATGCGCCAGCGGCGCGAAGCCGTGCGCCCGGTAGAGCCCGTGCGCGTCGTGGGTAGCGAGGATCCAGCGCCGCAGCCCCTGCAGTTCGGGGTGCGCGAGCATCGTGCGCACGAGCCACTTCGAGAGCCCGCGCCCGCGCCACGGCTCGAGGATGAAGACGTCGGCGACCCACGCGAAGGTCGCGTAATCGGTCACCACCCGGGCGAACCCGACCTGCCGCTCGCCCGCGTAGACGCTGAACGGGAGCGAGTGGCGCACCGCCCGCTCGACCAGCCCCCGCCCGATCCCTTCCGCCCAGTACGACCGCCGCAGGAACCCGTGCACCACGTCGAGGTCCACGCGCGCCGGGTCGGTCGTGATGAGATACTCGCCCTCGCGCCACTCGTGCGGGACGAGCCCGCCCGTCCTGCCGCCGTCCATCGGCGTCTCCACTCCGGTCATCGCCATCCTCACTCTCCTCTGATCCCATAGCGCTGGTTCGCGTCAGGTCGGAATCCGCGCCATTTCGGCGCGTGCTCGCGTAATCCGGGTGCCGCCGCACCGAGCGGGGGAGCCGAAGTTGGGGCCGCAGTCTCCCGCCCGCCGTGACGGTTCCGCGCGGCGGGCACGCTCCTCAACCCGGAGGCCCCATGTTCCCGCGTCTCCCGTTCCTGCGTCTCCCCCTCGCCTGGCTGCCCGGCCGGCGGCTCCCGTTCGGGGTCGTCACCGCGGTCCTGGCGGCCGCCGCCCTCGGCTGCGCCGATACTCCTTCCCCCACCGATGCCTCCGCGGCCGGGGCCGGCGCGGCGCCGTCGAGCGCGGCCCCCGGCGGCAGCCCGGCTGCGGCGGCGCCGGCCGCCGACCCCCATCCGCAGCTCGAGCTGATGGCCCGGCGCCTGGCCCGCGCGCTGCGGGACCCGGCATTCCGCGCCTACGTCAGGAGCGCGCTCGACGAGTCGCCCTTCGTCGAGCACAAGCTCCCGCTGCAGCGCTTCCTGGAGGCCGACGGCGGCCGCGGTCGCCGCGAGCTGGCGCGGGCCAACGACGTGGCCGAGGCGGCGCTCGCCGCCGACGCGCAGGCCACCATCCCGCTCGAGATGTACTTCCCGGTGCCGGCCCACCGCGCCGCCTGGAGCGGCGGCACCGACCTCCTCGTCGCCACGGCGGTGAGCGACCACGACGCGCCCGTGGCCTACGACCTCGAGGGCCGGCGCCACGTCCTGAGCCCGACCGAGCCGCCGGCCACCCCGGTGCTCGCCGTCGAGCCAGTGGAGACCGACTTCGACCGCCCGTCGGCCCGCCGGCCCGACCGCGGCGGGCCGGCGGCGGCCACCTGCGTGGAGGACTGCCTTCCCACCCCGCCGCCACCGCCCCCGCCGGTGACCGCCGGCCTCTACATGACGCTCAGCCACCTGACCGAGACGTTTGAGAGTTGGTTGAAGGGCTCGCCCGAGATTGAGATCCTGGTGCTGGGCCAGAAGGGGGCCACCGATTCCCTCACGCGCTACCAGTGCATCGGCGAGCGGGCCGCGGCGCCGTACTACTTCGACCAGGACTCGCAGGATTGGCAGGGGACCGTGATGCTCTTCAGCCAGCCCCAGCTCGACGCGTACAAGACGCAGCACCCGGGCCAGAGCGTGCGGCTCTTCTTCATGGAAGACGACGACACCTCCTGCGAGATCCGCAACGACCCGCTGACGCTCGCCAAGCTGATCGGGCAGGTGGACGCGATCACCCGGGGCTTCTCCGGCGGCCGGGACAGCACCGTCGCGAGCAGCGGGATCCTCCAGAAGATCTATCAGTACGCCAAGACCGGCCAGAAGATCTTCGCGGTCATCGCCTCCCTCATCAAGAGCAACGACGACCTGATCGGCAACGCCGTCGAGGACCGCACGCTCGGCGAATTCCACCCGGGCTACAACTGGGTGCTGAAGGGCGAGAACGGCGTGACGAACGGCTGGATCAATCTGCAGATGCGCTAGGGCAGCGAGCCACGTCCGGGGCGGGCTTCGGCCCGCCCTTCTCTCCACCCGGAGGAGTCATGACCCGCTTCATCTCCCTGCTCGTGCTGTGTGGCAGCGCGCTGGTCCACGCCCCCGCGGCCCGCGCCCAGGAGCGCTCCCCCCACGCCTGGCGCGTGGGCCTGGTGGCGGATTTCCCCACCTTCCGGGGCGCCTCGCGCGACACCCTCGAAGCCGAGGCGACGAGCGTGCGGCCGGGGCAGGCGCTCGCGCTCGGGGTATCCGTGGCACGCGTCTGGGCCGCGTGGGACGCCACGCTGGACGTGTCCTATCTCCCGTCGCACGTCGAGGCGGAGAGCCCGGAGCTGCTGGTACGCGCCCGCAGCGCCACGCTCGAGCGGCTCCGGCTCGCCCCCCTGCTCGGGCGGCGGCTCACCGGGCTGTCCACCGGCGGGCTCTGGCTCCAGGCGGGCCCGACCCTCGACTTCTGGAGCCTCGACGGGAGTGAGGACCGCACCGTCGTCGGCGCGCAGGGCCGCCTCGCGCTCCGGCTCCCGATGGGCCGGTTCGAGCTCGAGAACGTCGTCGCCTACCAGTGGTCCCCGGGGCCGTTCCGGGCGGGGGAGCTGCCGCCGGGCTACGCGCGGCGCGCGCTGCGGGCCGTGGCGGTGGGCGCGAACCTGCGGCTCGGCCTCTAGCCCGCGCGCGAGCCGCAGGTGGCGACGGGCCGGCCGCTCTAGCGGCCGGCCCCGGTCACAGGTACCATAGGGGAGCTTCGAAAGGCTCCCCGTGGTGGAACTGCAGGATCGCCTCCGCACCGCCCTTTCCGACCGCTATCGCCTCGAGCGCGAGATCGGCCGCGGGGGCATGGCCACGGTCTTCCTCGGCCACGACCTCAAGCACCACCGCCCGGTGGCGCTGAAGGTGCTGCACCCCGAGCTCGCCTACGCCCTCGGCGCCGACCGCTTCCTGCGCGAGGTCGAGACCGCCGCCGGGCTCACCCACCCGCACGTCCTGCCGCTCTTCGACTCGGGCCAGACCGAGGGCCTCCTCTGGTACACGATGCCGTTCATCGACGGCGAGACGCTGCGCGGCCGGCTCGCCCGCGAGGGCCGGCTCCCGGTGGCCGACGCGCTGCGGCTCGGCGCCGAGGTGGCCGACGCACTCGCCTACGCCCACCAGCGCGGCGTGATCCACCGCGACGTGAAGCCCGAGAACATCCTGCTGAGCGGCACCCACGCGCTGGTCGCCGACTTCGGCATCGCCAAGGCGGTGGACGTCTCCTCGGGTGCGACGCTCACGCAGGCCGGCACCGCGGTCGGCACGCCCGCCTACATGAGCCCCGAGCAGGCGAGCGGCGCCGCGGTGGACGGCCGCAGCGACGTCTACAGCCTGGGCTGCGTCGTCTACGAGATGCTCACCGGCGCGCCGCCCTTCACCGGACCCACGGCGCAGGCGGTGATCCTCAAGCGGTTCACCGACCCGGTGCCCTCCGCACGGCAGCTGCGTCCCGAGCTGTCGGAGGCGGTGGAGCAGACCCTCCGGCGCGCCCTCGCCAAGGACCCGGCCGACCGCTACGCGAACGCCGGCGAGCTCGCCGCGGCGCTCACGCTCGCGGGCACCACGCCCGCGGGCCCGCTGCCCGCCGCCCGCCCCGGCCGCACGTCGATCGCGGTGCTCCCGTTCGTCGACATGAGCCCGCAGCGCGACCAGGAATACTTCACCGACGGCATCGCCGAGGAGATCATCAACGCGCTCACCAAGGTGGAGGGGCTGCGCGTCGCATCGCGCTCCTCGGCCTTCGCCTTCAAGGGCAAGGAGCTCGACGTCCGCCGCGTGGGCGAGCAGCTCGGCGTGGGCACGCTGCTCGAGGGGAGCGTGCGCAAGGCGGGCAACCGGCTGCGGATCACCGCTCAGCTCGTCGACGTCGCCGACGGCTACCATCTCTGGTCCGAGCGCTATGACCGGGAGCTGGAGGACGTCTTCGCCGTGCAGGACGAGATCGCCGAGAGCATCGTACGCGCGCTCCGGCTCGTGTTCGCCGGCGGGCAGGAGCGCCGCGCGCCCGAGGGCAGCCGCACCGGGAACGTCCAGGCCTACGAGTACTACCTGCGCGGCCGCCAGTTCTTCCACCAGTTCCGCGAGAAGGGGCTCCAGTTCGCCCGGCGGATGTTCACGCGCGCCATCGAGATCGATCCGCAGTACGCGCGCGCCTACGCCGGCGTGGCCGACTGCAGCTCGATGCTCTACCACTACTGGGACGCGAGCGAGGCGAACCTGCAGGAGGCGGACTCGGCGAGCCGCAAGGCGCTCGAGCTGGCGCCGGGGCTCGCCGAGGCGCACGCGGCGCGCGGCCTCGCCGTGTCGCTGAGCAAGCACTACGACGAGGCCGACCGCGAGTTCGAGGAGGCGCTCCGCCTCGACCCCCGGCTCTTCGAGGGTCCCTACTACTACGCCCTGGCCTGCTTCCAGCGCGGCGACTACGCGAAGGCCGCGCGCCTGTTCCGCCAGGCCTCGGAGGTGCGCCCGGAGGACTACCAGGCCCCGGCGCTCGGCGCGCTCTGCATCGACGCGCTCCAGGGGCCGGAGGGGGCGCGCGCCGCCTACGCCGCCGCGCTCCCGGTGATCGAGCGCCACCTCGAGCTCAACCCCGAGGACCCGCGCGCCCTCTACCTCGGCGCCAACACCCTCTCGAAGCTGGGCGAGCGGGCCCGCAGCCTCGAGTGGGCCGGCCGCGCCCAGGCGATCGACTCCGAGGACTCGGCGGTGCTCTACAACGTCGCCTGCGTCTACGCCGTCGAGGGCCAGCTCGACGACGCGCTCAAGTGCCTCGAGCAGGCCGTCCACAACGGCTTCGGCCACCGGGAGTGGATCGAGAACGACCCCGACCTCGCGCCGCTGCACGCGCTGCCGGGGTATCGGATGCTGCTGGAGTCGGTGGTCTGATCCGGCGGTCGAGGACGGTCGGACACTGCGCCCAAGCGGCAACCCTCCGGTGCTCGCAATCAGCACCGGAGGGTTTCGCGATCACGGAACCACCCGACCGCCGTCGACCGCCGGACCGCTGCTACGCCGCCACCTTCGTCCCGCAGCGCTCGCAGAACCGCCCGTCGGCCGGGAGGGCGGAGCCGCAGGTGGCGCAGGCGGGCTCGAGGCGGCGGCCGCAGGCGGAGCAGAAGACCGCATCGGGCTCGGGGCGCGGGCCGTGCGCGCGGCAGACCAGCCCCGCCCCGCCCGCCTCGCGCGCGCGCACGCGCGCCGCGATCAGCGCCTCGAGCTCCGCATCCGCGGGCACGTCGGCCGCGGGCCGGGGCTCGCCCTCTTCCGCGCGGAGCGCCGCGAGCGCCTCGGCGGTGTAGCGCGCCTTGAGCTGCGCGTAGTCGGCTTCGCTCAGCTTGCCGACGGCGCGATCGAACTCGATCTCCTTCAGGGCCGCGAGCGCCACGCCCCGGCGCGTCTCGGTGGGCTCGGGCGGCTCGTAGACCGGCGGACGCACCGACTCGGGCTGCAGCAGCGGCCGCAGCACGATCCAGAGCACCAGCAGTCCGACGAGCGCCGCGGCGACCGCTTCCCAGGCCATCAGTCCTCGAGCTCCTGGAGCGCGCGCTCGAGCCGCGCGAGCTCCTCGGGCGAGGCCGGAGCGTGCGGCAGGGTCGCGTCGGCCATCGCGTAGGGCGCCGGCCCGGACGCCGCGCCGGCGGCGCCGTCAGCGCCGTCAGCGCCGCCGGCCGCGGCCGGAGCGAGCCGGTGCCGGCGCACGAGCACCCAGGCGAGCGCGCCGCCCACGGCGGTGATCGCCGCCCCCGGCACGAGATACCCCGCGAGATTGAAGCCGCGCGGCTTCGGCGCCATGAGCACCGTCTCGCCGTACTTCGCCACGAAGGCGTCCACGATCTGCGGCGGCGACTGCCCCTGCTCGTGCAGCGCCACGACCTCGCGATGCATCGCCGGCGAGTAGGTACAGGTGAAGTCCGTCGTGCGGCAGGTGAAGACGTCGAGCGTACAGCCGCAGCGGCAGGCCAGCCGCAGCTCGATCCCCTTCACCGTCGGGTCGTTGTCGAAGCGGCTCGTGGCCTCCTGCGAGCGGCCGGCCGCCGCGGGATCGCGAAGCGAGCCCTCCGCGCCGGCGCCCGGGAGCTGCGGCCCCTGCGCCGCACGCTGGGCGGCGGTCTGCGCCGCGCCGGCCAGCGTGTCGAGCGCGGGCCGGAGGTCGAGGGCCGCGGGGACGAGCACCGCGGCGAGGCCGCGGCCGAAGAAGTCGCGCCGGTTCATGCCATCCCCTCCGCACCCGCGAGCGCCTCGTCGCGCGCCGCGCCGGCGGCGCCCGGCCACATCGTGAGCAGCCCGCCGAAGACGAGCACCACCCCGCCGGCCCAGACCCACCAGACGAGCGGATTGACGTTGACGCGGTAGACCGCCGTTTCGCTCCCGTCGATCGAGCCCGCGAAGACCAGGTAGAGATCCTCGCGCAGGCTGCTGCGGATGCCGACCTCGGTGCTCGGCTCGAACGAGTTCTCGCGGGTGCTCGCGTCGCCCGGCTGCACGAAGTGCTGCCGCTTCTCGCTCGTGAGCAGCCCGGCCGGCGTGCCGTCGATCGCGACCCGCATCGTCGCGGCCGTCACCGTGCGGTTGAGCTCGTCGTACTGCGAGAGGCCGACGTGGGTGAGGTGGTAGGTGTGCCCGAAGGGGCTGCGCACCGTGACCGACTCGCCCGGCTTGAGCGTCGCCTCCTCGCTGCGCTGGAAGGCCATCCCGGCGAACGCCGCGCAGTAGATGAGGATGCCCGCGTGCACCACGTAGCCGCCGTAGCGCCGCCGGTTGCGCGCCACGAGCCGGGCGAGCGCCACGGGGAGCGCCTCGCCGTGCATCCGCCGGCGCGCGCGGGCGCCGCGCCAGAACTCCTGCACGATCGTCCCCGCCACGAAGCCCGCGAGGGCCCAGGCCATGAGTGCGTACCCGTCGCGCAGCCCCACGGCGAGCAGCGCGGCGCCCACGCCGAGCCCCGCGACGACCGGCCAGGTGAACTGCCGCTTGAGGTTCGCGCTGGAGGCCTTGCGCCAGGCGATGAGCGGGCCGATCCCGGTGAGCGCGAGGAGCAGCAGCCCCAGCGGCACGTTGACCCGGTTGAAGAAGGGCGGGCCGACCGTGATCTTGGTCCCCCGCACCGCCTCGGAGAGGATCGGGAAGAGGGTTCCCCACAGCACGCTGAAGGCGATGCCGACGAGGAGGAGGTTGTTGAAGAGGAAGGCCGCCTCGCGGCTCAGCACGCTCTCGAGCTTCGTCTCCGGCTCGAGCAGGGGCCAACGGGTGTAGAGCAGCGTGAAGCTCAGGGCGCCCGCGACGACGAGGAAGGCGAGGAAGAAGTAGCCGACGTTCGACTGGGTGAAGCTGTGCACGCTCGCGATCACGCCCGAGCGGGTGATGAAGGTACCGAAGATGCTCAGCAGGAACGTGGCCACGATGAGGCCCAGGTTCCACTTCTTGAGCATCCCGCGCTTCTCCTGGATCATCACGGAGTGCAGGAACGCCGTCATCGTGAGCCACGGCAGGAGGCTCGCGTTCTCGACCGGGTCCCACGCCCAGTAGCCGCCCCACCCGAGCTCGACGTAGGCCCACCACATCCCGAGCGTGATCCCGATCGAGAGGAAGAGCCAGCTCACCAGCGTCCACTTGCGGATGGCGTGGATCCAGCCGGTGTCGAGCTTCGTCGAGAGGAGCGCGGCCACCGCGAAGGCGAACGGCACGGTGATGCTGATGTAGCCCAGGTAGAGCATCGGGGGATGGATGATCATCCCGATGTTCTGGAGCTGCGGATTGAGCCCCCGCCCGTCGAGCGGCGTGTACGGCAGGCGCTCGAACGGGTTGGCGGCGAACAGCATGACGCTGGTGAAGAAGGCGACGACCAGGCTCGTCACGCCGGCCACGTAGGGCAGCAGGTCGGCGTAGCGGCGGCTGGTGAGCCACTGCGCGAGCGCGCCGAAGAGCGAGAGCACCGTGGCCCAGAACAGCAGCGAGCCCTTCTGCCCCGCCCAGAGCGTCGAGACGAGAAAGCCCGTCGGCAGGTTGCGCGAGGTGTAGGCGGCGACGTACTCGATGTTGAAGTCGTGGCCGATGATCCCGCGCCAGAGCGCGAGCACCGCCACGGCCATGCAGACGAGGAGGGCGCCGGGAACGCGGGTGACCGCCGCGGTGAGGTCGGAGCGGCCGCGCCAGCGGCCGCTGAAGGCGAACGCCGCGCCCCACACCCCGACGAGGAGCGCGAGCCACAGCGCGAACTGGCCCAGAAGCGTCATGGCGTCCTCGACCCCGCGCTCAGGCCTTGGCCGGGGCGCCCGGCACGGCCTCGTAGCGCGAGCCGCACTTGGCGAGGACGTCGGTGGCGTGGATGACGCCGTCGCGGCCGAGCCGGCCCTCGACGACGACCTCGATGTCGTTGGCGTCGGTGAAGGTGTCGGGCACCAGTCCGCGGTACGTCACGGGGTAGATCTTCTGCCCGTCCGAGATCTGGAAGTCGATCGTCTGCGTCGCCGCGTCGCGGCGGATGGTGCCGGGCACCACCTTGGCCCCGACCTTCATGCCGACGTCGTAGAAGGTGGGATCGCTCGCCGTCTTCGCCGCGAGCTCGGTCGGGGTCAGAAAGTAGACGCCCGTCTCCTTGACCCCCTGCGCGATCATGAAGCCGACGCTGCCGACGATCAGCAGCGCGCCGATGAGGAACTTCCTGCCAGCGGTCATGGGATCCACTCCGGTCCGGTCGTGCGGCGGCCGGCGGGAGCCGGCGGGAGCCAGCCCCAATATAGGGAAGATGCCGGCCAAAAGCAGGCCCGATACGGGGATACCCTACCCCGAGGGCGCGGATGCGGGGCCGCTGCGGGCCCACGCGAGCGCGGCGCCCACGGCCCGGCGCCACGCGGCGAGCCGCCGGAGGCGGCTCCCGTCCTCCGCCGGCTCGAAGCGGCGGAAGGCCATCGCCGCGAGCCGCTCCTCGGTCGAGCGCCAGAGCCCCAGCGCGGTGCCGGCGAGCCCCGCCGCGCCGAGCGCGGTGGTCTCCACCAGCCCCGGCCGCTCCACGGGGCGGCCCAGCACGTCGGCCTGGAACTGCATGAGCCAGTCGTTGGCCGAGGCGCCGCCGTCCACCCGCAGGAGCGCGAGGTCGAGGGTCTCGCAGGTCATCGCCGCGCACAGCTCCGCGCTCGCGAAGGCCATCGCCTCGAGCGCCGCGCGGGCGAGGTGCGCGCGCGTCGTCCCCCGGGTGAGGCCCGTGATCGTCCCCCGCGCCTCCGGCTCCCAGTAGGGGGTGCCGAGCCCGGCGAAGGCCGGCACGAAATGCACGCCGCCCGTGTCGGGCACGCTCCGCGCGAGCGCCTCCGTCTCCGCCGCCGCCGTGATGATGCCGAGGCCGTCGCGGAGCCACTGCACCGCCGCGCCGGCGACGAGGACGCTGCCCTCGAGTGCGAAGGCCGGCTGCCCCGCCGCATCGCACGCCGCGGTGGCGAGCACGCCCTCCGCCGCGGCCGGCCGGTCCTGGCCGGCGTAGACGAGGAGGAAGGCGCCGGTGCCGTAGGTATTCTTCGCGAGCCCCGGCACCACGCAGCCCTGGCCGAAGAGGGCGGCCTGCTGGTCGCCCGCGAGCCCGGCGATCGGAAGACTGAGCCCCAGGTGCTCGGGATCGGTCTCGCCGACCACGCCGGCCGAGGGGACGATCTCGGGCAGCACCTCGCGCGGGACGCCGAAGAGGGCGAGCAGCTCGTCGTCCCAGCCGCGCGCCTCGAGATCGTAGAGCAGCGTGCGCGAGGCGTTCGTGTGATCGGTGACGTGCACCCGCCCGCCGGTGAGCCGCGCGACGAGCCAGCTGTCCACCGTCCCCGCCGCGAGCTGCCCCGTCTCGGCGAGCCAGCGCGTGCCGGGGTCGCGCAGGAGCCACTCGAGCTTCGTCGCCGAGAAATAGGGATCGGCCACGAGCCCGGTGCGCTGCCGGAGCAGCGGCTCCGCCCCGCCCGCCTTGAGCGCGCGGCAGCGCTCGGCGGTGCGCCGGTCCTGCCACACGATCGCCGGCGCCACCGCGCGCAGCGTGCGGCGGTCCCACAGCACCACCGTCTCGCGCTGGTTCGCGATGCCCAGGGCCACCGGCCGCTCGCCCGCGCGCGCCGCCTCGGCCAGCGCCGCGCGCATCGCCGCGACCGAGGCGCGCACGAGCGCCTCGGGGTCGTGCTCCACCCACCCCGGCTCGGGGAAGTGCTGCGCGAACTCCTGGTAGCCGCGGCCGAGGACGCGCCCGTCCTGGTGGACGACGAGCGCCGTCGAGCCGGTCGTGCCCTGGTCGAGCGCGAGGACGGAGGGCACGGATTCAGCGGCCGCCGGGCGCGGCACCCACGGCCGGGTCGCCGCCCACCTTGCGGCGCGTCTCCCGGCGGGCGCTGTCGCTCAGTCCCGCCGGCACGCCGCGCCGCGGGAGATGGGCCGAGGCGGCGAGCGCCTCGAGCGGCCGCCGGGGTACCGCCTCGCCCCGGAGCGCCGCCTCGCCCAGCCGGGCGAAGTTCACGGCGTCGGCCAGGATGCGCACCGCCTCCTGGTCGGCGTGGAAGCCCATCGAGTTCTCCGCCTCGACGAAGTCGGTGTAGAACTGCGCCGCGCGCTGGTACTGCTGCGCGAGGGCCACCTTCGGATCGGTGCTGTCGGCCTGGCGCGCCTTGCCGATGTCGTGCGTGAGGGCGAGGAGCGCGTCGATCGCCACGTTGCGCGTCTCGTAGGTGCGGTCCTGGATCGTGTAGACCCGCTGCTTGAGCTCCTCCTCGCTCACCTTGTGGCAGGTCTGGCAGGCGCGCTGGATGTTCAGGAGCGGGCTCCGGACGTGGTGGTCGCTGATCTTGAGCGCGCCCTCGCGCTTGTAGGGCATGTGGCAGTCGGCGCAGGCCACGCCCGAGCGCGCGTGGATGCCCTGGTTGAACAGCTCGAACTCGGGGTGCTGCGCCTTGAGCACCGGCGCGCCGCTGATGGCGTGCGTCCAGTCCTTGTGGCCCGTCGAGTCGTAGTAGGCGTAGATGCTGTCCACCCTGAGCCCCTTCGACCACGGATAGGTGAGCTGCTTCTCCGCGCCCTTGAAGTAGTACTCGACGTGGCACTGGCCGCAGACGTAGGTGCGCATCTCCTGGCGCGTGGCGTCGCGGTTGACGTCGTAGTCCTTCACCCCCCGGCTCGCCTGGTAGGCCTTGATCCCGATCATGAAGCCCGGCCGCGTCACGCGGAGCTGCATCGTCTGCGGGTCGTGGCAGTCGATGCACGCCACCGGATGGGTGACGAGCTTGCGGGCCTCCAGGTAGGTCATGTGGTTCACCTTCGTGAACCCCGCGATCAGGTCGCCGTTCCCGGCCCGCTGGTAGGGGACGTAGACCGAGGCGTGGCACTGGATGCAGGCGCCGGGCTGCGGCGTGGCCTGCTGGCGCTCGGTGAACATCTGGTCCTCGAGCATGTAGGCGTGCCCGCGCTCCTCCCGGAAGTCCTTCGAGAAGGCGTAGCCCTTCCACATGTCCACCAGCCGCGGATCCTCGGCGAGCCGCGACTCGGCCGTGAGCTGCCGCGGGTCGGTCGCGGTGGGCGTGTGCGGCATCGCCTCGCTCCCGCCGTAGCGGGTGTAGACCATGTCCACCGTCTTGCGATAGTCGTCGTACTGGAGCGGGAAGTTCTTGCCCCACACCGCCGGGTCGGTGGTCGTGTCGGTGAGCGCGACGACGCGGTAGAACGGATTCCGCGCCTCCTGCCGGTGCTCGAAGATGGTCGTCAGGAGCCAGGTGACGCCGATGGCGACGAGCGCCGCGGCCACGCCGGCCGCGACGAGCCAGCGGCCGAGCCGGCGGGGCTGGCGCGGCGGCGGGACGGCGTTCGCGGGGGGCTCGGTCATGGGGGCCTCCGTTGGGCGGGAGTGCGGGCGAAGGGCGGGCGCGCCTCAGCGCACCCAGTGGCCGACGTAGGTGTGGCAGCGGATGCAGGAGAGCCGGTCACCCTCGATGATGCCGTCGTGGACCTGGGGCCGGGCCCCCGCCGCGCGGTGCGCGGCGGGCCCGGCCTCGTGCCGGTCCGCCCCGACGGTGCCCCACTCGATCGCCTCGGTGATCGTGGCGTGGCAGTGCCGGCACTGCGCCTCGGTCACGGCGCGGTTGACGGGGCGGATCTGGATCGGATCGGGGAAGCGGCCGGTCGTGAAGGCGAGGGAGTGGAGGAAGCCGTTGGTGGCCTTCTCGGTGTACTTCCCGACGAGGTCGTGCGGCATGTGGCAGTCGCTGCAGGTGGCGACGTTGCGGTGGCTCGACTTCTGCCACGCGTCGAAGTGCTCCTGCATGACGTGGCAGTTGGCGCAGGCGGCGGGATCGGTGGTCAGATACGAGGCACCCTTCGCGTAGATGAAGGTGTACGCGCCGATCCCGAACGCCAGTCCGATGAGCACCACGACGACGATCGCGATCCGCGTTCCCTGCACGCCGCGTCCTCCCTTCCCGGTCGGGTTCCATGTCGGCCGTTCTGCCAGACTACGCCGTTTCGGAGCACCGGGCAAGAGCGCGCGCGATCGCTACGGCGACCGCGACCGTGATCTCACGGCCGCTCGGCCGCGAGCCGCGCGAGCCCGGCGCGCGCCTCGGCGACGTAGGGCTGCAGCTCCGGGTCGGCGTCGCGCCACATCGCGGCGACCCAGCCGTAGGAATCGCTCGCGGTGCGGCGGTCGCCGAGCCGCTCGGCCACGCGCGCTCGCAGGAGCGTCCAGAGCACGGTGAGCGGGAAGGCCGTGAGCGACGCCGTCGGCAGCTCGGCGCGGAGCGGGCCGGCCGCCTCGCGCTCGCGCCCCTGCGCGACCAGCAGCTGGACCCGCGTCAGCCGCTCGAGGTAGCACGCCGGGCAGAGCGAGTCGGGGAGGGCCAGCAACCGGCGCAGCGCGAGGGCGGTGTCGCGGCGCGCGAGCGCGAGGTAGCCCGCGCCCGCCTCGGCGACGTACTTCGCCCGCTGCTGCTCGACGGGATCGCCGTCGGGCCGCCGCACGGCCGCTCCGGCGCGGCGCGCGGCGACGGCGATGGCGGCGGTGTCGCCGTGCGCCTCCCACCACGCGAGGGCTCCCGCGATCGGCTGGAAGGCCCCGGCGGCGAGGAGCGCGCGATAGTGCGCTGCCGCGGCTTCCGGCGGAATGGCGTCGAGGAGCGCGAGCTCGTTGTACGGCACCGGAGCCGGGGTGAAGCCCGTCCCCGCGCGTCGCGCGGCCCGGAGGTGCCCCCGGCCGACCAGCGCCAGGACGTAGATGCCCCGTGCGAGCTGCGGGTCCGCGAACTCGGGCAGCGGCGGCCGCGCCGCGAGCGCCGCCCGGACATGCACCACGGTCTCCTCGTCGTCGGGCCACCAGGCGAGCGCGTTCTGCGCCCCGAAGAGCTGCTCCGTCGTCGCGGAGTCGAGCAGCGCGTCGCGGGCGGCTCTCCCCTCGCGACGCGCCGCGAGCAGGCGCTCCACGAGCCGCATGTCGGCCGCGTCCACGTCGGTCGAGCCGAGGGCGAGATACGGGCGGAGGTAGCGCTCGGCGGCCGCCGCACCGTCCCGGAACGCGAACTCGACGGGGTGGATGTAGGCCGGCCCGAACGTCGAGTCGAGGGCGATCGCCCGATCGAACGCGGCCCGTGCCTCCGCGATGGGGATGCCGAGGAACGGTCCGATGTGGGTGAGGAAATCGCCCGTTGAGTACCAGACCTCGGGGTCGTCGGGGTAGCGCCGCGCCAGGAGCTCGTAGGTCGTCCGGGCGCGACGGGCCCGGCCCCACCAGCCGGCATCCGCCCCGCGCGCCATCGGTCCCGCCTCGAAGAGCGAGGCGGTGAGCGAGTCGCCGACGATGAGCAGGCTGTCGCGCGGCGGGAGCCCGTGGTTGTGGGCGCTGGCCCGCACGCCCAGTGCGGTCGAGAGCGAGTCGAAGCCGGTGCGCGTCCAGCCGCGCACCAGCCCGGCGCGCCACAGCGCGAGGGCGAAGTCACTGTCCGCGGCGATCGCGCGCTCGTAGGCGGCGGCGGCCGAGTCCCACTGGATGCGCCGCAGCCACTGCTCGCCCTGCAGGAACGCCTTCAGCGCCGGCAGGCTCGTCGTGCTCAGGCCGACGCGCCGCCACGCGCCGATCGGCCGGGTGCGGCCGAGCTCGCGCAGGAGCGCGAGGGTGAGCGAGTCGGTGACGCGATCGATGCGGTCGGCCCCGTCGCGCAGCTCGATCTCCTGGAGCACCTGCCCGCGGCCCGCGTCGAGGAGCGAGGCCCGGAGCCGCACCGAGTCGGCGCCGCTCGGGGTCACGCTGCCGAAGACCACGAGCCCGGCGCCGGTGCGCCGCCCGAGGGCGGCGGCGCTCGTCGGGTCGGCGCGGCCCGTCCAGCGTCGCACCACCACGGTGGGCGACACGGTGCGCAGCGGCCCCGCCCCGTCGAGGTCGCGGGCGAGGAGGTCCACGACGCCCTCGCGCCAGAGCCCGAGCCCTGGGCCGATGGCGTCGAACGGCGCGACGGCGACGAGCGAGGGGTCGAGCGCGGCGCGGCGCGCGGGCCGCAGCAGGACGAAGGCCACCACCGCGGCGAGTGCCGCGAGGACCAGGCCCGCGAGCACGCGGCGCCGTCGGGCGCGGCCCCGCGCGCCCGACGGCGCGCTCGGGCGCCGCAGCCCGGGAGCCTCCGCGGTACGCTCGAGCGGCGCGCCCGTCTCCGAGAACTCGCCGCGCGCTGCCCGCTCGAGTGCCGCCAGCATCTCACCCGCATCGCGGAAGCGCGCCGCCGGCACCCGCGCGAGCGCGCGGCCGACGAGGCGCTCGACCTCGGGCGGCACGTCGGGCCGCACCGGCGCGAGCGGCGGCACCACGCCGGCGATGCGCCGTGCGGCGATCACCTGCGCGGTGGGTCCGGCGAACGGCGGCTCCCCGGCGAGCATCTCGTAGAGCACGCAGCCGAGCGAGAAGAGGTCGGAGCGGCCGTCGAGCGCCGGGTCGCCCGAGGCCTGTTCGGGGCTCATGTAGGCGGGCGTGCCGAGGACCAGCCCGGTGGACGTCACCACGTCGCCCGCCGCGCGGCTCACGGCGCGCGCGATGCCGAAGTCGGCGACGACCGCCTCGTCGCCCTCGAGGAGGATGTTCTCGGGCTTGATGTCGCGGTGCACCACGCCGAGGCCGTGCGCGTAGGCGAGCGCCCGCGCCACGTCGGTCGCGATGGCCAGCGCGTCGGCCACCGGCAGCTGGCGCTCGCGCGCGAGCCGCGCGCGCAGCGTCTCGCCGGCGACGTACGGCATGGCGTAGTAGAGCAGGCCGCCGACCTCGCCGGAGTCGAGCAGCGGCAGGATGTGCGGGTGGGTGAAGCTCGCGGCCAGCCGGATCTCGCGCAGGAAGCGCTCGGCGCCGACCGCGCTCGCGAGCTCGGGGTGGAGGACCTTGAGCGCCACCGGGCGGTGGTGCCGCAGGTCCTCGGCCAGCCAGACCGTGGCCATCCCGCCGCGCCCGAGCTCGCGCTCGAGCGCGTAGCGGTCCGCGAGCGCGGCCACGAGGGTGGCGAGAGGTGGGGCCATGCGCTGCTCCCGGTGACGTCCCCATACTAGGACGCCCCGACGGAGGCCGCCAGAGCGCGCGCGGGCGGGCCGATGTATGTTCCTCGACACCATCGCGGGCGCCCGCCGCCCGCCGCGAACCGCTCCTCCAGCGACCAGCCCAGGCGCCATGGACTTCACGACCCTGCTCTTCGAGGTCACCGACGGCATCGCGCGCGTTACGGTGAACCGGCCCGACAAGCTCAACGCCCTCAACGCGACGGTGATCGGCGAGCTCGACCGCGCCGTCACGGAGATCATGACGAACGACGCCGTGCGCGGCGTCATCCTCACCGGCGCGGGCCCCAAGGCCTTCGTCGCCGGGGCCGACATCGGCGAGCTCGCGAGCCAGGACCCGCTGAGTGCCAAGGCCCGCGCGCGCCGCGGCCAGGCGATGATGCGCCGCCTCGAGCAGTGCGGGAAGCCCGTCATCGCCGCCGTCAACGGCTTCGCGCTCGGCGGCGGATGCGAGCTCGCCATGGCGTGCCATCTCCGCTTCGCGAGCGAGAACGCGAAGTTCGGCCAGCCCGAGGTGAAGCTCGGCATCGGCCCCGGCTACGGCGGCACCGTGCGCCTGCCGCGGCTCGTCGGCCGCGGGCGCGCGCTCGAGCTCCTGCTCACCGGGACGATGATCGACGCGCAGGAGGCCTGGCGCATCGGCCTCGTGAACCGCGTGGTGCCGGCCGAGCGGCTGCTCGAGGAGAGCGAGGCGGTCATGCGCACCATCCTCGCGCAGGGGCCGCTCGCCGTGCGCATCGTGCTCGAGGCGGTGGACGCGGCGCTCGACATGAGCGTCGACGAGGCGCTCCTGCTCGAGGCCAACCACTTCGGCCTCCTCTCGGCGACGGCCGACATGCGCGAGGGAACGGCCGCCTTCCTCGAGAAGCGCGCCGCCGCCTTCCAGGGGCGCTGACGGGGCGCGCCGACCCTGCCAATCCGGCCCCGAATGCGCTATTTTTGGACGATGCGGGAGGGTGAGATCCGGCCCCGGACGGCAGGCGCCAAGTTGCGCCCCAGCAACGGCTTAGCGGCCGCCCTCACGGTGGCCGTCGCGGCCGGCCTCGGGGGCTGCGCCGACCGGGCCCGGATCACCTATCCGACCGACGACGACATCGGGCCGACCACGGTCATCGTGGTCCCCTCGGCCGACACCTCGGCGCAGGCCGGGGCCTTCGTGACGATCGGCGGCTACTCGCTCGACCCCGACGGCGTGGACTCGATCTACTTCGACGCCGCGGGAACGCCGGAGCGCTTTCCGGCGTTCCAAGTACCGGCGGACGAGCAGCGCGACAGCGTGAGCTGGAGCATCGCGGTCGCCACCCGGCTGCTCGCGGGCGACACGATCGTCGTCTTCGCGCAGGCCGCCGACCGGCTCGGCAACGTGGGCACCTCGGCGGCGCGCCGGATCGCCATCACGCCCTGAGCGGCCGTGCGACTCGAGCGCCTGGTCGCGCGGGGGTTCCGGAATCTCGTCGATCTCGATTGCGCGCTGCCTCCCGAGGGCGTGGCGCTGCTCGGGCCCAACGGCCAGGGCAAGACCAACTTCCTCGAGGCGGTCTACTACCCGGTGCTCTTCCGCTCGCTGCGGGGCGCCAGCGACGCCGAGCTGGCCCGCTTCGGCGGGCCGGGGTTCCAGGTCGAGGCGCAGGTCGTCGAGACCGACGCCGAGGGCGAGCGGACCGGTGAGCGGGCGGTCGCGGTCACCTACCTGAGCGGCAACCGGAAGAAGCGCATTCTCGTCGACGGCGACGAGATCGACCGGCTGGTGGACGTCGCGGGCCGCTGGCTCGCCGTGGCGTTCCTGCCGAGCGACGTGGGGCTGGCGAGCGGCCCGGCGGCGGAGCGGCGGCAGTATCTCGACCGCATGCTCTCGCTCGCCGACCGGCGCTACCTGCAGGCCCTCGCCCGCTATCGCGCCGCGCTCGCGCAGCGGAACAGCGCGCTGCGGCAGGGTCGCCCCGAGCTCGCGCGGCCCTTCGACGCGCCGCTGGCGCAGGCCGGCGCGCGGCTGGTCGCGGCCCGGCTCGAGTGGGCCCGCGGCGCGGCCGAGCAGTTCGCAGCCGAGTTCGAGGCGCTGGGCGAGCGGCACGCGGCCGCGCTGCGCTACGCCGGCCGCGCCGAGCTCGCGGATCCGGCCGCGTGGGGCCCGGCGCTCGACGCGGCGCACGCGACGGACCGGGCGCGCGGCATGACCACCGTCGGCCCGCATCGCGACGACGTGGCGCTGCTGGTGGGCGGCCGCAGCGTGCGTGACTTCGGCTCGACCGGGCAGCAGCGCAGCGCGGCGATCGCGCTCAAGCTGATCGAGATCGCCACCCTCGAGCACGCCCGGGCCACCGAGCCCGCCCTCCTGCTCGACGACGTCTTCGCCGAGCTCGACCGGGAACGGCAGCGCCGCCTCGCCGGCCGGCTCCTCGACCGCCACGGCGGCCGCCAGGTCTTCCTCACGGCGCCGCGGCGCGACGAGCTGCCCGAGAACCTGGCGCTCCCCGTCTGGGGCGTGGCCGACGGCGCGGTGAGCCCGCGGGGCGAGCCGGGAGCAGCGATGAGGCCTTCGGCCTGAGCGAGGCGGCATGAGCGAGGCGGCATGAGCGAGGCCAAGCGGCACCCGACGCCGATCGGCGAGGCGCTGGCGAGCTACCTGAAGCAGTCGGGGATCGCCAAGCGGCTGCAGCAGGCGCACGTCATCGAGGAGTGGGCGGAGCTCGTGGGGCCGCAGATCGCGATGGTCACCGCGCCGCAGTCGGTCACGGCCGACGGCGTGCTGCGGGTGCACGTGGCGAGCGCCCCGTGGGCCACCGAGCTGGGGCTGATGACGCCCAGCATTCTCGCCCGGCTCAACCAGGGCCGGACGGGACGCATCAAGGAGATCCGCTGGATTCCCGGCCCGCTGGGCCGCGCCGGCGGCGGAGGACAGGCCTGAGGCACCGTGCCCGGACCTGCGAGAAGCTTCAGCCACGAGTGTGACATGAGCACGACGGTTAAGCCCGAGTACAAGGCCGAATCGATCCAGGTCCTCAAGGGACTGGAGGCGGTCCGGAAGCGCCCGGGCATGTACATCGGGTCGACCGGCGAGAACGGCCTGCACCACCTGGTCTACGAGATCGTCGACAACTCGATCGACGAGGCGCTCGCCGGCTACTGCGACCAGATCACGGTCACCATCCACGCCGACAACTCGATCACCGTGGTGGACAACGGGCGCGGCATCCCGGTCGACATGCACCCGGTCGAGAAGAAGCCGGCCGTCGAGGTGGCGCTCACCGTGCTCCACGCCGGCGGCAAGTTCGACAAGAACAGCTACAAGGTCTCGGGCGGTCTCCACGGCGTCGGCGTCTCGGTCGTCAACGCCCTCAGCGAGAAGCTCGAGGTCTGGGTCGACCGCGACGGCTCGAAGCACTACATGTCGTTCGTGCGCGGGAACACGAAGCAGAAGCTCACGGTCCTCGGCAAGACGCGCACGACCGGCACCACCGTGCACTTCAAGCCGGATCCGGAGATCTTCTCGGTCCTCGAGTACAACTATACGACCCTCGCCGACCGGCTGCGCCAGCTCGCGTTCCTGAACAAGGGGATCAGGATCACCATCCGCGACGAGCGCGAGGCGGAGCCCAAGGAGGAGGTCTTCTACGCGAAGGGCGGGCTCGCCGAGTTCGTCCAGTGGCTCAACCGCAACAAGAAGCCGCTGCACCCGAAGCCGGTGCACTTCAGCGCCGTCAAGGACGACGTCGAGGTGGACCTCGCCCTGCAGTACGAGGACGGCTACAACGAGAACACGTTCACCTTCGTGAACAACATCAACACCCACGAAGGCGGCACCCACCTGACCGGCTTCCGCTCGGCCCTCACGCGCACGATCAACGAGGTCGCCAAGCGCTCGAACGCGCTCAAGAAGGCCGACTTCACCCTCTCGGGCGACGACATCCGCGAGGGGCTGACCTGCGTGCTCCACGTCAAGGTGCGCGAGCCGCAGTTCGAGGGGCAGACCAAGACCAAGCTCGGCAACGGCGAGGTCGAGGGCATCGTGCGCGCGGTGGTCAACGAGCACCTCGGCACCTTCTTCGAGGAGTCGCCGAGCGTGGGCCGGGTGATCATCGAGAAGGCGGTGAGCGCGGCGCGGGCGCGCGAGGCGGCGCGCAAGGCGCGCGAGCTCGTGCGCAAGAAGTCGGGGCTCGAGGGCGCGGTGCTCCCGGGCAAGCTCGCCGACTGCTCGCTCGACGATCCCGGCATGAGCGAGCTCTACCTCGTCGAGGGCGACTCGGCCGGCGGCAGCGCCAAGCAGGGCCGCGACCGCCAGTTCCAGGCGATCCTGCCGCTCCGCGGCAAGATTCTCAACGTCGAGAAGGCGCGCATCGACAAGATCCTCTCGAACGAGGAAATCCGCTCGATCATCACGGCGATCGGCACGGGCGTGCGCGAGGACTTCAAGCTCGAGGACGCGCGCTACCACAAGGTCATCATCATGACCGACGCCGACGTGGACGGCGCCCACATCCGCACCCTGCTCCTGACGTTCTTCTTCCGGCAGATGCAGGAGCTGATCGAGGCGGGCTACGTCTACATCGCCCAGCCGCCGCTCTACCGGGTGGCGAAGGGCAAGACGGAGTACTACGCCTACACCGAGCAGGAGCGCGACGAGTACGTGCGGCGCCTGGGCGGCGGCGAGGAGGGCAAGGGCGGCAACATCATGATCCAGCGCTACAAGGGCCTGGGCGAGATGAACCCCGACCAGCTCTGGAACACGACGATGAACCCGGCGACCCGCACCATCCTGCGCGTCACGATGGAGGACGCGGTCGAGGCCTCGAAGCTCTTCGACGAGCTCATGGGCGACGAGGTCGAGCCGCGCCGGCAGTTCATCGAGCGGAACGCGAAGTACGTGTCGAATCTCGACGTCTGACCGACGCCGCCGCGCCGCCGCCGCGCGACCGGCACCAACGACGAAGGGCGCCGCTCACCGGAGCGGCGCCCTTCGTCGTTGGTGTTGCGCGCCCGCGAAGGCGACACCCTCCGGCTCACGGGTCCGCGACCGCTGGGCCGGTCGCCCGATGCATCAGCACGGCCGACGCGGGACACGCACCGCGAAACTCGGCCGAGGCGGCGAGGGCCGCCGGGGCCGCCTCGCGCGCGAGGCGGACGAAGCCCAGGCGCGGGAAGTAGTGCTCGGCGGTGGTGGTGAGCAGGTAGACGTCCCGGGCCCCTGCCGCCTGCGCCTCCTCGAGGGCACGCTCGGTGAGCAGCCGGCCCAGGCCGCTCCCGCGCCAGGCCGGCCCGACCGCCACCGAGCGGAGCAGCGCGGCGGCGCCGTGGAGCTCGACGCCCGCGACGCCCACGACCGCCCCGTCCCGCTCGGCGAGCCAGAAGTGCGCGAGCCACTCCGCTACGCCCTCGCGCGGCAACGCCTGGTCCGCGAGCAGCCGTTCGACGGCGGCCCGGTCGGCGGGGCCGGCGCGCCGCAGGGCGACGCACCGCGCATCGCTGAGGGTGACGGTCTCGGCGGTCATGCGGGCCGCCTCACTTCCCGCAGCAGTCGGGACCGCAGCACGCCTGCGCCGCCGGCGCGGCTGCGGCCAGGGGCACCGCCGGCTTGGTCGCCCGGACGAAGCCGGCCATGAACCTGCCGTCGATCCGGTCGATGCTCGCGTCCACGTCGAGCCCGGCCTCGGTGAGGAACTGGCGCGCGTCTTCGCTGCGGTAGATCCGCGTCGGCTCGATCGAGGGATCCTCGAACCCCGCCTCGCGCAGGAGCGCGAGAAACTCCTCCTCCTCGAGTGCCCCCGCCACACAGCCCACCCACAGCTCCATGCTGCGCCGCACCTCGGCCGGCACGTCGCCCCGCACGACGACGTCGCTCACCGCGAAGCGGCCGCCCGGCTTGAGGACGCGGAAGGCCTCGGCGAGCACGCGGCGCTTGTCGGCCGAGAGATTGACGACGCAGTTCGAGATGATCACGTCCACCGAGGCGTCGGGCAGCGGGATCTGCTCGATCCGGCCCTCGAGGAACTCGACGTTCCGCACCCCGGCCTCGGCCGCGTTCCGCCGGGCGAGCGCGAGCATCTCGTCGGTCATGTCCAGCCCGTAGGCCTTGCCCGTGGGCCCGACACGGCGCGCGGAGAGAAGGACGTCGATGCCCCCGCCCGAGCCCAGGTCGAGCACCACCTCGCCCGGGTGCAGCTCGGCGAGGGCCGTCGGATTGCCGCAGCCGAGTGAGGCGAGCACGGCGGCCGGGGGGAGCTCGGCGGTCTCGCCGTTCAGGTAGAGGTTCGAGGTGATCGGGTCGGTCGCCCCGTTGAACGCGGCGCCGCCGCAGCACGAATTCACGGGGCCACAGCACGAGGCGGACTCGCGGACGGCGAGCACCCGGCGTGCCGCCTCGCCGTACTTCTCCCGCACGATCTCGGTGATCGCGCCCGGCGCCTTCGTTCGGTCGGACATGACTCGCTCCTTATCAAGAATTGTTGATGTAAATCGCCGAAGAAACGCGCCCGGGGGCGCGGCTCTCGAGCGGCGGCCGGCGCCCGGACTCACCCGCAGCAGGCGCCGAAGACCTTCAGCTTCCGACGGCTCGGCCCCTCGGTGGCGAGCGCCCGCACCAGGTCGTGTGCCACGCCCAGCGTCTCGGGCACGAGCGCGTAGTAGGACCAGCGCCCCTCCTTCCGGTCCTGCACCAGGCCGGCCTCCTTCAGCACCCTGAGATGAAAGGAGAGCCGCGACTGCGCGGCGTCGAGCTCGTCCTGCAGCTCGCAGACGCAGCGCTCGCCCCCGCGCAGCATGTCGAGCACGGCGAGCCGGGTCTCGTCCGAGAGCGCATGAAAGAGCCGCGCCATGCGGGCGCGATCGAGACCGGTGGCAGCGGGGGCGGGAGCGGTCGGCATGGCCACATGATACATCAACTTCCGCTGATATGTCAAGCACCCGCCCGCGGGGATGCATCCGCGACGAGGCCGGCGTAGGTTGCCTTGCAGCGGCGCAGCCGGGACGGCAGGTCGTCGGCGGCCACCGACAAGGAGGGCAGGATGCAATCACGGATGCTCGGCCGCAGCGGCCTGGAAGTCTCGGCGCTCGGCCTCGGCTGCATGGGTCTGAGCCACGGCTATGGTCCTCCCGCCGACCGGCGGCAGGCGATCGCGCTCCTCCGCGCCGCCGTCGAGCGCGGCGTGACGTTCTTCGACACGGCCCAGATCTACGGGCCGTTCACGAACGAGGAGCTCGTGGGCGAGGCCCTCGCGCCCTTTCGCGGCCGGGTGGTGATCGCCACCAAGTTCGGCTTCGCGTTCGATGCCGAGGGCCGGGAGACCGGGCTCGACAGCCGCCCGGAGCACATCCGTCGCATGACCGAGGACTCGCTCCGGCGGCTTCGCGTCCCGGCGATCGACCTCTACTACCAGCACCGGGTCGATCCGCAGGTACCGATCGAGGACGTCGCGGGCACGGTGCGCGACCTGGTCCGGGAAGGCAAGGTCAAGCACTTCGGCCTCTCCGAGGCCGGCGTGGGGACGATCCGCCGTGCCCATGCGGTGCAGCCGGTGGCGGCGCTCCAGAGCGAATACTCGCTCTGGTGGCGGGAGCCCGAGCAGGAGATCCTGCCGGTGCTCGAGGAGCTGGGCATCGGCTTCGTGCCCTTCAGCCCGCTGGGCCGGGGCTTCCTCACCGGGGCGATCGACGCGACCACGCCCTTCGGCCCCGGCGATTTCCGCAGCACCGTGCCGCGCTTCACCCCGGAGAACCGGCGGGCGAACCAGGCCCTGGTCGACCTGCTCACCCGGATCGCGGCCGAGAAACGGGCGACGCCGGCGCAGATCGCCCTCGCCTGGCTGCTCGCGCAGCGGCCGTGGATCGTACCCATCCCGGGCACCACCAAGCTGCACCGGCTCGAGGAGAATCTGGGCGCCGTGGACGTCGCCCTCACCCCCGCCGACCTGGGGGAGATCGAGGCGGCCGCCGCCCACATCACGGTGCACGGCGCACGGTACTCCGCGGCGGCGCAGGCGCGAATCGACCGCTGACCGACCGCTGAGCGACCGATGCCCGACGCGCTGCCCGACGCGCTGCACGACGCGCTCGCCCGCTGGGGCGACTTCTACGTGATCACCGGTACCGGGGCCGCCGCGCTGACCGGCCTGCAGTTCGTCGTGCAGAGTCTGCTCGCCTCCGAGCTGCGTCACGCGGCCGCCAGCGGCGATCCGGAGGGGGGCATCGGGGCCTTCAGCTCGCCAACAGTGGTGCACTTCACCCTCGCGCTCGTCGTTTCGAGCGCGATGTGTGTGCCGTGGCCCGGCTACCCGAGCCTGCGCGCCGCGCTCGTCGCGCTCGGCGCGGGCGCGTTTCTGTACTCCGCGATCGTGCTGCGCCGGGCACGGCGGCAACACGGCTACCGCCCGGTCGCGGAGGACTGGCTCTTCCACGTCCTGCTGCCGGCGGCCGCGTACGCCGCCGTGCTGCTCGCGGGCGTGCTGCTCGCCGACGGCGCGCCGGCCGCCGCGGGGCCGTTCTTCCTGGTCGGCGCGGCGGCGCTGCTCCTGCTCTGCATCGGCATCCACAACGCGTGGGACACGGTCACCTATCTCACCATTCGCGAGCTGCACGCGGGCGACGCCGGGGCACCTCCCGCGCCCCGCCGGCGGGTCGTGGCCTCCTCCCGGCGCCGGCGCCGCCGCTGAGCGCCGGCACCGCTCCGTCGCGCATGCTCCCCGCCGTCCCGCCACCCGTCCGCGTCCGCCCCGCGACGCCGGCGGACCTGCCGGCGATCGGCCGACTCGGCGCGTTGCTCGTCCGGCTGCACCACGATCTCGACCCCGCGCGCTTCCTCGCAGCCACGCCGGGCACCGCGGAGGGCTATGCCGCATACCTGGGCACCCGACTCGAGCGGACCGACGGCGTCGTCCTCGTCGCCGAGGGTGACGGCACGGTCCTGGGCTACGTGTGGGGCGGCCTCGAGGGGACCGACTACATGGCGCTCCGCGGGCCCGCGGGCGCGCTCTACGACCTCGTGGTCGACCCCGCGCATCGCGACCGGGGCGTCGGACGGATGCTGCTCGAGGCCGCGACGGCGGCGCTCGCGTCGCTGGGCGCCCCGCGCGTGGTGCTCTCGACCGCCGCGCGCAACGCGGCGGCGCAGCGGCTGTTCACCCGGGCGGGATTCCGGCCGACGATGATCGAGATGACGCGCGAGCTGGGCGGCGGCGAAGGCTGAGCGGCCACCGCCCTCGGGCAGCCGGCGGTCAGCGCACCGCCGCGGGCCGGGGCAGCTCGACCACCGCCCCGCCCTCGCGCGCGAGCCGCAGCCGGCCGTGCCGCTGGTCGAGCGAGACGATGAAGTTCTGGAGCACGACGGCTCCGACCAGCGGTTCGGTCGGGAAGCCCGGCGGACGCGAGCGTCCGTGCCGACACACCGGATGCGCCGGTCGCGCCGCTCGTCGCATCCCGCCGCGCCGCGACGAGCGTCGCAGCCGGCGGCGTGGCTAGCGGCCCCGCTCCCGGGTCCGGAGCCGGTTGTGCACGTCGAAGACGCCCGTGACGCTCCCCGCCACCTCTTCGGCCAGCCGGCGTGCCGCGCGATCCCCGACCTCGCCCGCGAGGGTGACCTCCCCCTGCGCGACCTGCACCTCGACGTCGCTCGCGTCGAGCTCGGGGTGGCGGGTCAGCGCCTCGCACACCTCCTCGGTGATCCGCGCGTCGGAGCGCCGATAGCCGCGCGGGCCACGCCCGGCGTGGTTCGGTCGCGGTATCGCGCTCCCCGGCGGCGCAGCCGGGAACCTCGAGAAGCCGCCTCCGCCTGCCGCGTAGAGTCCGGCGGCGAACGGCGTGTGCTCACGGCCGGGATCGTGCGCCGCGGCGAGACTGTCGGGGCCGCCGTAGTGGCCTCGTCCCCCCGGGCCCGCTCCGAGGCCGAACGGACCGTAGCCGCCCAGGCCGTATCGGTCGTACGGGTTGTCGATGCTCTCGCCGCGGTAGCCCGCCCCGCTCTCGAGAGGGCGGCTGCCCTCCATCGTGCCGCGCAGATAGGCGCGCGCCAGGTCTCGCGGGTCGGGGCCGATAGGCCGGCGCTGGTCTCGTGAGTTCATCCGACGGCCCTCCATTCGTCGTGCCCCGGTCGTCATGCACCTCCCGTCCAACATCGGCACCCACGCCCGAAAGACAACCCCGCGGCACGCCCTCGAAACGAGAAACGACACGCCGGCGGCCCAGGGGTTGAACGGACTCGGCGAGCGCACCCTGTGCCTGTCCACCCGGCGATTGACACCCACCCGGGCGATCCCTAGTGTGTGGCACCTCCGACCGGGAGCGCTCCATGCAGCTCCACACCATCCGTTCACCGCTCCGCCTCGCCGGTCTCGCCGTCACCGCGCTCATCGTTCTCGCGCTCACGCCCGCCCACGATGCCCGCGCGCAGGCGCCGGCGCGCTCCGCCGCCAAGCCGACCCTCTCCCCCGACCTCGAGCGCCTGCGCGCGGGGCTCGACAAGTACCAGGACCCGATCGTCGCGGTGCGCGACGGGTATTTCTCGAGCGTCGGCTGCATCTCCTACCCCGAGGGCGGGCACGAAGGGACGATG
>DASTSO010000085.1:0-1896 GCA_035760645.1 Gemmatimonadales bacterium
AAGGAGATCGAGCTCACCGCCAACCTGCAGCACCCGCACATCCTCCCGCTCTTCGACTCCGGGGAAGCCGACGGACTGCTGTACTACGTGATGCCGTACGTCGAGGGCGAGGCCCTGCGCGCGCGCCTGGAGCGCGAGCGCCAGCTGCCGGTCGCCGACGCCGTGCGCATCGCCAGCGACGTCGCCGACGCGCTCGCCTACGCGCACCGCCACGGCGTGGTGCATCGCGACATCAAGCCCGAGAACATCCTGCTGCACGACGGCCGGCCGCTGGTCGCCGACTTCGGCATCGCGCTCGCCGTCGAGCAGGCCGGCGGCGAGCGGATGACCCAGACCGGCCTCTCGCTCGGGACGCCGCAGTACATGAGCCCCGAGCAGGCGATGGGCGAGCGCGTCGTCGACCAGCGGACCGACATCTACGCGCTCGGCGCCGTCACCTACGAGATGCTCGCCGGCGAGCCGCCGTTCGCGGGCGCAAGCGCCCAGGCGATCGTCGCGAAGGTGATCACCGAGGAGCCGCCCGCTCTCACCGTGCACCGGCGCAGCGTGCCCGACTACCTCGAGGCGGCGGTGCTCACCGCGCTCGAGAAGCTGCCGGCCGATCGCTTCTCCACGGCGGACCAGTTCGCGGCCGCCCTGCAGCCTCCCGCCGCCGCGGCCGCGCGCACGGCGGCGCGACGCGGGGCGCGTGGGCAGCGCGGCCGGGCGCGGCGCCTGCCGTGGTGGACGGCGGGACTCGGGGCGGGGCTCGTCCTGGCGGCGGCTGCCGCGGGGGCCTACGCGCTCGGTCATCACGCCGGCGCACGCGGTGCCGCGCCGCTCGCCTTCGGGCGGGCGGTGCAGGTGACGGCGCAGCCGGGCCTCGAGATCCTCCCGGCGATCTCGCCCGACGGCCGCTCGGTGGCCTACGCGGCGGGGACTTCGACCGCCTTCCGACTCTTCGTGCGGCCCGTGGCCGGCGGGCGCGCCATTCCGCTCACCGACGACTCGACGGCGGTCGAGACCGGCCCGCAGTGGTCGGCCGACGGCACTCGCGTGCTCTTCCTCGCGCGCGGCGGCGTCTTCAGCGCGCCCGCCGGCGGCGGCACGGCGCGGCCGGAGCTGCCGGCGCCGCGCGGCAGCCCGGTCACCTGGGCCGGTTGGGCGCCCGACGGGGCGCGGCTGGCCTACGTGGTCGCCGACTCGCTCTTCCTGCGCGACACCGCCGGCACGTCGCGGCGGCTCGCCACCTTTCTCGAGCCGGCGCTCTGCGCCTGGTCGCCGAACGGGGCGCTCATCGCTTGCGCTTCGGGCAACGCGACCTTCACGACGCCGGGCGTGCGCTTCGGCAACCTGTCGCCCGGCTGGATCGTGGTGTGCCGGGTGGACGACGGCAGCCTCGCGACGGTCACCGATCGCCACTCGCTGAACCACAGCCCCGCGTGGTCGCCCGACGGGCGATGGCTCTACTACGTCTCCAACCGGCTCGGCCCGCGCGACATCTTCGCCCAGCGCATCACCCCGCGCGGGGAGGCCACGGGCGCGCCACTGCGACTCACCGTGGGGCTCGACGCGCAGTCCATCTCGCTCTCGCCCGACGGGAAGCGGCTCGCCTATTCCGTCTTCGCCGCCACGGGCAACATCTGGTCGCTGCCGCTCCCGCGGCCCACGGCCGCGCCGGTCACGGCGGCGGGAGCGAAGCCCGTCACCTTCGGCAATCAGATCGTCGAGAACGTCCGCGTCTCACCCGACGACCGGTGGCTCGTCTTCGACTCCAACCTGGGCGGCAACGCCGACATCTACCGGGTGTCGCTCGCCGGTGGGGAGCCCGAGCGGCTCACGACGGACCCGGCCGACGACTTCGCCCCCGACCTGTCGGCCGACGGCCGAGCGATCGCGTTCCACTCGTGGCGCGCC
>DASTSO010000086.1:0-3635 GCA_035760645.1 Gemmatimonadales bacterium
ACGGGCGAGGCGGCCGCCGGGCCGCGGGCGCCGATCAACGTGGCGCTGGTGCTCGACCGCTCGGGCTCGATGCAGGGCGGGCCGCTCGCCGCGGCGAAGGCGGCGGCGCGGCGCTTCGCCGGCTTCCTCGCGGGCGGGGACCGGCTCAGCGTCGTCGCCTTCGACGACGAGGTGCGCACCCTCTTCGGCCCCGCGCCGGCGGGCGACCCCGCGGCCGCCGAGGCGATCGAGCGCGTCCAGGCGGGCGGGTCCACCAACCTGAGCGGCGGCTGGCTCAAGGGGCTCCAGCACGTGCAGGCGGGGCTCGTCGACGGGGTGAACCGCGTCGTGCTTCTCACCGACGGCCAGGCGAACGCCGGCGTCACCGACGTGCACCAGCTCGTCGCGATGGCGCAGGCCGGACACGGGAAGCGGATCAGCACGACCTGCATCGGCTTCGGCGCGCACTTCAACGAGCGGCTGCTCGAGCCGATGGCGCGGCAGGGCGGCGGCAACTACTGGTACGTCGAGCGCGACGACCAGATGGCGGGGATCTTCGAGGAGGAGATCGAGGGGCTGGTGGCGCTCGCCGCGCAGAACGTCGAGCTCGAGGTGACGCTCACGCACCCGCGCGCGGCGGGGGTGACGTTCCTGCAGTCGCTCCCCGTGGAGACGACGCCGCAGGGGACCTGGCGCGTCGTGCTGGGCGACCTCTACGCGACGAGCCCGAAGGCGCTCGGCCTCCTCTTCCACGTCGAGGAGGTGCGCGAGCTGGGCCAGGTCGAGGTGGCGCGGGTGCGGATCGAGGCCGACGTCGTCACCGCGGCGGGCATCGAGCATCGCACGATCGTCATGCCGGTCGTCGCGAACCTCGACGGCGCCGACCACCCGGAGCCGGTGGTGGAGCAGACGTTCCTCCGGTTCGAGGCGGCGCGGGCCCGCGAGGAGGCGGTGCGCCGCGCCGACCATGGCGACTTCGACGGCGCGGCGGCCTGCCTGCGCACGGTCGCCGAGACGATCGCCGCCGCGCCGTACGAGGCCGACGCGAGCGTGGCGGAGGAGGTGGCGGACCTGCGCGCCCAGGCCGAGCGGCTCGAGGAGCGGCGCTACTCGGCGCTGGACCGCAAGTACGACTCGGCCCGCGCCATGGCGAGCCGGGAGATGAAGGAGGCGTACCTGCGCAAGATGAGCCGGCGGCCGCGGCCCGGGGGCCGCGCCGAGTAGCCGGTTTCCACGGCTCACCCCGTCCCACCACGACTCGCCCCACGGACTGAAACGCCGGTCGGGGCCCGGGCGTCATGGGGTCAGCGCACGACCCATGACCTTCAACCCGGGACCCCGACCGATGCTTCAGCTCCTCCTCGCGCTCGCCCTCGCCGCGCCCGATCCGCGCGCGGCCGCCCTCCTCGACTCCGCCATGGCCCGCATGGGCGGCGCCGACGCGCTGCGGCGGATCGAGCGGGTGCGCACCGAGAACCTGACGCAGTGGCAGCGCACCACCTTCGAGACGCGCCCCTACGCCGACCAGCCCTCCTACGAGTGGCACAGCGACGTGCGCGACTACACGATCCCCGCCTGGCGCAACACCCGCCGCTACGGCATCCCGGGCTCGGCCGCGCAGACGCGCGAGATCACCGACGTCGTCAACGACACCGTCGCCATCCGGCTCATGCAGGGCAAGTGGGCGCCGCTCAACGTGGCCTACGTGGACGAGCGGCGCGAGCTCTTCGCCTTCGCGCCCGAGCGGGTGCTGCTGCTCGCGCGCGCGGCGGGCGACCTGCGGCTCCTCCCGGACACCGTGA
This sequence comes from Gemmatimonadales bacterium, assembly GCA_035760645.1. Taxonomy (GTDB): domain Bacteria; phylum Gemmatimonadota; class Gemmatimonadetes; order Gemmatimonadales; family GWC2-71-9; genus DASSTY01. The sequence goes on from DASTSO010000086.1 coordinate 1,782, forward strand.
TCGGCGGCCTCCCGCACGCGCGCGTCGCGGCGACGATCGACCGCTTCCCGGCCACGCTCTTCCTCCGCCGCGGCGACGGGCTCCCGGCCATGGTGCGCTGGCGCGCCGCGCAGCCGAACGACTTCGGGCTCGTGGAGTGGGGCGAGATGGAGGCGGAGCTCTGGTACTCGGGCTGGCAGCCGACCCGCGCGGGGGTGATGCTGCCGATGCAGCTCGACGTGCGGCGCGTGGGCCGGCCCTACAAGCGCGTCAGCGTGCTCGCGATGGCGTTCGACACGGTGGCGGCGGCCGACAGCTTCATGGTGAGCGACTCGCTGCGCAGCGCCTATCTCGCGACCGCGGTGCGGCCGATGCACGACGTCCCGCTCGACCAGGCCAGGGTGCTCGAGGGCCGCTTCGCCGCCTTCGGCCCCTGGACCTCGCTCAACGCGGTGAAGGTGGGCGACGCCTGGCTGCTGCTCGAGACGGGGCAGGCGCCGCTCGTCGCCGAGCGCGCGACGCAGTGGCTCGCCGAGCACGACGGCGGGGCGCGCGTCGCCGGGGCGGTCGTCACGGCGACGGCGGCGACGAACGGCGGCGTCGTCTGGCTCGCCGAGCGGAAACTGCCGGTCCACGCGGCGCCCGGCGCGCAGCCGATCCTCGCCACCATCCTCCGCCACCACCGGCAGCCGGCCACGGCGTTCACGGCGGTCGCGCGCGGCCAGTGGCTCCGCGTCGGCGGCGACTCGCTCTGGCTGGAGCCGCTCGATCTGCCCGACGCGCCGGGCGCGATGCTGGTCTACGTCCCGTCGCTCCAGTGGGCGTATTCGGCGCTCGCCGCCTCGCCGCTGCACACGCAGTACGTCCTCGGCCGGCTGCGGGCGCGGGGGTGGGCGGTGGAGCGGCTGGGGTCGATGCGGGGAGTGACGGCGCCGGTCGCGCGGCCTTGAAAGGCCGCGCGGGCCTCACAGCTCGCGATACGCCTCCGCCAGCGTTGCGGAGAACTCCTCGAAGGTCGTCGGCCCGCGCCAGACGTCGTAGTCGGGGAGCGGGGCGACGCGGCCGGCGCTGAGGGCGTGCGCCATCTCGAGGAACGCCCGTGCCACCGGCTCGGCGAAGCCCATCGCGACGAGCCCCTGCACGAAATCGGAGTCGGGGACCTGCACGTAGTCGAGCCCGGGCCGGCCGACGCGGGCGCCGAGGATGCGGGCGGTCTCGCGCATCGTGAGGTCGCGCGGGCCGAGGAGCTGGCGCACCGTGGTGCCGGTGAACGCGCGGGCGCGCAGCGCGTCGGCGGCGAAGGCGCCGATGTCGGCGGCGGCGATCGTCGGCACCGGCACGTCGGGGGCGATGGCGCCGCCGTCGACGCCCCGGGCCTTGATCAGGCCGAGCGTGGCGAAGTGGTTCTCGTAGAAGTAGCCGGGGCGGAGGATGAGGAGGTGGAGGCCCGGCAGCTCGAGCAGCCGCTCCTCCGCCCGGTGCAGCCCCACGATGGGGCCGGTGCCCGCGGGCTGCTCGGCGCCGAGGCTGCTGAGGAAGACCACGCGCGGGGTGCGGTTCTTCCGGATCGCCTCGGCGATCGCGGCGGTGACGCGGGCGTAGTGGCCGAGCTGGTCGGGCTCGTCGTAGGCGGGCGGGATCAGGGCGTAGACCGCCTCGGCGCCGCGGAAGGCGGTCGCGAGGAAGCCGGCGTCGGTGACGTCGCCCGCGGTGGGCTCGATGCCGTGCTTCGACATGATCTCGAGGTGCTCGACCGAGCGGCCGATGATGCGGACCTTCTCGCCGGCCTCGTGCAGCCGCGCCGCGACGGCGGCGCCGGTGTTGCCTCGCGCTCCCATGATCGTGATCATCGTGCCCTCCCCCCGCGGCGCGGGG
>DASTSO010000087.1:0-14908 GCA_035760645.1 Gemmatimonadales bacterium
GGGATCCCGGTGCGGCGGCTCAACGACCGCTCGCTCGTGCAGCTGGGGCTCGGGCGGCACCTGCGGCGCATCGAGTCCACGATGTCCGACAGCACGAGCATCATCGCGGTCGAGCTGGCGCAGGACAAGGACCTCACCAAGCGCGTCCTGGGCGGCATCGGCCTCGCCGTGCCGGCGGGCGGCGTGGCGCGCGACCTCGACGCCGCGCTCGCCCTGGCCGACGAGGTCGGCTATCCCGTCCTCCTCAAGCCGCTCGCGGCCAACCAGGGGCGCGGCATCTCGCCCCGGCTCCCCGATGCCGAGGCGCTCCGCGCGGCGTGGGCGCGCATCGTCGTCGAGGAGGCCGCGGGCGACGGACTCGCGCCGCCGTTCGTCGTCGAGCGCTACGCCGAGGGCCGGGACCACCGCGTCGTCGTCGTGAACGGGCGCGTCGTCGCCGTGACCGAGCGGGTGCCGGCCCACGTCGTGGGCGACGGGGTGCGCTCGATCCGCGCGCTCGTCGCGGAGGTGAACCGGGACCCGCGCCGCGGCGACGGCCACGCGCACGTCCTCACGCGCATCCCGCTCGACGACGTCACCACGCACTTCCTCGCCCTCGGCGGCCGCACCCTCGACACCGTCCCCGCGCGCGGGGAGCGCGTCGTGCTCCGGCCCACCGCCAACCTCTCCACCGGCGGCACCTCGATCGACCGCACCGACGAGATCCACCCCGACAACGCCACCGCCTGCGAGATGGCCGCCGGCGTCATCGGGCTCGACATCGCGGGGCTCGACATCCTGACGCCCGACATCTCGGTGCCCTTCCACGAGAACGGCGCCGTGATCGTGGAGGTCAACGCCTCGCCCGGGATCCGGATGCACACGAACCCCGTCGAGGGCCGCCCGCGCAACGTCCCCGGCGCCATCCTCGACATGCTCTTCCCGCCGGGCCGCACGGCGACGATCCCGGTCATCGCGGTGACGGGGACGAACGGGAAGACCACGACGACGCGGCTCATCGCGCACCTCTTCCGCCACACGGGCAAGGTGGTCGGCTTCACCACGACCGACGGCGTCTACCTCCAGACCCGCCTCGTCGTCGCCGGCGACATGACGGGCCCGTTCGCGGCGAACGTCATTCTCACCAACCCCGCGGTCGAGGTCGCCGTGCTCGAGACCGCCCGCGGCGGCATCCTGCGCTCGGGGCTCGGCTTCGAGGCGTGCGACGTCGGCATCGTGCTCAACGTCGCGGCCGATCACCTGGGGTTGGGCGGCGTGCACACGCTCGAGCAGCTCGCGGAGGTGAAGGGGCTCATCCCCGCGGTCGTGAAGCGCCGGGGCCACGCCGTGCTCAACGCCGACGACCCGCTCGTCTACGCCATGCGCGAGCGCACCCGCGGCGACGTCGTCCTCTTCTCCTGCCGCCCCGACGCCCACGCGGGCGACCCGCGCATCCGGGAGCACCTCGAGGACGGCGGGATCGCCACGCTCATCGAGGGCGAGGAGTACGTGATCCGCCGCGGCCGGCTCTGCATTCCGGTGGCGCGGGTCGCCGACGTGCCGCTCACGCTGGGCGGCGCCGCCGAGTTCCAGCACGGCAACGTCCTCGCGGCGATCGCCGCGGCCTACGTGCAGGGGATGCGCTACGAGGAGATCCGCGCCGGGCTCCTCTCCTTCTTCCCCTCGCCCGCGCTCACCCCCGGCCGGCTCAATCTCGTCCCCGTGCGCCGCGGGCGGGTGCTCGTGGACTACGCCCACAACGCCGCCGCCATCGCGGGGCTCATGGAGCTCGTCGCCCGCATCGACGCCGCGCGCCGCATCGGCGTCCTCGCCGCCCCCGGCGACCGCCGCGACGAGGACATTCGCGCCATCGGCCGCCTCTCGGCCGGCTTCGACCACGTCATCATCAAGGAAGACGACGACCGCCGGGGCCGCGGCCCCGGCGAGGTCCCGACGCTCCTCCGCGAGGGCCTCCTCGCGGCGGGCTATCCGCCCGAGCGCATCGAGCTCGTCCTCGCCGAGGCGGACGCCGTGCGCCGCGGCCTCGACCGCCTCGACGAGCACGACCTCCTCGTCGTCATGGCGGTGGACGTGTCGGCGGTGCTGGAGCAGGTGCGGGTGGTGCGCCGGAGCGTGTGAGCGGTCAGTCCCCCACCTCCTCCCCTCGCGCCCGCCGGATCCCGTGCCGGTCGTAGACGTAGCCCCGCGCCATCCCGTGGGCGAGCTCGAGCGGCGCGGGCGGGGTGCGGGCGGGCCGGCGAGCGCGGGCGCGGCGCTCGGCGGCGGTGGGGCGGAACTCCACGATCTGGTTCCACGAGCGGGTGAGGTCGTCGGCGAGCACGAGGAGGAGGTCGCCCGCGCGGGCGAGCGCGAGCGCGTGCGCGACCGCCGCGCGCTCGTCGGGGACGACGTCGATCGCGGGCGCCGGGACGCCCGCGGCCCGGAGCGCGGCGCGCAGGAGCCGCGGCACCTCGTCGGGTGCGCGGCCCCGCAGGTCGTCGTCGCGGCGCACGACGTAGTGATCGAAGTGCCCCGCCGCGCTCCGGGCCACGGCCGCGATGTCGGCGTCGCGGCGGTCGCCGGGGGCGGCGAGGACCACGAGCCGGCGGCCCGCCACCGGCACCCGGTCGACGTAGTCCGCCATCGCCGCGACCGCGGGGGCGTTGTGGGCGTAGTCGAGCACCACCTGGAAGGGGTGCTGCGTGAAGAGGTTGCCGCGCCCCGGCGCCTGGTAGAACGTGGTGTCGAAGGTCTGCAGCCCGTGGCGGATCTGGTCGAGCGAGCAGCCCAGCGCGTGGGCCATCGCCGCCGCGGCGAGCGCGTTCGCGATCTGGTGGCGGGCGCGGCCCTCGCGCGTCGCCGGGACGAGGTGCGCGTGCAGGAGCGGTACCGGGGCCCGGTGCTCGTAGAGCGTGAGCACCGGGCCCGTGATCCCCGCCTCGAGCACCACCGCGCGCCCGCCCGCCTCGATGTGCCGCCGCACCGCCTGATGGCCCGGGTCCATCGTCGTCAGCGTGAGGTGGCGGGCGCGCACGTGCGGCGCCATCGCGAGCACCCGCGGGTCGTCGGCGTTCAGCACCGCCGCCTCGCGCGCCACCTCGACCGGGATCCGCTTCACCTCGGCCATCTGCTCGAGCGTCTCGACGCCCAGGCGCCCCAGGTGGTCGGGGCCGACGTTGAGCACGGCGGCGACGTCGCAGTCGGGCACCCCCATCCCGGCGCGCAGGAGCCCGCCGCGCGCGATCTCCAGCACGGCGAGGTCCACCGCCGGGTCGCTCAGCACCATCTCGGTCGCCGCCGGCCCGGTCATGTCGCCCACCACGGTGCGCTGGCCCGCGATGTAGACGCCGTCGGTGGTCGTGAGGCCGACGGTGTGCCCGGCGAGCTGGCAGAGATGCGCGAGCATGCGCGCGGTGGTCGTCTTGCCGTTCGTGCCCGTCACCGCCACGATCGGAATGCGCGACGGCGTGCCCGGCGGGAAGAGGAGGTCGAGCACGGCGCCCGCGGGGTCGCGCGGCCGGCCCTCGCTCGGCGCGATGTGCATCCGGAAGCCCGGGGCGGCGTTGATCTCGCAGATCGCGCCGCCCGCCTCCTTGTAGGAGCGGGTGATGTCGTCGGTGAGGAAGTCCACGCCGCCGACGTCGAGTCCGATCGCCTGCACCGCGCGCACCGCCATCGCCGCGTTGTCGGGGTGCACGACGTCCGTGAGGTCGATCGCGGTGCCGCCGGTGGAGAGGTTGCCGGTCGAGCGCAGGAAGACGCGCGCCCCCGCTGCGGGGACGCTCGTGCGCGTGTAGCCCTGCTCCGCCAGGAGCCGCTCGGCCTGCGCGTCGAACTCGAGGCGGGTGAGGATCTTCTCGTGCCCCACGCCGCGGCGCGGATCGTGGTTCACCGCCTCGACGAGCGCTTCGATCGTGTGCCGCCCGTTCCCCACGACGTGCCCCGGCACCCGCTGCGCCACGGCGACGAGCCGGCCGCCGATGACGAGCATGCGGTGGTCGGCGCCCCCCACGTACTGCTCCACGAGCACGTCGCGCGCGTGCTCCCGCGCCCGGGTGAAGGCGGCGCGCACCTGCTCGGCGTCGGTGAGCCCGATCGTGATGCCGCGCCCGTGATTGGCGTCGGCCGGCTTCACCACGACCGGATACCCCAGCCGCTCGGCCGCGCGCACCGCGTCCTCGGCGGAGTGGACGAGCCGCTGCTCGGGCACGGGGAGGCCGAGCCCGGCGAGGATGCGGTTGGTCGCGGCCTTGTCGCTCGCGAGCTCGACGGCGATGTGGGGCGTGCGGCCCGTGATCGTCGCCTGCAGCCGCTGCTGCCAGCGGCCGTGGCCGAGCTGCACGAGGCTCGCGTCGTCGAGCCGGATCCACGGGATGCCGCGCCGCTCGGCCTCGGCGACGAGCGCCGCGGTCGAGGGGCCGAAGGCGCGGCGCTGCGCCCAGCGGATGAACTCGTCGCGCTCGCGGGCGAAGTCGAAGCCGTCGGGCACGGCGCCCGCGGGTCGGAGCGCCGCGGGCACGAGGCTCATGAGGAGCGTGAGGGCGAGCTCGCCGGCCCGCAGCCCCACGTCGCGCTGCTCGTACTCGTAGACGACGTGGTAGTGGCCGCGCGGGCCCGCGCCGCGCGTCTTGCCGAAGGTGACGTGCGCCCCCGCGAGCTCCTGCAGCTCGAGGGCGACGTGCTCGAGGATGTGCCCCAGCCACGTCCCCTCGTCCTCCCGCAGCCGGCGCGCGAGGCCGCCGGGGGCGCGATAGGAGCAGCCGTGGTCGTGGAGCCCGGGCAGCGCGGCGAGCAGGCCGTCGATGAACGGCGCCCCCAGGCGCGCCGAGGGCCACTCCTCGAAGACGCCGAGGTCCACGAGGAGACGGAGGACGGGAAAGCGGGCGTAGAGGTTCGGGCCCACGTAGACGGTTTCGTCGAGGATGCGCATGCGGACGATCGGAGGAAGCGCGAAGACGGGCGGTGGGGCGACGGCCGGCCGCGCGGCTCAGACCCGGCTCGCGAGGAGCGGGGCCGCCGCGGCGACGCGGGTGTCCAGGTTGAACGTCGCGCCGTGGTCGAGGATGTGCAGCCGCAGGCCGATCAGGCAGACGGGATCGTTCTTGCGGACGCGGGCCATCGAGCTGAAATCGAGGTCGGAGGGGTCGACGACGGTGATCGCCCCGCTCCCGACGACCTCGAGCACGTCGTCGGGGCCGATGAAGGCGGCGGTGTCCTCGTCGAGGCCGATGCCGATGGCGTAGGGGTTGAAGGCGAGCGCGGTGAGGAGCCGGCCGAGCCGGTCGCGCTGGCGGAAATGCTGGTCGATGATCACCTCGCGGTGGAGCCCGAGCCCCGGCGCGAGTCCCACGATGCGGGCCCGCGGACTCGAGCCCTCCTGCCCGAAGGCGATCATGTGCTCGCTGAGGAACGACGCGCCGGCGCTCGTCCCCGCGACGTGCAGCCCCGCGGCGTTGCGCCGCCGGAGGGCCTTGGCGATCTCGGTGCCGCCGATCATCGTGCTCAGCCGCAGCTGGTTGCCGCCGGTCAGGAAGACGCCGTCCACCTGGTCGAGCACGGCCAGCCAGTCGGGCCGCTCGCACTCGGCGCGCGAGGTGATGGGCAGGACGAGCGCCTCGGCGGCGCCGAAGCGGGTGAAGAGGGCCTGGTAGCCCTCGCCCGTGTCCTGCAGCTCGCTCGCCGTGGGGATGATCGCGATGCGGGCCGCCTCGCCGCCGCAGAGCGCGGCGAAGCGCCGCAGGATCGCCGCGTCGCCCACCTTGTCCTCCGCGCCGCCCACCGGGATGATGTAGCCGCGCGTCGGCGTGCGGCCGGTGGTCGCGGCCTCGACGGCGAGCGCCGTGTCGAGGTCCGGCGCGCCCGTGCGCGCCGCGTCGCGCGCCGTGTCGGCGCGCGGCCGGGTGCCGCGGCGCCGGTCGTGGCTCACCACCGCTCGATCCGCTCGAACGTGCCGCGCACGACCGAGCGGCCCTGACGCACGTGCCAGCGCCCGCGCGCCATCACGTCCGAGACCGCGCCCGCCTCGTCGAGCACGACGAGGTCGGCGTCGGCGCCGGGCATGAGGCGGCCCTTGCGCGGCAGGAGCAGTAACTGCGCGACGTTGGAGGTGAAGGCGGGGAGGATGCGCTCGAGCGGTTGGCCCATCGTCAGCAGCGTGCGAAGCGTGTCGGCCAGGGCCGCGGGGCGGCCCACGTCGAGCTCGGTCACGCGCCCGTCGACGTCGAAGACGGGGAGCGTGCCGCCGGCGTCGGAGCTCACGGTCACCCGGGCCGGCGGGAGGCCGGCCTCGAGATACCGCACGAGCGCGTCGGCCGCGGAGAAGGCATCTTCGTCCTCCGCGACCGGGAAGGCGGTGATGTCGATCACGCAGCCGCGCTCGGCCAGCGCGAGCGCCTCGGCGAAGAGCGCGCGCCGGCGGTTGACGTGGGTGGGGTGGAAGACCGCGGGCGGGAGCTCGCTCGCGTCGAGCGCCGCGCGCACCGGCGCGAGTCCGCGCGGCCCGTCGCCGACGTGCAGGTGGAGGATGCCGGCCTTGCCCGTCATCACGCCGCCGACGTGGACCTCGCTCGCCACGCGGAGCAGCTCGTCGAGCGTGGGCTGGCTCGAGCGGTGGTCGCTGATGGCGAGCTCGCCCACGCCCACGACGAGATCGATGAGGAGGAGGTCGCGCCGGATGCTGCCGGTGGCGGTCGCGGGCGGGAGGTGATAGCCGCCGGTGTAGCAGTAGGCGGTGAGCCCTTCGGCCGTGAGCCCGCGCGCCGTCACGACGAGCTCGGCCGTGGTGCGCACCGCGTCGTCGGTGCCGAGGAGGCCCACGACGGTCGTGGTGCCGCCGGTGGTGAAGCGGCTCAGCGCGACCGGCGGCACCCGCGTGTGGTTGCCGCCCTCGCCGCCGCCGCCGGTGAAGTGCACGTGGCAGTCCACGAAGCCCGGGATCACGCGCCGGCCGTCGAGCGGCACCTCCTCGACCGCCACGGGCGGATCCCCGCCGGCACGAAGCGCGGGGACGTCGGTGCCGATCCAGAGCACCTGCTCCCCCGCGACCAGCAGGTGCCGGCGCCCGCGCGGCGCGGGGTCGTAGAGCTCGGCGTCGAGCAGGAGGGTGAGGGGGACGGAAACGGGCATCGGCTGCAGGATGCAGCCGCCCCGCTCACCGGGAAGTGCGGAGGGTCACAGCCAAGCGCTCACACCGTCGGGTGCGTTCGCGCCGCCTCGCGCAGGGCGCGCTTGAGGATCTTCCCCGAGCCCGTCTTCGGCAACTCGGCCACGAGGTCGATCCGCCGCGGCCGCTTGAACCCCGCGAGCTCGGCCGCGCAGAAGGCGGCCAGCTCCTCGACGGTGCAGGCGACGCCCGGCCGCGGCACCACCGCCGCCGCGACGACCTCGCCCCAGATCGCGTCGGGCACGCCGTAGGCCGCGGCCTCGAGCACCGCCGGGTGCCGGTAGAGCGCGTGCTCCACCTCGGTCGAGTACACGTTCTCGCCGCCGGTGATGATCGTGTCCTTCCGCCGGTCCACGATCGTCACGTAGCCCTCCGCGTCCAGCACGGCGAGGTCGCCCGTGAGGAGCCAGCCGTCGCGGAACGCCTCGGCCGTGGCGTCGGGACGGTTCCAGTAGCCGGGGGTGACGGTGGGGCCGCGCACGACGATCTCGCCCACCGTGCGCTCGTCCGCCGGCACGTCGCACATCCCGGCGTCCACCACCCGCAGCTCGACCGCGACGAACGGCCGCCCCGTCTTCGCGCGCCAACGGAGCTGCTCCGCCTCGGGAAGGGCGCGCAGGTGCGCCTTCAGGAGGCTGAGCGTGAGATAGGGGCTCGTCTCCGTCATTCCGTACGTCTGCACGTACTCGCAGCCGAACGTCTCGACGATGGCCCGCACCACCTCGGGCGCGATCGGCGCGCCGCCGCTCAGCAGCAGGCGGAGACTCGCGTAGTCGAACGCGTCCCGCCGCGGATGCTTCACCATGAGATTCAGCATCGTGGGCACGAGATTCGTGATCGTCACCCGCTCGCGCTCGAAGAGCCCGAGCGCGGCGGCCGCGTCGAAGTGCGGCAGCATCACGTGCCGCCCGCCGACCCAGGTGATGGCGAACGTCGCCCAGGCGTCGGCGAGGTGGAACATCGGCGCGATGTGCGCCCACGTGTCCGCGTCCGAGAGCCCGAGCTCGGCCACCGTCGCCAGCGCGTGCACCGCGACGTTCTCGTGGGTGAGCATCACGCCCTTGGGGCGGCCGGTGGTACCGCTGGTGTAGTAGAGGTGGGCGACGGCGGACGAAGCGGGCGGGACGGCGGGAGGGCGGGACGGCGGGAGGGGCGCCTCGCCGAGCGCGGTCTCGTAGTCGAAGCTCCGCACGCTCTCGCTCCCGCCTTGCGATCCCCCAGCCGTCCCGCCCACCCACACGATCCCGTCGAGCTCGGCACCCTCCCGCAGCATCCCCGCGACGAGCCCCTCGAAGCCCTCTCCCGCCGTCCCGCCCTCCCGCCGTCCCGCCCCCTACGCCCCCAGCCACCGCGCCCCGCTGTCCGCCACGATGAACGCCAGCTCCCCCGCCGTGAGCCGGTAGTTGAGCGAGACGAGCACCGCGTCGAGGGCGGCCGCGGCATGGTAGAGCTCGAAGTAGGCGAGCCCGTTCGGCAGGAGGGCGGCGATCCGGTCGCCCGGGGCGACGCCGTGCGCGGCGAGGAGGCCGGCGAGCCGGTCCACGCGCGCGCCGACCTCGGCATAGGTGAGGCGCCGCGCGCCGTCCACGACGGCGACGCGGTCGGGCCAGAGCGCGCGGGCGCGCTCGAGGATGGCGCGGAGGTGGAAGGGGTGCATGGGCGGAAAGAGTAACCGGGACGCCGAAGGGCTGAAACCGGCGGGCGCCGGGTGCGTAGAGCCCGGAGTCCCCGAGGCATCGCCGTACGCCATTCACGCCGGAGGTCGTGTTGCCCCTCGTCCGCGCCGCGCTCGTCGTTCTCGCGCTCCTCACGCTGGAGTCCCGCCCATCCACCGCCGCCGTGTCCGGGGCGCCGGAGGACACCACCATGCACGCCCGCCTCGACACGCTCCGCCTGCGCGACCCCGACACGGGCGACAGCCTCGTGGTCGCCGTGTGGCTGCCGCCGCAGTACCGCGCGGACCGGCCGCTGCCGGCCGTGTATGCCTTCCCGACCGGCGTCTACTTCGACCGCCTGCGGCTTCCCGCGACGCTCGATTCCGCGATGCGCGCGGGGTTGCCGCCCGCCGTGGTCGTGGCCCTGCCCGACCCGGAGCTCGAGGCCTATCTGCTCGGCAGCGCGGCGAGCCGCACCTTCCTGCGGCAGGTGGCGGAAGTGGTCGTGCCGGCCGTCGAGGCGCGCTACGCCGTGCGCCGCGAGCGCGCCGGCCGCCGCTTCCTCGGCTTCTCCGCCGGCGCGAATCTCCTGCTCGAGCTGGCGATGCGCGAGCCGGCGCTCGTCGCGCGCGTGGCGGCGCAGAGCCCGGGCTGGATGCTGCGCGACTCGACCAACGCGATCGGCGAGCGCATGACCCCCGCCGCCCTCGCCGCGGCGCGGACGCTGCCGCGCGGGGGCGCGCCGCGGTTCTGGTTCGTCTGGGGCGACGGGGCGGAGCCGTGGGAGAGCGCCTCGCGCGAGAACGGCCGCGCGGTGATGGCGGCGCTGCGGGAGCGCGGCGCGCCGGTGACCTACGCCGGCACCGTGCCCGGCGGGCACGGCCTCCCGCTCGGCGTCCGGAGCATGGAGGCGGCGCTGCGGTTCCTGCTCGCGGAGTAGGCGCCCGCCGGGGGCGTCAGGCCTTCCCGGTCGGCGGCCCCAGCCGCGCCAGCGAGCGCGCGAGGTTGGCGCGCGCGGCCTGCTCGTAGCGCGCGTGGAAGAGCGGGGTCGTGTAGAGCCGGGGGCGCGCGAGGAACCGCTCGAGCACGCCGCGGCGCCCGGCGCGGAAGACGGGCTCGGGCAGAAAGGCGTACTCGCGGCGGATCTGCCGCTCGTAGGCGTCGAACTCCTCCTCGGGGGCGCCGAGGATGGTGAGGTCGATGTCCACGACGAGCGCGGCGTCGCCCGGGGGCGGGCTCGCGCGGTGGTCGGTGACGCGGATCAGCCCGGCGACGCGGGCGCGCACCTCGGCCCCGACGCGGCCCTCCTCGAGCCAGCGCCCGGCCCACGCGGCGCTGCGCGCCTCGTTATCGCTCGCGTGCGGGTCGTAGATGGCGTCGTGGAACCAGAGGGCGAGCTCCGCCTCGTCGGCCCGCTCGGCCAGCAGCCGCGCGTGGTCCAGCTCCCAGAGGCAGCGCGCCACGTGCGCCAGCGTGTGGTAGGCGCGGTGCGGCTCGCCGTAGCGCTCGGCGAGCGCGGCGAAGATCGGCGCGGGATCGCTCGTCGCGCCGATCCGCCCCCAGAGATCGCCCCACCGCTCGGGCATCTGCGCCATGCGCCGCTCGCTCCCCGGCTCCGGCCCGCCGCGGCCCGCTACAGCCCGCGCGCGCGGGCCGCGGCGCTCGCCGGCGCCGGCGTGACGAAGAAGAACGCGAGCGCGAGCAGCGCCCACACGGTCAGGAGCAGCACCCCCTCGAACCACGTCGTCTCGCCGTCCTGCGAGATCGCGTGCACCGCGAAGGCGACGCCCGCGATGGCGATCAGCTCGAGCGGGTTGGCGAAGACGAGGTTCATCGGCGTGCCCAGGGCGTAGGAGGCGAGCACGAGGAGCGGCGCCGTCAGCAGCGCGATCTGGATGCTCGAGCCCGCGGTGATCGAGATGACGAGCCCCATGCGGTCGCGCCGCGCGAAATAGATCGCCGCGAGGTACTCCGAGGCGTTGCCGATCACGGCGAGCACGGTGACGCCCAGGAAGAAGGCCGTGAGTCCCAGCGCGGCGGCGGTGTGCTCGAGCGCCCCCGCGACGAGCTCGGCCTCGAGCGCCGTGAGCGCCGTGCCCGCCGCGAGCACCGCGAGCGCGCGCCCGAGCGGCCAGGCGGGGCCGCGCCCCGCGGGAGCGACGGGCGCGTCGTGGCAGCCGGAGAAGAGGTCGCGGTGCGTCACCAGCGTGTAGACCAGGTTGAGTCCGTAGGCCGCGATCAGCACCACCGAGACGCCGAGACTCAGGCGCTCGTCGAGCGTGCCGGGGTTCGGCGCGCGGAGCAGGTCGCGCTCGGTGTAGTCGAAGAGGGCGGGGAGGAGGAGCGCGATCGTCGCGAGGATCAGCATGCTCCCCAGCAGCCCGCCCTGGGCGCGCGTGAACGTCTGCTTCGCGCGGCCCCAGCCGCCCACCACGATCGCGAGCCCGAGGCCGAGGAGCCCGTTCCCGATGAACGAGCCCGTGATCTGCGCCTTCACCACGTCGGGCCGCCCCGCGCGCAGGACGAAGAGCGCGAGCACCAGCTCGGCCATGTTGCCGAAGCTGATGTTGAGCAGCCCGCCGACCGCCGGCCCCGCCGTGCGCGCCACCTGCTCGGTGGCGCGCCGCATCCAGTCGGCCAGCGGGACGATCGCCCCCGCGGCGGTGGCGAAGACCCACGGCGCCGGGGCGTGCACCACGTAGCCCAGCACCACCGACACCGGGACGAGGACGAGCAGCCAGTCGAGCATCGCGCGCCCGCGTCCCGGTGGGCCGCCCCGTTCAGCCCCGCGGCTGGGCCGGGAGGATCGTCCCCCGGCACGCGCCGAAGCCGATCCGGCGCCGCCCCGCCCCCTCGCACCAGGCGCGCAGCGTGAGCTCGTCGCCGTCCTGCAGGAAGGTGCGCGTCTCGCCGGTGGGGAGCTGGATCGGCTCGGTGCCGCGCCAGGTGAGCTCGAGGAGACAGCCGCGCGAATCCTTCGTCGTGCCCGACACGGTGCCACTCCCGAGCAGGTCGCCCGGGCGCAGGTTGCAGCCGTTGCTCGCGTGGTGCGCGACGAGCTGGGCGACCGTCCAGTACATGTCGGTGAAGCTCCCGCGACTCAGCCGCACCGCCGGCAGCCCCGCCTCGCGCATCCGCGCCGTCGCGAGCCACGCCTCGAGCGTGATGGCGTAGCCGCCCCGCGCCTGGTCGGCCGCCGAGGCGAGATGGGGCAGCGGCGCCGGGTCACCCTCGGCCCGCGCCAGCGCCGGCGCGCGGAACGGCTCGAGCGCGTCGAAGGTGACCACCCACGGCGAGATCGTCGAGGCGAAGTTCTTCGCGAGGAACGGCCCGAGCGGCTGGTACTCCCAGGTCTGGATGTCGCGCGCCGACCAGTCGTTGAGGAGGCAGAGCCCGAAGAGGTGCTCCTCCGCCTCGCCGATCGGGATCGGCTCGCCCAGCGCGTTGCCACGGCCGATGAAGGCGCCCAGCTCGAGCTCGTAGTCGAGCCGCTGGGAGGGGCCGAACGCCGGCGGCGCGTTCGGGTCGTTGCGCGTCTGGCCTGCCGGGCGGCGAACCGGCGTCCCGCTCACCACGATCGACGAGGCGCGGCCGTGATAGCCGATCGGCACGTATTTGTAGTTCGGCAGCAGCGGGTTGTCGGGCCGGAACATGCTGCCGACGTTGGTCGCGTGGCTGATCGAGGCGTAGAAGTCGGTGTAGTCGCCGACCCGGGCGGGCAGGTGCAGCGTCGCCTCCGCCATCGGGACGAGCGCCGCGGCCTCGAGCCGCGCCTGCCGCTCCTTCGCGGGGCCGTCGGCGCGGAGCAGCCGGCTCGTCTCCTCCCGGAGCGCGCGCGCATGGCGGCGGCCGAGCGCCATGAGCGCGTTGAGCGCGGGCTCGCCGCAGGCGCGCGCCGCGACGTCCGCGTCGCCGGCGTAGACGCCGAGGTCGCGGGCGCGCGCGACGTCGAGGATCCGGTCGCCGATCGCGATGCCGACGCGCGGCGCCTCGTCGCTGCCCGCGCGCGAGAAGACGCCGAACGGCAGGTTCTGGATGGGGAAGTCGGCGTCGGCCTCGTTGGCCGACGCGACCCAGCTCTCGAGGTCGGGTCGGGTGGTCTCGGTCTCGGTCACGATGCGTGGCGTCGTCGGTGAGATGGGCGAAGGGTGGTCAGAGCAGGCCGAGCGCGCGGAGGTCGCCCGCGGGCTCCTCGAACGAGCAGGAGCCGAAGGAGAGCGCGAGCTGGCGGACGTCGTGCAGCGCGGCGAGGTCGAAGCGCTGGTCGCGCCAGCGGATCACGGCGTCCTCGACGACGATCTCGCCGGCGTCGCGCTCCTCGAGCAGCGCCTCGGCGTCCGGGCGCGTGGCGCCCGCGCGCAGCGCCGCCGCGGCGAGGAAGACGTTGAGGAAGCCGTACATCGTCCCCTGGGCGCAGTGCGGCTCGTAGGTGAGCCGGTACTCCGCCCGCAGCGGATGGTGCAGCCCGGCCGTCGCCTTGAACGGCACGCCCGCCCGCACGCATTCGGCGAGGAAGCGCGCGAGGTCGCGCGCGGGTGGGAAGGCGTCGGCGGTGACGCCGCCGGTGCGCACCTTGGCGCGCCCCCCCGCCTGCGCGATCGCGTCCACCAGCCCGCTCGGGTCGCGATCGATCGGGATCTCGAAGAACGGCGCCACCCACACCGGCAGCCGGTCGCGCGCGGCGACGACCTCGGCGGGGGTGGTGGCCTTGAGCTCGACCGAGTCCACCACGACGGCGCCCGCGCCCTCGGCGGCGTGCCGGCAGTTGAACTCGCCGATCGCCTTGACGTCCGCCGCCACGTCGGCGCCCACGAGCGCGCTGAGGCGCCAGGCGTCGTTCGGCAGCCGCGGAAGCCGGTCGGCCGCCGCCCGCTCGAACTCTGCGAGCCGGCTCACCGGCACGACGAAGCGGCCGAGCATCCAGCGGTCCACGCTGTCGAGATAGGCGGCGTAGCTCGCCACCGCCGAATCCATCGGCAGCGCCGCGGGCGGAAAGAGCCCCGCGTAGTCGACGATCTCCGCCAGCAGCACGTGAAGGGCACGCATCGGGGTCATGCGCGTAATATAGGTGGGTTCAGGATGAAACCTCCCGTCCCCGCCGCCCGTACGGCCGCAGCGCTTCACTACCCGTACGGCCGTCCACCCGTCTCCCGGAGTGTGCATGCGCCCCGCCCCGCTGCTCGCCGCCATGCGCGTGGGCCTCGACACCCTGCGCGCCAACCCGCTGCGCACCCTGCTCTCGGTCCTCGGCGTCATCATGGGCGTCGCCTCGCTCGTCGCGGTGCTCGCGATCGGCGACGGCGTCGAGCGCTTCGCGCGCGACCAGATCGAGCAGACGACCGACCTGCAGACGATCGCCCTGCAGCCGCGCGTCTTCGAGGAGGTGGACGGGATGCGGCTGCCGCGCAAGGGCGGTTATCCGGTCTTCACCCTCGCCGACCGCGACGCACTCGCCGCGGCGCTCGGGCCCGCGGCGGGCGTGGCGCCGCTGGTCCAGGGGTTGGCCCGTCTCACGATCCCCGGTGACACGACGCCCCGTTCGGCCGCCGTGCTGGGCACCGGTCCCGCGGCGCTGGCCCGCGCGCGGCTCGCCGCGGGTCGCTTCTTCACCGAATCGGAGCTGCGCGATTCGGCGCGCGTGGCGGTGATCTCCGCCGGGCTCGCGGCTCGGCTCGGAGGTGCCGCGACCGCGCTCGGTCGCGAGATCACGCTCGAGGGCACCCCCTTCCGGGTCATCGGCGTGGTCGAGGCGACCGGGAAGGAGCAGGCGGCACGGGTGGCGGTGCCGTTCACGCGGGCCACGTCCGCGATGGTCCCGCCCGACGGGCCCCGTCCCCCCGCGCTCATGGTGCGGGCGGCACGGGTGGAGAGTGTGCAGGTCGTGCGGGCTGGCGTCGAGCGCTGGACGGCGCAGCGCTATGGTGCGCGCTGGGCCGACCAGGTGCGGATCGAGGTGAGCGGCGGCGGACGGCTCGAGCAGGCCCAGCAGGGCATCCTCGTCTTCAAGCTCGTCATGGGCGCCTTCGCCGCCATCGCGCTCCTGGTCGGCGGGATCGGCATCATGAACGTCCTCGTCGCCTCGGTCATCGAGCGCACCCGCGAGATCGGCATC
>DASTSO010000088.1:0-2940 GCA_035760645.1 Gemmatimonadales bacterium
GGGATGGCCCGGCATGTCCGAGCTGGCCGTACGTCTCGCCTCGACCCTGGCCGGCCGCTATCGCCTCGAGCGCGAGCTCGGACGGGGCGGCATGGCCACCGTCTGGCTCGCCGAGGATGTCCGGCATCACCGCCGCGTCGCCATCAAGGTCCTCCATCCCGAGCTCTCCGCGGTGCTGGGCGGTGAGCGCTTCCTGAAGGAGATCGAGCTCACCGCCAATCTCCAGCATCCCCACATTCTCCCCCTCTTCGATTCGGGCGAGGCCGACGGGCTCCTCTACTACGTGATGCCGTACGTCGAGGGCGAGCCCCTCCGGGCCCGGCTCGAGCGCGAGCGGCAGCTGCCGGTGGCCGAGGCGGTGCGGATCGCGACCGAGGTGGCCGATGCCCTCGCGTATGCCCACCGCCACGGCGTCGTGCACCGCGACATCAAGCCCGAGAACATCCTGCTGCACGACGGCCGCCCGCTGGTCGCCGACTTCGGCATCGCGCTCGCCGTCGAGCAGGCGGGCGGCGAGCGGATGACCCAGACCGGCCTCTCGCTCGGGACGCCGCAGTACATGGCGCCCGAGCAGGCGATGGGCGAGCGCGTGATCGATCAGCGGGCCGACATCTACGCGCTCGGCGCCGTCACCTACGAGATGCTCGCCGGCGAGCCGCCCTTCGCGGGACCCACCGCCCAGGCGATCGTGGCGAGGATGCTCACCGAGGAGCCGCCACCGCTCGCCGCGCACCGGCGGAGCATTCCGGAACACGTCGAGGCGGCGGTGCTCACGGCGCTCGAGAAGCTCCCGGCCGACCGGTTCGCGACTGCGACCGAGTACGCAGCCGCGCTCGCCCTCGCCCCGGCCACGCCGCGCCGGCGGTCACCCACCGCGCCGTCCGGCGCGGCGGACGCCCGCCGCTGGCGCACCGCAGCCCTCGGCGCCCTGGCGCTCGCGGTGTTCGCCTCGGGGAGCGCCGTGTGGATCTGGCGCACCCGCCCGGTCGCCCTGCCGCCGACGCGCCGCGCGGTCTTCTCGCTCTCGAGCCAGTTCGAGGTCGGCGGCGCGCAGGTCGCCGTGTCGGCCGACGGGCGCACGATCGCGACGACCGATGCCGGCCAGCTGGTGGTGCGGCGCATCGACCGGCTCGACCTCGTGCCGGTGCCGGGGAGTGCCGGGGCGGTGGACCCCTTCCTCTCCGCGGACGGAACGCGCATCGGCTTTCACCGCCGCGGCGAGCTCGTCGTGGAGCGGCTCGACGGCAGCGCCGCGCTGACGGTGCCGTTCGTCTCGGGTCGCTTCCCGGCCGACGCCGGCGGGGGACGGGTGGTGGCGGTGGACAGCGGCGGGCTCGTGCTGCTCGAGCCGCAGGCGGCCCGCCGGCAGCAGCTGCTGCCCGCCCCGGCGCTGGTGGACTTTCTCCAGCCCGAGATGCTGCCCGACGGCCGGCACGTGCTCTTCGCCGCGATGCGCGGCTCGCCGTCGCGCGCCCGCGTCCTCGCGCTCGACCTCGAATCCCACCGGGTCGATACGCTGCTCGACGGTAGCGCGCTCCGGCCGCAGTACGCCGACGGGCGGCTCTACTTCACCCGGCCCGACGGAACGATTCACGCCGTGGCCTTCGATCCGGCCGCGGCGCGGACCCGCGGCACGCCGCTGCCCACGGGGGACGAGACGATCGTCGCGCGGCAAGGGCAGGTGGCCTTCGCCGCCGGAGCGGGGCTGATCGTGTCGGCCCAGCGGCCCGACAACCGCGTGTTGCTCGTGGCGCCGGACGGCCGGCGCGAGGTGCTCACGAGCGAGGCGGGCACGTTCCACAATCCGCGCGTCTCGCCCGACGGCCGGCGCGTCGTGTTCGACCGCAACGTCGGCGGCCGGGAGGGCCGCGACGTGTGGGTGCTGGACCTCGCCACCCACGCCCTGAGCCGGATCACGTCCGCGGGCGACGCGCACGATCCGGTCTGGACGCCGGACGGGCACCACGTCACCTATCTCTCGCCCGGCACCCCGGGCGGCCCGATCTTCACCGTGTCGGCCGACGGCGCGCCCGGCGTCCGGGCGATCGCGGTGCCGGGCCTCGTGCACCCGGGCGCATGGCTCCCCGACGGGCGGAGCTACGTCGCCGGGCACGGCCAGGTCGAGAACGGGCCGAGCGACATCCTGCTCTTCCATGCCGACGGCAGCCCGGCCGAGTCGCTCGTCACCTCGCCCTACGAGGAGCACTCGCCGGCCATCTCGCCCGACGGCCGCTGGCTCGCCTACATGAGCGACGAGACGGGCCAGCGACAGGTGTACGTGCGCGCGCTCCGCGGCGAGGGCGGCCGCACCCTCGTCTCCGAGGGCGCCGGCGAGGAGCCGGCCTGGAGTCGCGACGGCCGGCGGCTCTACTACGTCGAGCATCGGGGCTCCGCGGCCCGGCTGCTCGCCGCCCGGATCGCGCCCGGCGGGGCGGGCGTGCCGCCGCGGGTGGCGGGGCGTGAGGTCGTCCTCGACCCGCTGCGCTACGAGCCCGTGGGCAACCACGCCAATTGGGACGTCACCCCCGACGGACGGTTCGTGTTCGTGGAGCCGGTGGGAGGCGGGCGGCTGGAGATGGTTCTCGACTGGGCGCCGACGGCCGGCGGGGTGGCGCGATGACGCCCGTCGCCGATCGTCTCGCGGCGGCGCTCGCGGACCGCTACCGTCTCGAGCGGGAGATCGGGCGGGGCGGCATGGCCACCGTCTGGCTCGCCGAGGACTTGCGGCATCACCGCCGCGTCGCCATCAAGGTCCTCCATCCCGAGCTGTCCGCGGTGCTGGGCAGCGAGCGGTTCCTGAAGGAGATCGAGCTCACCGCCAACCTGCAGCACCCGCACATCCTCCCGCTCTTCGACTCCGGGGAAGCCGACGGACTGCTGTACTACGTGATGCCGTACGTCGAGGGCGAGGCCCTGCGCGCGCGCCTGGAGCGCGAGCGC
>DASTSO010000089.1:0-38640 GCA_035760645.1 Gemmatimonadales bacterium
GGCGGGTGGTGCGGGCCGGGCCGGGGCCGATTAGACTGCGATTCGACCATCGTCTACTCGTTCTCGAAGGGGGTCCGGTGCCCCGTACGTCCATCCGCCACACGAAGATCGTCGCCACGCTGGGCCCGAGCTGGGAGCAGCCGATCCAGATGCACCAGCTGCTCGACGCGGGCGTGAACGTGGTGCGCGTCAACGCCTCGCACGGCACCCCGGAGATCCGGGCGCGCTGGATCACCGAGCTCAAGCAGGTGATCGCCGAGCGGCCGCAGGCCGCGGCCGCCGCGATCCTGCTCGACCTGCAGGGCCCGCGGATCCGGGTGGGCAAATTGCCCCAGCCCATCACCCTCGATCCGGGGCAGGAAGTCGTCTTCGCCCCCGAAGAGGTCGCGCGGGGCGACGAGATCCCGACGACCTACCGCCAGATGGCGCAGGACGTGGTGCGGGGCGCCCGCATCCTCCTCGACGACGGGCTGCTCGCGGTCGAGGTGCTCGACCGCGAGGGCGAGCGGGTGCGCGGGCGGGTGCTCTACGGCGGGGTGCTGCGCTCGAACAAGGGGATCAATCTCCCCGGCCTCGACGTGAGCGCGCCGGCGCTGAGCGAGAAGGACCGCGAGGACCTGGCCCACGGCGTCGAGTTGGGGGTGGACTACGTGGCGATCTCCTTCGTGCAGCGGGCCGAGGACGTGGAGAACGTGCGCGCGCTGGTGCCGCGCACGACCAAGCTCGTCGCGAAGATCGAGAAGGACACGGCGCTGAAGAACCTCAAGGGGATCCTGCGCGCGTCGGACGCCATCATGGTGGCGCGCGGCGACCTCGGCGTCGAGCTGCCGTTCGAGGAGGTGCCGCTCGCGCAGAAGCGGCTGATCCGCGAGGCCAACCTGCACGGCAAGCCGGTGATCACGGCGACGCAGATGCTCGAGAGCATGACGCACGCGCCGCGCCCCACCCGCGCCGAGGCGAGCGACGTGGCCAACGCCATCCTGGACGGGACCGACGCCGTGATGCTCTCGGCCGAGACGGCGGTGGGCGAGTATCCGGTCGAGGCGGTGCAGGCGATGGTGCGCATCGCGCACGAGCTCGAGCGGCACCCGCGCGGGCGCAGCGTCGCCTTCGATCTCGCCGTGGGGCGCCGCACCGGCGTGGGCGACCGGCTCGGCCGGCGCCACACCGACACGACCGTGGTGCGCACCGAGGACGCGATCGGCGTGGCGGTGTGCGCGGCGGCCGAGCTGCTGCAGGTGCCGGGCATCGTCTGCTTCACCTCGAGCGGCTTCACGGCGCGCGTGGTGAGCAGCTACCGGCCGCCGGTCCCGATCTTCGCGGTGACGCCCGAGCCGCAGACCTATCGCCAGCTCGCGCTGGTCTGGGGGGTGGTGCCGATCCTCGTCGACCACGTGCCGACGTACGAGGACATGGCCGCGCTCGCGCGCCGGCAGCTCCTCGAGCTGCGGCTGGTGCAGCCGGGCGAACGCGTGGTGGTGACGGCGGGGGTCCCGTTCGACCAGCCGGGCACTACCAACCTCCTGAAGATCGAGACAGTTTAGGCGATGCGGCTCACCTTCCTGGGGACGGGCACGTCGTTCGGCGTGCCGCAGATCGGCTGCGACTGCGCGGTCTGCACGTCGGCCGACCCGCGCGACCGGCGCACCCGGACCGGCGCCCTGGTCCAGGAGGGCGGCGCGACGCTCCTCATCGACACGCCGCCCGAGCTGCGGCTGCAGCTCCTCGCGGCGCGGCCCGCGCGCCTCGACGCCGTGCTCTACACCCACGAGCACGCCGACCACATCAACGGCATCGACGACCTGCGGATGTTCTCGGTGCGGCAGGGGGCGCCGCTGCCGGTCTACGGGCCGCCGGAGACGCTCGAGCGGCTGCGGGCGTCGTTCAATTACATCTTCGACGAGCGGGTGCGGCCCTTCGCCGGCACCTCGAAGCCGGGGCTCGAGCTGCACCCGCTCGAGGCGGGCCGCCGGGTCGAGATCGCCGGGATTCCGGTGCTCCCGCTCGCCTTCGAGCACGGGCACGCGCGCGTCTACGGCTACCGCTTCGACCGCCTCGCCTACATCACCGACGTGAAGGTGGTGCCCGAAGCGGCGCGGCGCTGTCTCCAGGGGCTCGACGTCCTCGTGCTCGACGCCCTCTGGTGGCGGCCGCACCCGACGCACCTGAGCATCGCCGAGGCGATCGAGACCGCCCACGCACTGGGCGCGCGGCGCACGTATCTGACGCATCTGACACACGAGACCGGTCACGCCGAGCTGGCGGCGACGCTGCCGCCCGACGTGCATCCGGCCTACGACGGCCTCACGGTGGAGGTGGCGCAATGACGACGGCGGGGGCGACGACGGGGGGGATCACGCTGGCCTACGGCCGCATGCTGCAGGAGCACCTCGACGGCGAGCACGGGCTGCCGCGCGCGCGGCTCCGGGAGCTCGCCCAGCGCTTCGGCGCCGTGCAGGCCGAAGTCCGCGAGCGCCGCGCCGGCGGCGACTACGGCTTCTACGGCCTGGTGGACCAGGGGCCCACGGTGGCCGAGATCCGGCACTTCGCCGAGGGGCTGGGGCAGGCGTACGACCACGTCCTCGTGCTCGGCATCGGCGGCTCGGCGCTGGGCACGAAGGCGCTGCTCAACGCGCTCCGGCCGCCGCACTGGAACGAGCTCGACGACGAGGGGCGCGACTTCTTCCCGCGCCTCACCGTGCTCGAGAACGTGGATCCCACCTCGGTCGCCGCCGCGCTGCGGCGCATCGACCCGCGGCGGGTGCTCGTCAACGTGATCAGCAAGAGCGGCGGCACGGCGGAAACGATGGCGCAGTACCTCGTCGTGCGGCACTGGCTCGAGGAGGCGCTGGGCGGCGCCGCGGGCCGGCACCTCGTCTTCACGACCGACCCGGCGAAGGGCGCGCTGCGCGAGATCGCGCAGCAGGAGGGGATCGCCTCGCTCGCGGTGCCGCCGGACGTGGGCGGGCGCTTCAGCGTGCTGTCGCCGGTGGGGCTCCTGCCGGCGGCGCTGGTGGGGATCGACATCGGGGGGCTGCTCCGCGGCGCCCGCCGCGCGCTCGAGCGCGCCGAGCCCGACGACCTGCTGCAGAACGCCCCCGCGCTCTACGCCGCGCTCCAGTGGGCCGCCGACACGCAGCTCGGCGCGCGCGTGCAGGTGCTCATGCCCTACAGCGACCAGCTGCGCGAGTTCGCCGAGTGGTACCGGCAGCTCTGGGCGGAGAGCCTGGGAAAGGCGGTGGACCGCCGGGGCCAGCCGGTGCACGTGGGGCCGACGCCGGTCGCGACCGTCGGCGCCACCGACCAGCACAGCCAGGTGCAGCTCTTCATGGAGGGGCCGTTCGACAAGGTGGTCACGTTCATCGCCGTCGAGGACTACGGCGAGGACGTCACCATCCCGCCGCGCGAGGGGCTGCCGGCCGAGCTCGCCTATCTGCCGGGCCACACGCTGGCCGAGCTGCTGAAGGCGGAGCAGGAGGCGACGAGCGCCGCCCTCGCCCGGCACGGCCGCATGAGCATGACGCTCCGGCTCCCGGCGGTGACGGCGGAGAGCGTGGGGGAGGCGCTGATGTTCTTCCAGGTCGCCACCGGGTACGCGGGGGTGTGGTACGGCATCGACCCCTTCGACCAGCCCGGCGTCGAGCTGGGCAAGCGGCTCACCTTCGCCGCCATGGGGCGGCCGGGCTTCGACGAGCGCGGCGCGCCGCTCGCGCGCGGCGCCGACGAGGTGTGAGCCGCCGGGTGACGCGGCGCACGTTTGACCCAACTCGGCGCGGGGCCTAGATTTGGCGCGCCGGCAACGACATCGAATTCCTAGCGAGGATCTTCGCGATATGACTGACGTCGTGCAACAGGCGGTCGATCTCTACGGGGGCGCGGTGGCGCTGATTCCCGGTGGCGTCGAGGTGAAGGACGCCGCCCGGCTCCGCTCGCCGGCCACCGACGCGCTCGTCTGGCAGGCGGTGTTCGGGGAGGGGGAGGAGAAGGAAGCGGCGCGCTGGCTGCTCTGGGAGCTGGGGCAGGCCACGGGGGCGCGGCCCGCGTCGATTCACGATCTCTATCTCGCGCGCGGCCGCGGCGAGTGCGGCGGCTTCACCGTGCCCGCGATCAACGTGCGCATGATGGCCTACGACACCGCGCGCGCCGTCTTCCGCGCGGCGAGGGCGGGGAAGGCGGGGGCGATCATCCTCGAGATCGCGCGCAGCGAGATCGCCTACACCGACCAGCGGCCGGCCGAGTACGTGTCGGTGCTCATCGGCGCCGCGCTGCGCGAGGGCTACACGCTGCCGCTCTTCATCCAGGGCGACCACTGCCAGGTGAACGCCAAGAAGTACGAGGCGAACGCCGAGCAGGAGGTCGGCGAGGTGAAGAAGCTGATCCACGAGGAGATCGGCGCCGGCTTCTACAACATCGACGTCGACACCTCGACGCTCGTGGACCTCGCGCAGCCCACCCTCGACGAGCAGCAGCGCGCGAACTACGAGCGCTGCGCCGAGGTCACGGCGTTCATCCGCGGGCTCGAGCCCGAGGGCGTCACCGTGTCGGTGGGCGGCGAGATCGGCGAGGTGGGGCACAAGAACAGCACGGTGGAGGAGCTCGACGCCTTCATGGCCGGCTACCTTCGCACCCTCGAGCGGCTCGGCTTCCCGGCGGCGGAGGGGATCAGCAAGATCTCCGTCCAGACCGGCACGAGCCACGGCGGCGTGGTGCTCCCCGACGGCTCGATCGCCGACGTGAAGATCGACATCGACGCCCTGCGCGACCTCTCGCGCGTGGCGCGCGAGCGCTATCACCTCGCCGGCGCGGTGCAGCACGGCGCGAGCACGCTTCCGGCCAACGCGTTCGGCAACTTCCCGCGCGTGGAGACGGCCGAGATCCACCTCGCCACCAACTTCCAGAACATCGTCTTCGACCACCCGCGGCTGCCGGCCGACCTGCGCGCCGAGATGCGCGCCTGGGTGAGCGAGAACGCCGCGGGCGAGCGCAAGCCGTCGGACACCGAGGAGCAGTTCTTCTACAAGGCGCGCAAGAAGGCGATCGGCCCCTTCAAGCAGCGCCTCTGGAGCCTGCCCGAGGAGATCCGCGCGGCGATCGCGGCGGACCTCGAGAAGACGTTCGCGTTCCTGTTCGAGCAGCTCAACGTCAACGGCACCGCCGATCTGGTGGACCGCTTCATCCACGCCCCGCTGCAGCACCACGCCGCGCTCAAGCCGGCGCTGGTCACGGCCGAGGACGATCCCGAAGCCGGCGAGTAAGGGAGACACCATGCGTCGCAGACACGTTCCCGAGGTGGTGTACGTCGAGCGCGGGGGAGGGGACTCCTCGGTCAAGTCGCTCCTGTGGGGGATGGCGATCGGCGCGGGGCTCGCGCTGCTCTACGCCCCGCGCAACGGCGAGGAGACGCGCCGCTCGCTGCAGCGCTCGCTCTGGAAGCTGCGGGCGATGACCGAGGAGAAGCTCGACGAGCTCGTCACGCAGTACGGGCCCGGCCGCCGCGGCGGCGGCCCGGGCGGGCGCGGCGGCGCGGACGCCGCGGCCGGCGAGTTCGACGAGCGCTACGCCGATGCGTACGACGACGACGACGAGCTCGACGAGGACGACGAGCTCGACGACGACGTGGACGCGGCGCTCGAGACCGAGGGGCCGCCGCTCGCGGCCAGCTCGGAGCGCGCGGAGCTGGAGCGCCGCCTCGCCGAGGCGCGCGCGCGCCGGCGGGCCGCGGCCGACCTCGAGGAGCCGCTCGCCTGAGCGGCGCCCGTTCGGGGGGCTGGTACCGCTCCTGGCAGGGCTTCGGCTACCGGGTCCTCGTCGCGGCCGACGAGAACAAGATCCCCTTCCTGGCGAGCGCGCTCACCTTCGACGCGCTGCTCGCCGCCATTCCCTTCCTGCTGCTGCTCCTCGTCGGCCTGACGCATCTCGCGCAGGTGCTGGCGGGGAGCGGCACGGCCGACCCGGTGGCGCTGTTCCACCGCTACCTGCCGGCCCACGCGAGCAACCCCGACCCGTTCCAGTCGATCGAGGACTTGCTCGCCGGCGTCACCAAGCGCCGCGGCACGATCTCGACCTACGCGATCCCGGCGTTCATCTGGTTCAGCACCCGGCTGTTCGCCGGGATCCGCACCTCGCTCAACGACATCTTCGACGTCTCCGCCCGCCCGGGGCGGCAACGCTTCTTCCTCGTCGCCTTCCTCCTGGGCAAGCTGCGCGACGCGGGGATGGTGGTGCTCACCGTCACGCTCTTCCTCGCCAACACCGCGCTCACCGCGGCGCTCGCCTTCCTGCAGACGCGGGGCAGCGCCTTCGTCACCGAGCACCTGCCGGCGCTCGGCTTCGTCGTCGGCCCCGTCGGCCGGATCGCGGGCGAGGCGCTGGCGATCCTCTTCTCGATCTCACTCTTCTTCGCCACCTACAAGTACGCCTCGCTGCGCCGGCTCCCGTGGCGCACGGCGCTGCTCGCCGCGAGCTTCGCGGCCCTGGGCTTCGAAGTGGCGAAGCGGCTCTACGCCTTCTACCTCGCCAACTTCGCCTCGCTCCAGGGCGTGGCGCGCGACGCCAACATCGGCGCGGCGGTGCTCTTCGTGCTCTGGATCTATTACACGGCGGTGGTGTTCCTGCTCGGGGGCGTCGTGGCGGAGACCTGGGAGCTGCGGAAGATGCAGCGGCACCAGCGCGCCGTGCTGCAGTAGGGCGCGGCCCGAACGGCCTAAGTGCTGATGTGAGACGCACTTGGCGGGGACGGCCGCGGGAGCGCCGGGCCGCCCCGCCGCCCTTCCGTTTCCCCCGAAACCCCTTATATTCCCCGGTGCCTCAGGTCCGAAGGGCGCCGGCGCGTGAACCGCGTCAGGACCTCGCCGGTAGCAGCGCTAAGCGATGCCCGGTGTCGCTTCGGGGAGCCTGAGGCACTTTTCTTTTATCCCACCGCCATGTCCATCGCTCTCGCTCGTCGCTACCGTCCCAAGCGCTTCGCCGATCTGCTCGTCCAGGACCACGTGACCGCCGTCCTGCGCGGCGCGGTGGCGAAGGACCGGGTCGGGCACGGCTATCTCCTCACCGGGCCGCGCGGGGTGGGGAAGACGACGGCGGCGCGCATCCTGGCGATGGCGCTCAACTGCCCCAACCGCGACGCCCAGGGCGACCCGTGCGGGGAGTGCGAGAACTGCGCGCGCATCTGGGGCGGCTCGGCGAACCTCGACGTGGTCGAGATCGACGCGGCGAGCAACCGCGGCGTGGACGACGCGCGCGAGCTGCGCGAGCGGGCGATGTACGCGGCGAGCCAGGAGGGCCACCACAAGGTCTACATCGTGGACGAGGCCCACATGCTCACGCGCGAGGCGTGGAACGCGCTCCTCAAGATCCTCGAGGAGCCGCCCCCGGGCGTGGTCTTCGTCTTCGCGACGACCGAGCCGCAGAAGATCGCGCAGACCGCGGCGCCGGTGCTCTCGCGGCTCCAGCGCTTCGACTTCCGCCGCATCGGTCCCGCGGCGATCCGCGACCGGCTGCGCGCGGTGCTCGACGCCGAGGGGCTCGAGGCCGACGACGACGCGCTCACGCTCATCGCGCGCCACGCCGACGGCGGGATGCGCGACGCGCTCTCGGTCCTGGACCAGTGCCTCAGCTTCGGCGAGGGCCGCATCACCGCCGGGCGGGTGCGCGAGATCCTCGGCGTCGTGAGCGACGAGCTCTACGGCGAGCTCCTGGCCCTCGTGGTCGAGCGGCAGCCCGCGGCGGTCTTCGCGCTGGTGGACCGGCTCATGGAGTCGGGCGCGGACCTGGCCGAGTTCATCGGCGGCGCGGCCGAGATGCTGCGCGCGCTGCTCATGCTCCAGGTGGGCGCCGCGCCCGAGGACCTCACCGAGGCGATGCGCCTGGTCCTCGAGCGGTACCGGGACGCGCTGGAGCCGGGCGACGTGCTGCGCATGCTGCGCCTCCTCGCGGAGAGCGAGACGGCGATCCGCCGCAGCGGCAACGCGCGCCTCGTCGTCGAGACGCTGCTGCTGCGCTGGGCGATGATGGACCGGCTCGTGAGCCTGGAGCAGGTGCTGGAGGGCGGGACGCCGGGACGGCGGGACGGCGGGAGTGGGGCGGGCGCGGCCTCCGCTGCGTCGGCGCGGCCGGCCGCACCCGCGGCGAGCGCGCCACCGACGACGCGGCCTGTCCAGCGGCCTACGGCTGCGGACGACTCCCGCCGTCCCGCCGTCCCGCCGCCGTCCCGCCCCGCGGAGCCGGAAGCGCCGCCGCCCGAGCCGCCCGTTCGCGGCGGCGTCGAGTTCTCGGTCGCCGGGCTCAGGGCGGTCTGGCGGACGGTGGTCGAGACGGTGCGGCAGGAGAGCCCCTTCCTCGGCACGGCGCTCTCGCACGCGGCGCCGGTGGAGGTGGCGCCGCCGCGGCTCGTCGTCGCGCTGGGCGAGCCGAACCCGCTCTTCAGCGAGCGGCTCGAGCAGCAGGCGGAGCTGGTCGAGCGGGTGATCGGGGCGCTGGTGGGCGAGCGGGTGGAGCTGCGGGTGACCGTGGCGGGGGCGTCGGCGGGTGGGCCGGCCGACGCCCCGGCGCCCCGCCCGAAGCGGCTCACGCAGGAAACGATGAAGGCCGACCGCCTCAAGGGCATCCGGGCGCAGGACCCGAGTCTCGATGCCGCGGCGGACGAGTTAGATTTGGAAATCGTGGATTGACGACGGCCGCGAGGGCCGTCTACTTTGGCCGGGGAACGGCAGGGACGACGGATCGTATGGCGGATCTTCAGCAGCTATTTCAACTTGGCCAGCAGGTGCAGGGTCGCCTCCAGCAGCTCCAGAGCGACCTGGCCGGCCGGACCTTCGAGACGACGGCCGGCGGCGGCATGGTGCGCATCACCGCCGACGGGCGGGGGATGATCCGGGCCGTGGCGATCGACCCGACGGTCTTCGCGGGCCGGGACGCGGAATTCCTCGCGGATCTGGTGCTCGCGGCGGTCTCGGAGGCGCAGCGCCGCGCGGCCGACATGCTGCAGGCCGAGATGCGCAAGGTTCAGCCGCTGCCGTTCCCGCAGGCCTGAGCGGCGGCGCCGTTCCGTGAGCGCCATCGAGGAGCTGATCACCGAGCTGGCCCGCCTGCCGGGGATCGGCCGGAAGACCGCGCAGCGCCTGACCTACCACCTCCTGCAGCAGTCCCCCGACGAGGTCGGGCGGCTGGCCGACGCGCTCGTGCGGGTGAGCGAGCGGGTGCGGCCCTGCGAGGAGTGCGGCAACCTGACCGAGGCGCAGCCCTGCGAGATCTGCCGCGACGCGCGGCGGGACCCGGGCGTGCTCTGCGTCGTCGAGGAGCCCTCGACCGTGGGCGTCGTGGAGCGGGCGACCGACTTCCGGGGCCGCTACCACGTGCTGGGCGGCCGGCTCTCGCCGCTCGACGGGATCGGGCCCGAGGCGCTCCGGCTCGACCGGCTCGCGCGCCGGGTGCAGGAGGGCGGGGTGCGGGAGGTCATCCTCGCCACCAATCCATCGATGGAGGGCGAGGTGACGGCGACCTACATCCAGCAGCTCCTCGCCGGCCTGGGCGTGCGCGTCACCCGGCTCGCGCGCGGGCTGCCGATGGGCGGCGATCTCGAGTTCGTGGACGGCGTCACCCTGGCCCACGCGCTGGTGGCGCGGCAGGAGCTCGCGCCGTGAGCGCGCGCGGCGGCGGCCGCTCCGCCACCTTCGTCGGCGGGCTCGCCCTCGGGCTCGCCGCCGGGTGGACGCTGGCCCAGCGGCGCCTGGAGGCGCACCGGCGCGACCTGTTCAGCCCGTTCCCGATCCGCCGGCACGCCGCCCTGGGCTTCCTCGCCGGGCGCAGCGACGTCGAGACGGTGCGGCTGCTGCGCGACTTTCTCGCCTGGGAGCGGCAGCCGCTGCTGCGCCGCCGCGCCGAGACGATCCTGCGGCGGCTGGAGGCGGAGCTGGTCTAGGACCAGGCGGGTCCGAGCGGGTCTCACTCTCCCACACGAGCACGCATGAGCGGCGCATCCAGCTGGTCCTTTCGCGAAGAGGACTACCGGCGCATCCAGACCATCCTGACCGACTTCCTGCGCGAGTCGAGTGCCCGCACGGCGCTCATCGTGGACCGGACCGGCCAGCTCGTGGCCACCGTGGGCGAGCCGCCGGCGTTCGACCCCACGGCGTTCGCCTCGCTCACGGCGGCGGACTTCAGCGCCAACGACCAGCTCGCCCGCATGCTGGGCGAGCCCGAGTTCGGCTCGCTGTTCCACCAGGGCGAGAAGGAGTCGATGTATCTCGCCGACATCGCGCGGCGGGTCATCCTGGTCGTGCTCTTCGACAACCGGACGACGCTGGGACTCGTGAAGCTCCGGGTCCGGACGACGGTGGGCGAGCTCAACCAGGTCTTCATCGACATGTTCGGCCGCACCGGCACCGCGGGGCCCCAGGTCGAGACGGGGTTCCTCGGCGAGGCGGAGGACGAGATCGACAAACTCTTCGGGGCCTAAAGGGGTCGAGCGAACCGTATGTCGATGATCAACTACGCCTCGCGCGAGATCAACTGCAAGCTCGTGTACTACGGGCCCGGTCTCGGCGGGAAGACGACGAACCTGGAGTACGTCTACAACAAGGTCGCGCCGGGGGCGCGCGGGAAGATGATCTCCCTCGCCACCGAGACCGAGCGCACCCTGTTCTTCGACTTCCTCCCGGTCGACCTCGGCACCATCCGCGGCTTCAAGGTGAAGTTCCACCTCTACACCGTGCCGGGCCAGGTCTACTACAACGCCTCGCGCAAGCTGATCCTCAAGGGCGTCGACGGCGTGGTGTTCGTCGCCGACAGCCAGCTCGAGCGCATGGAGGCGAACATCGAGGCCATGCAGAACCTGTACGACAACATGGCCCAGCACGGCTACGACCTGACGAAGATCCCCTTCGCCATCCAGTACAACAAGCGCGATCTGCCGAACGCCGCCCCGATCGCCGAGCTGCAGGCGCAGCTCAATCCGGGGTGGGCGGTGGAGGATCCCGCGAAGCAGCGCGTCACCCCCGACCCGACGCACCCGGGCGAGAACCTCGTCGAGGTGATCGACGGACAGTGGGTCGAGCGCGCGCCGTATTTCGAGGCCGTCGCCGTCACCGGCGACGGCGTGTTCGACACGCTCAAGGCGATCAGCAAGTCCGTCGTCAAGACGCTCGGCTGAGCCGCCGAGGTAAGGCAGGCACCCGGAGTGACCCACGCAGGTTCGTCGTCCGACTCGCCGCACGCGCCGTCGGCCCGCGTCTGGACGCTGCCGAACATCATCACGATCGTTCGGATCTGCTTCACCCCCGTGATCGCGCTCCTGCCGTTCATCGCGGGCTACTGGCCGAAGCTCATCTGCTTCGTCGTCTTCGTCGCCGCCGCCGTCACCGACGTCTGGGACGGCTACCTCGCGCGCAGCCGCGGCCAGATCACCGATCTCGGCAAGCTGCTCGATCCCATCGCCGACAAGCTGCTCCTGTTCGCCACGCTGGTGCCGATCTACTGGATCTCGCGCTCGCGGCACGACATGTACGACATCCCCGTCTGGGGGAGCATCCCGCTCTGGGTCACGCTGCTCCTCATCGGGCGCGAGCTGGCGATGACGCTCTTCCGCTGGTGGGCCGCGCGCCAGGGCGTCGTGATCCCGGCCGGCAATGAGGGGAAGCTCAAGGCGGTGCTGCAGAACGTCTTCATCGGCGCGATCATGCTGTGGTTCGCCTTCCGCGACGCGCGCAAGCCGATGGGATGGGAGCACAGCCGCTTCGCGGGCTACTGGAACAGCTTCCACGGCAGCTTCGTCGCCGTGACGCTGGCGATCGCCACGGTGCTGACGGTCTACTCGTTCGTGATCTACATCTACCGCTATCGCGGGCTCATCACCGGCGGCGGCGCCGGCGGGCCCGGCGGCACCGGCGGACAGGCCGGCCAGCCCGGCCGCGGGAGCGCGCCGGCGCACACGCGCTGAGCCCCGGGCCGCGGCGCGCGCCGCCGGCGACCGACCGACCAGGGCCCCGGGACTTTTCCCGGGGCCCTGGTACATTCCGGGCCATGGACATCGAGCTCCTCACGATCGGCACCGAGCTGCTGCTCGGCTTCACCGTGGACACCAACGGCGCCCACATCGCGCGCGCGCTCGCCGCGATCGGGGTGCGCGTCGTGCGCCGCACGAGCGTCGCGGACACTCCCGAGGCGATCCGCGCGGGGGTCGCCGAGGCGCTCGCGCGCACCGGTGCCGTGCTCACGACCGGCGGCCTCGGCCCCACGCGCGACGACGTGACGAAGGTGGTCGTGGCCGGGCTGTTCGGCCGGCCCGTCGAGTTCGCCCCCGCGCTCTGGGAGGCGCTCCTCGAGCGCTATCGCACGCTCGGTCGCCCCCCCTCGGCGAGCAACCGCACCCAGGCCGAGGTGCCGCGCGGCGCCGTCGTGCTGCCGAACCGCTGGGGCACGGCGCCGGGGCTCTGGCTCGAGGGCACGGTGGACGGGCGCGCGGGGCTCGTCGTCATGCTCCCCGGCGTGCCGCACGAGATGCGGAAGCTGCTCGAGCACGAGGTGGTGCCGCGGCTCGCGGCGCGGGTGGAGCACGCGGCGGGCGCGGGCGAGCAGCGCGTCATCCGCTCGCGCACGGTGCGCACCACGGCGATCCCCGAGTCCACCCTCGCCGAGCGGGTCGGCGACGTGGAGGACGCGCTCGCGCCGCTCACGCTCGCCTATCTGCCGGGACTCGAGGGCGTGGACCTCCGCGTCACCGCCTGGCATCTCCCGGCCGCCGAGGCCGACGCGCGACTCGCGCGCGCGGTGGCGCTGCTCGAGGCGCGCGCCGGGGCGCACGCCTACGGGGTGGACGACGACGACCTCGCGGCCGTCGTGCTCCAGACCGCGCGTCGCCGCGGGGTGCGGCTCGCGGTGGCCGAGTCCTGTACGGGCGGGCTCGTGGGCGGGCGGCTCACGGCCGTCGCCGGGAGCTCGGACGTGGTGCTGGGCGGGGTGATCGCCTACGCGAACGAGGTGAAGGAGGCGCTGCTCGACGTGCCTGCCGCCGTGCTCGCCGCGCACGGCGCGGTGAGCGAGGCGACGGCGCGCGCGATGGCCGAGGGCGCCTGCCGGCGCGTCGGGGCGGAGGCCGCGGTCTCGGTCACGGGAGTCGCCGGGCCGGGCGGGGGGAGCGAGGCGAAGCCGGTGGGAACGGTCTGGTTCGGGATCCATGCCGACGGCGAGACGAGCGCCGTGCGGCACGTCCTGCCCGGCAACCGCTTCGAGATCCGGGCCCGCGCGGCGCAGATGGCGCTGTACCTGCTGTGGCGGCGGCTCGCGGCCGGGCGCGACTGAGCGCCCTCCGCGCGGCCTCGGGGCTGCCATTCCGGCCGGATCTTCCGGCATGCCGGGTGCTATTATCTTCCCTCAGACCGTCTATCGACGCCTTTCGAGGAGTGGAGATCGTGGCAGACCGAGAGAAGAAGAGCACCGACGACCGCAACGCGGACGTGGAGATCCATACCCCGGGCGGGATGGAGACGCCGCCGTCGCGCGGGCGGGCGTCGAACGGGGCGGACCTCGCCTCGACCGACATGGACGCCGATCCGAGCGGCCGCGTGGAGCCGCCGAGCCCGTCGATCACCCAGCCGCCCGCCGACGGCCCCCTACCCGCCGTGGCGAGCGACGCCGCGGCGGCGGATCCGGCCGCCGAGTGGCGCGACCGACACCTGCGCCTCGCGGCCGAGTTCGACAACTACAAGAAGCGCGTGGCGCGCGAGCGCAGCGAGCTCGGCGACCGCGCCCAGGCGGGCTTCGTCGCCAAGCTGCTCGACGTGCTCGACGACCTCGACCGGCTCGTGGCGAGCGGCCCGGGCCCGAGCCCCGAGGCGCTGCACGAGGGGATGGTGCTCGTCGACCGGAAGCTCCGGAAGGAGCTCGAGGCCGCCGGCGTCGAGAAGATCGATCCCGCGGGCCAGCCGTTCGACCCGAGCCAGCACGAAGCGGTGAGCGTGGTGCCCGCGCCCGCGCCGGCGCAGGACCACGTCGTGAGCGCCACCTTCCAGCCGGGCTATCGCTTCAAGGGCGTGCTCGTCCGGCCCGCCCGGGTGCAGGTCTTCAGCAGCGAGGGGATGCACTAAGTGCCCGCGACGAAGGACTTCTATCAGGTGCTCGGCGTCCCCGACAGCGCGTCGCAGGACGAGATCAAGAAGGCCTATCGTCGGCTCGCGAAGCAGTACCACCCCGACGCCAACCCGAACAACCCGCAGGCCGCGGAGCGCTTCAAGGAGATCTCCGAGGCCCATGCGACGCTCTCGGATGCCGAGAAGCGGAAGCAGTACGACCAGATGCGCCGGCTCGGCGCCTTCGAGGGCTTCGCCCGCGGCGGCACGCGCGGGCCGCGCGGCCCCGCGGGCGCGGGCCGCGCGGGCGGGCCCGGCGGGCCGGGCGGGACGGTGTTCGAGGAGGTGGATCTCGGCGACCTGGGCGGGCTCGGGCTGGGCGACATCTTTTCCTCGATCTTCGGCCGCGGCCGGCGCGAGGAGCCGCGCGGCGAGACGCTCGAGACGGTGGTCGAGGTGCCGTTCCGCGTCGCGATGCTCGGGGGCAGGGTGCCGGTGACGCTGCCCGTCACCGAGCCGTGCCCGACCTGCCACGGCAGCGGCGGCGCCCCGGGCGCGACGTTCGACACCTGTCCCGAGTGCAACGGCCGCGGCTCGATCTCGTTCGGCCAGGGCGGCTTCGCCGTGAACCGGCCGTGCCCGATGTGCCGCGGGCGCGGCAAGATCCCCTCCGAGCCGTGTCCCACCTGTCGCGGCGCAGGCGAGGTGCGCTCGGAGCGCCGGGTGATGATCACCGTGCCGCCCGCCACCGAGGACGGCGCGAAGGTGCGCCTCAAGGGCCAGGGCCAGTCGGGCCAGCCCGGCGCGCCCGCGGGCGACCTGATCATCACCTTCCAGGTGCAGCCCGACCGCTTCTTCCGGCGCGACGGGCTCGACCTCGTCTGCGAGGTGCCGATCAACATCGCCCAGGCCACGCTCGGCACCCGGCTGCGCGTGCGCACGCT
The DNA here is from genome assembly GCA_035760645.1 of Gemmatimonadales bacterium. Lineage (GTDB taxonomy): Bacteria > Gemmatimonadota > Gemmatimonadetes > Gemmatimonadales > GWC2-71-9 > DASSTY01. Next base: position 15,008 of record DASTSO010000089.1, read on the forward strand.
CGACGGGAAGAAGGTCCTGCTCAAGGTCCCGGCCGGGACGCAGCCGGGGCGGAAGTTCCGCATCAAGGGGCAGGGGATCGAGAAGAACGGCCGCCGCGGCGACCAGCTCGTGCAGGTGAACGTCACCGTGCCCGAGCATCTCACCGAGGCGCAGACGGAGCAGATGAGGAAGTTCGCGGAGGCCGCCGGCCTCGCGCACTAGGCAGGCGATCGCTCCGGCGGGGCCGACGGCCGCCCGGCGCTACGGCGCGCCGAGGCGGCCGGTTTCCTTGGCGAGCTCGATGAGGGTCTGCTGGGTGCCGCGCTCGGCCTCGGGCGAGCCGGGGCGGCGCTGCACGTAGGTGCCGTCGGGGCGGAGCTCCCAGGCCTGGCGCTCGTCGCGCAGCATGAGCTCGAGGAGCCCGAGGATGGTCTGGCGGTGGATCGGGTCCTGCACCGGCGCGACCGCCTCGATGCGGCGGTTGAGGTTGCGCGGCATCCAGTCGGCCGAGCCGATGTAGACCTCGTCGGTGCCGCCGTTGTAGAAGTAGAAGGCGCGCGAGTGCTCGAGGAAGCGGCCCACGAGGCTGAGCACGCGGATGCGCTCGCTCACCCCCGGCAGCCCCGGCCGCAGGCAGCAGATCCCCCGCACGATCAGGTCCACCTGCACCCCCGCCTGCGACGCCTGGTAGAGCGCCGCGATGACGTCGGGGTCCACCAGCGCGTTCATCTTCGCGATGATCTGCCCCGGCCGGCCCGCGCGCACGTGGGCGATCTCGCGGCGGATCATGGCGAGAAAGCGCTCCTTCATCCACTGCGGCGCCACGAGCAGCGTGCGGTAGCCCGCCGGGTTGGCGAAGCCGGTGAGCACGTTGAAGAGCGTCGTGAGATCGGCGCCGAAGTCGGGGTGGCTCGTGAAGAGCCCGAAGTCGGTGTAGAGCCGCGCCGTCTTCGCGTTGTAGTTACCGGTGCCGATGTGCACGTAGCGGCGCATCGTGTCGCCCTCGCGGCGGACGACGAGGATGAGCTTCGCGTGCGTCTTGAGCTGCTCGACGCCGTAGCTCACGTGCACGCCGGCGTCCTCGAGCCGCTGCGCCCACGTGATGTTGTTCTCCTCGTCGAAGCGCGCGCGCAGCTCGATCAGGACCGCGACCTGCTTCCCGCGCTCGGCGGCGTTGAGCAGGAGCTTCGCGATCGAGGAGTCGCCGCCCGTGCGGTAGAGCGTGAGCTTGATGGCGAGCACGTCCGGGTCCTCGGCCGCCGTCTGGATGAAGCGCTCGACCGAGGTGGTGAAGCTGTCGTACGGATGGTGCACCAGGACGTCGCCCTCGCGGATGACGTCGAAGATGTTGCGGCCGCCCAGCAGCCGGAGCTGGGTCGAGGGCAGGAAGGGCGGGTCCTTGAGCGCCGGCAGGTCCACCGCGGTGAGCGCGAGCAGGTCGGCGACGTCGAGCGGGCCCGGCACCTCGTAGAGGTCTTCCGTGCGGAGCGGCACCGTCGGCGGCTCCTGCTCGGCGTTGAATTCGCCGAGGAGGAGCTGGCGCAGGGCGAGCGGCATCGACGGCTCGACCTCGAGGCGCACCACCTCGGCGAAGCGGCGGCGGCGCACCTCCTCCTGGATCGCGCTCAGGAGGTCCTCGTCCTCGCTGTCGGTGAGGTCGTAGTCGGTGTTCCGCGTGATGCGGAAGAGGTGCCAGCCGACGATCTCGACCCCGGGGAAGAGCGCGTCGAGGTGCGCGCCGATCACCTGCTCGAGCGGCAGGAACTCCAGCGGCCGCGTGAGCGGCACCCAGCGCGGCAGGATCTTCGGCACCTTCACCCGCGCGAACCGCTCCTCGCCGTCGAGGTCCCGCAGCACGACCGCGATGGAGAGGCTGAGGTTCGAGATGTAGGGGAAGGGATGCCCCGGGTCCACCGCGAGCGGGGTGAGGACGGGGAAGACGTTCGCCTGGAAGTACTCGGCGAGGTGGGCGCGGTCGGCCTCGTCGAGCGCCGCGTGGTCGAGGTGGAGCGTGAGCCCGTCGTCGGCGAGCGCCGGGAGGAGATCGTCGAGGAGCGTCGCGTACGCCTCGCGCTCGAGGTCGCGGACGATGCCGGCGATCGCGCGGAGCTGGTCCTCGGGCCGCATCCCGTCCGCCGTGCGCTCGGCGTAGCCCGCGGCGAGCTGCTGCTTGAGCCCGCCGACGCGCACCTGGAAGAACTCGTCGAGGTTGCTGCCGAAGATCGCGAGGAACTTGAGCCGCTCGAGCAGCGGCGTGCGGCCGTCCTGCGCCTCGGCCAGGACGCGGCGGTTGAACTCGAGCCAGCTCAGCTCGCGATTGATGTAGAGCGCGGGATCCCGGAGGTCGGCCTCGCTCGGCGCCGGCTCGACCGGCAGCGCCTCGTCGCTTCGCGGCATCGCGGGCGGCGGCGCCGGCGCCGGCGCCGGCGTCGCCGCGAGCGCGGGCTCGGCTGGTGCCGCGCGGAAGTCCGGGTGGCGCGGCATCGGCGGCCTCAGGTCCGGCGGGGCTGCTGCCGCTCCCCGATGGCGAGCGTCGCCCCGGTGCTCACGAAGCCGATGATCAGCCCGCCGAGGATCGCCGAGAGCAGGCCGTCCACGTGGAAGCCCAGGCCGTAGTACTGGCTGATCCGGCCCGTGAGGAGCAGCAGCACGCCGTTGATGACGAGCAGGAAGAGCCCGAGCGTCACCACGACGAGCGGGCAGCTCAGCAGCGTGAGGATGGGGCGGAGCACCGCGTTGACCACGCCGAAGATCGCCGCGACGATGAGGAGCTGCTCGATCCCCTGATCGAAGTGGAGCCCCGGCAGGAGGGCCACGGCGATCCAGAGGGCGAGGGCGTTGACGAGCCAGCGCAGCAGCAGGTGCTTCATCGGAGGCCGGAGATCTGGGTGAGGGACGCGGGGGCGTCGATCACGCCGCCCCCGAGCACGCGGTCGTTCGCATCATACAGGACGCCGGACTGGCCCGGCGTGATGGCGCGCACCGGCTCGGCGAGAGCGAGCTCCAGCGTGTCGCCCGTGGCGCCGACGACGGTGGCCGGGACCGCCGGCGCGCGGGAGCGCACCTGCACGGCGCAGCGGTCGCCCTCGCCGAGCGGGTCGGCGAGCCAGTTCACTTCCTCGAGCCGCACGCGGTGGCCGGCGAGGTCCGCGAGCCCGCCCACGACCACCTCGCGCGTCGCGGGGCGGATCGCCACCACGTAGCGCGGCTCGGGGGCGCCGCCCGGGAGCCCGCGCCGCTGGCCGATCGTGTAGCGGGCGAAGCCGCGGTGCTCGCCGATCACCTCGCCCGTCGTGGTCACGAGCGGCCCCGGGGCGAGCGCGGGCGCGTCGGCCGGCAGGTGCTGCTCGAGCACGGCGACGTAGTCGTCGTCGGGGACGAAGCAGATCTCGACCGACTCGGGCTTGTCGGCGGTCGTGAGGCCGAGCCGGCGGGCCCAGGCGCGCGTCTCGGCCTTCGACATCTCGCCCACGGGGGTGAGCATGCGCGCCACCACCGCGCGGTCGATGCCCCAGAGGAAGTAGCTCTGGTCCTTCGCGCGGTCGCGGCCGCGGTAGAGCGCGCCCTCGCGCGCCACGGCGTAGTGCCCCGTGGCGATCGCGTCGCAGCCCAGCGCGTCGGCGTGGTGCAGGAGGTCGCGGAACTTGGTGAACGAGTTGCAGCGCACGCAGGGGATCGGCGTGCGGCCGCGGCTATACTCGTCGACGAAGTTCTCGATGACGTGGCGGCTGAACCGGTCCTCCAGGTTCAGCACGTAGTGCGGGATGCCGAGCGCGGCGGCGACGTCGCGCGCGTCGTTGATCGAGTCGAGCGAGCAGCAGGGGCGGTCGGGGACGCTGTCGCCGTAGCAGAACAGCTTCATCGTCGCCCCGACCACCTCGTGGCCCGCCTCGACGAGCCGTGCCGCCGCCACCGAGCTGTCCACGCCGCCCGACATGGCGACCAGCACCCTCCTACGCACGGCCGAGCTCCCCGGCGAGCTGGCGCGCCTTCTGGACGATCCCCGGGAACACGGCCGCCACGCGCGCGACGTCGTCCGCGGTGGTCTCGTGGCCGAGGCTGAAGCGGATGGCGCCGAGCGCGAGCTCGCGCGGCACGCCCATCGCCGTGAGGACGTGCGAGGGCTCGACCGCCCCGGTGGAGCAGGCCGAGCCGCCCGAGGCGGCGATGCCGGCCAGGTCGAGATGCATGAGGAGCACTTCGGACTCCGCGCCGGGCACGGCGATGCTCAGCACGTGCGGGGCGCGCGGGCCGGCTCCGGCGTTCACGTGGAGATCGGGCACGGCGGCGCGGAGCCGGGCGACGAGCTCGTCGCGGAGGCGCTCCAGTCGCTCCGCCTCCGCCGCCTGCTCGGCCACGGCGAGCCGCGCCGCGCAGCCCATCGCCACGGCGCCGGCGACGTTCTCGGTGCCGGGCCGGATGCCGAACTGCTGGCCGCCGCCGTGGATGATCGCCTCGACCGCCTTGCGGTCGCGGACGATGAGGGCGCCGATCCCCTTCGGGGCGCCGATCTTGTGGCCGGAGAGACTCATCAGGGTGCAGCCGAAGTCGGCGACCGAGACCGGCACCTTGCCGAAGGCCTGCACCGCGTCGGTGTGGAAGATCGCCCCCGCCGCGCAACATCGCGCCGCGATCTCGTGCACCGGCTGCACCGCGCCCACCTCGTTGTTCACCCACATCACCGAGACGATCGCCGGCCGCTCGGCGAGCGCCGCGTCGAGCGCGCCCAGGTCGAGCTGACAGTTCCCGTCCACCGGCAGGATGATCTCCCGGCCGCCGAGGTGGCAGACCGCGTGCGCCGCGGCGAGCACCGCCTTGTGCTCCACCGCGCTCACCGCCGCGAGCATCGGCGCTCCGCGGTCGCGGGCGGCGAGGGCGGCGCCGATGACGGCCTGGTTGTCGGCCTCCGTGCCGCCGGAGGTGAAGATCACCTGCCCGGGCTCGGCGCCGACCGCCTGGGCCACCTCGCGCCGGGCCTGCTCGAGCCCGGCCCGGGCCGCCCGCCCGAAGCGGTGGGCGCTGGAGGGGTTGCCGAAGGTCTGGTGGGTGAGGTAGGGCAGCATCGCCTCCAGGACCTCCGGACGCACCGGGGTCGTGGCGGCGTGATCGAGGTAGACGGGTGTGGTGGTCATGCCCGAAAAATAGTGGCCGGTATGCGGTTGGGCCACCTACATGCTCTGCACCCCCAGCGCCACCACGTCGTCCACGGCCATCGTCTCGTGGGTGAAGAAGGGCTCGCCGTAGCGGGTGCGGATGAGGGAGCCGTAGTGGGCGTTCTGGGTCTCGATGAGGCTGTAGAGGTCCTGCCCGGTGGGGAAGATCTCGCCGGCGTTCCTGGCGCCGTCGAACTGGCTCGCGTAGCAGCGGATCGCGGCCATCTTGCGCTCGAACTCGGCGCTGATGTCCACGACGAACGTCGGCTTCACCGGGTCCTCGCGGTAGGCGAGGGCGTAGAGGATCTTGTGGGGCCGGTGCGGCGTGCCGCCGGCGGGGTAGCGCGCGAGCCCGGCGAGGAAGCAGGCGTCGCGCGCGAGCTCGGAGGCGATCCGGTGGTCCGGGTGCCGCCCGACGGGGAAGGGGAGGATCACGACCCGCGGGGCGAAGTGGCGGATCTCCTCCACCAGCACGCGCCGGCTGGCCTCGTCGTTGTGCAGGTGCGCATCGGGGAGCCCCGCGTTCCGCCGCTCCGCGACGCCCAGGATCTCGGCGGCGCGCGCCGCCTCCTCGGCGCGGAGGTCGGCGCTGCCGCGGGTGCCGGTCTCGCCGGCGGTCAGGTCGAGAATGCCGGTGCGGTAGCCCTGCGCCGCGGCCTTCAGCAGGGTGCCGGCGCAGGTGAGCTCCACGTCGTCGCGGTGGGCGGCGATGGCGAGCAGGTCGACGGGCATCGGCTCCTCGGAGGCGTGTCGGTGGTCGGTTCGCGGGTGACTGGCGCGTCAGGCCGCGGGCTCGGCCACGGGGCCGGACACCGGCTTTCGCGCCCGCCGCAGCTTGCGTCCGACGAATATGACGGCGCCCGCCACCAGGGCCAACGGCACCAGCACCCCCGCGGCGGCGATGGCGAAGGCCACCGAGCCGACGAGGTTGCGCCACGCCTGCCGGAACGCCTCGCCGATCGGATGCCGCCCCGGCTCGCCGACCACCGGGAGGGGCTCGTGCAGCGTGACGGCGAGGGTGCTGAGCGCGGCGTGGGCGCGCAGGTAGCGGAGCCGGCCGTCGAGCCGCTCGATCTCCTCGCGCACCCGCGCGAGCTCGCGCTCGATCTGGAGGACGTCGGCGAGGCGCCCCGTCCGGGTGGCGAGGAGCGTGAGCAGCCGCTCCTCGAGCCGGCGCGCGTTCGCCACGCGGGCCGTCACGTCCACGTACTCCTCGCCCACGTCCTCCGCGCTCACGTTGACGAACTCCACCCGGCCGATGGGCCGCAGGCCGCCGACCACCTCGTCGAAGCGCGGCGCCGGCACCTTCACCTCGAGCAGGGCGCTCCGCGTCTGGTCGCGCCCCGCCTGGAGCTGCGTGCTCCCGACGTAGCCGCCCGCCCGCGTCGCCGCGTCGCGCAGGCGCGCCACCGCCGGCTCGAGCGAGTCCACCTCGACGCTCGCGGTGCCGGTGCGCACGATCATCGACGCGGCGGCGTCGGGATTCGCGGGGAGCTGCAGCGGGGTGGTCCGGGCGTCGCCCGGCGCGGCGGGGCCGAGCGCATCCGCGGCCGCGGCACCCTCGGCGCGGGCGGGGCTCGGCACCGATTTCGCCGCCATCGGCCCGCGCGGTGGCAGCGCCACCGCGCGCTCACGCAGGGCCGCGGGCGCGCCGCGCTCGCACGCGGCGACCAGGGTGGCGGTCAGCAGGCAGACGGGGACGGTCAGACGTCGGATGGTCCGGGTGCGCATCGCTCGCTCGCGGGTGAGGGTCGAGCGGGAGATGCGCGGGCGCAGGAGACGTGCACAGACAGGCGGCAGGCCGTCGGGCGGCCGCCTACTCGTGCCGCAGCGCCTCCACCGGATCCATTCGCGCGGCGCGGTTGGCGGGGTAGAGCCCGAAGACGAGGCCGACGGCGATGCTGACCCCGGTGGCGAGCAGCGCGCTCCAGAGGGGCACCGTCGCCTGGATGCGGAGCGCGTACTTGACGCCCTCGCCCGCGGCGAGGCCCAGGGCGATGCCGAGGAGCCCGCCCATGAGGGTCAGGGTGGCGGCCTCGACGAGGAACTGCCAGAGGATCGCGCGGCGGGTGGCGCCCAGCGCCTTGCGGAGCCCGATCTCGCGGGTGCGGTCGGTGACGGAGACCATCATGATCGCCATCACCCCGATGCCGCCGACCATGAGCGCGACGCTCGAGAGGGCGATCATGACGAGGAAGAAGACGCCGGTGAGCTTGTCGATCGTCTCGAGGAGCTGCGCCTGGGTGAGGAGGTCGAAGGTGTTCGGCGTCCCCGGCCGGAGCGCGCGCGCGCGCCGCAGCGCGGCGACGGCGAGGTCCTGCGCGCGGGCCATCGGGATCCCGGGCTCGGCGCGCACGGCGATGAAGAGATCGTTGGTCTCGTCCACCGTGAAGCCGCGGCGCATCGTCTCGAACGGCACGATGGCGCCGATCTCGAAGCCGGGCGGGGAGAAGATGTTGTCGGGCTGCTGGTAGAGGCCGATCACGCGGAACGCGATGCCGCCGATGCGCACCGTCTGCCCGAGCGGGTCGACGCGGCCGAAGAGGCGGCGGGCGGCCTCGGTATCGAGGACCGCGACGTGCCCGCCGCCGAGCTCCGCGCGGCTGAAGAAGCGCCCCCCGGCGAGCGTGCCGCCGAGGACGTCCATGTAGTGATCGTCGGCGCCGTAGATCCAGAGGCCCTGGGTCCGCTCGCCCCCGTACTCCATGCGCCGGAAGACGCGGGTCCAGAGCCCGGCGTAGACGATCCCCGGCGCGCGGCGGAGCGCGGCGGCGTCCTCGCGGCTCACGACGGGGCGGATCCGCACCTCGTAGGGGAGCCGGTCGGGGTTGAGGGGCGCGCTCGCCAGGTAGCGGATGACGTAGAACGTGTTGGGCGCCGCGCGGTCCATCGCGCTGAAGATCTGCGCCCGCACGCCCTGAACGATCGACGCCATCGCCATCACGGTGGCGACGCCGATCACGACGCCGAGCACGGTGAGCGCCGAGCGCAGCTTGTTGGCGCGCATCGCGTCGAGCGCGAGGCGGATCCCGTCGCCCACGTCGAGGCTCGGCTGCGGCATGCCCGGGCGCGCCCCCTACTCGGCCCGGAGCGCGTCGATCGGGTCGAGCCGCGCGGCGCGGCTCGCCGGGTAGACGCCGAAGACGACCCCCGTGCCCGCGCCGAGCGCGAGCGCCACCGCGACCGACCACGGGGTGACGCGGGCGGGGAGCGGGCTCGCCGCCGAGACGACGCCGGCGAGCGCCCAGCCGCCCAGGACGCCGAGGGCGCCGCCCAGCACGGAGAGCGTCATCGCCTCGATGAGGAACTGGCGCAGGATGTCGCGCCGGCGGGCGCCGAGCGCCTTGCGGATCCCGATCTCGCGGGTGCGCTCGTTCACGGTCATCAGCATGATGTTCATGATGACGATCCCGCCGACCACGATGCCGATGCACACCACCGCCGGCACCACGGTGAAGAGCACCCGCGTGAGATTCTTCCAGAAGGCGACGAGCCCGTCGGCCTTGTCCACCGTGAAGTCGTCGGGCTGGTCGGGCCGGAGTCGGTGGGCGACGCGCATCGCCTCCTCGGCGCGCGCCATCGCGCCCTCGACCGCGTCGGCGTCGCGCATCTTGACCGAGACGGTGGTGGTGAGCCGGCGGCCGTAGAGCCCCTCGAAGACGGTGAGCGGGACGAGGACGAAGCCGTCGAACGACTGGCCGAGGACCCGCCCTTTGGGCGCCACCACGCCCTTCACGCGGAACGCCTCGCCCGCCACGCGCACCTCGCGTCCTACCGCCGGGGCGGCGCCGCCGAAGAGCTTCTCGGCGACCTCGTGCCCCAGCACCACGACGCGGTGGCGCGCCGTCACGTCGGGCTCGGCGAGCGGCTCGCCGGCGGCGAAGGCGTAGTCCTGGACGATCTGATAGGGCGGGGTGACGCCGAAGACGGGGATGTCGCCGACCGAGCGGCCGCGCCCGCGGGCGACGACGTCACTGAGCGGGGTGGGCCACCCCGACTGGAGCGCGACGGCCTCGGCGTCGGGCAGGGCGCGCCGCACCGCCTCGGCGTCCGCCCTGGTCACCCGCGGGCGGCGGTTGATGGCGCGGATCTGGTCGTCGTCCAGGAGCCCCGGCGCGATGGGGGTGCGCCGTACCTGGAAGGCGTTGGTGCCGATGAGCGCCCCCGTGACGTTCTCCTTCACGTAGGCGTTCATGCCCTGGATGATCGCCACCACGACCACCAGGAAGCCCACCGAGACGATGATCCCGAGGAGGGTGAAGAACGACCGGAGCTTGGCGCTGCCGATCGCCTGGAGTGCGAGGCGGAGCGCCTCGTGGAGGGGCATGGGCGGAACTTAGGCGGCACGGCGGGAGGGCGGCAGGGCGGGGCCCTCCGGGAACGAACGAGCCTGCGGTCTGGTCACCGGAGGCTCGCGCATTTGATGCGTATCCCGCCGTCCCGCCGTCCCGCTGTCCCGCCTCTCCCGCCATCCCGCCCTATTCGTACCGCAACGCCTCCACCGGATCCAGCCGCGCCGCGCGGATGGCGGGGAGGAGGCCGAAGACGACGCCCGTGATGCAGCTCGTGGCGATGGCGGCGATGATGGCGCCGGCCGGGATCGACGCCTCGACCGGCGTGAGCTTCCGGATGAGGCTCGTGATGCCGCCGCCGACGGCGAGGCCGAGCGCCGCGCCGATGAGCGTGAGCGTCACCGCCTCGACGAGGAACTGCCAGAGGATCGTCCCCTTCGTGGCCCCCAGCGCCTTGCGGACGCCGATCTCGCGGGTGCGCTCGGTGACGCTGATCATCATGATCGCCACGACGCCGACGCCGCCGACGAGGAGGCCGATCGCCGAGAGCGCGATCATCACGATGAAGAAGACGCCGACGATCTTGTTGTAGAGCTCCATCACCTTCTCCTGCGTCGAGACGTAGAAGGTGTTGTCCTGCGCCGGCTTCAGCATCCGGTGCGTGCGCAGCGCGGCGATCGTCTCGTCGATCGCCACGGGCTGCGCGACGCCGTCGCGCGGGCGCACGGTGAAGTCCACCCAGCGCGTCATCGCGTTGAGGCGCCGGCGCGCCGTCTCGAAGGGGATCGTCCCCGCCGGCTTGTTCCCCGAGTCGAAGAGGTTGCCGAACGGGTTCCAGACGCCGATCACCCGGAACGGCTTCCCGTCGAGCGCGATGGTGCGGCCGATCGGGTCCTCGTTGGGGAAGAAGCGCTTGCGGAGCGCCTCGTTGATGATGACGACCTGGGCCGCCGCGGTGTTCTCGGCCTCGGTGAAGCTGCGGCCCTCGGTGAGCTCGCCGGCGTTCACGTCGGTCCAGCCGGGGGTGTAGGCGTCGATGCTGATCCCCGGCAGCTCCTCGTCGCGGTACTTCGCCGCGGCCGAGTTGCCGAGGTGCGCGACCACCGAGCGGATCGAGGGCTGCGCCGCGATCGCCCGCGCGTCGGCGAGCGAGAGCGGGGGGAAGCGCCGCCACGGGCAGCTGTCGGCCGAGCCGTTGCAGGCGTTGAGGCCGACCGGCGACTTGGTGACGAAGAAGCTCGTCGGGCCCGCCGCCGCGATGCTGCGCTCGACGCCGGCGTTGATGCCGTGGACCGCCGCCGACATCGCCGTGACGACGAAGACGCCGACGGCGATGCCGAGGATGGTGAGCGCCGCGCGCACCTTGTTGGCGCGGATCGCCTCGAGGGCGATCATGACACCCTCGCCCAGCGCGTGGAGTCGGTTGCCGCCCATGTCAGTCCGCCCTCAGCGCGATGATGGGGTCGAGCCGCGAGGCGCGGCTCGCCGGATAGAGCCCGGCGACGATGCCGACGCCGGCCCCGATCGCCACGGCGAGCCCGATGGACCACGGCGCCACGTGCGTCGGCAGCGGCGAGAGCGCCGAGATGAGGTGCGAGAGCCCGTAGCCCAGGGCGACGCCGATGGCCGCGCCGATGGTGCTGAGCGTGGCCGATTCGACGAGGAACTGCGCCAGGATGTCGCGCCGGCGCGCGCCCAGCGACTTGCGGATGCCGATCTCGCGGGTCCGCTCGGCCACGGCGACGAGCATGATGTTCATGATCACGATGGCGCCGACCACGAGGCCGATCGTCGGGAGCACGACGCCCGCGAGCACCAGGTAGCTCTTGATCTTGTCCCAGGCGCTCAGCGCCGAGGCCGAGCTCTCGAGGACGAAGTCGTCCGGCTCGCCGGGCCGGAGGTGGTGCCGGCGGCGCATCACCTCGCGCACCGCCTCCTTCACCTCGTCGGTCGCGGCGCTCGAGGGCGCCTGGATGACGACGCCGTAGAGGTTCTCGCGCGCGTGGGTGAAGCGGCTCATCGGCGAGTTGAACGGCGCCCAGAGCTGCGAGTCGAGGTTGAGCCCGAAGACCGAGCCCTGCTTCTCCATGATCCCGATGACCCGGAACGGGTAGCCGTCGATCTTCAGCTCCTTGCCGATCGGGTCGACGCCGGGGAAATAGTCCTTCGCGACGTCGGCCCCGATGACCACGACCGGCGCGCCGATCTGGTCCTCCTGCTCGGTGAAGAGCCGCCCGCCGGTGACGGTCAGGTTCTTGATGCGGAAGTAGCCGGCGGTCGAGGCGTTCGCGAGCACCTGCGGGCCGCCCGAGCTGTAGCGCGTCGTCGGCGCGAGCCAGCGGACGTCGTGCAGCGACCAGCGGGCCCCCTCGGGCAGCGACTGGCGGATGGCGAGGCCGTCCTCGATCCGGATCTTCGGCCGCCGCTGCCAGGCGCGCCACTCGGCGGCCGTGACGTCGCCGGTCTGGAAGTCGGGGAAGCGCCGCACGTTGAAGGTGTTGACGCCGAGGAACTTGCCGGCGAAGGCGTCCTCGACGTACGCGCTCATGCCGTCCACGATGCTGACGATGGCGATCAGGAACATCACGCTGATCGTCACGCCGATGAGCGTGAAGAAGCTCTTGAGGAGCTGCGCCCGGAGCTGCGAGAGCGCGAGACGGATCGCTTCGACGAAGGACATGAGGGATCCCGGGCCTAGGCCGCGGCCTCGCGGGCGGTGCGCCGGTCGCTCTCGACGCGGCCGTCGCGCAGCACCACGACGCGCTCGGCGAACGCCGCGATGTCGGGCTCGTGCGTGACCATGATGACCGTCTGCCCCTGCCGGTGCAGCTCGCCGAAGACGCGCATGATCTCCTCGCTCGTCGTCGAGTCGAGGTTGCCGGTGGGCTCGTCGGCCAGGAGGATCGAGGGCCGGTTCACCAGCGCGCGGGCGATCGCCACGCGCTGGCGCTGGCCGCCCGAGAGCTCGTTGGGCTTGTGGTGCATGCGCTGGCCCAGCCCGACGCGCTCGAGCGCCTGGGCGGCGCGCTCGCGCCGCTCCTTCGCCGTCACGCCGGCGTAGACGAGCGGGAGCTCGACGTTGTGCAGCGCGCTCGCGCGCGGCAGGAGGTTGAACGTCTGGAAGACGAACCCGATCTCCTTGTTGCGCACCCGCGCGAGGGCGTCGTCGCTGAGGCGCGAGACCTCCTGCCCGTTGAGCCAGTACTCGCCGCTCGTCGGCGTGTCGAGGCAGCCCAGCGTGTTCATCATCGTGGACTTGCCCGAGCCCGAGGGACCCATGATGGCCACGTACTCGTTGCGCTGGACCTCGAGCGTCACGCCGCGGAGGGCCTGAATCGTCTCCGAGCCCATGACGTACTCGCGCCGGAGGTCGCGGATGCGGATGACGGCATCGGCCGCGTGCGCTGCGCCATGCGGCGTGCTCATGCCTTCTTCTCCCCGCCCTTGGCCTTGTCGGACGCCTTGACGTGCGTGCTGTCCTTGAGGTCGCGGATCGCCTGATAGGGCCCCGCCACGATCGTCTCGCCCGGCTCGAGGCCGTCGAGCACCTCGAAGTACTCGTCGCCGGCGATGCCGACCTTGACCGGCTGGAAGGTGGCGACCCCGTCGCGCACGACGAAGACGCCCTCCTGGTCCCGCTTCTTGAAGACCGAGGCGGTGTCCTTCGAGCCCGGCGCCGGCGGGCCGTCCTTCGCCTCGTTCGGCACCTTCTGGTGATCGCGCACGGTGAGCGCGATGATCGGGATGCTCAGCGCCTGCCGCCGCGTGTCGGTGACGATGCGCGCCGTCGAGCTGAGGTCCGGACGCACGTCGGCAGGCGGGTTCGTGAGCGTGATCTCGACGTCGAAGTCCACCGCCTTGTCGGTCGAGCTCGCGGCCGCCTGCGCGCCCGTGGCGGCGGCGCTCGCGTTGCTGATCTTCGTCACCCGGCCCACGAAGGTCGTGTCGGGGAAGGCGTCGATCGCCACGTCGGTGGAGTCGCCGAGGTGCAGGCGCACCACGTCCGTCTCGTCCACCTTCACCTTGGCGAGGATGGTCGAGAGGTCGGCGACCGTCATCAGGAGACCCGTCTCGCGCGAGAAGGTGCCGGGCACGGCCACCTCGCCCTCGTGCACCGGGAGCCGCACGACGCGGCCCGCGATCGGCGAGACGAGGCGGGTCTTGGCCAGGTTGCTCCGGGCCTCCTCGAGCGCGGCGCGCGCCTGGGCGACCTGCGCCTTCGAGGAGTTGAGGTTCGCCGTGGCGACGTCGAAGGCCGTCTGCGCCTGCTCGACCGCCTCGGGCGAGATGAGGCTCTTCGCTTCGCCGCTCCGCGCCAGCTCCTTCGCGCGCGTCAGGGCGCGCTCGGCCTGCACCCGGTTCGCCTGGGCCTGGAGGAGCGCCGCCTCGTTCGTGGCGACGACCGCCTCGGCCCGCGAGACGGCGGCCTGGTACTGGGTCGGGTCGATCTGGAGCAGGAACTGGCCCGGGCGCACCATGTCGCCCTCCTGCACGGCGATCTTGATGATGCGGCCCGTGATGTCGGCACTGATGTCCACCGACGTCTTCGCGTCGATCTTCCCGCTCGCCGTCACCGCGGCGACGAGATCGCGCTTGCCGACCTGCTCGAGCCGGACCTCGACCGCCTTGTTCTTCCCCCGGGCCGAGCCGACGGCGGCCATCCCGCCGATGCCGAGCACGATGACACCGGCGACGATTCCGAACTTTGCTGCACGCGACATGGGGTCGTTCCTCGGTTAGCGAAGGGGACGGCCGACGGCCGCTTCGAGCGCGGCCAGCGCCTTGTGGTAGTCGTAGACCGCGCTCACGTAATCGCCCTCGGCCCTGGCGACGGCGTTCTGCGCGTCGGCCAGCTCGAGCGCGGTGCCGCTGCCCAGCCGGTAGCGGTCCTGCGCCAGGCGGAGCTGCTCGCGCGCCGCGTCGCGGCTCGTCTGCTGCACGCCGATGGCGCGATAGGCGGTCTGGAGGCCGAGCCAGCGGGCCTGCACGTCGGTGCGCACCTGGAGCGCCCGCGCCCGCACGCCTTCCGCCGCGTCCTCCTGCTGGACCCGCGCCTGCGAGACCCGGAGCTGGCGGCCGAAGCCGGTGAAGATCGGCAGCGACAGCGTGAGGCTGGCCTGGAACGGCTGGCGCGTGTAGTGGAACGGGAAGACGCTGTTGCGGCTCCGGATCCCGTCGGCCACCGACTGCTCGAGCGCGCTGCCGTCGCTGGTGAGCCCGGCGTAGCTGTTGCAGTTGCCGATCATGCCGCCGTTCTCGTAGGGCAGCGGCGAGGTGAGCCGCTGGATGATGGCGTTCTGGAACTCGCAATTGAGCATCTGGCCCCGCGCCGCCTGGTACTGCTGGTCGAGGAGGAGCTGCTCGTTGGTGAACTGCTGGGTGTAGCCCTGCCACCCGGCCTGCATCGAGAGGCGGGGCAGATACTCCGACTTCGCCGCCGTGAGATTGGCGCCGGCCGCGCTCTCGCGGGCGCGCAGCGCGCGCAGCTCGGGGTTCTGCTCCGACGCGAGCTGGAGGAGCTGCTCGAGCTCGAGCCCCGGGGCCACGACGGCGAAGCTGTCGGTCAGCTGGAGCTGGTCCACGGCGGCGGGCGGCGTCACGCCCATGAGGCGCAGCAGCTCGAGCTTCGCCTCGTTCTGGGCCTGCACCGCGCGCAGCAGCGCCACCTCGCCGGTCCCCTTCGTCACCTCCGCCTGCCGCACGTCGATGAGCGTCGCCTGGCCCACGCGGTAGCGCGCGTTGGCGAGGGCGAGGAAGTCCTCGTTCCGTTGCACCTGCTGGTGCGCCACCTCGACCTGAGCCGCCGCCTGGAGCGTCTGCAGGTACTGGTTCGTGATGGCGTACTTGAGCTGCGCGCCGGCGTTGGCGATGTCGGCCTCGGTGGCGCGCTGCAGCGCCTTCGCCCGGCCCGGCCCGCTCAGCACCGCACCGTCGAGCTGGTACTGCAGCGAAATACTGTAGTCCGAGTTGTAGCTCGGCGAGCTCTGGCTGAAGGTGGTGCCGCCAAAGGTGGCGTTGCCCGAGCCGGTGTAGCCCAGCCCCGCGCTCACGCTCGCCGAGGGGAGGAGCTGGCCGTAGGCGTTGCGGACCTGCCAGCGCGCGGGGCCCGCGTCGTTGAGCGTCTGGAGATAGGTCGGGCTGTGCTTGCGCGCCTGCTCGAGCGCCTGCTCGAGCGTGATGGTGACCGGCGCGGCGCCGGCGGCGGCAGCGGTCGGCACGGGCTGGGCCCGGGTGGTGTCCTGGGCGCTGAGCGGGCCCGCGGCCAGGACGGCCAGGGCGGCGGGGCCCAGCGCGACTCGGATGGTCCAACGATTCATGTGACGATCCCTTGGCTTGAGGACGGGGCTGAGGGTTTGTACGGAGAGCCCGTCCTCGGAGTTTCAGCTTGCATCATGTGACCGGGGTCACACCCCCGGAGCCCACATAAAGAAACGCGCCGGCGACCGGGCGCCGGCGCGTACGAAACGGGGGACCGGCCGCTCAGCGCTCGATGCGGCTCACTACCGTGCCGGTCGCGGGGAGCTCCAGGCGCTGCAGCGTGCCCTGCGGCCCCACGGAGAGCGAGCCGCGGAGCTCGCCCGAGAGCTGGACCTGGTCGCCGCTGCGGCGGGCCGTGAAGAGCACGCGCCGGCCGGTCCGGGGGTAGATCGCCGTGAGCCGCGCGCCCTGCGGCGTCGCCAGATCGGCGACGGCGCTGAAGAGGGCATAGACGTTCTCGTCGAGGAGCACCACGTCGGGGCCGCCGGGGAGCTCCCGCCCCGATTCGGTCCCCTGGACCAGGCTCTTCACGATGAGCCGCGCCCCTGCACCGGCGGCGAGCACCCGGGCCGGCCCCTCGGCCGTCTGGCCCTCGAGGACGAACTTCTCGAGCTGCCCGTCGGCGCCGCGGTCGAGCGAGGTGGTGATCTGCACCGCCGGCGAGACGTTCGGGTAGCGCGAGGTGACCTGGAGCGTGCTCCCGGTCACGCCGTCGCGGCCCTGGGTGCGCCGCAGGCTCACCTCCTCGCGGCCGATCTCCCGACCGCCCTGCTGGACGACGAGGGTCCCGGCCCGGCCCCCCTGGGCGGTGGCCGGGCGGGCGGCGACGGCCCCGGAGACGAGCAGGGCGAGGCTGGCGGCGATGACGCGCATCGGGTCTCCCCCGGTCAGGGTTGGGACAGGCAACGGCTCACACGCTCCAGAATGGAATTATACAACCGCGCCCCCTTTTCCGCGGAGGCGAGCCGGGCCGTGCCCGGGATGCTCCCGGCCAGCTCCGGCTGCACGAGCCCCGGCGCCAGATACATCAGGAGCGAGGTGTCGAGCTCGCCGCCCTGGAGCGGGGGGCCTGCGGCTTCAAGGAGCGTGCCGAAGTCCATCGAGAAGACGTCGACGACGAGGACGCGCGCACCGTTGGTGCGGATCGTGCTGAGCGCCTCCTGATGCGACTCGTCGGCCTGGGCCGTGAGGAGGACGAACTCGCAGACGCCTGCCCCCTCCTCCCACGAGCCGATAAGTTCATTCATCACCCGGTGCAGCGTCTTCCGGCGCAGCGTCGCCCCGCCGGGCAGGTCCCGCGTGGTGGCATGCACGCCGTACTCGACCGTCGGCGCGCGCACGACGTCGTACGTCGCCGAGAGATCGTCGGCGAGGCGCTCGACGATGAGCGTGTCGCAGCCGAGCGGCAGATGGGGGCCGTGCTGCTCGGTGGTGCCGACGGGGACGAGCAGCGTCGCGCGCACGGCGAGCCGTTCGCGCACCGCGCCGGGAGTCATCTCCTTCATACGCCAGGGCCGGCCGTGCTCAGACATCTCGCTCGCGGGTGGGTGGTGGTCGTGGTGCTCGTGGCGCTCGCCACGGGAGAGTGGCTGCACCGGCCGGCCTGGGGCTGGGTGGCCGGCGTGGCCGTGTGCGTCGCCGCGCTGGGCGTGGCCTTCGCGCGCGCGGCGCGGGAGGCGCCCGGACGCTGGCGGCTCGGCGGGCTCTTCGTCGCCGGCGTCGCGCTGGTCGGGGCGCTCGTCCTGGCCCAGTCGCGGCTCACCCGCATCGAGGCGCACTGGCCCGCGGAGCGCGAGGCGCGCGTGGTGGCGGCGGGCCGCGACCTCGCGGGCGATCTCCACGCCGCATTCGAGCGCGCCGAGCGGCTCGCGCAACTCGGCGCCGAGGTCGGCTCGGGGTCCGACCAGGCCGCGGCCCTCGACGCCCTCGCGCGGGTGGTGCCGAAGAGCGGCCCCGAGAGCGGCGTCGCGGTGCTCGAGCCCGACGGGCGGCCGTGGGCCTGGGCCGGGCGGCATCGGCTGCCGCCGCTCGCCGAAGGCGATTCGATCACGGCGCGCGCCACCGGATATTACGTCGTGCTCGAGACGCGGCGCCACTCCGCCGACGGCCGGGTCGTGGTGGCGAGCGTGCTCGTCTGGGCGCACCCCGTCACGCTCGCGCGGAGTCGCAGCCTCGCCGAGCTGTTCGAGGCGCGCACCGGGGTCCGCCTCGCGGTCTACCCGGCGGGCGCGGGCCCCGACAATCCCGACGTCTTCGACTACCAGGAGCAGACGACCGCGGGGCCGCGGCTCCTGTTCAGCGCGCAGCCCATTCCGCCGGAGCAGGGGATCGCCAAGCAGCGCGTGCTCGTCGCGGGGAGCGAGGCGGTGAGCTGGCTGCTGCTGCTCGCGCTCGTGCTGGCGCTCGTCGCGAGCACCCGACCGCTCGAGCGCTACACGCTCCTGCCGCTCGCGCTCTGGCTGCCGGTGCGCGCGCCGGTCGGGGCGGCGCTGCACCTGCGCTCGCTCTTCGCGCCGCTCACCTTCTACCAGCCGCTGCTGGGCCCGCTCTCCGCCTCCGCCGGCGCGCTCGCGCTCACCGGCGCCCTCGTCGTCGTCTTCGGCGTGTGGCTGCGCCGCCGCCGGCCATCGAGGCGGTGGTGGACCGTCGTGCCCGCCCTCGCGCTCGTCGTGGGCACGCCCTGGCTCGTGGCGACACTGGGGCAGGGGATCACGCCGCCGGCGCGCGGCGTCTCGGCGGGCCTCTGGCTCACCTGGGAGCTCGCGCTCGCGCTCGCCGGGGCCGCGCCGCTCGTCGTGGCGGCGGCGCTGCTGCATGGGCGGGCGCCGGAGGGCGCGGCTGGCCGGGGCGGGTGGGAGCGGGGCCGGGGCCGCGGCTGGCTCGCGGCGCTGGGCATCGCGCTCGCGGTGGGAGCGGGCATCCTCGGGCTCGTCGGCTGGCGGCCGGGCGGGGCGGTGCCGGCGTGGTATCTCCTGCTCTGGGGCGTCGCGTTCCTGCTCGTCACGCTCCGCGCACGCCGCGCGGCGACCCTCGTGGCGATCGCGGCGGCCGCGGGGTGCGCGGCGGCGCTCGCCACCTGGAGCGCGGAGCTCACCGGGCGCCTCCAGCTCGCCGAGCGCGACGTCGCGGGACTCGGCACCGAGGCCGATCCGTTCGTCCCGCCGCTGCTCGAGCGGCTCGCCGACCTCGCGGCGAAGCCGAGCGCAGGGGGCGCGCCGGAGGATGCCTCGCAGCTCTACGCCTTCTGGCAGGCGTCGGCGCTGGCACGCCAGGGCTATCCCGCGCGGCTCGCGCTCTGGACCGACGCGGGCACCCGCCTCGCCGATCTGCCGCTCGACTCGCTCGACGTGCCGCGAGTGGACGAACTGGTGCGCGGGCTGGCGCCGGGCGAAACGCGACGCATTCTGCCGGTGGAGCGGGCCCCGGGGACGCACTACCTGCTGCTCGCCCGGGTCGGCCGCGCGCGGGTGTTGAGCGTGCTGGTGGGGCCACGCACCGAGCTCGTGCCGCGCGGGCGGCTGGGCCAGCTGCTCGACCCCGAGCGGCGCGCGCCGCTCTATCAGCTCACCCTCTCCGCCCCCGATCCCGGCGAGCGGGTCACCGCCTCGCTCGAGTGGCGCCGCGAGGATTGGCAGCTCCGCGCCGAGCGGGTGCTCGCGATGCCGGGCGGCCCGCGCGAGGTGCACGCGGTGATCGACCTCCGGGCGCCGTTCCCCATCGTGGTGCGCGGCACCCTCGCCGTGCTCCTCGACGTCGTGCTGCTCGCCGCGCTCTGGACGCTCGCCGAGCTCGCGGCGGGGGCGCGGCTCCGGCGGCCACGCTGGCGGGGGCTCGCCCGCTCCTTCCGCGTGCGACTCGCCGTCACGCTCGCCACGTTCTTCATCCTGCCGCTCGCGGCCTTCGCCCTCTGGGGCTTCGCGCGCCTCGCCGACGAGGCGGAGCGCGGGCGCGACCTGCTCCTCATGCAGACGCTGCGCGACGCGGTCGCCTCGGCGGGCGGGCTGCTCGCCGCGCCCGACGTGCGCGTGGGCGAGCAGCTCGACGCCCTCGGCCGCCGGCTCGACGCCGACCTCGCGCTCTACAGCGGCGGCCGGCTGGTGACGACGAGCGCGCCGATCCTCGAGGACCTGGGGGTCGTGAGCCCGCTGCTCGATCCGCGCGTCTACCACTCGCTCGCCATCGACGGCGACCTCGAGATCGCGCGCGACGGGCCGAATCCCGAGCTGGCCGAGCGGATCGGATACCGCGTGGTGGCCCCGGGGCCGCCGACGGCGCCCGGCATCCTCGCCGCGCCGCAGCTCACGAACCAGGCGGGGCTCGCGCAGACGCAGCTCGACCTCGGACTGGTGCTGCTGCTCGCCGTGCTCGCGGGCGCCGCGGCGGCGCTCGTCGGCGCGCAGGCGGCGGCGCGCACCCTCTCGCGCCCCGTGGCCGAGCTGCGCCGCTCGGCGCTCGCCCTGGGCCAGGGGCGGCCGATGCCCTCGCCGGACCACGTGCCGCCGCTCGAGTTCGAGCCGGTCTTCGGCGCCTTCGGCCGGATGGCGGCCGACATCGCGGCGAGCCGCGCCGCGCTCGAGCAGGCCCGGCGGCGCACCGCGACGGTGCTCGCCACCGTCGCGACCGGCGTGATCGGCCTCGATGCCGACGGCCGGGTGCTCATCGCCAACCGCCAGGCACGCGATCTCCTCGACGCACCGCTCGAGGACGGCGCCCCGCTCCTGCCGCTCCTCGACGACGGCTGGACGCCCCTCGCCGAGGCGGTGCGGCACGCGCTGGCCGACGCGGGGGCGGGAGCGGAGGCGCCCGCGGGCGGCGGGACCACGCCGCTCGCGGCGGTCGAGCACGACCACGCCGTGGAGCTCACCGTCGGGCCTCGGCGCCTGGTGGCGCA
Source organism: Gemmatimonadales bacterium (assembly GCA_035760645.1). GTDB lineage: Bacteria > Gemmatimonadota > Gemmatimonadetes > Gemmatimonadales > GWC2-71-9 > DASSTY01. Next base: position 35,582 of record DASTSO010000089.1, read on the forward strand.
GCTCGCCTCGCTGGGGCCGGACCTGCGCGGCGTCGTCGTCGCGCTCAACGACGTCACCGACCTTTCGCGGGCCGAGCGCGTGCTGGCCTGGGGCGAGATGGCGCGGCAGGTGGCGCACGAGATCAAGAACCCGCTCACCCCCATGCGGCTCGGCATGCAGCACCTGCTGCGCGTGCACCGCGACCGGCGGCCCGAGTTCGACCACGTGCTCGCCGAGACGGCCGAGCGCATCCTCGGCGAGATCGACCGGCTCGACACCATCGCCCGCGCCTTCAGCCGCTTCGGCGCGCCGACGGCGGAGCAGGCGCCGCTGGAGCGGGTGGACCTGGTCGCGGCGGCGAGCGAGGTGGCGAAGCTCTACGGGCTCGCCAACGAGGGTGCCGCCGTGGCCGTGGAGGTCAGCCCCGCGGCCGACGCGGTGCTGGCGCGCGCGCGGCGGGACGAGGTGAAGGAGGTGATCGTCAACCTGCTCGAGAACGCCCGCAACGCCGGCGCGACGCGCGTGGCGATCGGGGTGCGGCCGGGGCTGGTCACGGTGACCGACGACGGGCACGGGATCGCGCCCGAGCTGCTGCCGCGCATCTTCGAGCCGCGCTTCTCGACGACGACGAGCGGCTCGGGCCTCGGCCTGCCGATCGTGCGGCGGCTGGTGGAGAGCTGGGGCGGGGCGGTGACGGTGGCGAGCGAGGTGGGGCGGGGGACGACGGTGCGCGTCCAGGTCCCCGAGTAGGGGTGCTCGCGCGAGCGCGTCAGCGCGCGCGGCGCAGGAGCCGCGCGGCGCTCTGGAGCTCGAGGTCGTCGGCGGTGCGGCGGCGGAGCTCGCCCTCGGGCCCGAGCGCGGCGCGGGCCAGGGCGTAGCCGAGCTCGCGGTCGACCAGTGTCGCCGCGCCGTCGAAGAGCTCGCGGGAGATGAGGAAGCCGGCGTCGCCGAGGCGGGTGTAGAGTCCGTCGCGCATCGCGGGCGTGACGACGAAGCGCGCATCGCGCACCCCGGCGTCCTGCGCCGCGGCGAGCGCGCGGGCCTCCGCCTCCACCGCGTCGCGGAAGGCGCCGTAGTCGCCGCCCAGGGCGCCGAGGAGGGCACGATCGCCGGGCCCGGGCCGCCAGGGCTGCACGACGACGTCGGGCGCCAGCCCGCCCTGCGGGGCGGCCCCGCCGGCCCCGCGCGCGAGGGAGTCCACCCGCGGCCGCTGCACGCTCCGGCCGTGCGGGGTGTACCAGCGCGCCGTCGTGAGCTTCACGGCGACGTCGGGCGCCAGGCTGTAGGTCGTCTGGACGACGCCCTTGCCGAAGGTGCGCGTGCCGACCACCGTCGCGCGCCCGTCGTCCTGCAACGCGCCCGCGATGAGCTCGGCCGAGCTGGCGGTGTTGGGGCCGACGAGGAGGGCGAGCGGCAGGTCGGGCCAGGGCTGGGCCGCGTCGGCCACGTAGGTCCGGCTGTGGCGCTGGGTGCGGCCCTGGATGACGGCGACCGTGTCGCCGGGGTCGAGGAAGAGCTCGGCGATCGCGACGCCCTGATCGATGAGGCCGCCGGGATTGGTGCGGAGGTCGAGGACGAGGGCGCGCATCCCCTGCCGCCGGAGCGAGTCCACCGCGGCGCGCAGCTCGAGGGCCGAGCCCTCGGTCATGGCGCGCAGCTCGACGTAGCCGACCCCGCCCGGGAGGAGGCGGGCGTGGGCGGCGGCGGAGGCGTGGCCCTCGCCTGCGGGGAGCGGGAGCGCGGCGGTGACGTTCGAGGCGCCGGCGAGCTGGTCGTTGAAGGCCTGCAGATCCTTGCCGACGAGGAGATCGGAGTAGGGATCCTGCAGCTGCTGGACGGCGTGGCGGGCCGCTTCGGTGTAGAGCCCGGCCTCGTCCACCGGGTCCACGTAGTCGTCCGCGATCCGGTCCATCACCTGGCCGAAGACGCGGGCGCGGCGGTAGGCCTCGAGGCTCGCGGCCCGGTGGGGCTGCGTCAGCCACGCGCCGCTCGCGAACGAGACGGCGGCCACCAGTCCGAACAGTCCCCAACGATGCTTCATCCTGCCACTCCAGCGGTCGATGCGGGGTCCTGCCGCGGCGGCAGCCCTGGGCGCGACGACTCCGGCGATCGGGGGGATCTGGCGAAATGCGCGCGGGTCTTGCCTGATGCGCCCCGGTGCGAGCCGGCGGAGGCGCGGAAGGACCGTCTGCGGGCCGCCGTGCAAGTCCGGGGCCCGGCGGATGGGATCGCGGAAGTGTGACGACCCTTACGGTGGGGCCCATCGGGCGCGGTATTCTTGGGGCAGGCGACCCGGTCCTCCCCGGCGTTCCGGCGCCGGAACGCCGGGGAGGACCTCACGCATCACTCCAGGCAGGACGAGGCCCCATGACCAACCAGCACGCCCAGGAATCGTCCGGGGACGACGCCGTCGTCCGGCAGGCCCGCCTGCGGGCCGACTTCGCCCGGCTGTATCCCACGCTCGCCCCCGACGTCTGGCTCCCCGCCGCCGAAGTGGGGGCGGTGGTGCTCTTCCGGCGGCTGCTGACCGACGGGCGGGTCATGCTTGGGAGCCGGCTGCTCGAGGAGTCGCATTTCGAGTTCCGGGGCGGCTGGTCGCGGGGTGACCAGGCCTATCAGACCCGGGCCGGGGACGTCGAGGAGAGCGACTGGATCTGATCCCGATCCCGCGTCCCGTGTTCCCGCGCGCCGCCGCCGCCCTCCTCTGCGCCGCGGTCCTCGCCGGCGCCTGCAGCGACGCCACCGCTCCCGCCGATGCCGGCAGCGCCCCGACACCCGGCTGCCAGGACGGTACGCTGGCGAGCCGGGGGCTCTACCGGCTCTGTTTCCCCGCGCAGTGGAACGGCGACCTCGTCGTCTACGCGCACGGCTACGTCTCGCCGTACGATCCCGTCACCATCCAGGACAACGTGGTGGGCGGCGTGCCGGTCTCCGCGACCGTCACGGGGCTGGGCTACGCCTTCGCCACGACGAGCTATCGGGCGAACGGGCTCGTCGTGGCGGACGGCGTCGAGGACCTGGTCGAGCTCACGGCGAAGGTCCGCGCGCTGGTGCGCCCCGATCCCCGCCGCACCTTCGT
>DASTSO010000090.1:0-61868 GCA_035760645.1 Gemmatimonadales bacterium
GCCGATCACGGTGGCGAGGATCCCGTCGCGCCGCTGCGCCGCGCCCTCCAGCATCGCCTGCACCGCCCGGGCTCCCGGGGCGCCGAGCAGGTCGGTGAGCTGCCCCGTGATCTGCCCCCGCACCGCCTCCTCCCCGAAGACCAGCCCCGCGATCGCGATCGCCACCAGCAGCACCGGCGCGATGGCGAAGAGGGTGTAATAGGCCAGCGAGGCCCCGAGCCGCGGAACGTTGTCGTTCCACCACCCCGCCAGCGCCCGCTTGCAGAGCACCCAGAAGGTGCCGGGATGCATCCGTCGCATGCACCACATTGTGGCGCGGGCGCGACGGGCGGGCGGTGAGCGGAAGCACGGGAGGGACTAGGGGCTAGGGACTAGGGACTAGGGGGCTCCCACCGGTGCCGGCCTCCTCGTGCCAAGCCCCTTCGACCACGCCCTAGTCCCTAGCCCCTAGTCCCTAGTCCCTGCCTTCCCACACCGGCGCCCCCCCATCCGCCAGCACCCTCAGCGCCCGGGCGGCCACCCGGGCGGCCTCCGTCAGGTGCGCGAAGTCGATGCGGCTCGCCTCGTCGCTCGGGGCGTGGTAATCCGCGTGCAGGTCGAAGCTCGAGAGGGTGTGGGCGGGGATGCCGCGGCGGGCGAAGGCGATGTTGTCGCTGCGCTCGAAGAAGTGCTCGGCCGGGCGGGGATCGGGGACGACCGGGAGGCCGGCGCGGCGGAACGCCGCGCCCATGGTGGAGCGCTCGTCGCCGGTGAGCCAGAGGCGGCCGGGGCCGCCGGCGAGGGAGTCGGGGCGGCCGACCATCTCGAGCTCGAGCTCGGCGTCGGTGCTGTCGAGCGGGACGACCGGGTGCTCCAGATAGGCGAGGGTGCCGAGGAGGCCGCGCTCCTCCCCGGTGGTGAAGAGGACCACCACCGTGCGCCTGGGCGGCGGGCCCGCCCGGAGGGCGCGGGCCGCCTCGAGCACCGCGACGACCCCCGAGGCGTCGTCGTCGGCGCCGTTGTAGATCGAGTCGCCGGCGACGGGGCGGCCGACCCCCAGATGGTCGTAGTGCGCGGCGACGACGACCGCGCGGCCGCGGAGCACGGGATCGGCGCCGGGGATCAGGCCCACGACGTTGGCGCCGGCGCCGGGGACGCGCTGGTAGTAGCCGCTGTCGCCGGCGGGACGGATCCCCGCCCCGGCGAGCCGGCCGGCGAGCCAGCGGGCCGCCCGGGCGGCGCCCGGCGTGCCGGTGGCGCGGCCCTGCATCGAGTCGTCGGCGAGCGCCGTCAGCTCGGCCCGGACCCGCGCCTCGGGGATCCCCTCGGGGGCCGCCGGGTGGCGCGAATCCTGCTTGGACTGCCCCGCCGTGGCCGGCGGGGGCGCCCCGCCGGCCGGGCGTCCGCAGGCCAAACCGACACAGCACGCGACCAGGACGAGCGCCTCCGCCACCCAGCGGTGGGGCGTTTCGGGACTATTCATCCGCCGAGCTCCGTGAATCCGACGATTGCCAGGGCTGCCACTGTGACGGGACTCACCACGGGAACGGGCCGTGGCGTAGCGTCGCCGTTGCCGGCGGACCCTAGTATAGCGTGGCGTCGGCCGGCCCGGAGCGGGTCGGCCGGGCACGGACGGTCAGGAGGGACGGGGTGAGCGTGGCGGGAACCAGGAGTCCGGGGCGGGCGGCGGGACGCGGCGCCCGCTCCTCGATGCCCTATCCGGCGGCGCCGGACGCGGACCGGCCGGACGACGCGGCGCCGGGCCCGGTGCTGGTCGTGGCGCCGCAGCCGGTCTACGAGGACCGGGGCACGCCGATCGCCGTCCGCCAGGTGATCGAGGCGCTCCTCCAGCTCGGCCACCGGGTGGAGCTCCTCACCTACCCCGTGGGCCAGCCGCTCGGCCTCGAGGACCACGCGGGGCTCGAGGTCGTGCGCATCGCCAATCCGCTCCGCATCCGGCGCGTCCCGATCGGCCTCTCGTGGCAGAAGCTCGTGCTCGACGCGGTGCTGGGGATCGCCCTCGCGCGGCGGCTCGCCGCGCGGCGCTACCGCTGCATCCACGCGGTCGAGGAGGCGGCCTTCCTCGCCGTGCTGCTGGGGCGGCGGACCGGGACGCCGGTCATCTACGACATGCAGTCGAGTCTCCCCGAGCAGCTCGGCAAGCACCCGCTCTTCCGCGTCCGCCCGCTGCGGGCGCTGATCCAGCGCAGCGAGCGCTGGCTCCTGCGGCGCGCCGACGTGGTGGTCACGAGCATGGGCCTCGCCGGCCGGGTGCGGGCGCAGCTCCCGGCGGCGCGGGTGCACGAGTGGCGCTTCGCGAGCGAGGAGCTCCCGGGCAGCGCGGCCGACGCAGAGGCGGTGCGCGCCGAGCTCGCCATCCCGGCCGGCGCGCCGCTCGCGCTCTACTGCGGCACCTTCGAGGCGTACCAGGGGCTCCCGCTCCTGGTCGAGGCGATCCCGCTCCTGCGCGCGCGGCACCCGGAGGCCGTCGTCGTGCTGGTCGGCGCCGACTCGCCGCACGAGGCGGTGGGGCCGGAGAACCCGGCGGTCGCCGCGCTCCTCGCGGCCGGCGCGCTCCGGATCGTGCCGCGGCAGCCGCGCGAGCGGATCGGCGCCTACCTGCACGCGGCCGACGTGCTGGTCTCGCCGCGCCGCTTCGGCAACAATCTCCCCCTCAAGATCTTCGACTACCTCGGCACGGGCCGCCCGATCGTGGCGACCGACATCCCGACGCACCGGGCGGTGCTGACCGCCGAGCGCGCGATGCTCGTCGCCCCCACGGCGGCGGCGCTCGCCGGGGGGATCGGCGCGCTGCTCGACGACCCGGCCCTCGCCCGCCGCCTCGCCGCCGCGGCCGCGCGCTACGCCGAGGCGCACCTGGGCTGGAGCGGCTTCGTGGACTCGGTCGAGGGGATCTACCAGGAGGTGGCGCGCGGTGCCCGCGTCTGAGGCCGCGGCGCAGCACCTGGTGTCGGTCGTCATCCCCGCCCGCGACGAGGGCCGCACCATCGGCGCGACGCTCGCGGCCGTCTTCGCGCAGGAGGCGCCCGGCATCGCGCTCGAGGTGATCGTCGTGGACGACGGCTCGCGCGACGACACCGCGCTCCAGGCGCGCGCGGCGGGCGCCCGCGTGCTCGAGATCGCCGAGGGCAGTCCCGCCGCCGCGCGCAACCGCGGCGCCGCGCTGGCCCAGGGCGACCCGATCGTCTTCCTCGACGCCGACTGCACGCCGGCCCCCGGCTGGCTCGCCGCGCTCCTCGCCGCGCACGCCGCCGGCGCCGCGGTGGTGGGCGGCTCGCTCGAGCTGGCGCCCGGGCTCTCCGCCTCGGCGCGCTGCGACCACTACTGCGGCTCCTATCACGTGCACCCGCGCCGGCCGGCGGGGCCCGTGCCCAACCACCCGCCCGCCAACCTCAGCGTCCGCCGCGACTGCTTCCGCGCGACCGCCGGCTTCACCGAGACCTTCCCGGTGGCCGACGGCCACGAGGAGCTCGCCTGGCAGGCCGAGCTGCGCGCGCGGGGCGCGACGATCCGCTTCGAGCCGCGCGCGATGGTGTGGCACCACAACCACCCCGGCCTCGGCAACCTCCTGCGGCGCCACTACCGCTGGGGCTACAGCGCGCTCGAGAGCAAGGCGGCCACCGGCACGGCGCGCCTCGCGTGGGCCTACCGCCACCCGCGCGCGCTGCTCGCCGCCGCCGTACCTTTCGGCGTGCTCACGAGCCTCTACACCCTGGGCTGCTGGCTCCGCGCGGGCGCGCTCGAGCCGGTCGTGATGTTTCCGGCGATGGTGGCGGCGCGCGCCGCGTGGGTCGTCGGCTTCGTGGACGGCGGGCTCGCCTGGCTCGCGCGCCGCGACGGCCGCGACGGCCGCGGCGGGAGCGCGGCGGCCGCCGGCCGCCGGCCGAGGTGGCGATGAGCGCGCGGGCGGAGCCGGGAGCGCCGACGATCACCGCGGCGATCTGCACCGCGGCGCGGCCCGCGCTGCTCCGGCGCGCGCTCGCGTCGCTCGCGGCGCAGACGCCGGCGCCGCTCGAGCTGCTCGTGGTGGACAACGGCCCCGCCGCCTCGCGCGCGGCGACGCGCGCCGCGGTGGCGGAGGCGGCGCCGGCGGCGCGCTACGTCGTCGAGCCGGTCCCGGGCCTCGACTTCGCGCGCAACCGCGCGCTCGCCGAGGCGCGCGGCGACGTGGTGGCGTTCCTCGACGACGACGCGGTGGCCGAGCCGGACTGGGTGGGCGAGCTGGCGCGGGTCTTCGCGCGCGACGCGGTGGGGGCGTGCACCGGGCGGGTCGAGGCGTTCGCGCTCGCCACGCCGGGCCAGCGGCTCTTCGAGGCCAACGGCGGCTTCGCCCGCGGCGAGCGCCGCGTCGTCCTTCCCGCCGACGCCGCGCGGCCGCTGCACGGCCGCCGCGCCCCGCTCGTCGCCTGGGCGATCAGCGTCGGCAGCGGCGCGAGCCTCGCCGTGCGCCGCGTGCTCGCGCTCGCCATCGGCGGCTTCGACGAGGCGCTCGACCTGGGGCCCGCGCTGCCCGGCGGCGGCGACCACGACATGCTGTGGCGCGTCCTCCAGGCGGGGGCGGAGGTGGTCTACGAGCCGCGGGTGCGCGCCCGGCACGAGCACCGCCAGGAGCTCGCCGCCGCCTGCGACCAGATCGTCGGCCACCAGCGGGCGCTCGTCGCGCTCTTGACGAAGATGGCCGCCACGAGCCGCGGGCGGCGGCGCTGGGCGGTGCTCGCCTTCCTCGCCTGGCGGCTCGCGAAGCCGGGCGCGCGCCTCGCCCGCCGGCTCGCCGGCCGCGACGTCCTCCCCGCCCCGGTGCTGCTGCGCATGTGGTGGCACTGCTGGCGCGGCCTCGGCGCCTACCCCGCCGCGCGCCGCCTCGCGGCCGCGCGCCGCCGCGCCGCCGCCGCGCCCGCGCCCCCGCTCCTGGAGCCCGCCGCATGACGGCCGTTTCGACCACCCCGACCCGCGTCACCACGCCGCACGCCGACACCGACCCGGCGCACGCGCTGGCCGAGGTGTGGCGCTTCCGCGAGTTCCTGCGCAGCCTCGTCGTGCGCAACCTCAAGGTGAAGTACCAGCGCTCGATGCTGGGCTTCGTCTGGACGCTGGTGAACCCGCTGCTCACGATCGGCGTGCTCGTCGTCGTCTTCACCCACGTGGTGAAGATCCGGGTGCCGGACTACTGGGCGTTCCTGCTGAGCGGCTACTTCGTCTGGAACTACGTCATCCAGATGCTGGGCAACGCCACCTGGGTGCTCGCCGAGCACGCGCCGCTCAGGCGCAGCGTGGCGTTCCCGAGCGAGGTGCTCATCCTCGGCACCGCCGCGTCGCGCTTCGCGGAGTTCGCCATCGAGCTCGGGCTCGCGCTGGCCGCGCTCGCCCTCTTCCACCACCACGGCGTGCCGGCGAGCTGGGCGCTGCTGCCGGTGCTGCTCCTGGTGCAGGTGCTCCTCACCCTGGGCCTCGTGCTGCCGCTCGCCACGCTGTCGGCCTTCTACACCGACGTGCAGCACGCGCTGCCGGTGGTGCTGATGCTCCTCTTCTACGCGTCGCCGGTCTTCTACCCGGCGCACCTCGTGCCGGGCACGCTCCACGACCTCTACTTCCTGAATCCGCTCGCCGGCCTCCTCACGCTCTTCCACACGGTGCTCTTCGAGGGCCGCTGGCCCTCGGCGACGCTGCTGGGCGGGATGCTGGCGGCGAGCGTCGGGCTCTTCCTCGTCGGATATGCTCTCTTCAACCGCAGCAAAGCCGTCTTCGCCGAGCTCGCCTGAGGGCGCCGCGCAGCGCGACGCCGAGGGCGCGGCCCTCGCGACCCCGCCCGCGTCCCCGGCGATCGTCTGCCGGGGCGTGACGAAGCGGTTCTATCACTACGAGCACCGCACCACCTCGCTGCGCGAGGCGTTCATCCGGGTCGTGCTGCGGCGGCCGGTGCACGTGCGGCGCGCGCACTTCATGCTCGAGGGGCTCGACCTCGAGATCGCGCGGGGCGAGTCGGTGGCGCTGCTGGGCGCCAACGGCTCGGGCAAGAGCACGGCGCTGCGGCTCATCGCCGGCATCTACGCGCCGACCGAGGGGACGGTGACGACCCGCGGCCGGCTCGCCGCCGTCATCGAGCTCGGCGTCGGCTTCAACCCCGAGCTCACCGGGGCGGAGAACATCCACCTCTACGCCGCCGTCATGGGGCTCTCGCGGCGCGAGATCGCCGAGCGCTTCGACGCCATCGTCGCCTTCGCCGAGGTGGGCGACTTCATCGACGAGCCGGTGAAGTACTTCTCGTCGGGGATGCAGGCGCGGCTCGCCTTCGCCATCGCCGTGGCGGTGGAGCCCGACATCCTGCTGCTCGACGAGGTGCTCGCCGTCGGCGACCAGCGCTTCCGTGAGCGCTGCCACGCGCGCCTGCGGGCGCACCTCGCCGGCGGCGGCACGATCGTGCTCGTCACGCACGACCTCGACAGCGTGCGCGACTTCTGCCGCCGCGGCGTCTGGATCGACCGCGGCCGGGTGCGGCTCGACGGCCCGATCGACGAGGTGGTGGCGGCCTACCGCGCCGCGGTGGAGAGCTGATGCCGGCGCGCGTGCTCGAGGTGGAGCTCACCGCCCCGCTCGCCGCCCACGACCTGGGCGGCCACCGCGCGGCGTTCGTGCTGCTGCGGCTGCGGGGCCGGCCGGTCGGCCGGCTGCGGCTGCGCTGCCCCGAGGGGCGGCTCACCCCCGAGGCGCTCCGGGCCGCGGTGGCCGCCGACCGGCCGCTGCGCGAGCTGCTCGCGCGCCGCGAGCTGCGCGACCGGCTGCTGGGGGAGACAGCCGCCCCCGAGGCGGCGGCGGCGCCGCTGCCGACCTGGACCGTGGTCGTCTGCACCCGCGAGCGGCCCGACGACCTCGCGCGCTGCCTCGCCGGTCTCCGCGCGCTCGACGCGCCGCCGGGCGGCGAGCTCCTCGTCGTGGACAACGCCCCCGCGACCGACGCGACGCGCGCGGTGGTGGCGGCGCACCCGGGCGTGCGCTACGCGCGGGAGGACCGGCCGGGGCTCAACTGGGCCCGCACCCGCGGCGCCGAGCTCGCCCGCGGCGAGATCGTCGTCTACACCGACGACGACGTCGTGGTGGACCGCGGCTGGGTGCGCGCGGTGCTCGCCCCGTTCGCCGACCCGCGCGTGGCGGCGGTGACGGGTCCCGCGCTCCCGCTCGAGCTGGAGACCGAGGCGCAGGAGCTGTTCGAGGACTACGGCGGCTTCGGCCGCGGCTTCGAGCCGTGGACCTTCGAGCTCTACAACACGCAGCCCGCCGAGGCGGGCCGGGTGGGTGCGGGGGCGAACATGGCGGTGCGGCGCGCGCTCGTGCGCGCGCTGCGGCTCTTCGAGGCCGAGCTCGACTGCGGCACCGTCGCCCGCACCGGCGGTGACACCTACGCCTTCTACCTGCTGCTCGCCGACGGGTGGCGCATCGCCTACACCCCCGAGGCGCTCGTCTGGCACCGCCACCGCCGCGACCGCGAGTCGCTGCGGCGCACGCTGCGCGACTACAGCATCGGCGGCTACGCCTTCCTCACCCGCGTGCTCGTCGAGCACGGCGACCGCACCGCGCTCGGCGTCGGCTGGTCGTGGTTCCTGCACGACCACGCGCGCAAGCTCGCCGCGGCGCTGCTGCGCCGGCCGGGGCGCCTGCCGCTCGACCTCCTCGTGCCCTACCTGCTCGGCATCTTCCAGGGCCCGGGCGCCTACCGCGCGAGCCGCGCGCGCGAGCGCGCGCTCGGCCCGCTCGCCCTCGCGCCCGAGGAGGCCGGGGCATGAGCGCGGCGCCGCGCTGCACGGTGGTGGTGCCGAGCCGCAACCGCCGCGCGCCGCTCGCGCGGGTGCTCGAGGGGCTCGCGCGGCAGACGGTGCCGGCGGAGGAGCTCGAGGTGATCGTCGTCCTCGACGACCCGACCGACGACTCCGAGGCGCTGCTCGCGGAGTGGCGCGCGAGCGGCCGGCTGCCCCGCCTCGACTGGGTGGTGCAGCGGCCGCGGCAGGGTCAGGCGGCGGGACGCAACGCCGGCGCCGCGCGCGCGGGCGCGCCGGTCGTCCTCTTCGTGGACGACGACATGGCGCCCGACCCGGGGCTGGTGGCGGCGCATCTCGCCGAGCACGCGGCGGCCGCCCCCGGCGAGGTGCGCGTCGTCCTGGGCGACGCGCCTTTCGTGCGCGCGCCGCGCCACGGGCTCTATCCGTTCGCGGCGTGGGCCTGGTGGGAGGATCTCTTCCGCGAGCGCGCCGCGCCCGGGCATCGGCCGGCGATGCGCGACTTCTGCGCCGGCAACGTCTCGCTCCCGCGCGCCGCGTTCGAGCGCGCGGGCGGCTACGACGCCGGCTTCACCGGCTACGGCGGCGAGGACTACGAGCTGGGCTGGCGCCTGCTGCGCCAGGGCGCGCGCTTCGTCGCCGCCCCGGCGGCGCGGGCCGAGCACCACCACGCGGGCGACGTCGCCAAGGTGCTGCGCAACACCCGCCAGGAGGCACACGGCGACCTCCTGCTCGCCGCGAAGCACCCCGAGCTGGCCGCGGGGCTGCGGCTCGCGCAGCCGCTGCCGCTGCAGACGGCGCTCCTCGCGCGCGTCGCGCTCGCGGCTCCCCGGCTCGGCGATCTCCTCGTGGGCGCGCTCGTCGCCCTGCTCCCCGGGCTCGAGCGGCGGCGACTGCGGCGGCGCTGGTTCCGCGTCTTCAAGCTCGCCCGCAACTACGCCTACTGGCGCGGCGTGCGCGACGCGCTGGGCTCGTGGCGCGCGCTGGCGCGCTGGCGCGCCGCGCTCCCGCCGCTCCCGCGCGCGACGCTCGAGGTGGGTGCCGGGCTCCCGGAGGCGCTGCCCGACGCCATTCCGGTGGACGTGCCGAGCGAGCTGGTGGTCACGCTGCACGGCCGCCCGGTCGGGGTCGTCCGGCTCCCGGGGCCCACGAGCGCGCCGCTGCGGCCGTGGGTCGCGGAGGAGCTGATCCTGCGCCTCGGCCCCGCGCTCGCCGCCGCGTGGCACGCCGACGACGCGCGCCGCGGCGCGGCGCCGTGGTACTTCGACCCCACCGCGCTCCGCTCCACAGGCGGGGCCGCGCCCGCCTGATGCCCGCGCCCGCGCGGCGGGACCGGCTCGTCGCGCGCCTCGCCCTCGCCTGGCTTCTCGCCACGGCCGTCTGGTACTTCCTCGGCACGCTATGGGTCCGGGTTACCCGCTGACGGCGCTCCTCGCCGTCGGCCTCGCCGCGCTCCTGCTGGTCGCGAGCGCGGGCTGGGGCTACGGGCTCGCGGGCGGGCTCCTCGCGCGCGCGCGCGCGCCGCGCGGCCTCGCGCCGCTCGTGGCCGTCGCCCTCGGCATGGGCGCGCTCAGCTACGCCGCCTTCGCGCTCGCGCTCGCGGGCTGGCTGCGCCCGTGGGCGCTCGCGCTCGTCGCGCTCGCCGGCGTCGCGCGCGCGGCGCGGCGCCTCCCCGCCGAGGCGCGCGCCGCGCGCCGCGGGTGGCGCCGGGCGCGCGGGCGCCGCCCCGCGCTCCTCGCCGCGCCGCTCGCGCGCTGGGCGGCGGCGCTCATGCTGCTCGCGCTCGCCGGCGCGCTCGTGGGCGCGGTGCTCCCCGAGATCGAGTACGACGCCCTCTGGTACCACCTGGGCTTCCCGGCGCGCTATCTCGCGGCAGGCCGCTTCCTGCCGCTGCCCTGCGAGCACATCGCGCCCTATCCGCACCAGCTCGAGCTGCTCTACGCCTACCCGCTCGCCGCCGGCCTCGCGCCGGCGGCGAAGCTCCTGCACTACGCGCTGGGCCTGCTCGCCGCGGTCGCGGCCGCATGGCTCGCCGCGCGGCACGTGGGCCGCCGCTGGGCGCTGCCGGCGGCCGCGCTCGCGCTGCTCGCGCCGACCTACCTGTGGGAGATGACCACGGCGTACGTCGAGCTCCAGCTCGCGCTCGCCTGCACCCTCGCCGCGGCGCTCGTCCTCGAGTGGCGGCGCACGCGCCGGCCCGCGCTGCTCGGGCTCGCCGGCCTCCTCCTCGGCCTCGCGCTCGCGACGAAGCACCTCGCCTTCCTGGTCCTCGCGCCGCTCGCGGCGTACCTCCTCGTCGCGCCGGCGGCGACGGCGGGCGCGGCGCGGCCGCTGCGCACCCGGGTCGCCGACGTCGTCCGGCTCGTGCTGCCGGCGCTCGCGGTGGCGGCGCCGTGGTACGCGCGCGCCTGGGCGCTCACGGGCAACCCGCTCTTCCCGATGTTCTACGGCGTGCTCGCGCGGCTCGGCGTGCCGATGTGGCGCTGGGACGCGGCGCAGGACGCGGCGTGGAACGCCGTGATGCGCCGCTTCGGCGACGGGCGGAGCTGGCCCGTGCTCCTCACCCTCCCGTGGCGCATGACCTGGGACGACATGCGCTTCGCGGGCTCGGTGGGCCCCGCCGGGCTCCTCTTCCTCCCGCCCGCCGCGCTCCTCTGGCGGCGGCTCTCGGGGGGAGTGCGGCTCCTCGCGCTGCTCACGCTCGCCTACGTCCTCGTCTGGGCGAGCCCGTTCGGGTCGTTCCAGACGCGCTTCCTCGTGCCGATCGTCCCGGTGGCGGCGGTCGTCGCCGCCGGCGGGCTCGCCGCCCTGGGCGCGCTGCTGCGCGCGCTCGCGTGGCGGCGGGCGTGGACGCTGGTGCAGGCGCTCGTCGTGCTGGTGCTCCTGGTCCAGGTGCCGCCGCTCGTCACCTTCGCCGACTGGCGGCTGGGGTGGATCCCGAACGTCGTGCACAACGTCCGGCCCACGCCGCTGCTCACCGCGCTGGGACTGCGGCCGGTGGATCGCTACATGCGCACGTGGCTCGAGAGCTATCCCGCGGCGCGCTGGATCGACGCGCACGTGCCGGCGACGGGACGGGTGGTGTGGTTCGGGGAGGCGGCGCAGTACTACATGCGCCAGGACGCGATGATGGACTACTCCGAGTGCGCCAGGCCGGGGGTGTGGCGGAGCGCGCCCGGCGCGGAGGCCGAGGCGTGGCGCCGGCTGCGCGCGGCCGGGGTCACCCATCTGGCGTGGGACAAGACGCGCACCGACCTCGACCCCGCCCGGTTCGCGATCCGCTCGCCCGTCTTCCTGCGCGACTACGCCGAGACGGTGTACGAGGATCGGGTCATTCAGGTCCTGCGGCTGCGCTGAGCGGCACGGCCGCCGCGCGGGCGAGGAGCAGCGCGCGCTCGCGGGCGTTCCCGGCGAGCGCCGCGGCGCGCTCGAGCTCGGCGCGCGCCTCGGCGCCGCGGCCCAGCTTGAGGAGGAAGTCGGCGCGCACGGCGGGGAGGAGATGATAGCTCGCGAGCGCCTTCTCCGAGGCGAGCCCGTCCACCACGGCGAGCCCCGCCGCGGGCCCGAACGCCATCGCGAGCGCGACGGCGCGGTTGAGCTCGACGACGGGCGACGGCGCCGCCTCGGCGAGCGCGTCGTAGAGCGCGGCGATGCGGGGCCAGTCGGTCTCCGCGGGCGTGCGGGCGCGGGCGTGGCAGGCGGCAATCGCGGCCTGGAGGGCGTAGGGGCCGAGCGCCTCGCGGCGCGCGCCGGCCAGGGCCTCGGCGCGCGCGAGGGCGGCGAGCCCGCGGCGGATGAGCAGCTGGTCCCAGCGCCCGCGGTCCTGGTCGAGGAGGAGCACCGGCTCGCCGCCGGGCCCGACGCGGGCGCGCAGCCGCGAGGCCTGGATCTCCATCAGCGCCACGAGCCCGTGCACCTCGGGCTCCTCCACGGCGAGCCCGGCGAGGATGCGGCCCAGCCGCAGCGCGTCCTCGCAGAGCGCGGGACGCACCCAGTCGTCGCCGGCGCTCGCGGTGTAGCCCTCGTTGAAGACGAGATAGATCACCTGCAGCACCGAGGCGAGGCGGGCCGCGAGCTCGGCGCCGCGCGGCACCTCGAACGGCACCCGCGCCTCGGCGAGCGTGCGCTTGGCGCGCACGATCCGCTGCGCGATGGTGGCGGTGGGGACGAGGAAGGCGCGCGCGATCTCCTCGGTGGTGAGCCCGCCGAGGAGCCGCAGCGTGAGCGCCACCCGCGCCTCGGTCGAGAGCACGGGGTGGCAGCAGGTGAAGACGAGGCGCAGGAGGTCGTCGCCGACGGGATCGTCGAGCGCCGTGTCGAGGTCGGGCGCGGTGCGCTCGAGCGCCTCGAGCTCGACACCGAGCTCGGCGTGCTTGCGCTCGAGGCGCGTGTCGCGCCGGAGCGCGTCGATCGCGCGCCGCTTGGCGACGGCCATGAGCCAGGCGCCCGGGTTCGCCGGGACGCCCGACTCGGGCCACTTCTCGAGCGCCACGACCAGCGCGTCCTGCGCCAGGTCCTCGGCGAGCCCGACGTCGCGCACCAGGCGCGCGAGCCCGGCGATGAGCTTCGCCGACTCGATCCGCCAGACCGCCTCGATCGCGCGGTGCGCGTCGCGGTGCGCGTCCGCCGTGCTCACTGCGCCGGGGCGGCCTCGGCGCTGAGCTTCGCGCAATCCGCCTCGCCGAGCGCGGGCGCCTCGTAGAGCTGCCGCACCTCGCACTCGCCGTCGCCGGCGACCTCGAGGAAGCGGCGGGTGAGGGCGAGCGCCTCCTCCTTCGACGCCGCGGCGAGGATCGCGAAGCCGCCGAGCACCTCCTTCGCCTCGGTGAACGGCCCGTCGGTCACCGTCACCGTGCCGCCGTCGCGACGGACGCGGAAGCCGAGGGCGCTCGGCAGGCAGCCCTCGGTGGCGAGCAGCACGCCCTTGGCCGAGAACTCCTCGATGAGCCTGCCCATCGCCTCCATCTCCTCCTGCGTGGGCGGGGTGGCGCGCTCGACGGCCTTGAAGATCGAGAGATAACGCATGGTCCGGTCTCCTCGGAGGTGACGGTTCACTGGCGGGCGGCGACCTGGGCGCGGAGCCGCTCCTCCTGCTCCCGGAGCTCGGGCGTGAACTCGTCGCCGAAATCCTCGGCCTCGAAGACCGGCCGGATCTCGAGCACCGACTCCGCGCCCGTGGGGTTGGGGCAGCGCTTCGCCCACTCGACCGCCTCGTCGAGCGACTTGACCTGCCAGAGCCAGAAGCCGGCGATCAGCTCCTTCGTCTCGGCGAAGGGGCCGTCCACCACGGTGCGCTGCGCGCCCGAGAACACGACCCGCGCCCCCGCCGAGCTCGGCTTGAGGCCCTCGCCGGCCAGCATGACGCCGGCCTTCACCAGCTCCTCGTTGTAGCGGCCCATCGCCTCCAGCAGCTCCTGCTTCGGCATCACTCCGGCCTCGGTGTCCCGGTCGGCCCGGACCATGACCATGACGCGCATCGCCATCTCCTTGCGGTGGTGAGGGTTCGGAGCTCCACCCGCGGGCGCCGCGGGGCGGCGCCGGCGGGGGCTCTACCACTACGTCGAACGGGGGGGCGGGAAATCGACAGGACTGGCGCGGCCTTGAAAGGCCGGCTCGGCGGGGGCTGCCGACAGCAGCCTCGGCGCCGATGGCCGTTCGGGCTCCCCCGGGCTGGGCCCGAGGGCTTCCGAAGCGCACCGGAGCCGAGCGCCCTCTCAGGGCGCCCCGCCGAGCCGGCCTTTCAAGGCCGACGCGCCAGGAGCAGGACGGATTCTATCGCGGGCCGCGCGGGCCCGCTACTTCCCCTCGATGATCCGCTGGAGCACCTGGCGCGCGGTGTCGTTGTCGTGCGCGACGAGGTTGGTCTTCACGTTGACGTCCACGCGGGTCTGGTCGTCGGTGACGCGCGTGAGGTTCACGTCCACGTCCTTGTCGCCGAGCTTGCCGTGGAGCGCGCGGTGCTCGCTGCTGTTCATGTCCTCGACGCTGGAGATCTGGATGCTCATCCCCTCCATCGCCGTGCGCGCCTGGGACACCGCCTGGTCGAGCGAGCCGTTCACGCTGCCCTGCACGCCGGCGTTGCTCATGTAGGTCGCGCCCGCCGCGCCCGCGCCGGCCGCCGCCGCGGCGACGCAGCCGCCCGTGCCGAGCGCGGCGAGCGTGCCGAGCGTGCCGAGCGCGGCGAGCGCCATCCGGAGCGCGCCCGTCGCGCGCCGCGTTCCGTTCCGGTTCCGCATCTTCGCCTCCTTGCTGCTGGTCCGCCGGCGCCGGCACGACGACGCCCCGGTCGCGTGACCGGGGCGTCGTCGCCCTGCCCGGCGCCGCTCAGCGCTGCGGCGCGCCCGTGGTGTCGGTGCGCGTGACGTGCGTCGAGTCGGTGGTGGTCGTCTGCATGTGCGTCGAGTCCATCGTCCGCAGGTGCATCGAGTCGGTCGTCGTCGTGCCCGCGACGCCGCTCGAGTCGGTGCGCGTGACGGTGGTGCTGTCGGACCGCATCGGCTGGTAGCCGCTCGTGGCCGGCGGGGTGGCCGTGGTGGTGCTGCCGGCGTTGAAGTTCGCCCCGGTGCTGGTGCTGCTGCCGGTGCTGCTGCTCGTGCCGCCCGCCGCGTCGGTGCTGCTGCCGCTCTTGGCGAGGATCGCCGAGAGGATCTGCTCCGAGGTGCCGCGCTCGTAGTTCACTTCGCTCTTCTTCGCGGTGACCTCGACCTGGGTCTGGTTCGAGCCCTTGTCCTTCAGCTCGATCGTGATGTCCATGTCGTTCAGCTTGCCGTGCATCTCGTACTCGCTGCCGGTCGGCGAGCCCTCGGTGTTCGTCGGGGTGATGTTCATCTCCGTCATCACCTGCCGCGAGCGCTCGGCGAGCTGCGCCAACGTCCCCTGTGCCGTGGCCTGCGACTGCCGACCGGTCCAGTAGAGCGCCCCCACGGCGCCCGCCCCGGCCGCCACCGCCGTCCCGGTCGAGCAGGCCGTCACCCCGCCCCCGACCGCGACCATCGCCACTGCCACCGCCCCCATCAGCGTCGCCCTCGTCATAGCTCCTCCCCTGGTGCACGGATCCTGTGAGCCCACTGGCGCTCGATAAATGGCCCGGCGGGCGGGGGAGGGGCTGCGACGCAGGTCACGCTCCGACCCAGACCGTCTTCACGTTCACGAACCCCCGGATCCCCTGCGGCCCCAGCTCGCGGCCGTAGCCGGACTCCTTGATGCCGCCGAAGGGGAGGCGGGGGTCGGAGACGACCATCGAGTTGAGGTAGACCATCCCCGCCTCGAGCTCGGCCACGAGGCGGCGCTGCTCGGCCGCGTCGCGGGTCCAGGCGCTGGCGCCGAGGCCGAAGGGGGTGTCGTTGGCGAGCCGGATGGCGGCGTCGAGGTCGGGGACGCGGAAGAGGAGGGCGACGGGGCCGAAGACCTCGTCGCGGTAGATCGGCGAGTCGGGCCCGACGTCGGTGAGCACGGTGGGCGGATAGAACCAGCCGCGCCCCTCGAGCGGGCGGCCGCCGAGGAGGAGGCGCGCGCCGGCGGTCACGGCGGAGTCCACCTGGCGCGCCACGCCGTCGCGCTGGGCGGCGGAGGCGAGGGGGCCGACGTCGGTGGCGGGGTCCATCGGGTCGCCCACCCGCAGCGCGCGCATCGCCTCGACGAAGCGGGTGCAGAACTCCTCCCACACCGCCGCGTGCACGATGAAGCGCTTGGCGGCGATGCAGCTCTGGCCGTTGTTGACGACGCGCGCCTGGACCGCCGTGGCGGCGGCCGTAGCGACGTCGGCGCTCGGCAGCACGACGTAGGGGTCGCTGCCGCCCAGCTCCATCACGCTGGGCTTGAGGCGCTTCCCCGCCCGCTCGGCCACGGCGCTGCCGGCGCGGGTGCTGCCGGTGAGGGTGGCGGCCGCGACGCGCGGGTCGTCGAGGATGCGCGCCACCATGTCGGACTCGACCAGGAGCGCCTGGAAGGCGTCCTCCGGGAAGCCGGCGCGGCGGAAGAGGTCCTCGAGCGCCAGCGCGCAGCGCGGGACGTTGGAGGCGTGCTTGAGGAGGCCGACGTTGCCGGCCATGAGCGCGGGGGCGGCGAAGCGCACCACCTGCCAGAAGGGGAAGTTCCACGGCATCACGGCGAGCACGGGGCCGAGCGGCTCGTAGCGGATCCAGCTCGCGCGCGCCTCGGTGGCCACCGGCTCGTCGGCGAGGAGCGCCTCGCCGTGCTCGACGTAGTAGCGGCAGGCGCGGGCGCACTTCCGCGCCTCCTGCACCGCCGAGGCGATGGGCTTGCCCATCTCGAGCGTCATGATCGCGCCCCACGCCTCGGCCTCCGCCTCGAGCAGCTCGGCGGCGCGCGCGAGCCAGGTGCGGCGCTCGTCGAAGGTGGTGTGGCGGTAGAACTGGAAGGCGCGGGCGGCGCGCTCGAGGCGCGCGTCGAGCTCGGCGTCGGTGAGCGGGGCGAAGGTGCGGAGGGTCTCGCCGGTGGCGGGGTTGACGGAGGCGATGGTCATGGGGTCCTTCGGCTGCGGATCAGGTCATGTCAGTTGCCGTTGCCGCTGGTCTGCGCCACGCCGGTGGCGCGGGCGAGGTTGACGAGGGCGACGGGGAAGCGGCGCGTCGCCGCGGGATCGGTCGCGTCGTGCGGGGTGAAGGTCGCCTCGCGCAGGGCGACGAGGCCCATCTGCTGCCGCAGGAAGTCGGAGACGCGCAGGTTGCGCAGCACCTCGAGGCGGCCCGTGACCCGGCCGGCGTCGAGCAGCACCACGACGTCGCGCGGCGTGGTGTGGCCGATGGCGCCCGGCGTCTCGACCAGCTCGTCCATCGTGGGGGCGACGAGGTGGATCGCCTCGCGCCGCACGGCGACGAAGGCGAACGGCTCCGGCGGCGAGGGCACCCGGGCGCGGGTGAGCTTGACGATGGGCGAGCCGGAGTTGAGGAAGTCCATCAGGCTCTGCATCGGCGGCAGGTGCAGGGTGCCCTGGCACCAGCCGAGGTCGGTGAGGAGGGCGGCGGTGGCCCGGCGCTGCTCGGGATGGAAGGTCATGGGCTCAATGATAACACGCGCCGGGGTGCCGCAACGGACCGCGGCACCCCGGCGCGTGGCGAAAGGCACGCTCGGTCGCGCCTACTTCTTCTTGTTCTCGTCGGCGCTCTTCACGTCCACGTCGGGCACCTTCACCTCGGTCTTCTGGGTGGTGACCTTCGGCGTGGTGATCGTGTCGGTCTTCGTGTTCACGTCCACCGACGGGGTGTTCACCGTGTCGGTCTGGGTGCCCACCACCGGCTTCTCCACCTCGTACTCCCCCTCGCCCGTCTTCTTGCAGGCCGCCGTGGCGACCACCGCCGCGATCGCGGCGACCAGAGTGAGCTTGCGCACGTCCACCTCCCGAGTGGGTGAGTTCGTCCTGCCGAGCCTGCTGCGATTCGACCCGCGCTACGTCCAGCGATGCGGCCCGGAGTCGGGGCCGTGTCTGCTGCGCCAATCTGGCGCCGGCCGGCCCCGGGGCTCCGTGCGACCGGTCACGGAGCGGGCGTGGGAGGCGTCCCACGCGGCGGGGTCGCGGAGCGTTTGCCCCGTGTGGCACCGGGGGTTAGCTTGGCGGCCAGCCTCCGAAACCCTCTCCGCGCGAGGAGCGGCCGTGACCGAACCGCTGATCGACGACGAGCCGGCCCGCGAGCCCGACGACGCCATCGTCTCGAGCCCGGAGCTCCTCTATCTGGTGCACGCCGATCCGGAGGAGTTCGCCGAGGTGGTGGGCGGGATGCCGGCCGCGGACATCGCCGAGGCGCTCGACCAGCTCGAGCCGCCGGCGGCGGCGCGGGTCATGGCGGCGCTGCCGTTCGCCACGGCGGTGGAGGTGTTCGACGAGCCGGAGCTGATGGGCCGCCGCGCCGAGATCGTGCAGGAGATGCCGGACGAGGCGGTGCAGGCGCTCATCGAGGCGATGTCGGCCGACCAGCAGGCCGACCTCTTCCGCGAGCTCGAGGCGCCCCAGCGCGACCGGCTGCTCGCCGTGCTCTCGCCGGCGACGCAGGAGACGCTGCGGCTGCTGCTGCGCTACCGGCCCGACACGGCCGGCGGCATCATGACGACGGAGTACGCGAGCGTCCCCCCGAACGCGACGGCGGCCGAGACGCTGGGCTACCTCCGCCGGGTGGCGGCGGCGAAGGAGACGGTCTACGCCGTCTACGTCACCGACCCCGACACCCACACGCTGCTGCACGTCGTCTCGCTGCGCGAGCTCCTGCTCGCCGCGCCCGACCAGCGCGTCGTCGAGGTGGGCCACACCCGCCGGGTGCTCACCGTCGAGCCCACCGCCGACCGCGAGGAGGTGGCGCGGCTCATCGGGAAGTACAACCTGCTCGCCCTGCCGGTGGTGGACCGCCAGCGCCGGCTGCTGGGCATCGTCACGGTGGACGACGTCATCGACGCCCTGGTGGCCGAGCAGAGCGAGGACGTGCAGAAGTTCGGCGGCATGGAGGCGCTGGACGAGCCGTACATGGAGATCGGCTTCCCGGCCATGATCCGCAAGCGCGCCGGCTGGCTCTGCGCGCTCTTCCTCAGCGAGATGCTCACCGCCACCGCGATGCAGCACTTCGAGGGCGAGCTCGCCCAGGCGGTGGTGCTCACGCTCTTCATCCCGCTCATCATGAGCTCGGGCGGCAACTCCGGGAGCCAGGCCACCTCGCTCATCATCCGCGCGCTCGCGCTGCGCGAGGTGCGGCTGCGCGACTGGTGGCGCATCGCGCTGCGCGAGCTGCCGGCGGGGCTCACCCTCGGCGCCATCCTCGGCGTGATCGGCATCGTGCGCATCTCGCTCTGGCAGCAGCTCGGGCTCTACGACTACGGGCCGCACTGGGAGCGCATCGCCCTCACGGTGGGCACGGCGCTCGTCGGGGTCGTCACCTTCGGCTCGCTCGCCGGCTCGATGCTCCCCTTCCTCCTGCGCCGCCTGGGCTTCGACCCGGCGAGCGCGTCGGCGCCCTTCGTCGCGACGCTGGTGGACGTCACGGGGCTCGTCATCTACTTCACCGCCGCGGTGCTGGTGCTGCGGGGGACGCTCCTGTGAGCCGGGGCCGGGGGCGCGCGCTGCGCCTCGCGGCGGCGCTGGCCGGCGCGCTGGCGGGCGTCGGCGCCGCGGCCTGCGGCCCCGCGGAGGACGACGCGCCGCCGGGCCGCGCGGTCGAGCGCCCCGGCGGGGGCGACACGGTGGTCTGGGGGAGCGACCGCACCGGGATCGGCGCGGAGAGTCTCGCCGCCCTCGCCGCGCGCGCCCCCGACCGCTTCTTCCTCGAGCGCATGGCCGACCAGTACGCCGGGCTCGACTACCTGGTGGGCCAGTCGTGGCAGCCGGGCCGGCTCACCGGCGTGCGCGGCCTCGCCTGGCGGCGCGACCGCCGCGACGACCGCGCCGAGCAGCGGGTCGAGGCGCTGCTGCGCGGCGAGTTCCGCGAGCGCTACGAGCCGGTGGTCGCCGAGGACGACCGCCACGCCGCCGACTCGCTGCGGCGGCTCGACGGCCCGGCCTACGAGCGCGCGCTCTACGACCACCTCCTCGCGCGGCACCGCGCGACGCTCGCCTTCGTCGACAGCCTCCTCCCCCGCCTCGAGCGGCGCCCGGTGCGCGCCGCGGCCCGCCAGCTCCGCGCCTACCACCAGGACGAGATCGCCGCACTCGAGCGGGCCCGCGGCGGCCTGTGACCGTCCTCACCGCCCGGACCGGCGGTTTGGCCCACTGTGGCACTCCGCGAAAGACGGGAGTACGGGAGCAATCGCCGATCCGTGGTCGCAAGGCCGGCCCCTCCGCGTGAGGGGCTCGCGCCGGCGCCACCCGCAGGTATCGACCGAGGAGGCACCATGACGTCGAAGGACCCGAAGGAAGCGGTCAACAGCTACGTGACCGACATGCTGTCGCTCGAGCGGCACATCAAGCAGGCGCTCGACGGCCAGATCAGCGACTATCGCAAGGACTACCCCGAGGTCTCGAGCGAGCTCGAGCGGATCCAGAGCTCCGTGGAGTTCCACATCTCGGCGCTCGAGGGGCTCAGCAACGCGCGCGGCGCCCAGGGCGTCGCCGAGGCCATCAAGAAGGCCGGCTCCGCCCTCCTCGGCCTCGGCGCCTCGGCGGTGAACATCGTGCGCAACGAGGGCGCGCCGAAGAGCCTGCGCGACGACTTCTCGGCGGCGAGCCTCGCCACGATCGGCTACGTCATGCTGCACACCACCGCCCTCTCCCTGGGCGACCAGGAAGTGGCGACGCTGGCGCAGCGGCACCTGTCGGACTGGGCGAAGGTCACGATGGACCTGCAGAACCTCATCCCGTCGGTCACGCTGCGCTTCCTGCGCGACGAGGGGCTGCCGGTCAACGAGAGCGTCCTGGGCCAGGTCTCGCAGACGATCGACGACGTCTGGCACCAGCACCACACCCACGCGAGCGCGACCGGCGCCGGCGCCGGCATGGGCTCGACCGGTCGCATGCCGGGCGGCACGACCGGCGGCATGACCGGCCGCTGAAGCTCCCCGAGCGCCTCCGGCCTCTTCTCAGCGCGGCGCGGCGCCACTGGGCGTCCGCCGCGCTCGTCGCGCTCGCCCTCCTCGCGCTCTGGACGGTGGCGTGGACGGCGAGCTGCGGCTTCCGCGGCTGCCCCTCGGTGGCCGAGATCCAGCGGTTCCGGCCGAGCGAGGGGAGCCGCGTGCTCGACCGCTCGGGCGCGATGCTGGGCCGGCTCACCTACGTGCGCCGCCTCAACGTCCCGCTCGAGCGGGTACCGAAGACGGTGCGCGCGGCGTTCATCGCGACCGAGGACCGCCGCTTCTACGCGCACCACGGCGTCGACTGGCGCGGCGCCCTGCGCGCGCTCTGGCGCAACCTGACGCACCTCGACGTGCGCGAGGGCTTCAGCACGATCACCATGCAGGTCGTGCGCAGCGCCTTCTTTCCCGAGCTCGCGAGCGAGCGCTCGTTCGGCCGGAAGCTGATCGAGGTGCGGCTCGCCCGGCGGCTCGAGGCGAGCCTCGGCAAGCAGCGCATCCTCGAGCTCTACCTCAACGTCATCTATCTCGGCAACGGCACCTACGGCGTCGAGGCGGCGAGCCGCGACCTCTTCGGCAAGGACGTCGCCGAGCTCACGCTCGCGCAGGCGGCGACGCTCGCGGCACTGCCGAAGAGTCCGGCGGGCTACGCGCCGCGGCGGCACCCCGACCGCGCGCTCCGACGGCGCAACCTCGTCCTCGCGCTCATGCGGGACCAGGGCTACATCACCCCGGCGCAGGCCCAGGCGGCGAGCCGCGCGCCCCTCGGCCTCTCGGCGCGTTCCTGGCAGCCGCGGCTCGACACCACCTACGCGCTCGACCCGGTGCGCGCCTTCGTCGATTCCGTCCTGGGCGACCGCGAGCTCGAGGGCGACGTCACCGTCTACACCACGCTCGACGCGACCGCGCAGGCGGCGGCCGAGCGGGCCGTGCGCACCCAGGCCGCGGCGATCGAGCGCGCGAGCGGCGCGACCGGGCGGAAGACGCCGCCGCTCGAGGGCGCACTGGTGGCGCTCGATCCCCTCTCGGGCGAGATCCGCGCGCTGGTCGGCGCGCGGCGCTACGCGCCGGGCGGCTTCAACCGCGCGCTCGCCGCGCGGCGGCAGCCGGGCTCGACGTTCAAGCCGTTCGTCTACGCCGTGGCGCTGCACCGCGGCTACACCCCGGGCACGCTGGTGGACGACGAGCCCGTCGAGGTGCCCGAGGCGGACGGCACCATCTGGCGCCCCGCGAACTACGACGGCACCTACGCCGGCCGCACCCCGCTCCGGCGCGCGCTCATGCGCTCGGCCAACGTCGCCACGGTGCGGGTCGGGCTCGACGTCGGCCTCGAGCGGGTGGCGGGCTTCGCGCGCGAAGCGGGGATCGCGAGCCCGCTCCCGCCGGTGCCGTCGCTCGCGCTGGGGAGCGCGGCGGTGACGCCGCTCGAGCTGGTCGCGGCGTACGCGCCGTTCGCCAACGGCGGCTTCCGGGTGCGGCCCTCGCTCGTGCGGCGGATCGCCGCGGCCGACGGCAGCGTGCTCTGGGAGCGCAAGCTGCCGACGCCGCCCCGCGTGATGGACCCGCGCGAGGCGTTCCAGCTCACCTCGATGCTCGAGTCGGTGGTGGACCAGGGCACCGGCCGCGCGGTGCGCGACGCGGGGGTCACGGGTGCCGTGGCCGGCAAGACGGGGACGACCAACGACGGCACCGACGTCTGGTTCGTCGGCTACACGCCCTCGCTCGTGGCCGGGGTGTGGTTCGGCTACGACCAGCCGCGCCCGATCGCGCGCCAGGCCACCGGCGGCCGCCTGGCGGCGCCGGCGTGGGCGAGCTTCTACCTGCGCGGCTGGGCGAAGCGCGAGCCCGCGACGAAGGGCTGGGAGCCGCCCCCCGGCCTGGTGATGCGCGAGGTGGACGCCCTCAACGGCCTCCTCGCCACGCAGTACTGTCCCCTCACCCAGCGCGAGTGGTTCAAGGAGGGCACCGAGCCGACGGAGACCTGCCCGGAGCACCGGGGCTCGCTGATCGACCGGGTGGGCGGCTTCCTGAAGCGGGTCTTCGGGTTCTAGCTCCCCGCCCAGGCGGCCACCGCCGCGCCCAGCAGGCCGACGCCGGGATCGGTCACGACGTGCACCGGCACCTGCTCGAGCAGCGGAGCGAGCCGGCCCTTGGCGTGGAAGGCGGCGAGGAAGGGACCGGTGCGGAGCGCCTCGACGATGCGCGGGGCGATGCCGCCGGCGACGTAGAGCCCGCCGTAGCAGAGCGTGGTGAGCGCGAGGTTGCCGGCGGCGGCGCCGTAGACGGTGAGGAAGAGGTCGAGCGCGGCGGCGGCGAGCGGGTCGCCGGCGAGGGCGTGGCGGCCGACGGCGGCGGCCGGGTCCTCCGCCGCGATCGCGGCGCGCACGGCGTCGGCCTCGGCCATCCCGCCGGTCGCGGCGAGATACCGGTAGACGGCGTGGAGCCCCGCGCCCGAGAGCACCCGCTCGGCGGAGACGTGCCCGCCGCCCAGCTCGGCGCGCAGGAAGGCGAGGAGGCCCGCCTCGCGCTCGGTCTCGGGGGCGAAGCTCGCGTGGCCGCCCTCGCTCGGGAGGACCCGCGGCCGGTTCCCCTCGAAGACGACGAGGCCCATGCCGAGCCCGGTGCCGGCGCCGAGGTAGGCGACGGGGGCGTGCGCGACGGGGCGGCCCGGCTGGAGCGTCTCGAAGGCGCCGGGCGCGAGCGCGCCGAGGCCGAAGCCGACGGCGAGGAAGTCGTTGATGAGCTGCGCGTCGGCGATGCCGGTGGCCTCGGCGAGCTCGGCGGCGCGCACGTGCCAGGGGAGGTTGGTGGCCCGGCACTCGCCGTCGCGCACCGGGCCCGCCACGGCGAAGCAGGCGCGCTCGGGCCGCTCGCCGCCGGCGGCGAGAAACTCCCGCGCGATCGGCACGAGGCCCGCGTAGTCGGGGCTCCGGAACTCGGCCGCGCGCTCCTCGCGCACCCGCCCCGCCGCGTCCACCGTCGCGATCGCGAGCCGCGCGTTGGTCCCTCCCACGTCCGCCGCCAGCACCCGCATGCATCCTCCCCGGAGAGTCCTCCGGCCAACTTAACGCGGGCCGGGGCGCTCGGCTCGTCAATGTGACGCGCGACCTCGCCGGCGCGCGGTCCGCCGCTCTAGCGTGACGCTATGAAGAAGCTCGCGGCCCGCATCCTCGGCGGCCTCGGCGGAGCGGCGCTGCTCCTGCTCCCGGCCGCTCCGCTCCGGGCCCAGGCGCTCGCGGCGGGCGCGGCGGCGCAGACGGCGCCGCCGGCGGCGCCCGCGCCGCCGGGCCGGGCCAACGTGAAGATCGAGATCACCGGCCTTCGGGGCGGCGCCGCGCGCAACGTGCGCACGGTGCTGCGCCTGGCGCGCGCCGCCGACCAGGGCGACGAGCTGCCGACGGGCCGCATCCGCCAGCTCTTCGAGGGCGCCGACGACGAGATCGCGAAGGCGCTCGAGCCCTTCGGCTTCTATCACCCGCGCGTCCGCAAGACCCTCACCCCCGGCGACGGCACCTGGACCGCGCGCTTCGCGGTGGATCCGGGCCCGCCGGTCGTCGTGCGGGCGGTGAACATCCACCTGCGCGGCCCGGGCGCCGCCGACCCGGCCTTCCAGGCGCTCGCCCACGCCTTCCCGCTCCGCCCGGGCGACACGCTGCGGAGCCTGCCGTACGACACGGCCAAGGTCGCGCTGCTCACGCTCGCCTCGGACAGCGGCTATCTCACCGCCGCGTTCGACACGAGCGAGATCCGGGTGGACACCCTCGCCGACACCGCGGCGATCGAGGTGCGCTTCGAGACCGGGCCGCGCTACCGCTTCGGCGCCGTCACCTTCGACCAGACGATCCTCGACACGAACTTCCTGAAGACCCGCATCCCCTTCCACCGGGGCGACTGGTTCCGCCAGCGGCCCCTGATGCAGCTCCAGGCGAACCTGGCGGAGGATCCCTACTTCAGCGCGGTCGAGGTGCTGCCGCACGTCGAGCTGGCCACGGACAGCCTCGAGGTGCCGATCGAGGTGCGGCTCACCCCGCGCCCGCCGCGGCTCTACGAGGGGGGCGTGGGCTACGGCACCGACACCGGCCCGCGCGGCACCCTGCGCGCCACCTTCCGCCGGCTCAACCGCCACGGCAACCACGCGGAGGTGGACGTCACCGGCTCGCTCATCGAGCAGAGCGTGCAGACGCAGTACACCATCCCCGCCTTCCTGCACCCGACGGGCGAGCTGTCGTTCGTGGCGGGCTTCGCGCTGCTCAACCCGTCGACGAGCAGCAGCCGCACCTGGCTCGTGGGCCCGCGGCTCAGCCGCCGGCGCTTCGGGCTGCGCGAGACGTTCAGCCTCATCTTCCAGCGCGAGGGCTTCCAGATCGGCGTGGACTCGAGCACGGCGGTGCTCCTCACCGGCGGCGCGAGCTGGGAGCGCACGCGGGCCGACAACCGGATCTTCCCGACCCACGGGCTGCGCACCCGGCTCGACCTCACCGGCGGCTATCGCTTCCTCATCTTCAACGCGACGTTCTTCCAGGCGCGGCTCAGCGGGAAGTTCATCCGGAGCCTGGGGGCGCGCACGCGTCTCATCACGCGGGCCGAGGCGGGGCACACCTTCACCGGCGTCTTCCGCTCGCTGCCGCCGACGCTGCGCTTCTTCGCCGGCGGCGACCAGAGCGTGCGCGGCTACGGCTACGAGGCGCTGGGCCCGCGCGACCAGTTCGGCGACGTGATCGGCGGGCCCAACCTCCTCGTCGGCAGCGTCGAGGCCGACTACCGGGTGCTGCCGCGCTGGGCGGTCGCGGCGTTCTACGACGCGGGCAACGCGACCAACGGCTGGTCGCTCTCGCTCAAGCAGGGCACGGGGCTCGGCGTGCGCTGGATCTCGCCGATCGGGCTCATCCGCCTCGACGGCGCCTACGCGCTGAACCCGCCCGCCGAGATCGGTGCGAGCCGCTGGCGGATCCACTTCTCGATGGGACCGGACCTGTGAGCGCGCCCGAGCCGACCACCCCGCCCGAGGCAACCGCGCCGGCACCGCCCCCGCGGCGCCGGCATCACCGGCTGCGCTGGATCTTCGGCATCCTGGGCGCGCTGGTGCTCGTGGTGCTGGGGCTCCTCTGGTACGGCCTCTCGAGCGACCGGGTGGCGCAGGCGCTCATCCGCCGCGCGCTCGCGAGCGCCGGGGGCACGGTCCAGATCGGCCGTGTCGGCGGGCGGCTGCGGGGGCCGCTGCTGCTCTGGAACGTGCGGGTGAAGGAGCCGGCCTACACGGCGACGATCGACAGCGTGCGGCTCGAGTGGACGCCCACCGGGCTCCTCCGGCGCGAGGTGCGGATCGACCGGCTGCACGTGAGCGGCGTGCACGTCGTGCTCCCCGACTCGACGCCGCGCGACACGACGACGCCGAAGAAGCCCGACCTCCCGATGACCGTGATCCTGGGCGACGTCGTCGCCGACCGGATCTCGGTGGACGCGCCGGGCGACGTGAAGGTGCGCGACGGCTGGGTGCAGCTCAACGGGCGCGCGAAGGACTACCGCCTCTCGGCGCACGGCACGGTGTCGGCGCCTGCGCTCCGGGAGGCGGTGGCGCTCCGGGGCGTGGGGCGCGGCAACCTCGAGCGCATCGCCCTCGACTCGGCCTTCGCCGACCTCCTGCGCGGGCACGTCGCCACCCACGGCGTCGTGGGTTGGTATCCGAAGATCCACTGGAAGCTCGATCTCGTGGCGCAGGGCCTCGAGCCGCGGCTCGCGATGGCCGACACCACCGCGTGGCCCGGCGCGATCGGCGCGGTCGCGCGCACGGCGGGCTACCTCGACAGCATCGGCCCCATCGGCGAAGTCACGGTGGACTCGCTCTTCGGCGCGCTCCGGCGCCAGCCGCTGCGCGGCGCCGCGGACGTGCACTTCCACGGCAAGCAGTACCGGGTACCGAAGCTCGACGCCGGCTGGGGCTCGGCGCGGGCGCTCGCCGCGGGCACCGTGAGCGACAGCGCCATGGCGCTGCGCTTCCATCTCGCCGTGGCCGACCTGCGGACCGCGCTGCCGGGGGCGCGGGGCGCCCTCACCCTCGCCGGCACCGCCTCGGGGCCGCCGAAGGCGGCGCGCGTGCGGGCCGACGTCACCGGACGCAACCTCGCCTACGGCACCAACGCGCTCGCGCGCCTCACGGGCCGCGCCGACGTCACGCTGGCCGAGCGCGGCCGCAACGCCGTCCGCCTCACCGGCGACCGCGCGCGGGTCGGCACGCAGGTGATCGACCATCTCGTCCTCGCGCTCACCGGCACCCGCGGCGACCACCACGTGAGCGCCGAGGCGTCGGGGACGCACGCGCGCGCCGACCTCGCGCTCGACGGCGGGCTCCAGGGCAAGACGTGGCGCGGCCGGGTGAGCGACGTCGTCGTCCAGGGCGACACGGTCGGCACCTGGCGGCTGGTCGAGCCCGCGCCGCTCCAAGCCGCGGCCACCGCCACCTCGCTCGGCCAGCTCTGCCTGCGCTCGGGCGGCGCGCAGCTCTGCGCCGGCGGCACCTGGCGCGACCTGCGGAACTGGCGCATCGACTCGCGGGTGGACAGCCTCCCGCTCGCCACCGCCATGGCGTTCGCGTCGCTCTGGCGCCCGGCGCCGGCGGCGGGCCCCGCGCCCGCGGCCGAGCCGGCGCCGGCACCGGCACCGGCGGCGCCCGCACCCGTGGATTCGATCGTGGTGGATACCACGCGTCTGGGCTACGCGCCCGGCGGGCTCGCGCCGCAGCGCGGCGCGGCGCCGACGGCGCCGGCGCCGCCGGAATCGGCGCGGGTGACGCCGCGACCCTCGGTCACGGGCTTCCTCAACGCGGTGCTCGCGGCGTCGGCCGTCCGGGGCCGGCCCGACGGGCGGCTCCGGCTCGCGCTCGACCGCGGCGAGCTCCTCTATCACGTGCAGCCCGACACTGGCCCCAAGCGCGTCCTGCTCGACACCGCGGGCGTCGAGGCGTGGGCCGCGCCCGACGGCGTGCACGCGACCGCGCGGCTCACGCTGCACGGGCTCGACCGCTCGCCGGTCGCGAACCTCGCGGGCGAGCTCGCGCTGCCGGGCTACACCGAGCTCGGCCGCGCGCTCCGGACCCAGGCCGTCACCGCACGGCTCGACGGGGCCATCGTCAACCTCGGCTTCCTGCGCGCCTTCTACCCGCAGGCCGACAGCCTCGACGGCAAGATCGCGCTCACCACGCGGGTGGACGGCACCGTCGGCGCGCCGCGGGTGGACGGACGGCTCGCGGTGACGGATCTCGCCGCCTGGCTCGGCGCGGGCCGCGTGGCGCGCGGCTCGGTGGACGCGACGCTCGTCTCCACCGTGCGGTCCGACCGCCGGCTCGACCTCGACTTCCGCGTGGTGCCGCGCGGCTGGCTCTACGACTACCAGCTCGATCTCCGGCCGCACCGGATCGCGGTGGACAGCGGCGCGCTGCGGGTCACCGTGAACGACGCCGGCCTGCACGGCCTCCTGGCGCTCGGCATCAGCGACACCGCGCGCACGCGGCTCGCCTCCTTCCAGGCCACGCTCGCCGTGCCCGAGTACCACTCCACCGACCAGCGGCTCGCCACCCTCCCGTTCACCCTCACGGCCGACGCGGCCATCCCGCAGCTCGTCTTCGCGCGGCTCTGGGCGCCGGGCTTCGACAGCCTCGCCGGCCGGCTCGCGCTGCACGCGGGCGTCGAGGGCACGATGCAGGCGCCGCAGGTCCGGGGGACGCTGCGGCTCGACAGCCTCTTCGCGCGGCTCCCCTACGGCAGCCTTCTGACCGGCGCGCTCGCCGGCGACCTCACCGCCCGGGTGGCGCGCGACAGCATGCTCACCGCCGATCTCACCGTCGCGCCGCGCGGCTTCGCGCTCGCGCACTTCGAGAACGGCGTCGAGCGGCGCGTCGTCTTCGACACGACGGGCCTCGTGCTGCGGGTGGGCGCGGACGGCCTCCACGGCACGCTCGACCTCGGCATCACCGATCCGCGCGGCGGGCGGATCGGCGCGCTCGCGGGCCGGCTCGCGCTGCCCGGGTATCGCCGCTGGGGCGCCGCCCTCGGGCCGCAGCCCCTGACCGCACGCTTCGACGGCCGGGTGAGCGACCTCTCCTTCGCCGAGGCGCTCGCGCCGCAGGTGGACAGCCTCGCGGGGCGGCTCACGCTCGCGGCGAGCCTGACGGGAACGGTGGACACGCCGCGCGTCACCGGCGGGATGCAGCTGCAGGACGTCGCGGCGCGCCTGCCGCTCTACGGCGTCGTCGTCCACGACGTGCAGCTCACCGCCCAGGGCGACTCGGCCGGCGCCATCCGGCTCGACGGCCGGCTGCGCTCGGGCCCCGGGGCGCTCGCCGTGACGGGCGCGTCGCCGCTCGCGCCCACGGCCGCCGCCCCCGGGCGCATCCGTGTCCAGGGCGACTCGTTCGAGGTGATGCGCACGCCCGAGGCGCACGTCCTCGTCTCGCCCGACATGAGCGTCACCGTGGCGGGCAACCGGCTCGACGCGCAGGGCGCCCTGGACGTGCCGTACGCGCACATCGAGCTCACCGAGATTCCGCAGACCGCCGTCGCGCCGTCGCCCGACATCGTCTTCATCGGCGACACGCTGGCCGAGCCCGCGTCGGCCTGGCGCATCTCGGGCCGGGTCCGCGTCACCCTGGGCGACAGCGTCACGTTCAAGGGCTTCAACTTCACCGCGAAGCTCGGCGGCCAGGTGCTCGCGATGGAGCAGCCGGGCAACCCGCCCACGGCGAGCGGCGCGATCGTGATCGAGGAGGGGCACTACCAGGCCTACGGGCAGAACCTCACGATCCGCAACGGCCGCATCCGCTTCGCCGGCGGCCCGGCCGAGGACCCGGGGCTCGACATCCGGGCGACGCGCATGTCGTCCGACACCGCCACGGGCGACAGCACCGTCGCGGGGCTCCAGATCTCGGGCACGCTCAAGAACCCGCGGGTGGACATCTTCTCCGACCCGCCGATGTCGCAGAGCCGCGCACTGCAGTACATCGTGCTGGGCCACCCCCTGGGCGACACGACGCAGACGGGCCCGCAGGGCTCGCTGATGGAGAAGGCGGTGAACGCGGCGGGGCTGCGGGGCGGCAACCTCCTCGCGAGCGCGGTGGGCCGCAACCTCGGCCTCAGCAACACGCAGGTGGTCACCACCAACGGCGACCTCCACAGCGCGTCGCTCGTGGCGGGGAAGTATCTCTCGCCCCGGCTCTACGTGAGCTACGGGCTCGGGCTCTTCGATCCGATCAGCCGGCTGCGGCTGCGGTACGTCCTCTCCAGACGCTGGACGCTGCAGGCCGAGCGCGGCAGCGAGACCGGCGCGGACGTGATGTACCGGATCGAGAGCGGCGGCACGCCCGAGCAGAAGCGGAAGCCGACGCCGCCGGCGGCGCCGGCGCGCGCCGCCGCTGCCCGCTAGGCGGCGCCCCGCTAGGCGGACGCGGGCGGGCGGAGCTCGAGCGGGGGGAGGGCGCGCTCGATCGCCGCGCGGTGCGGCTCGAGCCAGGGCGGGAGGACGAGCGCGCTGCCGAGCGCCTCGGGCGGCTCGTCCACGGCGAAGCCGGGCCCGTCGGTCGCGATCTCGAAGAGCGCGCCGCCGGGCTCGCGGAAGTAGACCGACTTGAACCAGAAGCGGTCGATCACCTCGGTCGGGTGGCGGCCCGCGTGCTCCACGCTCGCGCGCGCCCGCAGCTCGGCCGCGTCGTCCGGCACCCGCCAGGCGACGTGGTGCACGGCGCCCGTCCCCCAGGCGCCGCGGCGCCCGTCGGGCGCCTCGCGCAGATCGAGCACCCGGCCCGAGCCCCCCTCGCCCAGCGCATAGCGCGTCCACCCGTCCTCGCTCCCCACCGGCGCGAAGCCGAGCGCGTCGGTGAGGAAGCGCGCCGTCTCCTCGACGTCGCGCTCCAGGAGCCGGACGCCGTGGAGTCCGCGCACCTGGTGCTCCGGCGGCACCGGGCTCTCCTCCCAGGGCACGAACTCGCGCGGCGTCACGGTCTCGGCGAGCACCAGCGCGAGGCCGTGCGGATCGGCGAACGGCAGCACCCGCTCGCCGAAGCGGGTGGCGGGCTCGCTCAGGCGCGCGGCGGCGCCGGCGAGGCGGCCGGCCCAGAACTCGAGGCTGCCCACCGGCACGGCGAGCGCCACCTCGACGGTGAGCCCCGCGCCCGGGCGGCCCGGCGCCATGTCGGGCCAGGGAAAGAAGGTGAGGTCGGTGCCCGGCGTGCCGGCGCCGTCGGCGTAGAAGAGGTGATAGGTGCCGGGGACGTCCTGGTTCACCGACTTCTTGACGAGGCGCATGCCGAGCACGCCGGTGTAGAAGTCGAGGTTCTCCTGGGCGTCGCCCGCGATGACGGTGACGTGGTGCAGTCCGGTGATGGGCATCGCTCGCTCACGCGGCCTTGACGGCCTGGACCTCGAGGTGGATGCGCAGGTCGTTGCCGACGAGGATGCCGCCGGCCTCCAGCGCCTGGTTCCAGGTGAGCCCGAACTGGCGCCGGTCGATCTCCGTGTCGGCCGAGAAGCCGACGCGCCGGCCGCCCCGGGGATCGGTCGCGCCGCCCTCGTAGGTCGCGGCGAGCGTGACCGGCTTCGTCACCCCGTGGACGGTGAGGTCGCCGGTCACGGTGAAGCGGTCGCCCTCGCGGTTCCAGGCGCCCTGGATGCGGGTGCTGCGAAAGGTGATGGTGGGATACCGCGCCACGTCGAGGAAGTCGGCGGAGCGCAGGTGCTGGTCGCGCTGGTCCACGTGCGTGTCGATGCTCGCCGCCGGGATCTCCACCTCGACGCGCGAGCGGTCGGGGTGCTGCTCGTCCACGGTGATCGTCCCCTTCACGTCGGTGAAGCGGCCGCGCACGGTGGTGATCATCATGTGCTTCGCCGAGACCTCGATCAGCGAATGCGCCGGGTCGAGGTTCCAGGTGCTCGTCTGCTGCGTCGTCGTCGCCATCGCGGCTCCCCTCCCCGGCCGCCGGCCCCGGCGGGCGGCCGGCCTTCCCGTACTGAGTAGCGCCTTTCGCGCGCGGGCGAAAGTGGCGTTCCGCCCATGCGGCCCGGCGAGGCCCCTCAGACCTCCATCACCAGCCGCACGTCCGCGTCGAGCTCGGCGGCCGCGGCGGCGCGGGTGAGCCGGGAGACGAGGAGGAAGACGAGCAGCGAGACGACGAGGCAGAGTCCCGAGACCGTGACGCCGGCGGGCAGCGTGAGGACCCGGAAGAAGGCGAGCGACTCGAGGGCGAGCGTGAGGACGAGCCCGGTGGCGATCGACGCGATGGCGCCGGCG
This sequence comes from Gemmatimonadales bacterium, assembly GCA_035760645.1. GTDB lineage: Bacteria > Gemmatimonadota > Gemmatimonadetes > Gemmatimonadales > GWC2-71-9 > DASSTY01. The sequence goes on from DASTSO010000090.1 coordinate 31,551, forward strand.
CGGGTGGCGCCCTGCCAGTTGAGGCCGACGGCGAGCGCGGGAACGAGCGTCGAGCCGAAGAGTCCCCAGCCGAAGATGCCGAGGAAGGCGACCATCGCCCCCGAGAGCTGGGCGAGGAGGGCGGAGGCGACGGCGATGACGACCGTGGTGACGCGGCCCCAGAAGAGCTCGTTGCCGAGCCGGCGGCCCAGGGCGACGGGGAGATCGTGCGTCACCACCGCGGCGCCGATGTTGAGGAAGGCGTTCACCGCGCTCATCGTCGCCGCGGCGACGCCGGCGAAGACGAGCGCGGCCAGGAGCGTCGGCGTGTAGTGCAGCAGGAACGTCGGCGTCGCGGCATCGGGCGCCGCGAGCGGCGCGAGCCGGCCCCCCGCGACGAGCGCCTTCACGCCGACGCCGACGCCGAAGTAGAGCAGCAGGACGAGGATCAGGCCGAGCGTCTTGAGGAGCGGGTACCACTTGAGCTGCATCGGGTCGCGCAGCATGTAGTACTTGTGCACCCCCTGCGGCTGCCCGAGCGAGCCCATCGAGAAGACGAAGAAGAAGGAGAGCGCGGCGAGCGGCGTGAGCGTCCCCCAGGGGGCGAGGAACCCCGGGTCGGCCGCGAGGATCGCGTGCGAGATTCCGGCGAGCCCGTCGCCGGCGCGCAGCACGTAGCCGAAGACGAGCACCGAGGCCGCCGCCATCAGCGTCCCCTGAAAGACGTCGTTGTAGATCCCGGCGAGGATCCCGCCCGCCGCGCTGTAGGCGAGGGTGACGCCGGTGCCGAGCCAGATGCCCCAGGCGAGCCCGCAGCCGAAGATGGCGTCGAGCACGTAGCCCAGCGCGAGGCAGTTCGTGGCCATGTAGCCGACGATGGCGACGAGGATCGCCACCCCGGCGAGCCCCTGCGCGGCGGGCGAGCGGTAGCGCGCGCCGATCGCGTCGGGCACGGTGATGAGCCCGCGCACCTCGGCGAGGAGCCGCAGGCGCTTCGCCAGCACCCAGGCGCCCAGCACGTTGGTGACGGCGGCGGGGAGCACGATGTAGAGCGCGCCGAGGCCCACCTTGTAGAGGAGTCCGGGCCCGCCGATGAAGGCGAAGCCCGACACCGAGGCGGTCACGCTCGCCACCGTGAGGGCGACGAGGCCGATCCCCTTCCCCGCCACGAAGAAGTCGCTCGCCGTGCGGGTGCGGCGCGTGGCCCACACCGAGATCGCGACCACCACGGCGAAGTAGAGCAGCCCGACCGCGACGATCATGGAGACTCCGCGCCCGCGGCGCCGCGAGCGGCGTCGCGGGCGCGCGCCCCGGCCTGGCGCACGCGCTCGAGGTCCTCGGGGCGGAGCGTCTGCGCCTCGAAGGTGAGGGCGTAGGCCACGGGGAGGATGAGGATCGGCAGGAGACCGATGCCGTAGACCACGATCGCGGCGCGGAGCGGGAGCCCGAGCCGGAGCGGCGCGCCGGCCGCTTCCGCCGGCAGGCCGAGGGCGAGGGCGAAGCCGGCGACGAGCAGGAGCCCGACGAGGAGGAAGGCGAGGGCGAGCCGGCCCGACAGGCGGCCGCCCCGCGCGGCGCCCAGCACCATGGTGGCGACGAGCATCACGGGCACCCCGGCGGCGCAGAGCCACGGCGCCCAGGCGGGCGTGCCGCCCGGCAGGAACGCCGAGGCGTACGCCCCCGCGATCAGGAGGGCGGAGAGGACCAGGGCCGCGAGCGCGAGCCGGAGCACCGGGGCCATCGGCGTCACCGCACCCGCGCTCCGTCCTTGAACACCGCCACGACGCGCCGGAGCGCGCCGATCTCGCGCGTCGGATCGCCCTCGACCGCGACGAGGTCGGCGAGGTAGCCGGGAGCGATGCGGCCCAGGCGGTCGTCGAGGTGGAGGATCTTCGCGTTCCCGCTCGTCGCGGCGCGCGCCGCGGCGAGGGGCGACATCCCGTACTCCACCATCAGCTCGAGCTCGCGCACGTTCTCGCCGTGCGGGAAGACACCGACGTCGCCGCCGAAGCAGATCGGGACGCCGGCGTCGAGCGCGGCGCGGAAGCTCGCGTGCTTCTGCGTCACCCGCGCCGGCGGCGGCATCTTCCCCTTCACCCAGCCGCTGAAGTACTCGGCGTACGCCTCGCCCGCGGCGAGGGTGGGACAGAGGGCGACGCCGCGCTGCTTCATGAGGCGGAAGACCTCGGGCGTGCCGTCGTCGCCGTGCTCGATCGTCGCGACGCCGGCCAGGACGGCGCGGCGCATCGCCTCGGGCGTGCTCGTGTGTGCCGCGACCGGGCGGCCGGCGTCGGTCGCGGTGGCGACGAGGGCGCGCAGCTCCTCCTCGGTGAAGGTGGGCCGCGCCTTGCCGCCGGGGCCCCAGCCGTAGTCGGCGTAGACCTTCACCCAGTCGGCGCCGTGGCCGATCTGGCTCCGGGCCACGCGGGTGACCTCCTCGACGCCGCTCGCCTCCTCCGCACCCTGCGGCGGGTCGAAGGCGTAGACGGAGCGGCGTGGCCCGTAGCTCCCCGTCGCCACGATGGCGCGCGTGGTGGCGAGGATGCGCGGGCCCGGGACGACGCCGCGCTCGATGGCGCGCTTGAGCTGGACGTCGTAGTCCGCCGCCCCCTCGGTGCCGAGATCGCGCACGGTGGTCACCCCGGCGCGGAGCGTCGCCGCGGCGTGCGCCACCGCCTCCGCCATGCGGAAGCCGAGCGGCTCCTTCAGCACCTGGTCGTCCCAGAGCGTCTCGTTGTAGGGATGGAGGAAGAGGTGCGAGTGGCCCTCGATGAGCCCCGGCAGGAGCGTCGTGCCGGGAAGCGCCAGGCGCTCGGCGCCGGCCGGCACCGGGACGCGCTCGGCCGGGCCCAGGGCGGCGATCCGGCTGCCGCGCACGACGACCACCCACCCGCGCGCCGGCGCGTCGGCCACGCCGTCCCACACGGCGTCGGGCTGGAGCACGACGGTGCGGGCGGTGTCGGGGGCGGGTGTCGGCTGCTGCGCCGCGGCGCGGGGCGCGCGGGCGGCGAGCGCGAGCGGGAGCAGCGAGAGCGCGGCGAGCACGGGGACGGAGCGCACGGCCAACGGGCGCACGGCGAACGGAAGCATGGCGGCGACCTCTCGAAGGGCGCGGGACGGCCGCCGGGGCGACGCGCCGCAGCGTTGGGGCAAGGTGCTGCAGGGCGCTGCGTGCAACCGGCGGCATGATGCAGGGCGTGGAGCGCCGGAAATCTAGGGGCGCTCCCGCGATTTCGCAGAGCGGCTCGCAGAACGCCGTGCCCCGGTGCGCCGCGCGGCGCACGCACCCGCGCGCATCCCCTTGCGGCATCGCGCGCTCGCGCGGGCGCGGCCCCGGCACGATCCTGGCGACCGGGCCGGGGCATGCGCCCGCTCCCGCTCTCCCGTCCGCTCGCTCGCATCACCGTCCTCGCCCTCGCCACCGGCGTCGCCGTCGCGCTGGGCGCGAGCTGCACGCGTCCCTACGCCCCCGCCGCCGACGCGACCGAGCGCCGCACCGGCGCCGAGGCCGACGCCGCCGCGGCCGCGGCGGGCGCGATGAGCCCCGCGCACGCGCTCTCGCTGGTGGACGCGGCGGCGCGGCGGGGGATCGCCGAGGGGATCTATCCCGGCGCCGTGCTCGTCGTCGGCACCGGCGCGGGCCCGCTCTACGCGCGCGGCTACGGCCACTACACCTGGGACACCACGTCGGCGACGCCGAGCCCCGACTCGACGCTCTGGGACCTCGCCTCGGTGACCAAGGTGGTCGGCACCGCGAGCGCCGCCGCGCGGCTCGTCGCCGAGGGGAAGCTCGACCTCGACGCGCCGGTCGCGCGCTACCTGCCGGAGTTCCGCGGGCCGGGCAAGGAGCGCGTCACGGTGCGCATGCTCCTCGACCACACGAGCGGGCTGCCGGACTTCGAGAAGATCTGGAAGAAGACGCGCCGGAAGGACCGCGCGATCCGCTATCTCCTCGCCGAGCCGCTCGAGCGCGCGCCGGGGGCCTCGGCCGTCTACAGCGACTTCAACGCGATGATCCTGGGGCTCGTGCTCGAGCGCGCCGCGGGCCAGCCGCTCGAGCAGGTGGTGGCGAGCCGGGTGCTCGAGCCGCTCGGCATGCGCGAGACGCGCTACAATCCGTCCGCGGCGCTCCGCTCGCGCATCGCGCCGACGGGGATCTTCCGCGGGGTGCCGTCCTCGGGGATGGTGCACGACAAGAACGCGACGATCCTGGGCGGCGTCTCCGGGCACGCCGGCCTCTTCGCGTCGGGCGGCGACGTCGCGCGGCTCGCCGCGGCCTGGCTGCGCGAGGGGCGGCGCGAGGACGGGAGCGCGTGGCTCGCGCCGGCGATCGTGGACACCTTCATCGCCGAGCGGCCGGGCGCCGGGAGCCGCCGCCTGGGCTGGGACGGCCGCGACGGTACCGCGACGCCCGCCGACCCGAGCGTCTTCGGCAGCGCCACCAGCCCGCGCGTCTACGGCCACACCGGCTGGACCGGGACGATGCTCTGGGTGGACCCGGCGCGCGACCTCTACGTCGTCTTCCTCACCAACCGCACCTTCGACCCCAGGGCCCAGGACCCCAAGCGCGCCCTCCGGCGCGTGCGCGCCGAGCTGGCGGATGCGGTGGTGCGGTGGCGGGAGGCGGGGGGGAGGACGGTGGAGGTGGCGGGGCGGTAGGCGGGACGGCGGGACGGCGGGACGGCGGGAGCGAAACGACACGAGCCTCCGGTGACTACACCGGAGGCTCGTCGCATTGGTGGGTTTTCCGCCGTCCCGCCCGCCTACACCGGCGCTCCCCGGCCCACGGAGCCTCCCGCCGTCCCGCCTATCGTCCCGCCGTCTCCGCCGGCGCCAGCGCCGCCCGGATGCGCTCGAGGAGCTGGGCGGGGCTGAAGGGTTTCTGGATGAAGGCGGCGCCGACGGTCACGACGCCGGTGCGGACCACGACGTCGTCGGTGTAGCCCGACATGTAGAGGACGGCGATATCGGGGCGGGTGGCGCGGAGGCGCTCGCCGAGGACGCGGCCGTTGATGCCGGGCATCACGACGTCGGTGAGGAGCAGGTCGATCGTGCCCTGGTGGGCGGCGGCGATGACGAGCGCCGCCTCGCCGCTCTCGGCCGGGAGCACCTCGTAGCCCGCCTCCTCGAGCACCTGGCGCGTGAAGGCGCGCACCCCCGGCTCGTCCTCGGCGAGCAGTACCGTGGTGCGGCGCCCCGCCGGCGCCGAGGGCGCGATCGGGGGCGTGGCCGGCGGATGCGGCGCCTCGGCGAAAATGCGCGGCAGATACACCTTGAAGACGGAGCCGTGCCCCGGCTCGCTGTAGACGTACACCCCGCCGCCGGCGTGCTGCACGATCGAGTAGACCGTGGCGAGCCCGAGCCCGGTGCCGTGGCCCGGGCCCTTGGTCGTGAAGAAGGGCTCGAAGATGCTCGCCTGGGTGACGGGATCCATGCCGACGCCCGTGTCGCTCACGCTGAGCATCACGTACGGCCCCGGCTGCAGCCGCAGCAGCTCCTGCGCGAGGAGGCCGGCCACCTCGACGTTCTGCGTCTCGATCGTGAGCTGCCCGCCGTCGGGCATCGCGTCGCGCGCGTTGAGGGCGAGGTTCATCACGACCTGCTCGAGCTGGCCGCGGTTCGCCCGCACCTGGCCCAGGTCCTGGCGCAGGAGGCTGTGCAGCACGATCTGCTCGCCGAGCAGGCGGCGGAGCATCGGCTCCATCCCCGTCACGACGTCGTTGACCACGAGCGGCTCCTGCTCGGTCATCTGGCGCCGGCTGAAGGCGAGCAGCTGCTGGGTGAGCGACGCCGCGCGGTCGGCGGCCTGGACCACCTGCGCCAGCTCGCGATGCTCGCGGCTCTCGGCCGGGAGGCGCCGCAGCACGAGGCCCGTCATCCCGCCGATGACGGTCAGGAGGTTGTTGAAGTCGTGGGCGATCCCGCCGGCGAGGCGGCCCACCGCCTCCATCCGGAGCGCCTGCTGGAGCTGCGCCTCGAGGGCCCGCTGCGCGGTGATGTCGCGTTTGATGGCGGAGGCGCCGACGAGATGGCCGTCCGGCGCCCGCAGCGGCGAGAGGGTGAGGGCGATCCGGATCCGCCGGCCGTCCTTGCGCACCCGCGACGTCTCGTAGTGGGAGACGTGCTCCCCCAGGCGGATGCGCCGCAGCAGCTCGTGCTCTTCGTCGTGCAGCTCGGGGGGGATGAGCTTGAAGATCGTGTCGCCGACCATCTCCTCGGCGGTGTAGCCGAAGATGCGCTCGGCGGCGGGGTTCCAGCTGCGGATCGTGCCGTCGAGGTCCTTGCTGACGATGGCGTCGTCGGCGGACTCGACGATGGCGGCGAGCCGGAGCGCCTGCAGATCGATCGGGGCGTGCGAAGCGTTGGGATCGGACAAATGGGATTACCAGGATGAGACGGAGGTCGGCCCGGCCCCGAGGGCACCGAGCATTCCACGGACCGGAGAATCGGCCTAAATCGGCCCGAGCGCAAGGTTTCGGCGGCGACGGTCTCCGGCTGCCGAGCGAGCTACCGGGCGAGCGCGCGCCCGACCCGGTCCCGCATGGCGGCGTAGTCGAGGGTGCCCAGCTGCCGCATGAGCAGCCGCCCGTCGCGGTCGATCAGGTAGGAGGCGGGGACGCCGATCGCCTGGTAGGTGGTCTTCACCGCCCCGCTCGGGTCGTGACCGATGGTGAAGGTGGCCCCATGCTCCTCGGCGAAGCGCCGCACCGGCGCGACGTCGCTCGCGTCCACGCTCACGGCGAGCACCCGGAGCCCCTTCGGCCCGAACTCCCGCTGCAGCCGCTCGAGGTCGGGGAACTCCTCCCGGCAGGGCCCGCACCACGTCGCCCAGATGTTGAGCAGGGTGACGGGCTCGCCGGGCCCCACCCGGGCGCTGTCGCCGGCGAGGGTGGCGACGGCGAGCGCCGGCACCGGCTCGCCGACGGCGAGCGGGCGGAAGCGGTCGTCGTCGCCGGGGCAGGCGGTGAGCGCGGCCGCGAGGCCGGCCAGCGCGAGGAGGCGCGCGAGCGCCGGGACCGGCCGCCTCACGGGAGCGTCCCCCGGCGGAGCGCCACCTGGAGCGCGCCGACCGCCCCCACGTGGGCCGTGGGGTCGTTCGCTTTCATCTTCTCCTGGTGCGCCGCCGCGGCCGCGCGGGCGGCCACGGTGTCCTGCTCCTGCCACGCGACGGTGAAGCCCTGCCCGGCGGTCGTGATCACCGGGTAGCCTGCCGAGCGGCCCTTCGCGCTCACCGGCACCGCCTTGGCGAAGCTCCGCCCGCCGTCGGTCGAGGCGCGGAGGACGATCTCGGGGATCTTCGTCGTGCCGTCGTCCCAGACGGCGAGCACCGTGCTGTCGCCGGCCAGGGCGAGCTGCACGTGCGCGGGGCGCGAGAACTCGGCGAGCCCGAGCGGCACCGGGGCCGAGAAGCGCGCAGCGCCGGCCGGGGCCACGGCGTACTGCACCCCGGCGCGGCCCTCCTTCCCCGTCCACCACGCCACGTGCACGCGGCCGTCCGCCCCCACGGCGAGCGAGGGGCCGGCGTCGGGGCAGGCGTGCACCACCCAGCCGTCCTCGTGCACCCGCACCGGCTCGGACCAGGTGGCGCCGTGGTCGTCCGAGCGGGCGACGACGATGTCGCGCACGTCGCCCGGGAAGATGCGGCGCCAGGCGACGTAGAGCTTGCCGTCGGGGCCGCTCGCGAGCGCGGTGCGGCAGCAGGGGCAGGCCTCGGTCTCGGTGATCGCGCGGTTCGGGGCCCAGGTGCGGCCGCCGTCCGCGGAGGTCGTCAGATAGACGTGCGACGTCCCGCTCCGCCGGTCGAGCCAGGTGAGATAGATCGTCCCGTCGGCCGCGACGTGCAGCGAGTGGTCGTCGTGCGCGCCGAAGACCGAGTCGTCGGTGACCGTGACGGGCTCGGCCCAGTGCGCGCCGCCGTCGTCCGAGCGGGCGAACCGCAGGGCCTGCACCGGCCACTTCCGCCCCGGCACCACCTTCTTCACCACGTAGGCGGCGTAGAGCACGCCGCCGGGCCCGTAGGCGATCTTGGGCGGCACCTCGCCGTAGATCGAGAGGTCGCCCAGCGGATCGGCGAGCTCGCTCACGCCGTGCGCGGTCTCCACGTAGAGCCGCCCCGCGGTGCCCGCGCCCGGCGCCGACACCCAGGCGAGCGTGTGCCCGCCGTCCGGCGCCACGGCGAACATCGGCGCCGCGCCGCCCCGGGTCGCGGTGCTCGGGTGGGTCGTCTCCGACCAGCGCACGGTGGGGCCGCGCGAGCAGGCGGCGAGGGCCAGGACGGCCAGCCCGGGAATCAGTCGCTGCATCGTGCTCTCCTCCCTCAACGCGTGAACCGGAGCCCCGCATACACCGCGCGCCCGTCCATCGGCTCGTAGTACTGGCCGTTGGCGTTGTCCACCTGCACGCTCGGCGAGCGGCGGGTGTTCGTCAGGTTGCGGCCCTCGACGAATGCCGTGAGGCCCGAGCGGCTGATCGTCCAGTCGGCGCGGGTGCCGACGATCACCCAGCCGCGGTTGCGGTCGGTGTTGGCGCTGTTGACGAAGTACGCCTCGGGCACCCACTCCACGCTCGGCGCGACGTTGAAGCCGGCGGGGTTGGAGTACTTGACCTCCGCGCTCAGCGTGTGGCGCGGCGCGCCCGGGATCTCGTGGCCCGCGTAGAGCGAGTCGCGCACGAAGCGGTAGCGCGCGAAGGTGTACGCGGCGCGCAGCGTCACCCAGTCGCCGCCGTCGGCGCGGGTGAAGAGGTTGCCCGGGAGCTGGTACTGTGCGCCGGCCTCGAGCCCGTAGTGACGGGTGCGCGGCGCGTTGCGGTAGGTCGGCACCGTGAACGGCGCACCCGGGAAGGGCGGCACGTTCTGGTTGAGGATCTCGTTCGTCAGCTCGACGTCGTAGAGCGAGAGGTCCCAGTCGAGGCCCGCGTGGCGGCCGCGCGTGCCGACCTCGAACTGCCAGGCCGCCTGCCCCGCGAGCTGGACGAAGCCCGGGACGGTGAGGCTGTTGAGCTCGCTCAGGAGCGGCGGCTCGAAGGTGCGGCTCGCGTTGGCGTAGAGCTGGCCCTGCACGGCGGGCAGATCGTAGAGCAGCCCGAGGCGCGGCGACACCGGATTGTAGACGCGGCGGTCCGACTGGTCGCCGTCCGAGAGGAAGTGGTCGGCCGTCTTCCGGATCGAGTGGTCGAGCCGCGCGCCCACGACGAGCGAGAGGCGCCCGGTGACGCCCAGCAGGTCCTCGGCGTAGAGGCCGAGGTTGTAGACGCGGTCGGTCTGGTCCTTCGTGAGATCGCCGTGCGCGCCGCCCGCGTTCTGGAAGCGGCGATTGTGCATGTCCATCACCGCGGGCTGGAGGCCGACGGTGAGGCGGTGCTTCCGGCCGCCGATCGGCGTCGTGTTCTCGTAGCGCACCTCGGCGCCGAGGTCGCGGCTCTGCTGGTTGATCACCTGGAAGATCGGGTGATCGATGTCGCGGTACTGGAAGTAGGGGCTCACCTCGAGCCGCTGCGTCGGCCCGAGCTGCGTGCGGAGCTGGAGGCCGACGTGGTGGAGGTCGTAGTCGCGGCCCCACCGGTTGGTCACGTTCGTCGGCACCGCCTGGCGGGGATCCGCCTCGAGCTGCGCCGCGGTGAGTGAGCCGGGCAGGTGCTCCCGGACGTGCGCGAAGAAGTAGAAGGAGCGCAGGTCCACCGTCGGGCTCAGGACGTAGCCGGCGTGCAGGTTCACCCGGTCGCGCCGGTTCTCGCTCCAGGCGCGGAAGCCGTCGAGCGAGGTGCGGGCGTAGCTGCCGTACCAGTCGAAGCCGCCGCTGGTGCCGCCGCTCGAGAGCTGGCCCTTGTAGAAGCCCCAGCTTCCGCCCTCCGCGGTCGCGTCCACCAGGCCCGCGGTGTAGCCGGTCTTCGTCTCCAGGTTGATGGCGCCGCCCAGCGTGGAGCCGCCGTAGCGGAAGGCGTTGGCGCCCTTGTAGACCTCGATCGCCTCGGTCGTCAGCAGCTCGAGCGACTCGAAGTCGGTGAAGCCGTCGGCGTTGCGGTACGGCATCCCGTTGACGAGGAGGTTGATGCCGCGGGCGTGGAAGTTGTTCCGCAGCCCCGAGCCGCGCACCGAGATCTGGCTCTCGTCGGCGGCGCCGAAGCGCGGCTGGACGTAGACGCCCGGGGTGAAGCGCAGCACGTCCTTGAGGTTCGCCTGCCGGGTGCTGCGGATCTCGCCCGAGGGGATCAGCGCGACCGAGCCCGGGATCTGGGCGAGCCGCTCGCGGCGCTCGGCGAGGTCCTGCCGGGTGCCCACCACGGTCACCTCGGCGAGCTGGGTGACGGCGGCGGCGAGCACGAAGTCGGTCGTCACCTCGCCCGCGGCCGGCACGTAGAGGGTGCGCACGGCCGACGCGTAGCCGACGAGCCGCGCCTCGAGCGCGCGCTCGCCGCCCGGGACGTTCTCGAGCCGGTAGCGGCCCGCCGAATCGGTCCGCGCCACGAGCGCGGTGCCGTTCACCGCGACGTCGGCCCCGGCGAGCGGCGCGCCGGCGGTGCTGGTGACGCGACCGCTCACGGTCGCGCCGGTCTGCGCGAGGAGGGGCTGCCATCCGGCGACGGCGAGGACGCCGGCCGCGGCAAGCGCGATCCACGACGAAGGTCTCATTGACGATTGCTCCCATGCCCAGCGTTGCCCGGTCCCCCGCGGCGCCGGAGGCGGCGGCGGGCGGATCGGAATCGGTCGGTTCGACGGTGTCGACGGAACGAAGCGGGCGGCCGCGGATCCCACGGCGACTGCCGGGATCGCGCGGACGCGCTCAGGCGAGCGCGGGAGGAGCGGTGCTGGGCGGGAGGAGGCGGGCGGCGCGGCCGGCCGGGAGGGCCGGGCCGTCGGGCGGTGCCTGCGGCCGGGCGACGTGGCCCAGGCGCAGCACCGAGAGTGCGTACGTCGTCGGCGCGACGACCGGCGCGCTCGGGCAGCAGGCGCCGGGACAGTGGCAGGACTGGTGGCCCTGCGAGTGATCGGACGCGGGCGTGGCAGGCGCGGCCGCATGCGCGGCCGCATGCGCGGCATGCTCCATCTGCGCGCCGGAGGCCGCGTGGCCGTCCTGTCCGCCGCCCTGCGCCGCCGCGTGGTGCACCATGCTCGGCGCGTCCACCGGACAGGGGTGCAGCACCGGCAACGCCGTCCCCAGCCCCCCGGGCGAGAGCGCCAGGAGGAGGACGCAGAGGGGCCGGAAGCGGCGCAGGGCGGCGAACATGGACGGGAAAATAGCACCCCGGAATGAAGATGAACACGGGCGACCGTGAAGGGGGCTTCACGGTCGCCGTACGCACCTCCCCGCCCCGCCTACCCGCCGGCGATCGCCCCCACGACGAGGAAGGGCTCCGCGCCCGCGGCGACCGCGTCGGGGAGCGGCGCGTCGGGCGGCTCGTGCGACAGGTCGCGCCCGCAGGCGAAGAAGCGCAGGAAGGCGCGGCGCCGCCCGCCGCCGTGGTCGCGAATCGCGCCGCGCAGCACCGGGTAGGCGGCCTCGAGCGCGTCGAGCACCGCGCGCTGCGTGACCGCGCCCTCGACCGCGAGCGCCACCTCGCCGCCCACGCGCGCGAGCGTGCGCAGGTGCTCGGGGAGCTGGACGCGGACCGTGCGCGGTGCGCTCATGCGCGCCTCACGCGGACGCTCATGCGAGCGTCTGCACCTCGACCGACAGCACCGGCGGCAGATCGCGCACGATCGCCGTCCAGTGGTCGCCCGCGTCCGGGGAGCAGTAGACCTGGCCGCCGGTGGTGCCGAAGTAGACCCCGCAGGAATCGAGCGTGTCCACCGCCATCGCATCGCGCAGCACGTTGACGTAGCAGTCCTGCTGCGGGAGCCCGTTCGTGAGCGCCTCCCACTCCTCGCCGCCGGTGCGGCTCCGGTAGACCCGCAGCTTCCCGTCGGGCGGGTAGTGCTCGGAGTCGCTCTTGATCGGGACGACGTAGATCGTCTCGGGCTCGTGCGCGTGCACGTCGATCGGGAAGCCGAAGTCGGTGGGGAGATTGCCGCTCACCTCGCGCCACGAGTCGCCGGCGTCGTCGCTGCGCATCACGTCCCAGTGCTTCTGCATGTAGAGCGTCCCCGGCCGCGCGGGGTGCATCGCGATCCGGTGCACGCAGTGGCCCACCTCGGCCTCGGCGTCGGGGATGTAGGAGGAGCGCAGGCCCCGGTTGATCGGCCGCCAGGTGGCACCGCCGTCGTCGGTGCGGAAGGCGCCGGCCGCGGAGATCGCGACGTAGATCCGGCGCTCGTCGGCGGGATCGAGCAGGATCGTGTGCAGGCACATCCCGCCCGCGCCGGGCTGCCACGCCGGGCCGGAGCCGTGGCCGCGCAGGCCCGCGAGCTCGCGCCAGGAGCGACCGCCGTCGGTCGAGCGGAAGAGGGCGGCGTCCTCCACGCCGGCATACACCGTGTCGGGATCGGTACGCGAGGGCTCGAGGTGCCAGACCCGCTTGAACTCCCAGGGGTGCGGCGTGCCGTCGTACCACTGGTGCGTCCCCGTCGCGCCCTCGTAGGCGAACTCGTTGCCGACCGGCGCCCACGTGCGTCCGCCGTCGTCCGAGCGCTGGATCTGCTGCCCGAACCACCCGCTCGACTGCGAGGCGTAGATCCGGTCTGGATCGGCGGGCGAGCCCTTGATGTGGTAGACCTCCCAGCCCGCGAAGTGCGGCCCGCTCACCTCCCATCGCTCGCGCCCGCCGTCCGACGTCAGGATGAACGCGCCCTTCCGCGTGCCGACCAGCACTCGTACGCCGCTCATGTCGCCCTCCTCAGGGTCCTCGGAGATTGGATCGTACTGCCTCGGTCAGCGTCTCGGGCGTGAAGGGCTTCGCCACGAACGCCGCGCCGGGCGCGAGGAGGCCGCGTCGGCTCGCCTCCTCGCCGGGATAGCCGGAGATGAAGAGCAGCGGCACCCCCGGCCAGCGGGCCCGCACCTCGGCGGCGACGGCCGGCCCGTCGAGGCCCGGCATCGCGAGATCGCAGAGGACGAGCTGGACCGGCTCCGTGCGTCCGGCCAGCAGCGCCAGGGCCGCGGCGCCGCTCGCGGCCTCGAGCACGCGGAACCCTTCGGCGGCGAGGGTGCGCGCGATCATCGTGCGCACCGTTTCCTCGTCGTCGACGACGAGCACCGTCTCGCCCGCCGCGGGCGGCTCGGCCCCGCGGGGCGCGGCGGCCGGGGCCGGAACGTGCTCCCGCGCGGCCGGCAGCCAGACGCGGACGCGCGTGCCCTCGCCGGGCACGCTCTCGAGCGTCGCGGCGCCGCCGCTCTGCTCGGCGAGGCCGTAGACCATGCTGAGGCCGAGCCCGGTGCCCTCCCCCACCGCCTTGGTCGTGTAGAACGGCTCGAAGGCGCGCGCCGCGACCTCGGGGGGCATCCCCGCGCCCGTGTCCTCGATCGTGACGAGCACGTACTCGCCCGCCGGCAGCGCGACGCCGCCGCGCGCCTCGGCCGGGAGCCGGGCCGCCTGCGTCCGGATCGTCACCGTGCCGCCCGCCGGCATCGCGTCGCGGGCGTTGAGGACGACGTTGAGCAGCGCCTGCTCGAGCTGCGTGCGGTCGATGCGGACCCGCAGCGGCGCGGGCGCGAGGTCGAGACGCAGGACCTGGTCGTGGCGCAGACTGCGGCGCAGGAGCGCCTCCGCCTCGCCGATCGCCGCGTTGGCGTCGAGCACCTCGGGCTGCAGCACCTGGCGCCGGCTGAAGGTGAGCACCTGCTGCACCACCTGCGCCGCCCGCGCCTGGGCCCGGAGACTCTGCTCGACGTCCGGGCGCGCCGGGTGCCCCGGCGGCAGCGCACGCAGCGCGAAGTGGTCGAAGCCCATCGAGGCGGCGAGCATGTTGTTGAGCTCGTGCGCCATGCCGCCGGCGAGCTGCCCCACCGCCTGCATCTTCTGCATGTGGCGCAGCTGCTCCTCGGCCTCGCGCCGCGCGGACACGTCGCGGAAGGCGACGGCGGCGCCCTCCGGCGTCGGCGAGATGCGCGCCTCGATCCAGGCGCCGAGCGGCGGGTAGTGGTCCTCCACCTGCACCGCCTCCCCGATCGCGAGCGCCCGGTGATACGCCTCGGCGAAGCTCGTCCCGGCGAAGCTCGTCCCGGCGAGCTCGGGCACCACCTCCAGCAGCCGCCGGCCGACCACGTCGGCCGGCGTGCGCCCGACCGTGGCCGCCGCGGCGGCGTTGGCGTAGGTGACCCGCCACTCGCGGTCGATGGTGAAGAAGGCGTCCAGCACGCTCGACAGACTGCGCTCGAGGTGCTCGCGCGCGGCGCGCGCCGCCTGCTCGGCCCGCCGCGCGCGCAGCATCGCGTGCACCGTGGCCGACAGCACCGCGGGCTCGATCGGGTGCGTGATGTAGGCGTCGGCCCCGCCCTCGAGTCCGCGCACGCGGCTCGCCGCGTCGGTGAAGCTCGTGCTGATCTGCACGACGGGGATCCCCGCCGTGCGCGGGTCCTCCTTGAGGAGCCGGCAGACCTCGAAGCCGCTCAGGTCGGGCAGGCGCACGTCGAGCAGCACCAGGTCGGGCGCGGCGCGCCGCGCCACGCCGAGCGCCTCGCGGCCCGTCGCGGCCTCGACCACCGTGTAGCCCTCGTGCCGGAGCGTGCGGGCGACGGCGTAGCGGTTCGCCTCGGTGTCGTCCACCACCAGGATCGTGGCCGCGGCCCGGGACGCGTCAGGCACGTCCGGCCTCCTGCGGCGGCGCCGCGGGCGGCGGCGGCGGCTCGGCGAGTCGCGGCGGGAGCACCAGGCGGAAGGTCGAGCCGCGGCCCGGCTCGCTCTCGAGCGCGAGCTCGCCGCCCAGGAGCCGCGCCAGCTTGCGCGAGAGCGAGAGCCCCAGGCCGCTGCCGCGCGCGCGCACCTGGAGCGGGTGCTCCACCTGCTCGTACTCCTCGAAGATGCGTTCCTGGTCGGCGGCCGGGATGCCGATGCCGGTGTCGGCGACGACGAACTCGAGCCGCCCGGCGGCGTCGATACGGGCCGTGACGCGGATCTCGCCCTCGACGGTGAACTTGATCGCGTTCGCCACGAGGTTGCGCAGGATCTGCGCGATGCGCGCCTCGTCGCTCCAGAGCGGCGGGAACTCGCCCACCGCCTCGAAGGCGAGCGTCACGTGCTCGCCGCTCACCAGCGGGCGGAACACGCCGCGCAGCGTGCCGAGGAGCTCGTGCACGTCGAACGGTCCGGGGCGCAGCAGGGTCCGCCCCGCCTCGATGCGCGCGAGGTCGAGGAGGTCGTTGACCATCTCGATCAGCCCCACCGCGGACCCGCGGATCAGCGAGACCTGCTTCTCCTGCTCCGGCGTGAGCGGCCCGTCGAGGTGGTCGAGCAGGAGGCGCGAGATGTTGATGATCGAGTTGAGCGGCGTGCGCAGCTCGTGGCTCATGTTGGAGAGGAAGCGCGACTTGAGCTCCGAGGCGCGGCCCAGCTCGAGCGCCTTCTCGTCGAGCTCGGCGTAGAGCGCCAGCACGCCACGGTTCGTCTCCTCGAGCTCGCGGTTGAGCCGCTCGACCTCCGCCTGCCGCGCCTCGACCTCGGCGAGCGTGCGCAGGAGCTCCTGGTTCTGCTGCTGCAGCTCGCTCGCGGGGTCGCGCGGGACGCCGCGCGCGAGCGCCTGCGTGAGCTCGGCCAGGCGGTCGATCGTGAGCGGGAGCGCGCGCGGCGGCAGCAGCTTGCCGACCGTCACGGTCGTCCCCGCGCCCGCGCCGGTCTCGATCGCGAAGGTGTCGCTGAGGCGGCGGGCGCCGAGGAGCCCCAGGCCCATGCCGGTGGGCGAGACGTAGCGGCCCTCGAGGATCTCGTCGAGGTGGGCGATCCCGGGCCCCGGGTCGGTGACGCGCACGAGCAGCGCGGGCGGCGCGCCCGCCGGCGGCGCGGCGGCCAGCAGAAACTCCGCGCGGCCGCGGCCGGCGTACTGGTAGGCGTTGCGCGCGACCTCGGAGACGGCGGTGGCGAACCGGCTCTGTTCGTGCAGGTCGAGGCCGAGGAGCGCGCCGATCTGCCGCGAGCGCTGGCGCACGAGCACGACGTCGTGCTCGTAGCGGATCTCCGCGGTGAGCAGCGTGAGCGGCGTGGCCGCGGCCGGCGAGCCCGGAGCGCCCATCGGACCCTCAGGCGCCGCCCGCCGCCGCGCGGGGCGGACGCCGGTGGACGAGCACCGTCACGTCGTCGCGCTCGCGCGAGTAGTCGCGCCACAGCACCCCGGCGACGAGCGCCGGGTCGCGCAGCGCGAGCGCGGGATAGTCGTCGAGCTGCCAGCGCGTCTGCAGGCCGTCGGAGTGCATGACGAGCTGCGCCCCCGCGGGCCAGGCGTAGGCGAACTCGTCGATCTTGCGCGCCTGGTGGCCCAGGATGCCGCTGTGCGAGACGAGATGGCGCAGCCGCGCGCCGGGCGCGGCGACCACGGCGGCGATGTTGCCGATCCCGGCGTAGCGGAGGGCGTCGTCGTCCGGCCGCAGCGCCGCGATCGCCGCCGCCGCGCCGCGCGTCGCCCGGAGCCCGCGGTGCACGCGGTCGAGCAGGGGCGCCGGCGCGAGCTGCCCCGCCCGCACGCCGTCGTGAAAGAGGCGCACCGCCTCCTCCGCCGCGACCTCGGCCTCGGGGCCGTGGCCCAGGCCGTCCACCACGAGCACGAGCGTCGCCGCCTCGGTGCGCGCGACGGCCCACGAGTCGCCACAGTGCGTCTCGCCGGCGATGGGCAGCGAGACGACGCCGGTCGGCGAGCGCGGGACGGCCGCGCGGGGCACGCTGCGCGCGTCCGCCTCGCCCTCGCCGAGCCGGAAGCGGCAGAGGAGCGCGGTGCCCAGGCCGGGCCGGGAGTAGGCGTCGAAGTCGTGGGCGAGGCGGGCGATCGCGCCGAGGCCGTTGCCGGGGGTGCCGGCGGTCGAGTAGCCGTCGCGCAGGCACTCGGCGAAGTTGGCCATGCCGGGGCCGCGGTCGAGGCAGAGCAGCTCGAGCCCCCCGGGGCCGGTCGGGGTGGGCTGCAGCAGGACGCGGCCGCCGCCGCCGTGCCGCACGAGATTGGTCGCGGCCTCGGTGACGACGATGGCGATGTCGCTGCGCTCGGCCTCGGCGAAGCCGAGCGCGAGGGCGAGCGCGACGGCGACGCGGCGCGCCTCGCCCACCTGGCTCGGGTCCTCCACCCGGACCACCTTCGCGCGGCAGTCGCCGCTCTCACTTCCAGCGGGCGATGACGACACGCGTGCCGACTCCGGGAGTGGATTCGATGTGAAACTCGTTGACCAGCCGCCGCGACCCGCTGAGCCCGAGGCCCATGCCGCTGCCCGTGGAGTAGCCGTCGCGCAGCGCGAGCTCGATATCGGCGATCCCGGGGCCCTGGTCCTCGAAGGTGAGCCGGAGCCCGCGCCGCCCGAACTCCTCGAGCAGCTCGAGGCGCACGGTGCCGCCGCCGCCGTAGTCGAGCGTGTTGCGCGCCAGCTCGCTCGCGGCGGTGACGATCTTCGTCTGGTCGACGAGCGAGAAGCCCGCCTCGATGGCCCGGGAGCGGACCAGCTGGCGCACCGCGACGATGTCGTTCGCCGAGCGGATCGCGGCCGACTCAGCCCGCGGCGTCGGCATCCCGGGCCTCGACCGCCTCGACCTCCTGCACCTCGGTCCGGGCGGCGACGCCCTCGCCTGCGGGCAGCGCGGCGCGCAGCAGGAGCATCCCCCGCTCCACGTCGAGCGCCGTGCGCACGCCGGGCAGCGAGAGCCCCAGCTCGACGAGCGTGATGGCGACCGCGGGCTGCATCCCGACGACGACCGTCTGCGCGTCGAGGATGCGCGCCATCGCGGCGATGTTGGCGAGCATGCGGCCGATGAACGAGTCGACGATCTCGAGCGACGAGATGTCGATGAGGACGCCCCGGGCGCCGGTGCGCGCGATTCGATCGGTGAGATCGTCCTGCAGCGTCAGCGCCAGGCGGTCGTGCATGTCCACCTGGATCGTGACGAGCAGGAACTCGCCCATCTTGAGAATCGGGATCCGTTCCACGCCGCCCCCGCTCAGGCGCCCGCGGCGGCCGCCGGCGCGGCGGGTGCCGCGCCCGCGCCCACCCGCACGGCCGGCCGCCCGACGGCGAGCCCGATCCGCTTGAGCGCGAGCGCGAAGGCGTCGGCGAGTGTCGCCTTGGTGATCACCTGGCTCAGGTCCACGCCGAGGTGGACGATCGTGGCGGCGATCTGGGGCCGGATCCCGCTGATGATGCAGTCGGCGCCCATGAGCCGGGCGGCGGTGATCGTCTTGAGCAGATGCTGCGCGACGAGCGTGTCCACGGTGGGCACGCCGGTGATGTCGATGATCGCCACCTCCGCGCCGGTCTCCACGATGCGCTCCAGCAGCGTCTCCATGACCACCTGGGTGCGCGCGCTGTCGAGCGTGCCGATCATCGGCAGCGCGAGGATCCCGTCCCACAGCTTCACCACCGGCGTCGAGAGCTCGAGCATCTCCTCCTGCTGCCGGGCGATGACGCCCTCGCGGTTCTTCTGGTGCACCTCGGTCGTGTAGAGCCCGAGGGCATCGATGACCGCCGTCGCCGCGACCATCGCGTCGGCGAGCCCGCGGGCATCGTCCACGGTCTCGCGCAGGCGCTCGAAGAGCGGGGTCTTGAGCGAGAAGATGAACGTCGCCGTCTCGCTCGGCGAGAAGCCGAGCGTCCCGCGCGCGGCGGAGAGCCCCTCGAGCATGCCGCGCGTCGCCGACCACACCGGCGAGCGGACGTCACCGTCGGTGTCGCGCGTGGCGGCCTGCCGGAAGAGCGCGAGGAACTCGCGGCTCTGCTCGCGCAGCTGCGCGGGCGCGATGAGGTCGCTGCGATGCGCGGTGGCGGCGAGCTGCTCCCTCAGCCAGCGCTCCAGCACCTCGGCTTCGTCGCGCTCGAGGATCTGCGGAATCCGGGTCGTGCTCAGTCCGGTCACGGGGATCTCCAGGGGTGGAAGGGCCGCGGGTCAGCCGACGCTCAGCGGACGATCAGCGCTCCGACCGCCCGCACGAGGGCGTCCGAGAGGAAGGGCTTGGGCAGCAGCGGCGCGAGCGGGCGGAGCCCGTGCGCGGGGCCGCTGTCGCTGCCGGTCATGTAGAGCACCGGCAGTCCCGGCCAGCGGCGGGCGAGCTGCTCGCCCAGGGCGCGGCCCGTCATCACGGGCATCTTCACGTCGGTGACGACGAGCTGCACCGGCGCCGGGAGCCGTTCGAGCAGGGCGAGGGCCTCCTCCCCGTTCCCCGCACCGAGCACGGCGTAGCCCGCCTCGGCGAGCGCGCGCATGGCGAAGCGGCGGAGCCCCTCCTCGTCGTCCACCACGAGCACGGTGGCGGCGGGCGCCCGCGCGACGGCGCCCGGTGGCGCGACCGGGCGCGGCGCGTCTCCGCGCCAGACGTGGCGCACCGTCTCGAGGAACGCCTCCTCGGAGATCGGCGTGAAGACGACGAGGACGTCCTCGGGCAGCTGCTGGCGGATCTGCGAGAAGCGCTGCGCCTGCGCGGTGACGACGAGCACCGGGAAGGCGGGATCGCGCCGGCGCACCTCGTCCACCAGCACCCCGGCGATCTCCTCCCCCAGGTGCCAGTCGGCCACCAGGAGCCCGATGGTGGCGTCGTCCCGCACGCGGTAGAGCGCCTCGGTCAGACTGCTGTCGGTGACGACGCGGTAGCCGGCCGCGACCAGGACGCGCTCGATCCAGTAGCGCATGCCCGGGTCGTCGTGCACCGCGAGGATCCCGGTGGTCACGGGGACGGTCGCCGTCGGCACGGGCGCGGGCTGGTTCAGGGAAGAAGAAGCTGAATTGGCCACGAATAGAGTCTCGCCACGATTCGGGCAACGCTCAAGACCCCGCCCCCCCGCGCAGCCGGCCGAAGGCCCCGGCCGCCGGGTCGGCGGCCGGGGCCGGGGCCTCGCCCCCTCAACGCTCGCCGGCGAAGGCGATGGTGGACAGCAGCGCGTTCCGGCGGCGGTCCGGGGCGCGGCCGGGCCCGGTCAGCCGTGCGCCGCGATCTTCTGCTCGTAGACCTGGCGTGGGTAGGCGCCCACGACCGCGTCCACCGGCGAGCCATCGCGGAAGAGCACCACGGTCGGCAGGGAGCGGATGCCGAAGCGCGCACCCAGCCCGGGCTCGGCGTCGGTGTTCACCTTCCCCACCTTGACGCGGCCCGCGTGCTCGCGCGCGAGCTGCTCGACGATCGGGCTCACCATGTGGCAGGGCCCGCACCACGGGGCCCAGAAGTCGACGAGCGCGAGCCCCGGCGCCTGCTCGATCTCCCGCGCGAAGGTCTCCGCCGTGAGGGTGATGCTGGCCGCCGTGCCGGTCGTGCCGGTGGGCTGGTCCGTCTGCATGAGGTGTCTCCTTTCGGGGTTGAAACGCTCGCGCGCCGGCGGCGCGGGTTCGCCGGGCGCGCTCAGGCGAGGCGCGCGTGCCGCAGCCGCAGGCTGTTCGTCACCACGCTCACCGAGCTGAATGCCATCGCCGCGCTCGCCAGGATCGGGCTCAGCAGGAGCCCGAAGGCGGGATAGAGCACGCCCGCCGCGACGGGAATGCCGATCACGTTGTAGACGAACGCCCAGAACAGGTTCTGGCGCATCGTGCGCATCGTGCGCCGCGAGAGGGCGATCGCCGTGGCCACGCCGGCGAGGTCGCCGCGCATGAGCACCACGTCGGCCGCCTCGGCGGCGATGTCGGTGCCGGTGCCGATCGCGATGCCGACATCGGCCTGCGCGAGCGCGGGCGCGTCGTTGATGCCGTCGCCCACCATGGCGACGACCCGGCCCTCGCGCTGCAGCCGCTCGACTTCGGCCACCTTCCCCTCGGGCAGCACCTCGGCCACCACGCGGTCGATGCCCGCCTCGCGCGCCACCGCGTCGGCCGTGGCGCGGTTGTCGCCGGTGAGCATCACCACCTCGAGCCCCATCCGGTGCAGCCGCGCGATGGCCGCGCGCGAGGTGGCCTTGATCGGATCGGCCACGGCGACGAGGGCCGCGAGGCGGCCGTCGACGTTCACGTACATCGGCGTGCGCCCCTGCGCGGCGAGGCGGTCGGCCGCGGCGCGGAGCGGATCCACGGGCGTCGCGTAGTCGGCCATGAGCTGCGCGTTGCCCACGGCCAGCGCGTGCCCCTCCACCACGCCCACGGCGCCACGCCCCGTGACCGAGCCGAACGACTCGGGCGTCGCGAGCGCGAGGCCCTGCTCCCCGGCGTAGCGCACGATCGCATCGGCGAGCGGGTGCTCGCTCGAGGCCTCGAGCGAGGCGACGAGCCGCAGCACCTCGCGTTCGTCGAGCGCGCCGGGCTCGCCGGGCAGACGGTCGGTCATGACGAGGTCCGTCACGGTGGGCCGGCCCTCGGTGACGGTGCCGGTCTTGTCGAGCACCACGGTGCGGATGTCGCCGGCGCGCTGGAGCGCCTCGCCGCCCTTTATGAGCACCCCGGCCGAGGCCCCCTTGCCGGTCGCGACCATCACGGCGGTCGGTACGGCGAGCCCCATCGCGCAGGGGCAGGCGATGATGAGCACCGCCACGGCCGCGGCGAAGGCGCGCACGAACGACGCCTCGGGCGCCAGCACGTACCACGCGACGAACGTCGCCACGGCGAGCGAGAGCACGACGGGGACGAACACGCCGCTGATCCGGTCGGCGAGCCGCTGGATCGGGGCCCGCGAGCCCTGGGCGTCGCGCATCAGCTTGACGATCTGCGCGAGCACGCTGTCGGCGCCGAGCGTCGTGGCGCGGTAGCGGAAGGCGCCGGTGCGGTTGATGGTGCCGCCGATGACGGCGTCGCCCGCCCGCTTCTCCACCGGCAGACTCTCGCCCGTGAGCATCGACTCGTCCACGGCGCTCGCGCCGCTCACCACCGCGCCGTCCACCGGGAGCCGCTCGCCCGGGCGGACGAGCACGAGGTCGCCGTGCGCCACCTCCTCGATGGGGAGCTCCCGCTCGACGTCGCCGCGCAGCACGCGGGCGGTCTTCGGCTGCAGGTCCGCCAGGGCCCGGAGCGCGGCCGAGGTCTGCCGCTTCGCCCGCGCCTCGAACATGTTGCCGACGAGGATCAGCCCGATGATGAAGAGCACCGCCTCGTAGTAGACGTCCGGATTGACCCCGTGGGCGAGGAAGAAGCCGGGCGCGAGGGTCGCCGCGAGCGAGTAGACGAAGGCCGCCCCCGTGCCCACGGCGACGAGGGTGTTCATGTCGGCCGAGTGGTGCCGGAAGGCGGCCCACGCGCGTACGTAGAAGTGCCGGCCGGCCCAGAGCATGACGACCAGCGTCAGCGCGAGGAGCCCGTAGACCAGCACCCGCTGGTTCACCTGGTAGAGCCACGGCAGGACGGCCTGGAGCGCGGGATCGATCGCGCGGTGGGCCCATTCCATGAACGGGTCGCGCGGTCCGGGGGCGCCGTGCCCCCAGTGGTCGCGCCCCGCCTGCGCGGTCGGACCCATGAGCGGCATCGAGACCAGCATGCCGACGGCGGCGGCCGCGAGACTCACGCCCGCCTTCAGCCGCAGCTCCCGGAATTCCGCTTCCTGCGCCCGGTCCTGCGCCTCCTGCTCCTCGACGGCGGTGCGCCCCGCGGCCGGGAGCTCGGCGCCGTAGCCGGTCTCGCGGATGATCTCGACGAGCCGCTCGGGCGCGATCGCCGCGGCGTCGTAGTCCACCACGGCGTTCTTGGTCATCAGGTTCACCGAGGCGTCCTGCACCCCGGGCGTCTTCTGAAGCGTGCGCTGGATGCGCGCCGAGCAGGCGGCGCAGGTCATCCCCGAGACGGGGATCGTGACCGTGCCGGCCGCCGCGGCCGGCCCGCTCGTCGCCGTCGGATCGGCGTATGTGCTCGTGGTCATCAGGCGCCTGCCTTCGGGGCTGTGGTCGGGTCCGCCGGGTCGACCTCGAGCTTCCCGCGCAGCATGCCCATGCCGCAGGTGAACTCGAAGCTGCCGGCCTCGCGCGGGGTGAGCTCGACGACCGTCTGCTCGTGGGCGGGGAGGAACCGGCGGATCCCGAAGGCCGGGAGGACGACCTCCTCCGAGCAGCTCGATGTCTCCTGCCGGTCGAAGACGAGCCGCACCGGCCGGCCCTGCTCCACCCGGACCGTGCCCGGATCATAGCCGCCGCGGACCGCGATGCGGACCTCCTGCGCGCCGCCCGCCGTGGCCGCTGCCCGCACCGTGCGGCGCTCGGCCAGGAAGAAGTACCAGTTGATCCAGGCGATCGCGGCGAGCCCCGCGACGATCACCAGCAGTTGGTCGGCACTCATGCCGCCTCCTCCGTTGGAGTTGTCATACCCTGACCGGGTATGGCTGCCTCCGAATCTAGATACCCCCTCCCCCTATGTCAACGGGCCCTCCGGCGATCCGCCGCCAGGCAGACCGGGGAACGGGAGCGCCCCGCATCAGGGAGATGATGCGGGGCGCTGGATGAGCTTGGCGGTCGCGGGATGTCGCAGCCGGGCCCCCGGCTCACCCCTCCTGCTTCACGAACTGCACCTCGGCCTGGATGTGGACCTTGTTCGCCACCAGGACGCCGCCGGTCTCGATGACCTGGTTCCACTTGAGGCCCCAGTCGCGCCGGTCGATGTCGCAGGTCGCCATGAAGCCCGCCCGCTCCTTGCCCCAGGGGTCCTGGCCGCGCCCCGCAAACTCGCAGTCGAACGTGACTTCCATGGTGGTGTCCTTGATCGTCAGATCGCCGACCATGCGGAAGCGGTCGCCTTCCTTGGCGAACTTCCCCTCGAGGCGCTTGCTGACGAACCGGATCTCCGGAAAGTGCTCGGCGTCGAAGAAGTCGGCCGAGCGGAGGTGCGCGTCGCGGTCGGCGACGCCGGTGTCGAGACTCGCGACCTGAACCGTCACGTCCACGCAGCAACCCTCGGGGTGCTCCTCGTCGGCCGTCAGCGTGGCGCTCACTTCCTTGAAGCGGCCGCGGACGGTGGTCATCATCATGTGCTTCACCGAGAACTCGACACTCGAGTGCGTCGGGTCGAGCTGCCAGGTGGCGGTCTGTGTGGCCTGTGCGGTAGCCATACCTGCTCCTTCCCCTGCGGGCGCTGCCGTGATTCTCCCGCGGCACCCCTCGCGCCGCGGCTCCCGGTATCTACCGGGGCCCGACCGCCCCGACCGTGACGGCACTCACCGTTTCATCGACGTCAGCGCCTCGGCGCGTCGCGGCCTTCATCACCCGGACGAAGTCGGCGAGCGCGTGCTGCATGGCGGCCGGATCGCCGAGATGCCGCTCGACCAGCGCCACGACCGCGGAGCCGCTGATCGCCCCGGCGGCACCCGCCGCCACCGCCGCCGAGACGTGCGCCGGGGTGGAGATCCCGAAGCCCAGGAGCGGCGGGGGCGCGCCCTCCTCGCGGAGCAGCGCGACGAGCGCCTCGGCGGGCGGCCGCATCGCGGTCTCCGTTCCCGTCACGCCCGCGCGCGCGAGCAGGTAGGTGTAGCCCGCGCCGAGCGCCGCGACGCGCCGCACCGTCGCCCGGTCGGCCGCCGGCGGGACGATGAGCACCGGGGCGATCCCCGCCGCCCGCGCCGCGGCTGCGCACGGCGCCGCCTCGACGCTCGGCACGTCGGCCGCGAGCACCGAGTCGGCGCCGGCGCGGGCGGCCGCGGCGTAGAAGCGCGCGGGGTCGTCGTCGTGCACGACGAGGTTGGCGTAGACGAGGAGCCCGATCGGCAGGTCGGGATGGCGCGCCCGGATGCGGGCGACGAGCGCGAGGCAGTCCGCCGGCGTGACGCCCGCCGCCAGCGCGCGGCGGCTCGCCTGCTGAATCACCGGCCCGTCGGCGACCGGGTCCGAGAAGGGGATCCCGAGCTCGAGCGCGTCGGCGCCGCCCGCCACTAGCGCGTCCACGAGCGCGAGACTCGTCGCGGGATCGGGATCGCCGAGCACGACGAACGGCACGAACGCCGCCTCGCCGCGGGCCGCGAGCGCGGCGAACATGCGCGCGTAGCGCGTCGCCGGCTGGGTCGAAGCATCGTGCGTCACGGCCGCACCTCCCGGTCCATCAGTTGCGCGAGGTCCTTGTCGCCCCGGCCCGAGAGGTTCACGAGCAGCACCAGGTCCTCCGCGGGGGCCGCCACGGCCAGCTTCTTCGCGTGCGCGAGCGCGTGCGCCGACTCGAGGGCGGGGATGATCCCTTCCGAGCGCGCCAGCGCGCGGAAGGCCGCGACCGCCTCGTCGTCGGTCGCGCCCACGTACTCCGCGCGGCCCGTGGCCCGCAGGTGCGCGTGCTCGGGGCCGACGCCCGGATAGTCGAGCCCCGCCGAGATGGAGTGCGACTCGCGGATCTGTCCGTCCTCGTCCTGCAGCACGTAGCTGCGGCAGCCGTGGAGGATGCCGGGCCGGCCGCGCTGGAGCGTGGCGCCGTGCGCGCCGCTCGCGAGTCCGCGCCCGGCGGGCTCGACGCCGACGAGCCGCACCGCCGGCTCGCCGATGAAATCGGCGAAGATGCCGATCGCGTTGGAGCCGCCGCCCACGCAGGCGATTACCGCGTCGGGCAGCCGGCCGGCCTGTGCGAGGATCTGCCGCTTCGCCTCCGCGCCGATGACGCGCTGGAACTCGCGCACGATCGTCGGAAACGGGTGCGGACCGGCGGCGGTGCCGAGGAGGTAATGCGTCGCCTCGTGGCTCGCGGCCCAGTCGCGGAGCGCCTCGTTCACGGCGTCCTTCAAGGTGCGGCTCCCGGTCGCGACCGGCACCACCTCCGCGCCCATGAGGCGCATGCGGTACACGTTGGGCGCCTGGCGCTCGACGTCCTTCGCGCCCATGTAGATCCGGGTCTCGAAGCCCAGGAGCGCGCCGGCGAGCGCCGTGGCGACGCCGTGCTGCCCCGCCCCGGTCTCGGCGATGAGCCGGCGCTTCCCCATCCGGCGCGCGAGCAGCGCCTGGCCCAGCACCTGGTTCGTCTTGTGCGCGCCGCCGTGCAGCAGGTCCTCGCGCTTGAGGTAGATCGTGGCGCGGGTGCCGGCGGCGAAGTTGCGGCAGCGGTAGAGCGGCGTCTCGCGGCCGGCGTAGTCGCGGAGCAGCGTGGCGAGCTCGGATTGGAACGCCGGGTCGCGCCGCGCGGCCTCGAACGCCGCATCGAGCTGCTCGAGTGCGGGCACCAGGAGCTCGGGGACGTACATCCCGCCGAACTCGCCGAAGGCGCCGCGAGCAGGGATCATCGTCGTCATGCCGCACCCCGCAACGCGTCGAAGAACCGGGCGAGCGTCGCGGCATCCTTCACGCCCGGCGCCGCTTCCACGCCCGAGCAGACGTCGAGCGCGCCGCAGCCCAGCGCCTGCGCGGCCCGAGCGTTCTCCGGCGTGAGTCCGCCGGCGAGCACCACGCGCTCGCGTTGCGGATACCCCGCGAGCAGCGACCAGTCGAACGCGATCCCGCTCCCGCCGCGCGCGTCCGCGCGGTAGCCGTCGAGCAGCACGCGGTCGGCTCCGGTCTCGCCGGGCGTGGGGATGCGGTCCCGCACCCGCACCGCTTTCCAGATCTCGCATCCCGCGGGCAGGCGGGTGCGCAGCGCGGCCACGAAGGCCGGCGTCTCCTCGCCATGCAGCTGCACCGCCCGGAGCTCGAGCCGCGCGGCGAGCTCCGCGATTCGGCCGAGCGCCTCGTCCACGAACACTCCCACGAGCGGCAGCGGTGCGCCCGCGGCGAGCGCCGCGGCCGCCGCCGCGTCCACCCGCCGCGGCGATTCGGCGGCGAGGATCACGCCGCCCAGGCTCGCGCCCGCCGCATACGCCGCGCACGCGTCGGCGGGGGTGGTGAGCCCGCAGACCTTCACCACGCCGTAGGCCAGCTCGCGGGCGGCGAGGTCGGGACGGGCGGCCCGCACGAGCGTGGTGCCGACGAGGAAGGCGTCCACGTGGTCGGCCACGGCGTCCACGTCCGCGCGGGTGCGGATCCCCGACTCGCAGACGATCACCCGGTCGCGCGGGATGCGGGGGGCGAGCCGCGCCGTCGTGCCGAGGTCCACGGCGAGCGTGCGCAGGTCGCGGTTGTTGATGCCGACGATCGGCGCCTCGAGCCGGAGCGCGCGTTCGAGCTCCGCCTCGTCGTGCACCTCGGTGAGCGCGTCCATGCCGAGCGCGGCGGCGGCCGCGGCGCAGGCGCGCCAGCCCGCGTCGTCGAGGAGCGAGAGCATGAGCAGCACCGCGTCGGCGCCGTGCGCGCGCGCCTCGAGCACCTGGTAGGGCTCGAGCACGAAGTCCTTGCAGAGCACCGGCAGCGCCGTGCGTGCGCGCACGGCGCGGAGGTCGGCGAACGAGCCGCCGAAGAAGGGCCCGTCGGTGAGCACCGAGATCGCGTCGGCCGCCCCGTCATAACCGGCCGCGAGCGCCGCCGCGTCGAAGTCGGCGCGGAGGGCGCCCTCGGAGGGCGAGCGCCGCTTGCACTCGAGCACGAAGCGCCGCCCGGGCCGCGCGAGCGCCGCGCCGAAGCGGCGCGTGGCGGGCTCGACCACCCGCTCGAGCTCCGCCGGAGGCCGCGCGCGCCGGCGGGCCGCCACGTCGGCGCGCTTCCGCACCACGATGTCCGCGAGCACCGAGGGTGTGAAGGCGGAGACCGGGGCGCTCATGCGTCCTCCCGGCTCAGGCGGGCGAAGCGCTCGAGCCGCTCGAGCGCGCGCCCGCTCGCGAGCACCGCGCGCGCCGCGGCGTAGCCGTCGGCGAGCGAGTCGGCGTGGCCCGCGAGGGCGAGCAGGGCGCCGGCGTTCACCCCCACGGCGGCGGCGTGGGCCTCCGCGCCCTCGCCGCCCAGGAGCGCGCGGATCGCCCGGGCGTTCTCCTCGGGACCGCCGCCCACGATGTCGCCGAGCGGGAACTCGCGCACACCGAAGTCGGACGGGGTGAAGCGGCGCGGTCGCACTGCGCCGTGATCGAGCTCCGCGGCATGCGTCTCCCCGTGGACCGCGATCTCGTCGAGCCCCAGGCCGTGCACCACGAGCGCCCGCTCGCAGCCCAGGAGTCCCAGCGTCTCGGCCACCACCGGACAGAGCGCGGCGTCGTAGACGCCGACCAGCATCACCGGCGGCCGCGCCGGATTCACGAGCGGGCCCAGGAGGTTGAAGACCGTACGGGTGGCGAGCCGGGTGCGCACCGGCATCGCGTGGCGGATCCCGGCGTGGTAGTGCGGCGCGAAGAGGAAGGTGACCCCGGTCGCGTCGAGGCAGCGCCGCGCCGTTTCGGGCGGCATGTCGAGCCGGACGCCGAAGCGCTCGAGCAGGTCGGCGGCGCCGCAGCGGCTCGACACCGAGCGGTTGCCGTGCTTCGCCACGGGGAGCCCCGCTGCGGCCGCGACGAAGCCGACCGCCGTCGAGATGTTGATCGTGCCCGCGCCGTCGCCCCCGGTGCCGACGATGTCGGCGAAGCGGTAGTCGGGCCGCGGGAAGCGCTGCGCCCCCTCGCGCAGCGCGGCGGCGGCACCGGCGATCTCGGCCGGCGTCTCGCCCTTGAGCTTGAGCGCGACGAGGAGCGCGGTGAGCTCGATGTCGGAGCACTCGCCGCGGATCACGGCATCGAAGACGCTGCGGGTCTCGGCCGCGGCGAGCGGCTGGCCCGCGAGGAGCTTGGTGAGCGTGGCGTGCATCAGGCGGCCTCCGGAGCGGCATGACGGGCGAGCCGCAGCACGTTCGCCAGCAGCCGCTGCCCGTGGGTGGTCAGGATGGATTCGGGATGGAACTGCACGCCCCAGGCGGGCAGCGTGCGGTGGGCGACCGCCATGACGGGGGTGTCGGCTCCGGCGCCGCGCTCCGGCTCGCCGCGCGCGACGACCTCGAGCGCGGCCGGCACCTGGCGCGCCGCGAGCGAGTGGTAGCGGCCCACGGCGAACTCCGCGGGAAGTCCCGCGAAGAGCGGATGGCCGGCGTGGCGGATGCGCGCGGCGCGGC
Organism: Gemmatimonadales bacterium; assembly: GCA_035760645.1. Taxonomy (GTDB): domain Bacteria; phylum Gemmatimonadota; class Gemmatimonadetes; order Gemmatimonadales; family GWC2-71-9; genus DASSTY01. The sequence continues at coordinate 60,384 of DASTSO010000090.1, forward strand.
CGTGCACCACCGCGCCCGCGGGACCGACCGCGCCGCCCAGCGCCTCGACGAGCGTCTGGTGGCCGAGGCAGACGCCGAAGAGGGGAAGGCGACCCAGGGCGCGCCGCACGAGCTCGAGCGAGCAGCCCGCGTCCGCGGGGCCGCCGGGCCCGGGCGAGAGCACCACGAGGCAGGAGCCCCGTGCCGCGGCGAGCGCGAGCACGCCGGCGGCCGGAACGTCGTTGCGCAGCACGTCCACCGCGGCGCCGAGCGTGGCGAAGCCGTCCACCAGGTTGAAGGTGAACGAGTCGTGGTTGTCGACGACCAGCAGGTGGGGCGCGGGCTCAGGCGACATGAGCCACCTCGCGCGTCGCACGCTCGGCCTCGCCCTCGACCTCGGCCTGCGCGATGGCGCGCAGCACCGCGGCCGCCTTCCGCCGCGTCTCCTCCGCCTCGCGCGCCGGCACCGAGTCGTGCACCACCCCGGCCCCCGCGCGCACGTGGGCGACGCCGTCCCGCACGAGCGCGGCGCGGATCACGATCCCCGTCTCGAGGGTGCCGTCGCCCAGGAGGCAGCCGATCGCGCCGCCGTACATGCTCCGGCGGCCGGGCTCCCGCTCGCGCAGGAGCTGCATGGCGCGGAGCTTCGGCGCGCCGGTGAGCGTGCCCATGTTCATCGCGGCCTGATAGGCGTGGAGCGCGTCGAGCCCCGCGTCGAGCTCGCCGCGCACCCGGGAGACGAGGTGCATCACGCGGGCGTAGCGCTCGACGCGGAGCAGCGCGCTCACGTGCCGCGTCCCGGGCCGCGCCACGCGGGCCACGTCGTTCCGCGCGAGGTCCACCAGCATCAGGTGCTCCGCGCACTCCTTCGGATCGAGCCGCAGCTCGGCCTCGTAGCGGGCGTCGAGCTCCGGGTCGAGCGCGCCGTCGGCGCGCCGCCCTCGGGGCCGGGTGCCGGCGATCGGCGCGAGCTCCACCGTGCGCGCCGGCCCGTCCGCCCGCACCGCCGCCTCGGGCGATGCGCCGAAGAGCGTGAAGTCACCGGTGCTCGCGTAGAAGAGGTAGGGACTCGGGTCGAGCGCGCGGAGCCGCGCGAAGGCGGCGAGCGCGTCGCGGCAGGGCAGCGAGAAGGTGCGGGAGGGGACGACCTGGAACACGTCTCCCGCCACGATGTGCCGCTGGAGCGCGGCGACGGTGGCGGCGAACGCGGCGTCGTCCTGGTCCACCGTCGCACCGTCGAGCTGGTCGTGGAGGTCGTCGGCCCCGGCGGGTGGGGCCGCCGGCAGGGTCGCCTCGTCCTGCCGGCATGCCGCCGCCACCTGCGTCATCGTCGCGATCGCCGCCCGCGCCGCCCGCTCGCTCGCGGCGGCGTCCGCGCCGCCGGCCGCGAGCGCGATCACCTCCGTCCGCCGCGCCTGGTGGTCGACGACCACGAGCCGGTCGGCGAGGTACACCCGGTAGTCGGGCACGTCGGCATCCGTCGCGGGACGCGGCGGCAGGTGCTCG
>DASTSO010000091.1:0-1642 GCA_035760645.1 Gemmatimonadales bacterium
CCCGGCCGCTCCATGCAATCTACGCGTCTCCCGCGCCGTGCGACTCCCGGGAGACGCCTAGCAGCGCGTGGCCTCCGCGACCCCGCCGCGGGTGGCAGGGTCGCCCCAGGTGCCCGTGCCGCGCGTGCCGGCGAAGGTGAGCCGCACCGGATAGGTCTGGCGCATCGGCAGGCCGAACGCGAGGCGCAGGCCGTCCCCCGCGGGCTCGGCCGCGACGTCGCGCAGCTCGAAGAGGCGGTCGGCGCCCACGAAGCGGAGCCGCGCGGCGAGCCGCGCGCCCGCGCGCGCGACCTGCATGACCGCGCGCTGGCGCTCGCCGTCGACGACGAGCACGACGTCGTACCAGCCGACGGGATCCGGCGACGCCGCGGCGCCGGTGGCCGTCCCGGTGACCGTCCCCGCGGCCGGGGCGGCGGCCGGGGCGGCGGCCGGGGCGCCGAAGAGCGGCGCGACCGGCCCCACCCACAGCCGACCCGTCGCGAGGTCGATCGTCCACGCGGCCCGCGCCACGAGCCAGCCCGAGAGCACGCCGTCGTGGATGAGCTCCTTCGTGCCTACCGTCGTCCCCACGCGCAGCGCCGGCGCGAGGGCGAGCTCCGTCTCGCCCGCCCCGTCCGGGAGCGCGAGCGCCCGCACGGCGTGCGGCGCGAGGAAGGTCGGGCCCTGGTTGCCCGAGTCCCATTCGAGCCAGAGCTCGGCGTCGCCCGCCGGCACGGCGACGAAGGCGACGAGCTCGCCGCCCGCGGGGCCGGTGGCGAGCCGCGCGCGAAGGGGCGTGAGGCCGCGCACCCGCTCGGCGAGACTCCGCGCGCTCTCCACGACGAGCCGCCCACCCGCGAGATCGAGCGTGAGCGCCCGGGGCCGAAAGGTGGCGAGCGAGAGCATCCCCGCGACCGGCGGCGCACCGGGACCGAGGATCGGCCCGAGATCGGCGACGGCCGCATCCACCCGCGCGGAAAAGTCCCCGATGGCGAGCGGCACGTCGCGGCAGCCCGGCAGCTCCAGGCGCTCGCCCGTCATGCGGAAGCCCACGCCCCGCCCCGTGGGCGTGCAGCCGAGCTTGGCCGCGAGCGCCGGCGAGATGATGGTGACGCCGCCGCCGGTGTCGAGCAGGAAGTCGAGCGTGTCGCCCGCCGCGACCACCCGCACGGTGCGCAGCGGGCCGGCACCGTAAGGGTGGAGCGGGATCGTGATCGGCGCCTTGGGCACAGGGGGCGCGGCCGGCGCGGCCGGCGTGGCGGGGGCGGCCGCGAGGCGCAGCGCGAGAGCGAGCAGAGGCAGCGGAGTCATGGGTCCGGGGGCGAAAGGTCGCGGGTCGTCGAGCTCGGGCTCTCCCTGGACACGCGCCGGGTCGAAACGGTTGGCTCGCCGGCACTCCCCGCGGTGATCCGCATCCCGTCGCGCCGCGGGGCGCCGGGCTAGGTTGCGAGCGCGGGCGAAGTCGCAGACCAGGAGGTCCCATGAGAGACGATGCCCCCGATCGCAGCCCCGCCGACCGCGTCGATGCGCGCCCCGACTCGGCCATGGGCGGCGCGAGCGACGCCGGCGCGCACGGCCGCCATCCGGCGTCCACGCCCGGCGGCTCGATGCCCGGGCACCCGATCGGCGACTCGATCGTCGAGCGGCGGCACCACACGAACGA
>DASTSO010000092.1:0-3049 GCA_035760645.1 Gemmatimonadales bacterium
GGGGAGGCGTTCTCCGCGGGCGGACTGCCGAGGTCGCTCGTCGGTGCGTCGATGTCCGCGGGCCGCGCGTCGAAGTCCGGAGTCGGTGAGACCATTTCCCTGCACCGAGCGACCATTTCCGTGCACCGGGCGACCATTTCCGCGCACGGTGCGACCATTTCCGCGGGCCGGGTGACCATTTCCGCGGGCGGTGCGACCGTTTCCGTCCCCGGGGTGCGGCTCACCGAGCCCTGCGCGACGATCTCGCGCCCGCGGGTGTCGCGCACCGGGCCGCCTCCGGTGGCCACCCTGGTGAAAGCGCCGAGGGCCGGGAGCCACCTGGCCCCGGCCCTCGTACATGCGTCCGTCACGCCCGCGCGGGCGCGCTCCGCGACTCGCGACTAGTGCGCCTTGGCCTTCTTCACCTCTTCGGTCAGCCGCGGCACCACCTCGAACAGGTCGCCCACGATGCCGTAGTCGGCCACCTTGAAGATGGGGGCGTCCTTGTCCTTGTTGATCGCCACGATGACGCGCGAGGTGCGCATGCCGGCGAGGTGCTGGATCGCGCCCGAGATGCCGACCGCCACGTAGAGCTCGGGGCTCACGACCCGGCCGGTCTGGCCGATCTGGGTCGAGGGGTCGCGCCAGCCGTCGTCGGTCACGGCCCGGGTCGCCCCCACGGCGGCGTTGCCGAAGGCGGCGGCGAGGTCCTCGACGAGCTTGAAGTTCGCGGCCTCCCGGAGCCCGCGGCCGCCGCTCACGATGACCGGCGCCTCGGCGAGGTCGAGCTGCTTCGCCCCCTGCTCGGCGCGCTCGGTGACCTTCACCTTCGCGGCCGCGGGGTCCAGCGCGGGCCGCGCCGTCTCCACGCGCGGCGTCTTCGGCGACTCGGCGGCGGTGATGGCGCCGGGCCGCAGCGTGGCGATCGCCGGCGTCGCGGCGAGGCGCACGGTGGTGATGATCTTCCCCGCGTGCGACGGGTGCCGCCCGACGAGCGCGTCGCCGGCGAGCGTGAAGGCGACGAGGTCGCTCGCCATCGAGACGCCGAGGGAGGCGGCGACGCGCGGGGCGAGATCCTTCCCCTGCGCGCTCGCGGCGAAGAAGGCGGCGCGGTAGCCGCCGGCCTGGATCTGCGCCGCGGCGGTCGCGGCGAAGACCTCGGGATTGTAGTGGGCGAGCGCGGCGTCCTCGACGACCGTGACGACGTCGGCGCCGAAGCGGCCGAGGTCCTGCGCCTTCGCCGCGATGCCGGGCCCGCCGATCAGGAGCGCGTGCACCTCGCCGCCGCCGGTGGCGTCGGCCGCCTGGCGCGCGGCGGTCACGGTCTCGTAGGCCACCTTGCGCAGCTGGCCGCCGCGCGCTTCCGCGAACGCGAACGTGTTCGCCATCAGAGCACCTTCGCTTCCGTCTGGAGGAGTCGCACGAGCTCGGGCACCGCGTCGGCCCCCTCGCCCACGATCCGCCCCGCCGCCCGCTCGGCCGGGAGCTCCAGCGACTGCACGGTGAGCTGCACGGCGCCGAGCTGCGCGGGCTTCGTCTCGAGCGGCTTCTTCTTCGCCGCCATGATCCCCTTGAGCGACGGGAGGCGCGGGCGCGCGATCCCCTCGTCGATCGTGAGCACCGCCGGGAGCGGGAACTCGACCGCCTCCGAGGCGCCCTCGAGCTGGCGCACCGCGGTGCCGCGGCCGTCCTGGAGCTCGAGCTGCGAGATCGCCGTGACGCACGGCAGCCCGAGGAGCTGCGCCGTCATCGGCCCCACGGTCTGGTTCGCCGTGTCGGTCGCCATGCGGCCGAAGAGGACGAGGTCGTAGCCCCCGTCCTTCAGCTCCGCGGCGAGCGCCCGCGCGATCGCCAGCCCGTCCACCGGCACGGCGTCGGCCTTGAGCTGCACGGCGCGGTCGGCGCCCATGCCGAGCGCCTTGCGGAGCGTCTCCTGCACCCCGTCGGGCCCGAGCGAAATGACGGTCACCTCGCCCGGCCCCTGCTGCTCGTTGAGCCGCAGCGCGACCTCGACGGCGTAGCTGTCGAAGTCGCCCAGGTCGAACTTCATCCCCGACTCGACGAGCGACGTCCCGTCCGGGGCGATCGAAAAGCGCAGCTCCATCTCGGGCACGCGCTTGATGCACACGGCGATCTTCAAGGGTCCTCTCGTGGTTGAAGCCGGGAGGAAGGTAGTCGGAGAGGCGGAACCGCGGGAGAGCCCGCCCTACCCCCCGATGCTCTGCGCGAACGTATCGCACGCGTCCAGCCGCCCCGTCTGGAGGCCGCGCTTGAACCAGCCGACCCGCTGGGCGGAGGTGCCGTGCGTGAACGACTCGGGGTGGACCCGGCCCCCGCCCATGCGCTGCAGGCGGTCGTCGCCGACGGCGGCGGCGGCCTGGAGGCCCTCCTCGACGTCGCCCTGCTCGAGGATCTGGCGCTGGGCGGTCGAGTGGCCCCAGATGCCGGCGTAGCAGTCGGCCTGGAGCTCGAGGCGCACCGAGTAGGCGTTGGCCTCGTCCGGGTTCCGCTCCATCTGGGCGCGCACCCGGGCCTCGGTGCCGAGGAGGTCCTGCACCCGGTGGCCGATCTCGTGGGCGAGGACGTAGGCCTGGGCGAAGTCGCCGGGGGCACCGAAGCGCCGGCTCAGCTCGTCGTAGAAGCCGAGGTCGATGTAGACCTTCCCGTCGGCGGGGCAGTAGAAGGGCCCGGTGGCCGTCTCGGCGCCGCCGCAGCCCGACTGGGTGTAGTCGCGGAAGAGGACGAGCTTCGAGTGGGAGTACTGCCGGCCCATGTCCTGGAAGATCCGGTCCCAGGTGGCCTGGACGTCGTCGAGGACGAAGGAGACGAACTGCACCTCCCGGTCCTCCTCGGGCGTGCTCGCCACCGGGCCGCCGGTGCCCGCGGCCGGCTGGCCGCTCTCGTCGTAGGGGACGGCGCCGGTGTCGGTGCCCCCGCCCGGGAGGAGATTCCGGCCGAAGAAGAGGCTCAGGAGCAGCAGGATGAGGCCCGCCCCGCCCCCGATCCGCAGTCCTCCGCCGCCGAACCCGCCGAACCCGCCTCCGGCTCCGCGGCGATCCTCGATGTCCCG
>DASTSO010000093.1:0-60841 GCA_035760645.1 Gemmatimonadales bacterium
CGATGCGCGCCCCGACTCGGCCATGGGCGGCGCGAGCGACGCCGGCGCGCACGGCCGCCATCCGGCGTCCACGCCCGGCGGCTCGATGCCCGGGCACCCGATCGGCGACTCGATCGTCGAGCGGCGGCACCACACGAACGACGCGATCTACAATGGCCCCGAGCGGCGGCAGGCGGAGCGCTGAGCGCGGCACCGCGGCGGGCCGCCGCGCCCCGCTTGCCCGTGGGGCCCGGCGTCGTTAAACGTCAGAGGTAGGCCTCGTCCGGAGGCCTACCCGGAATTTGCCAGGCAGGAGGATGTCCATGTTCGGATTCGGAAACAGCCGCAGCCGTCGGCGGAACAACTCGACCTTCAGCAACTCCAATCTCGGCAAGGCCGCGCTCGCGGGTGCCGGGATCCTCGCCTATCGCTGGTGGAAGGGCCGCCAGGCCAATCGCGGCGCCGGCAGCAGCACCGCCGGCACGAGCGACTTCGGCGCCACGAGCGGCGCCGGTACCAGCGCGCGCGACTTCTCGGGCGTTTGAGCGAACCCCGGGCGGCGACGCCGCTCGGCGCGCTTCGCCGCGCGTAAAACGACGGGCGCCGGTCACGTGACCGGCGCCCGTTTTTCGGCGGCCTTTCAAGGCCGACTCGACGCCTCCTCCCGCACCAGGCACCCCGCGCGCGAGGGATGATCCTCCACCTGCGCGCCGCCGGGCACGCCGCGCAGGAGCCAGAGCACCGCCACGTCGCCCGCGGCACCGAGGACGAAGAGCCAGCCGAAGGCGGCGAGCGCGCCCACGCCGGCGAAGGTGCCGACGAGTGCGGGGAGGATGCCCAGGACGACGAGCGGCGCCGCCGCGCCGATCCGGTAGGCCGTCGCGGGAAGCGGGGCGGCGTAGTGCGCGTACGGCACGAGCGAGCGCCACTGCCAGCCGAAGTGCACGTGGCGCCACGCGCCGGTGGGCGTCGCCGCCCAGGCGAGCGCGTGGATCACCTCGTGTACCGCCGCGCCGCCGAGCACGACGACGAGCCCCACGAGCGGCCGCGCCGCGAGCGCATCGAGCGCCGTCCAGATGCCGAGCGCGCCGTGCCGCGCGGCGTGCAGCCAGACGAGCCCGGCCGTGGGCGGCAGCACGAGCACGAGTCCGAGCAGGATCGCGCGGGTCGGCGTGACCGAGCGGTCCTGCGTCGCGCGCACCTCGCGCGCCGCGCGCGCGGCGTTCCCGGCGGGGGCGCTCACCGGCGGCTATTTCCCGCCGGTGTAGGTGATCCGGTAGACCCGCCCGCCCGCGTCGTCGGTGACGTAGAGCGCGCCGTCGGGGCCCTGGGCGAGACCGACCGGGCGGTGCTTCGCGTTGCCCGGCTGCAGCCGCGCCGGCGGCTCGTCGGCGAAGCCGTTGGCGAAGGTCTCGAACTCGCCGCCCGCCTGCCCGTCCTTCAGCGGCTGGAAGACGACGCGGTAGCCCTCCTGCGGCTCGGGCGCACGGTTCCACGAGCCGTGCATGGCGATGAAGGCGCCGTTGCGGTAGCGCGCCGGGAACTGCGTCCCCGAGTAGAAGAGGAGCGACATCGGCGCCCAGTGCGCGGGGAAGACCGCGACCGGCCCCTTCTTCGAGGCGCAGCGGTCGGTCTTCTTCCCGTCGCCGCCGTACTCGGGGGCGTCCACCAGCTTCTTCTGGTCCATCGCGTAGTAGCAGTAGGGCCAGCCGAAGTCGTCGTGCTGGTTCACCTGCACCAGCTCCTCCGCCGGGTTCTCGGCCGAATACTTCGGGTCGGGGAAGATCTTGGCCCAGTTCTGGTAGAACTGGTCGCGGCCGTGCTGCGTCGCGTAGAGCTTGCCGTCGGGGCCGTAGGCGATCCCCATCGTATTGCGGATCCCGGTGGCCCAGCGCGCCTCGGGCGTGAAGCGCTGATTCAGCTCGTTGGCGTCGAAGCGCCAGATGCCGGCGCGGGTGCGCAGCTCGGTGCAGGGATCCACGCCGGGCGAGCCGGTCGTGCGGTCCTTCCGCTGGCAGCTGTTCGTCGCGCTGCCGACGTTGAGGAAGAGCGCGCCGTCGGCGCCGATGACGAAGTTGCGCGCGACGTGCCCCGGCTGGAGCGGGATCCCCGAGACGACCACCTCGGGCTTCCCCGCCGGCGCGAGCGAGTCCGGCGAGAGGCGCCAGCGCACGATGCGGTGGCCCTCGTCCACGTAGAGCCGGCCGGCATGGATGCCGATCCCGGTGTTGCCGGTCCCCGGGATGCGCGCGATCACGTCGGCGCGGCCGTCGCGCGAGGTGTCGCGCAGCGCGATGACCGCCGCCTGCTGGGGCTGCTGCCGCTCGCCCGCCGCCCGCTCCTCGGGCGAGGGCTCCGTCGCCTGCAGGGCGACGAAGACGTCGCCGTTCGGCGCCACCGTCACGTGGCGCGCCTCGCCGACGCTGTCGGCGAAGATCGTCGCGCAGAAGCCGGCCGGGAGGGTGAGCCCCGCGCTCCCGCCGGGACAGGCGCTCGCCGCCGCGGCGGCCGCGCCCGGCGCCCCGGCCGACTCGCCGCCGGCCCGCGCCGCCGTGGTCGTCTCGCCGCCGGTCCCGCCCCGCCGCTCCCCGCCGCCGCACCCGGCGAGCACCGCCGCCGTCACGAGCACCCACCCGAACCGCACCGCCTCACGCTGCCGCATGCGTCGCTCCTCCCCGATGGCCACGGACCCCGACCGCGCCCCGTGCGCGGCCAGGCTACTCCATACTAACACGTTCCGGCCTCACCCCTTCGGCGTCCCGCGTCACACCCGCGAGCCCGCTGCGGGCGCGGGCGTGAGGGCCGAAACGACGCACCCCCGCGATCTCCGAAGAGACCACGGGGGCGCGCCCGGCCCGGGACGGGACGAGGGCTACCGCCCCACCCAGCTCCCCCCCAGTGCCCGGTAGAGCTGCACGCCGGCGGTGAGCTGCCGGAGCTGCGCCTGGCTGAGCGCGAGCTCGGCGGCGAAGAGGTCGCGCTGGGCCTGCAGGACTTCGATGTAGCTCGCCACCCCGGTGCGGTAGCGCAGCTCGGCGAGCTGCGTCGCGCGGCGGAGCGCCTGCGCCTGCGTCTCCTGCGCGGCCACCTCGTCGCGCGCCGTGCGCGCCGCGACGAGCGCGTCGCCCGCCTCGCGCAGGGCGCCGAGGACCGTCTGCTCGTACGCGGCGCGCGCCTGGTCGGCGCGGGCGCGCGCGGCGCGGCTCTGGTTGACGAGCCGGCCGCCGGTGAAGAGCGGGAGCGAGATGCCGCCCTGGAGCTGGTAGACCTCGCTGTTCTTCTTGAACAGGTCGCCGCTGGTCGTCGCCTGGGTGCCGTAGGAGCCGGTGATCGCGATCGTCGGCAGCCGCGCCGCGTCGGCGACGCCGATGCGCGCCGTGGCGGCGGCGAGCGCGCGCTCGGCCTGCTGCACGTCGGGCCGGCGCGCCAGCAGCGTGGCGGGGAGCGAGTCGGGCACCGCGAGTGCGGCCACCGCCTGCGCGAGCGAGCCCGCGGCGCTCCGGGCGATCGGCCGCGGCGTCTGCCCCAGGAGCACGTCGAGCGCGTGCTCCGCCTGCGCGCGCGCCCGCTCGACCTGGGCGAGCGTCGCCGCGGGCGCGCTCACCTGCGCCTCGAACTGCCGCACGTCGAGCTCGGAGATGAGCCCCTGGCGGTAGCGCTGGCGCGCGAGCTGGAGCGTGGTGCGCCGGCTGGCGAGCGTCTGCTCGGCGATGCGCTGCTCCTGGTCGAGCTCGAGGAGCTGGAGATACCCGGTCGCCACGTCGCTCACGAGCGAGAGCAGCACGGCGCGCTCGGCCGCCTCCTGGGCCCCGAGGTCGGCGTGGGCGGCCTCGAGCCCGCGGCGGGTGCGGCCCCAGAAGTCGAGCTCCCAGGCGAGGTCGCCGGTGACGCGGAGCGCGTCGAAGGAGACCGGCGTCCCGCCGAAGGCCACCTTGTTGGTGCTCGCGCTCCCGGTGGCCGTCAGGCTCGGGAAGAGCGGCGCGCGCGCCACGCCGACGAGCGCGCGGTACTCGCGGATCCGCGCCGCGGCGGCCTGCAGGTCGCGATTCTGCGTCACCGCCGTGCGCACGAGGGCCACGAGCGTCGTGTCCTTGAGCACGTCGAGCCAGGCGAGATCGGCGAGCGAGTCGGGCCGCAGCACCCGGGGCGGGAGCGCCCCGGCCGCGCCGGGCGCGGCGCCCGGCGTCACCGCGCCGGTGTCGCGCGGCGAGAGGCTGTCCACCTGCCGCGCCGCGGCGAGCGAGTCGAAGAAGGCGCGCGTCGCGGGCGCCGCCGCGCCCGCGCCGACCTTGGTGCCGGCGGGCACCGGCGCCGCGGGACGATAGCTGGGCCCCACGGCGCACCCGGCGGAGCCGAGGGCCGTCAGGGCGACGAGACCGCCGAGCAGGAATGTGGCCCGGGACGGACGGGTCATGCTGCCTCCTCGGCAGGACGGGGGCGCCGGCGGAAGCCGCGCTCGGCGAGGCCGCGGATCACGCGGAAGAAGAGCGGGATGAAGAAGACGCCGACGAGCGTCGCCACGAGCATGCCGAAGAAGACGCCGGTGCCGATCGAGTGGCGGCTCGCCGCGCCCGCGCCGCCGGCGACGACGAGCGGGGCGACGCCCAGGATGAAGGCGAACGACGTCATCAGGATCGGCCGGAACCGCTCGCGCGCCGCCTCGATCGCGGCCTCGCGGATCGAGAGCCCGTGCCCGCGCAGCTCGGTGGCGAACTCCACGATGAGGATCGCGTTCTTCGCCGCGAGCCCGACGACGGTGATGAGCGCCACCTGGAAGTAGATGTCGTTCGGCTGCCCCCGCGCCCAGATCCCGAGCAGCGCCCCGAGCACGCCGAACGGCACGCCGAGGAGCACGGCGAAGGGAATCGACCAGCTCTCGTACTGCGCCGCGAGCACGAGGAAGACGATCACGAGCCCGAGGGCGAAGATCATCCCGCCCTGCCCGCTCGAGGCGCGCTCCTGGTAGGACTGCCCCGAGTACGCGACGCCCACGCCCTGGCTCGCGAACTGGCTCGCCACCAGGCCGTCCACCTCGTCGAGCAGGTCGCCCGAGCTGAAGCCGGCCTTGGGCACCCCGGTGAAGAGCGCGCTGGTGAAGCCGTTGAAGCGCGTCACGAGCGTGGGGCCGCTGCGGAACTCGGTGCGCACGAGCGAGGAGACGGGCACCATCGCCCCGTCGCGCCCGCGCACGTAGAGCCGGTCGAGGTCCTCCGGCCGCTGCCGGAACTGCGACTGCGCCTCGGCCTGCACCCGATAGGTGCGGCCGTAGAGGCTGAAGTCGTTGATGTAGAGCGTCGAGAGGAACGCCTGCAGCGTGCCGAAGAGCTCGGTGAGGCTCACGCCGCGCGCCTTGGCGGCCGCGCGGTCCACGTCCACGTAGAGCTGCGGGACGTTGGCGCGGAAGTTGGCCTGCAGCCCGCCCGCGGCCGGGAGCTGGTTGGCGGCCTGGGTGAAGCCCTGCACCTGCTGGGCGAAGGTGCGCACGTCCTGGCCGCCGCGCGCCTGCAGGTTCAGCTCCACGCCCGCCGTGGCGCCGAGGCCCGGGATCTCGGGGAGGTTGAAGGCGAAGCCCACGGCGTCCTTCATCGCGAAGAGCTTCCCGTTGATCCGGCCCGTGATCGCCTCGATCGACTCGTTCTTCCCGCGCTCGTCCCACGGCTTCACGTTGACGAAGATCGTGGCGCCGTTGGGCTGCGAGGAGCGGCTCAGGATGTCGAGGCCGGCGAGCGCCACCACATTCTCCACCGCGGGCTCGGCCCGGAGGATCCGCTCCACGCGCTCCACGACCGCCTCGGTGCGCTGCAGCGAGGCGGCGTCGGGCAGCTGGAGCGCGATGGCGAAGTAGCCCTTGTCCTCGGTCGGGACGAAGGCCGTGGGGGTGCGCTTCCAGAGCACGCCCGTGAGGATCACCATCACGACGAACGCCGCGATCCAGGCGCGCGGCCGGCCCAGCACCGCGTCCACCGCGCCGGTGTAGCGGCGGGTGACGCGCGCGAAGCCGTGGTTGAAGGCGCCGAAGAAGCCGCTCTGGTGCGCCTCGTTCGACTCCTTCAGCAGCAGCGCGCAGAGCGCGGGCGTCAGCGTCAGCGCCACGATGCCCGAGAGCACCACGGCGATGACGATCGTGATGGCGAACTGCTTGAACATCACGCCCGTTACCCCGCCCAGGAACGCCACCGGCAGGAACACGGCGCAGAGCACGAGCACGATGGCCACGAGCGCGCCGGCGACCTGGCGGATCGCCTTGTCGGCGGCCTGCTTCGCGGGCAGCCCCTCGGTGGCCATGATGCGCTCGACGTTCTCGATGACGACGATGGCGTCGTCCACCACGATGCCGATCGCCAGCACCAGGCCGAAGAGCGTCAGCACGTTGATCGAGAAGCCCAGCGCCAGGAGCCCGAGGAAGGTGCCGACGACGCTCACCGGCACCGCCAGCATCGGGATCAGCGTCGCCCGCCAGCTCTGGAGGAAGAGGAAGACGACCAGGGTGACGAGGAGCATCGCCTCGACCAGCGTGTGCAGCACCTCGGTGATCGAGGCCGTCACGAAGGGCGTGGTGTCGAAGGGGATCTTGTAGCTCACCCCCGACGGGAAGCTGCCCGAGAGCTCGTCGAGCCGCGTCGCCACCGCCTCGCGCACGGCGAGGGCGTTGGCGCCGGGGCGCAGGTAGATGAGCATGAACGCCGTCGGCTGGCCGTTGAGCCGGCCGGCGAGGTCGTAGCTCTGGGCGCCGAGCTTGGCGTGGCCGATGTCGCCGAGGCGGATGAGGGAGCCGTCCGCGTTGGCGCGGATGACGATGTCGTTGAACTGCTCCGGCGTCTTGAGCCGGCCCAGCGTGGTGACCGGGATGGTGAGCTCGGTCCCCGCCGGCGCGGGCTCGCGGCCCAGGCGGCCGGCCGGGTTGGTGGCGTTCTGCTCGCGCACCGCCTGCTGCACGTCGGCCACGGTGACGCCGAGCTGCGCCATGCGGTCGGGATCGAGCTGCAGCAGCATCGAGAACTGCAGCCCCGCGAAGACGTTCGCGTTGCCGACGCCGGGGACGCGCTTGATCTCGTCCTCGACGTACAGCTTCATGTAGTTCGTCAGGTACGCCGCGTCGTAGCGCTTGTCGCTCGAGGCGAGCGCCACGACGGCGAGGATGTCGGAGTTCGCCTTGAGGATCGTGATGCCGTTCTGGCGCACCGCGTCCGGGAGCTGCGGCGTGGCGAGCTGCACGGCGTTCTGCACGTCGACGGCGGCGAGGTCCTGGTCGCGCGAGACGTCGAAGTAGATCTGCAGACTCATCGTCCCGTCGCTCGAGTTGGCCGACGTGTAGTAGAGGAGTCCCTGCAGCCCCGACAGCTGCTGCTCGATCGGCGCCGCGACCGCCTCGGCCACGTCCTCGGCCGTCGCGCCCGGATAGACCGCCGTCACCTGGATCGCCGGCGGCGTGATCTGCGGATAGCGCGAGACCGGCAGGTAGCGGATCGCGAAGACGCCCAGCAGCGTGATGACGATCGAGATCACCGCCGCGAGCACCGGGCGGCGGATGAAGAAGTAGCGGATCTCGGGCCCGCCGCCCGGCGGCCCGGCCTGCTGCTCCGGGGCCTCGGTCAGCTCGGGCGCCTCGAGGACGCCGTGTGCGTTCATGAATTCCTCCCCTGCGTCTCAGCGCCCGGCGTGCCGGCACCCGGCTTCTGCTCGCCGCCCGCCGCCGGGGCGGCGGTCGCGGCCGAATCGCTCGCCGGCACCGGGTGCACCGGCCGGCCCGGACCCGTCTTCTGCGCGCCGTCGACGATCACCCGGTCGCCGGCGGCGAGGCCCTTGTCGATGATCCAGAGATTCCCGCTCCACGGCCCCGGCTGGACGTCGCGCGCGGCGACGGTGTCGCCCTTGCCGACGACGTAGACGAACTGGCGGCCCAGCGCCTGCTGCACGGCGCGCTGCGGCACGGCGAAGGCGCTGTCGCGGGTGAAGCCCTCGAGCCGCACGCGCACGAACTGGCCCGGCGCGAGCAGGTGGTCGGAATTGGGGAAGGTGGCGCGGAACTCCTGCGTCCCCGTCGCCGGATCGAGCGACGGCGCGACGTAGTCGAGCTTCGCGGTGCGCGGCAGCACGGTGCCGTCGGGCAGCGTCACCTGCACGCGCAGCCCGCTCCCCGGCCGCAGGAGCGCGGCCGAGCGCGGATCCTGGCGCCACTGGAGGAGCTGCTGCGTCGAGGGCCGGAAGGCGACGTAGACCGGGTCCACCACGTCGATCGTGGTGAGGAGATCGGCCGGGCCGGTGACGCGCGCCCCCACGTCCAGGAGCGCGCGGCCCACCCGCCCGGCGATCTCGGCGCGCACGGTGGCGTCCTGCCGGTCCTCGCGGGCCTGCGCGAGCGCGGCGTCGGCCGCCTCGAGCTCGGCCCGGGCGTTGTCCACGTCCTGCTGTGCGACGGCGTGCTGGGCGAGCAGCGGCTCGAGCCGCTCGACGGTGCGCCGCGCGTTGTCGGCCCGCGCCTTCGCGCTCGCGTAGGCCGCGTTGGTGCGCACCGGATCGATCCGGAAGAGCACCTCCCCGGGCTTCACGAGCTGGCCCTCGGTGAACGGCCGCGCCTCGATGATCCCGTCCACCCGCGACCGCACCTCGACGCGCCGGTACGGCTGCACCTCGGCGCTGAACTCGTAGCTGACCGGGACGGCGCGCGCCGCGACGGTGACCACCCCGACCTCGGCGGGCGGCATCGCGGGCGGGGCCGCGCTCTTCTTGCACCCCGCGCTCGCCACGGCGACCCCGCCCGCCAGCACCAGCACCCCCCAGGTGCGCACCGCGGCCGGGACGCGCCCCCGACCCGCTCGACTCTCACTCACGCTGCCCCCTCGATCTCGTTGACGGTGTGACGGGCCCCCGCGGACCCCGGCGGCCGAAAATTCGCCGTAAAACTACGCGATTCCGCCGAAACGGTTTTGGAAGGGCACATAACTACCTACCTACCGGTAGGTATGTCAATGGGGGTTTTCGGGCTATATTGAGGGCACCCGCGTAGGAAGTCGCCAGGAGGTGCGTTCGTGAGTGAGAATTCGACCCCCGCCCGCCGCCGGCTCGCCCCCGAGGCGCGCCGGGCCGAGCTGCTGGAGGCGGCTTTTCAGGTCTTCACCGAGCTCGGCTTCGGCCGCGCCACCCTGCAGGACGTGGCCGACCGGGCCGGCGTGACCAAGGGGGCGCTGTACCACTACTTCGCCTCGAAGGAAGAGCTCTTCCTCGCCCTGGTGCGCGACCGCCTGGGGCCCCCGCCCGGCGTGTGCGAGCCGCCGCCGTGCCCGATCGAGGGGACGCGCGAGGAGATCCTGACGGCGCTGGTGGAGCGGCTCTGGAGCCACTTCCGGCAGCCGGGGCAGATCGAGCTGACCCGGCTCATGATCACCGAGCTGGCCAAGTTCCCCGAACTCGAGCGGATCCTCTTCGAGGAGGTCACCCTCCCGGGCCGGCGGCTCCTGCGCCAGGCGCTCCAGGGCGGCGTCGAGCGCGGCGAGTTCGGCGCCTGCGAAGCCGACGCCGTCGTGGCGATCATCCCCCACATGGTGATGGGCCTCGCCCTGGGCCAGCACGTCTTCCGCGAGGTGGACCCGGCCGAGCTGACGCCCGAGCAGCTCCGCGACGTGCTCACGCGGCTCCTGATCGGCGGGATCGGGCGGACCTGCGCCGGCGGCCGCCCCGATCGACTCCCTCCCTGCACCTGAGGACCACCCTGATGCGCCGCCGCTCGCAGTTGCTCGCGCTCGTCACGCTCGCCGCGTCGCTCGCGGCCGCTCCCCTCACCGCCCAGTCCGCCCAGTCCGCGCGCGCCGCGCGCGACGTCCAGATCCGCTGGCTCGGCCACGCGACCTTCGAGATCACCTCGCCCGGCGGGGCGCGGCTCCTGCTCGACCCGTTCATCACCGGCAATCCCGCCACCCCCGACTCGCTCAAGCGCCTCGACCGCTACGCGGGCGCCTGGAAGCCGGCGGCGATCCTCGTCACCCACGCGCACTCCGATCACGCGGCCGACGCGAAGGCGATCGCCCAGGCGAGCGGCGCGCCGGTGATCAGCGCCTACGAGTACGTCGCCTCGCTCGAGCTGCCCGAGAGCCAGGCGCTGGGCGGCAACGTCGGCGGCGCCTTCAAGGTGGGCGACGTCACCGTGCACCTCGTCCCCGCGGTGCACTCGAGCGAGCCCGGCCGCCCGCTCGGCTTCGTGCTCGAGTTCGCCGACGGCCGCACCCTCTATGACACCGGCGACACCTGGATCTTCGGCGACATGGCGCTCGTGCAGGAGCTCTACCACCCGAGCATCATCCTGCTGGGCGTCGGCGGCGGCCCGTACACCGAGGACCCGCGCACCGCGGCGCTCGCCGTGCGCCGCTACTTCAAGCCGGCGACGATCGTGCCGATGCACTACGCCACCTTCCCCGGGCTCGCCACCGCGGCCCAGGTGCGCGCGGCCTTCGCCGGCGACGCGCGGCTCGCCGTGATGACGCCGGGGGAGACGCGGAAGTTCTGAGCGCCGCGCGCCGCCCGCGCGTTCCCCCGCTCAGTCCGACGCCCGCTGATACTGCACCGGCCACGCCGCCGCGGCGCCGAGGGCCCGGGCCGCGGCGAGGGGCCAGTAGGGATGGCGCAGCAGCTGGCGCGCGAGCAGCACCAGGTCGGCCTGGCCGCTCGCCACGATCGCGTCGGCCTGGTGGGGCTCGGTGATGAGGCCGACGGCGCCGGTCCGGATCCCCGCCTCGCGCCGGATCCGCTCGGCGAACTCGAGTTGGTAGCCCGGCCCCACCGGGATCTTCGCACCCGGCACGAGCCCGCCGGTCGAACAGTCGATGAGGTCGACGCCGAGCGGGGCGAGCCGCCGCGCGAGATCGACGCTCTGCGGCAGGTCCCACCCGCCCGCGACCCAGTCGGTGGCCGAGACCCGCACGAAGACCGGGAGCGCCGCGGGCCACTCGACCCGCACCGCGCGCGTCACCTCGAGGGTGAGCCGGATGCGGCCCTCGAAGTCGCCGCCGTACTCGTCGGCGCGGCGGTTGCTGAGCGGCGAGAGGAACTGGTGCAGCAGGTAGCCGTGCGCGGCGTGGATCTCGACCACCTGGAACTCCGCCGCCCGCGCCCGCCGCGTCGCCGCGGCGAACGCTTCCACCACCGCCGCGATCCCCGCGCGATCGAGCGCGAGCGGCGGCACCTCGCTCTCGCGGTACGGCACCGCGCTCGGCGCCACCGTCTGCCACCCGCCCGCCCCGGGCGGAAGCTGCCGTCCCCCTTCCCACGGCGGCGCCGTGCTCGCCTTGCGGCCCGCGTGCGCGAGCTGGATCCCGGCGGCCGCGCCCTGCTCGCGCACGAAGCCCACGCAGCGGGCGAGCCCCGCGACGTGCGCGTCGCTCCAGATGCCGAGGTCCGCGGGCGAGATCCGCCCCTCGGGTGTCACCGCCGTCGCCTCGGCGATGACGAGCGCGGCGCCGCCGACGGCGCGACTGCCGAGGTGGACGAAGTGCCAGTCGGTGGCGAAGCCCTCCACGCTCGAGTACTGGCACATCGGGCTGACGGCGATGCGGTTGCGGAGCGTGAGCTCGCGCAGCGCGAGCGGCGTGAAGAGCGCGGGTGAGGCGGTCATGGGTCCCTCCATCTGCTCGAGGGCTTCCGGCGCGGATACGCGCGAGCCCCCGGGCTCCCATGATGGGAGCCCGGGGGCTCTTTGTCACGCGTCCCTCCGGCGTCGCTTCCGGCCGGCCGGCGGGGGTCAGCCCCGAGCGGCGACTCGAGCGGCGACTCGAGCGGCGACTCGCGCCGCGCCGGCGCTCACCGGCAACTGCTTCCCGCCGGCGGATCGTGCACCACGACGTCCACGCGCAGGTCGGGCGCCTGCACGTCCACCCGCGCGAGCTCGAGCTGGTCTTCGCGCACGCAGCCCACGCCGGCGAGGCGCGGGCCGGGCAGCGTGCTGTCGCGCGAGGCCTCGGCGAGGCGCTGCGTGAGGTTCCACGGGCGCTGCCGCAGCGCGTCGGTGATGTAGGAGCGCGCGACGCCGAGGACGAGCTGGCAATCGAAGCGGTCGGTCTGGATGTCGAGCTCCTCGAGCGTGATCCGGTTGGCGAGGAGCGCGGGGCGGCCGGCGAGCCGGAGCGCGCAGTCGAGCGGCCCGACCTGCGCCGAGCCGCGCAGGCGCACGCGGTCGCCGGCGCCGTAGAGACTGTCGACCCGCACCGTGACGCTGGCGCCGGGCCGGGGCGCGAGCGCCTCGGCGACGAGCGTGCGCGCATCGGCAGGGGTGAGCATCACGGTGACGGTGCGGGGCGGCGCCGCCGGCGCCGGAGCCGGCGCGGCGGCCACGAGGCCGATCAGGGCGACACCCGGCAGCAGACGGGCGAACGGGCGCGGAAACGGGCGGAGGCGTACGGGCATCGAGACCTTCGAGCGGGCGAACGGGTACGGCGGTGGCGTGACGGCAACGGACGAGCGGTGCGGCCCGCGGACCGCACCGCTCGGGAAAGATGGCCGGCCGGCGCCGGCCGCGCTACCGCGTGATCCCCGCGAACCGCGCCGCCACGACGCGCGTGGTCGGCAGGTTGGGCTCGGACTCGGGGTTCACGAGACTGCGGTCGAAGTCGCCGGTGGGGGCGCCGATGGTGCCCACGGTGACCGTCTGGCCCGTCAGCCAGGCGGAGGCGAAGGGCCGGTCGGAGGGCGCCACCTCCCAGGTGGTGCCGTCGCTCAGGTCGACGTAGCGGCCGCCGTCGCGGACCCCGACCACCGACCATGCGAACACGCTCGCCGCGGGCACCGCGCTCACGATCAGCGGCCCGCGGGTGCTGTCCGGCGCGCCCCGGACGCCCCGGGCCGGGACGGCGGCGCGGGCCGGCGCGGCCGGCGGCAGGGCGGCGGGCACGGCGACCAGGTGCACGGTGGTGGAGGCGCGGGCCAGCTTGACCATGCGCTGCGCGCCCTCGTCGGCCGCGAGGGCGGCGGCGGTGTGGCGCGCCACCCAGGCGGCCAACGCCTGCCGCTCGGCGGGCGAGAGCCGCAGGACGCCGGTCTCCTGCCGCTCCCCGGCGCTCATCAGCTGGTCGATCGGCAGCGGGCGGAAGACGCGCGCCTCCTGGGCGGCCGCCCGGCCGGGCAGCGCGGCGAGGGCCGTGAGAGTGAGGAGCGACGAGAGCGTGGCGAGGGCGAGCGGCGAGTGAAAGCGACGAGACATCGGGCACCTCCCAGCGTCATGACCTCGCCCCGGCTCGATGATCGCGCGGCCGAGGTCGTACCGGGCGATCGAGCGGCTCTTGATGCGGGCCCACGGGCGGTGCTAACCTGGGGACAGCTGCTGCGCTCTCCCACCCTGCCGGAGACCCGATGCCCTGGAAGCGTGCCATCCTGGTGGTGGACGACGAGCCCGCGGTGCGACGCGCCGTCGCACGGCTGCTGAGCGCCGCGGGCTACCGCGTGTACGAGGCGGCCGAAGGGGGCGAGGCCCTGCAGGTCCTCTCCGTCCATCCGGGCGCGGTGGATCTCGTCCTCACCGACATCCGCATGCCCGGCATCGACGGCGCCCAGCTCGTGCGCTCGATCGGGGAGCGCTGGCCGCAGCAGCGGGTCGCCTACATGTCGGGCCACTCGGGCGACGCCCTCGCCCCCTACGATCTGGCGGCGAGCGGCATCCCGTTCATCGCCAAGCCCTTCACGCGCGAGGAGCTGCTCGCCGAGGTAGCGGCCGCGTTGGAAGCCCGCCGACCGGGCGGGTGAGGACGGGCGGGAGCCCCGGCGGGAAGACGTTCGCGTCGAGCCAGGCGATCAGCCGCCGCTCGGTCTCCTCGGGCGCCTGCCCCGGCACCTCGGGCATGACGAGGTGCCGTTTGCCTTCGTTCATGAAGAACCACGAGGGAGGCACCGCCGTGAGGCCGCGATGCGCGTTGGCCACCTGCGCCTCGTAGGCGACGAAGTGGAACTCGCGACCGCGGTGCACGAGGCGGCGTTGCTGGACGGTGTGACGACTCATGCGCGCCTCCTGCGCGAACGTGGGAATCGGACCAGCTGCAATCTAGTCCGATTCCCACGTTCGTACGGTGGCGTGGCTCACCCGGGCGCCCATTCAGGCGCAGACGCCGCTCCCGGAGCGGCCCCGGTCGCGCGGGAGTTGCGCAACGGCCCGGAGGTGGGTATATTATCCGCTGCGACAGTCGGGCAGGTGCCCGACGCCAAACTCACGGAGATGCAGGGGGTCCCGGGTTCGCGCGGGACCCCCTTTCATGTTGCCCGGCGTTCCCGCCGGCCCCGTCGAGTCCGGCGCCGCCGGAGGTCGCAGCCCATCGTGAGGGCGAGGATCACGCTACTACGAGTAGTCGGCCCATGCGACATCGCCCGGTCCCGATTACCACACCACAGAGAGTCAGGACAAATGCGCACGACCGGTACCGTCAAGTGGTTCAACGACACGAAGGGCTTCGGCTTCATCACCCCCGAGAACGGGCAGAAGGACTGCTTCGTCCATCACTCGGCCATTCAGGGGCAGGGCTTCAAGAGCCTCGCCGAGGGTGAGCGGGTGGAGTTCGACATCGTCCAGGGTCAGAAGGGCCCGGCGGCGGAGAACGTCACGAAGGTCGGCTGAGCTCGGCTGAGCTCCTCGGCCGCAGGCCCTCGCAGGACATAGCCTTCGGGCCCCAGGGACGCACGGCAGCCTGGGTGATCAACACTGCCACGACTTGCGACCCGGCGGGTGCACCAGCACTCACCGGGCGTTTTGTCGTCGGGCGGTCCGCCGCTCAGCCCCCGTTGCTGCGCCGGCGCGACGCCTCCGGCACCGCGATGCGGCCGAGCAGGTCCATGAGGTCGGTGATGTGGAACGGCTTGGGCAGCCGCGGGCAGGCGAGCAGCTCGTGGGGCCAGGTGTCGGGCGCCTGGGTCAGGTCGCCGCTCATGAAGACGATGCGGCCGCGGAGATAGGGCCAGCGGCGCACGAGGGCGTAGTAGAGGACGTCGCCCGGCAGGTCGGTGAGGCGGACGTCGAGCAGCACGGCATCCACCTCCCGCTCCTCCAGCACCCGGTGCGCGCTGTCGGCGGTGGCGGCGGTGAACGGCTCGTAGCCGTACATCTGCAGCGCGCGCACGAGCACCGACCGGATGGTCGGCTCGTCGTCCACGACCAGGACGCGCGGGCTCATGACGCGGCCCACTCCGCCCCGCTCCGCTTCGCGAAATAGCGCTCCGTCGCCACCGCCACCGCCTCTTCGATCGAGAGGGAGATGCGCAGCTCGCCCGCCGTGAGACCGAAGACCTCGCGGCAGTGCGCCTGCATCGTCTTCACCTTGCCGTAGCCCAGCTTGAGGGCGACGTCCTCCACCGTCGCGCCCGGATCGAGCAGCAGGCGGTGGGCGTAGAGCAGCCGCAGCACCATCATGACCGCCTTGGGACTGGGCAGCCCCGCGCGCAGGAACCAGCGCTCGCAGGTGCGCCGCTCGACGTCCACCCGCCCGGCCAGGTCGGCCACGGTGCAGGCGCCCACGCCCACGCCGAGCATCTCCGCCAGCCCCGTGCGCACCCGCTCGGGCAACCCCGCCAGCACCCCGGCCATCGACTGCAGCACCTGCTGCGACGCGCTCTGCTCGAGCTCGGCCGCGATCGCCGCGCGCAGCGCCGCGGGCGAATCCTCGAACGGATGGAAGACGGCGCGCTTCACCCCGCTGCGCCCCAGCGTGAGCAGCACGCCCGCCGTGCTGGGCTCGAGCGCGGTGTAGACGAGCAGCGGCAGCGAGGGAAAGAGCAGCCGGAGCCGCTCGATCTCGTGGCTGCGCGGCTCGCCGCTCAGCGTGGGATCCACCACGGCCATCGCGACCGGGCGGGCGCGGATCAGCTCGAACGCCTCCGCCCAGCGCCGCGCGGCGACGACGTCGAAGTGCCCGGCCGCGCCCCCCTGCAGCCGCCCGACCCGCTCCGGCGCGACGGCCGCGAGGATCAGATGTCGCAAACGGGGCCCTCCATGTCGCAATCGGGGCCTGTTTGCGGGGGCGTCGCGGTGGCACCTTCCTGTCGTCGACCCCCTGCCGACGACATCGAGGAGACAGAATTCATATGCGCGTTCCCGCCACGCTCCGCCTGCTCGCCGCCGCCGCCGCCCTCACCGCGCTCTCGGCCTGCGCCGACTCGACCGCCCCCGAGGGCATCACGGCCGACACCGGCAGCAAGGTGACCACCACGACCACGACCACCACGACGACGACCGGCACCACCACCGACTGCGGCGAGATGCAGGGTTGGAGCAAGTCCTGCCAGTGAGCGTGGCGGGCGCGCCGAGCACACCGGCGGCCTCACCGGCCCGCGGCGGCGAGCTCGGCGTACTCGCGTAGCCCCACCGTCATCCGCTCGATCTCCGGTCCCGCGGCGTCCGACGTCGCCGCGGCGGCCGGGGGCGCGGCGACCACCTCCGTCCCCGCCTCCGCCAGCACCTTCTCGAGCCGGAAATACCACGCGTTGAGGTCGTGCGCCTCCGCGAGCGCCAGCGCCTCGGTCCACAGCGCGCGGGCGCGCGCCGCCTGCCCGAAGCGCGCGAGCCCCGTCCCCGCCTTGAAGCGGTAGTCCACCGCCATGCTCGGCGGCATCTGCGGCTCGAAGCCGCGCACCGACTGCCGCAGCTGCTCGAAGGCGAGCCGGTTGCCGGCCGCCGACTCGAGGTCCATGAGCTCGAGCCGCGCGTTGACGCGGATGAGCTCCTCGGTCTCGGGTGCGTCGGCCACGATGCGGAGCGCGATCCGGGCCGCCTCGCGCGCCCCGATCTCGGCGAGCCCGATCCCGAGGTCGCCGAGCACCCGCATGCGGTAGACCGGGTCGGTCATCCCGCGGAACGCCTCGTAGAAGGCGGCCAGCGACTCGACGCGCCGACCCATGATCGTGAGCGCGGCGCCCAGATCGGCGAAGGCGCCGGCGCGGATGTCGGGCAGCCCCGCCGCCTCGGCGTCGCGGGCGCCCTGCTCGGCGATGGCCCGGGCCTCGGGCAGGTTGCCCTGGCCGCGCAGCACCGCGCCGCGCGCGAGCCGCGCGCGCAGTGTAATGACCATGTCGCCACAGGCGAGCCCCGCCTCCTCGGCCACGTGGCAGGAATCGCTCGCCGACTGCCAGCGCGCCCGGAGTCGGTCCACGCGCGCGAAGGCGAGGGCGAGCTCGCCGCACTCGCGCGGCGGGATCTCGCCGGGCCAGGTGCGCGCGGTGAGCGTGAGGACGTCGTGCGCCTCGTCGAGCCGCGCCTCGCGCTCGAGATAGTAGGCGTACGCCCGCAGACTCCGGCGCAGCGCGGCGAGCTCCTCGAGCGCTTCCACCAGCCCGGCGAGGTGGGCGACCTCCGGATGCGCCGTCGGCAGCCCGGCCAGGTAGCGCTGCGCGCTCGCCCGCTCCCAGACGATCGCCTCCTCGTCCACCGCGGTCCCGCTCAGCACCCGGTCGATGAGGCGCGCCACGGCGTAGGCGCCGAGGACGATGCGGGCGGCCTCGTCGGCGCCGCGGATCCGGTCGGCGCGGGCGCGCAGCAGGAACGACTCCTGGGCCAGGAGATCGGATACGGGCAAGGGTGAGGCGCAGAGCAGGCGCTTCGCGGTGAACACCCGGGATGTCTCCGGCGTGAAGGAACGCGGTGGGGGGTGAAACAAGATGGCGGGCGGGACGTAGCGCTGGCAAGAGCCCGCGACCGCCTTCCCGTCGGTCGCGTCCGCGGCTACCTTGCCTCGCGCGACCCCGGCGCCGGGGCGGCCCCCGCGTCCCGACGCCTTCACGAGCGAGTCCCACGATGCGCAAGCTGTTCCGTTCCATGCTGACGGTGGCGGCGATGGCCGGCACCATCACCCTGGCCGGCTGCTCCGACCTCACCAGCGGCCCGGGTGGCGGCCCCGACATCTCGGGCACCTGGACCCTCCGCACGATCGAGGGCGAAGCGCTCCCGTCGCCGACTACGGGCATCACCGGGATGACCGCCGCCTTCACCGCCGGCGGCGACTACACGATCGACACGCGCTACGCCGCCGGCACGCCGGAGCACGAGACGGGGGTCTACACCTTCGACGGCACCACCCTCGCGCTCACCGCCGCGGGACAGACCCAGCCGACCCGGCTGCCCGCCACGCTCAGCGGCGCGACGCTGACGGTGGACATCGGCGGCCTGGCCTTCGCCTTCCGGCAGTAACGCTCCCGCCGCGCCCATCGTGCTCCACCGCGCACCACCGCTCCGCGTCCGCCTGCTCGCCGCGCTCCTCGCGCTCCTCTTCGCGGGGAGCAGCTTCGGCTACGCGAACCTCGACGCGCTGCTCTTCCACCACGAGGACCGCGGCGCGAGCGACGTCCCCGCCTCGGCGAGCCACCTCGAGCTGCCGGGCGGCTGCGGCGCCCACGCCGAGCGCTGCCCGCTGGGGCACCAGGCGTTCGCGCCCCGGCTGCCGGCCGTGCACGCGAGCACGGTGCGCCTCGTGCACGCGGTCGCGGGCGCGCCGCTCGGGGTGAGCGCGCGCCGGCCCCATGCCCTCCCGCCCGTCCACCTCCGCCCGAGCCGCGCCCCACCCGCCTCCGCCTGAGCCCGACAGCAGAGATCCGTCGTCGGCATCCGCGCCCCGGAGTGGCGCGGGTGCGCTCATCGCACTCGGAGGCGAGATGTACACGTTCGTCCTCGCGGCGCTGGTCGCCGCGTCTTCCCTGTCCCCCGGACCCGGCGGGCCGGCGCCCGCCGCGCGGTCCCTCCCGGAGCCCCACGCCGTGCGCGGCGTCGTGCGCGACACCGCGGGGCGGCCGCTCGCGGCGGCCACGGTCCGGCTCCTCGAGCTCGGCCGCACCACCACGACCACGGCCGAAGGCCGGTTCGGCTTCGCCGCGGTCAATCCCGGCGCCTATCGGCTCTCGGTCGCGCTGATCGGCTACGCGCCGGTGGTGCGGCCGGTCGTCGTCGGCGAGCAGGACGTGAGCGTGGAGGTCGCGCTGCGGCCGGTCGTGGTCGAGCTCGAGGAGGTGCAGGTCACCTCGACGCCCGTCGCCACGACGCTCATGAACTCGCCGCAGCCGGTGAGCGCCGTGGCCGGCGCCGAGCTGGCGAGAGCGCAGGCCCCGTCCCTCGGCGAGACGATCCAGGGGCTGCCCGGCGTGCGCAGCCAGAGCACCGGCACCGGCATCGGCAAGCCGGTGATCCGCGGCCTCGGCGCCAACCGCGTGCTCGTCGT
Organism: Gemmatimonadales bacterium; assembly: GCA_035760645.1. Taxonomy (GTDB): domain Bacteria; phylum Gemmatimonadota; class Gemmatimonadetes; order Gemmatimonadales; family GWC2-71-9; genus DASSTY01. The sequence continues at coordinate 19,146 of DASTSO010000093.1, forward strand.
CGCCGACGGCCAGCGGCTCGAGAGCCAGCAGTGGGGCGACGAGCACGGCGCGAGCGTCGAGACCGCCGACGCCGAGCGGATCGAGGTGATCCGCGGCCCGGCGAGCGTGCTCTACGGCTCCGACGCCCTGGGCGGTGTGGTGAACGTCGTCGCGAAGCCGCTCCCCGACGCGCTCGACCGCGCGCCGTTCGTCGCGGGCCGGCTCGCCACCGCCTACAGCACCAACAACCGCCAGCCCGACGCGACCGCCGCGCTCGAGGGCGCGCGCGGCGGCGTGGGCTTCCGCCTCTCGGCCACCGGCCGCACGAGCGACGACGTGCGCACCCCCGCGGGCCCGCTCGTCAACAGCGGCAACCGCGCGCTCGCGGGCTCGGGCGCCGTCGGACTGCGCGGCGCCTGGGGCTCGGCGAGCCTCACCTACGCGCACCGCGACGAGCGGGTCGAGATTCACGAGGACCCGGCGGCGAACCCGGGCGCCACGCCCTTCCAGCGCATCGGCGAGGACCGCGCCAAGGCGGCGCTCACGCTGCCGCTGGGCGCCACGCGGCTCGAGCTCGACGCGGGCTACGAGCGCAACCGCCGCCGGGAGTTCGAGGCGGCCGAGGCGACCGACGTCGCGCTCGGGCTCCTCTCGCAGACCTACACGAGCGAGGCGCACCTGCACCACGCGCTCGTCGGGCCGTGGGCGGGCGTCGTCGGCGTGTCGGCGCTGCACACGCGCTTCGACAAGTTCGGCGAGGAGACGCTGATCCCGAACACGTCGGTCTGGAGCGGCGGCATCTACGGCTTCGAGCAGGCGGAGCTGGGCCGCTGGCATCTGTCGGCGGGATTGCGCTTCGACCATCGCCGGCTCGCCGCGGACGCCGACGCGGCGCTGGGGCTCGCCGCGCAGCGGCGCACGTGGAGCGCGGTGACGGGCAACGTCGGCGTGCTCTATCATCTGTCCGAGCCGCTCGCCGTGGTGCTCAACGTCGGGCGCGGCTTCCGCGCGCCGTCGGCGTTCGACCTCTTCGCCCACGGCGTGCACGAGGGCACCGTCACCTTCGAGCGCGGCAACCCCGCGCTCGCGACCGAGCACTCGCTCAACACCGACCTCGCGCTCCGGCTGCAGGGCGCGCGGGTGCGCGCCGAAGTGGGCGCGTTCGCCAACCTGATCCGGAACTACATCTACTCCGCGCCCACCGGCACGGTGGACAGCGCCTCCGGCTTCCAGATCTACGACGTCACGCAGGGCGACGCGCGGCTCCTGGGCTTCGAGGCGGCGCTCGAGTATCACCCGACGGCGTTCCTGCACCTGCACGGCACGGCCGACTACACGCACGGCCAGAACACGAGCACGGGGACGCCGCTGCCCGCGATGCCGCCGTTCCGCGCGAGCTACGGGGTGCGGCTCGAGGGCGAGCGGCTCCTCGGGCTCGCCGAGCCGTACGTGTCGCTCGACGGGGAGACGAACGCGCGCCAGCCGCGCCTCGATCCGAGCGAGGCGGCGTACTACGCGCTGACCGGCTACGCCTCGCGCGCCTACACCCTCGCCACCCTGGGCGCGGGCTTCGCGCTGCCCGTGGGCGACCGGGCGGTGCAGGTGGACCTCACGCTGCGCAACGCCTTCGACGCGCGCTACGCGAGCTTCCTCAGCCGCTACAAGACCTACGCGCTCGATCCGGGACGCAACCTCATCGTGCGGGTGAGCACGGCGTTCTGATCTTCGCGAGGGGCGAAGACCGGAGAGCCCGGGGCGTCACTCCGCCCCGGGCTCTTCGTCCGTCCCGCCCTCGTCGGCGCCGCTCGTGCCGGGCCGGTCCTGCGCGCGGTCCAGCTTGCGCTGCGCCTTCTCCTCCTTTTTCCGCTTCTTGTCCAGCTCCTTCTGCCGCTTCTCGAACTGATAATTGCGCTTGGGCAACGGAATGCTCCGGGTCGCGGTGGTGGGGGTGGCCGCCGGGGCAGCCGGGTCAGGCCGCCGGGCCGCCGAAGTGCTCGGCGTAGAGCCGCAGCTCCTCCTGCAGCAGGGCGGCGACCTGATCGGCCGAATCCGCCTCGACCTCGTGCTCGGCCCCGGTGAGGCGGGACGTCATCGCCAGCTCGACGAACGTGGGGCTGCCGGGCCAGGGGCGCAGCGCGCGCGCGACCCGGGTCGGCTTGGCGTGCCGCCGCACGTCGTGGACGAAGAACGACCAGCCGTCGGGGTTGTGGCGCCGCTCGGCGCGCATGCTCGTGAAATCTCGGTCGACGAGATCCTTGATGGCATCGGGAGACATCATGGGGACCTTCCGGTAGGAGTACCGCAGTATACCCAATCGGCCGGGGGCGCGCTCGCCCGCGTGTGAGCCAGCACACATCGAGGCCGCTCCGGGGTGCTATGATGACCCTGGCACACCTGAGTCCGCAGGGAGCACCCCGCCCGGGGTGGTCGTTCGGCGCACCGGGAGAGGAGCTCCGCCATGCCGCCGTCATCCGTCCCCCGTCTCGTCCCCCGCTGCACCTTCGCGCTCGCCCTGCTCGGCACGCTCGCCTGCGGGGACGACGGCACCGCCCCCGTGTCGCCGCCCCCGGGCACGCAGGCCCCGCCGCGCGTCGTCGCCGCCACCATCACGGCCGACACCGCGAACGTGCTGGCGGCCCGCATCACCGTCACGGCCGAGCACGCCGACTCGGCCCGCGCGATCTACCGGGCCGCGGGCGCGGCGGCGGCCGCCCCGGCGGACACGACGCCCTTCACCCCCATCGGCACGGGCGCCACGGGCGGCACCACGCTCCTCGTCCTCGGCCTGCGGCCTGCGACGGCGTATCAGGCGCAGGTCGAGCTCGCCGGCGCGCAGGGCGTCGCGCGCTCGGACACCCTGGCCGTCACGAGCGGCGCGCTCCCCGACCTGCTGCGCCGCGTGGCGCTGACGACGACCGGCACCGGCGGGCCGGGGCTCAACCTCACCGCGCTCCAGGTCGGCGGCAGCACCGTCTATGCCGTCGCCTTCGACTCGGCGGGCACGATCCGCTGGTATCGGCCCTTCGCCAGCGACGCGCCCGTGGGCGGCGAGCTCAAGCAGCAGCGCAACGGGCATTTCACCCTCTACGTCGGCACCTCGACGGGCTCGGAGCCCGTGCCGGGCGCCTACGTCGAGTTCACCGCGGCCGGCGACTCGGTGCGCGCCTTCGCCGCCACCCCGCCACGCTACACCGACGACCACGAGCTCTGGGTCACGACGGGATCCGACGGCCAGGAGCGAATCCACACCTTCACCTACGACCACCGCACCACCGACCTCACCGCGATCGGCGGCTCGGCCACGGCGCCGCTCGCCGGCCACCAGCTCGTGCGGCTGCGCGCCGACGGCACGACCGAGTTCGAGTGGAACGCGTGGGACCACCTCACGCTCGACGAGTGGATCGAGCCGCCGAAGCCGGGGCCGGTGAAGCCCGACCAGCCCGACTTCGACCACCCCAACTCGATCGACTTCGACCGCGACGGCAACTACATCGTCTCGCTGCGCGATCTCGGGCAGGTCGTGAAGCTCGACGCGCAGACCGGCGCGATCCTGTGGCGCCTGGGCGGCCTCCACAACGAGTTCACCTTCGTGGACGATCCGCTCGGCGGCTTCAGCGCGCAGCACTCCGCGCGCATCCTCCCGAACGGCCATCTGCTCCTCTACGACAACGGCACCCGGCACCAGCCCCAGGAGTCGCGCGCCGTCGAGTACGCGCTCGACACCGTCGCGAAGACCGCGACGCTGGTCTGGCAGTTCCGCCACCAGCCGATCATCTACACCCCCTTCGTCGGCCGGGTGCAGCGACTCGCCAGCGGCAACACGCTCATCGCCTACGGCCAGGCCGGCCACGCCGCCGAGGTCGGCGCCGACCAGCTCCCGAAGTGGGAAGCGGACCTGGCGGTGGACGGGAAGCCGGCGTTCGTCTACCGGATGGTGCGGATCGGGTCGTTGTATCGGTACGAGGAGCCGTAGGGCGCGCCCTACCAGTCCGTCGGCTGGTAATCCTTCAGGAACTTCCCCCACACGTGCTCGCCGGTGTTCACGCCGGCGATGATGGGGTCCACGATGCGGGCGGCGCCGTCGACGATGTCGAGCGGGGGGTGGAAGCGGTGCTCCGCCGTCTTGCGCGCGGCGATCTCGACGGGGTCCTCGTCGGTGACCCAGCCGGTGTCCACGCTGTTCATGTGGATGCCGCTGTGGTAGTAGTCGAGCGCGGCGGTGCGGGTCATCATGTTGAGCGCCGCCTTCGCCATGTTGGTGTGCGGGTGGCGCGTCGTCTTGAAGTTGCGGTAGAACTGCCCCTCGACGGCCGAGACGTTGACGATGTGCTTGTCGCGCTCGGGGGTGCGGAGCAGGAGCGGCTTGAGGCGCGCGTTGAGGACGAACGGCGCGATCGCGTTGACGAGCTGGACCTCGAGCAGCTCGACCGAGGGGACGTCGGCCATGAGCATGCGCCAGCTGTTCGTCTCGCGCAGGTCGAGCTGCTGCAGGTCCTGGTCGAGCCGCCCCTCGGGGAAGAGCCGCCGCCGCGCCGCGAGCGCCTCGCGCTCCTCGGGCAGGAGCCGCACCTGCGAGAGCTCCGCCGCGTTGACGAGGCCCGCGACGGTCGCCGCCGCGGCCGCGTGCGGCCGCCGCTCGAGCGCGGCGGTGCCGGTCGCGCCGCCGGTCGCGCCGCCGTCACCGAGGAGGTTGGCGCCGCGCAGCCCCTCGTAGCCGCCCAGGAGCCGGCGCACGTGCGCCGGAAGCTCGTCGAGCGCAGCCAGCTCCCGCGCCATCATGTGCTCGTAGAACTCGGGCGGGCGGCGCACCGTCTGGCAGGCGTTGTTGACGATGTAGTCGAGCCGCTCGCGTGTGGCGAGGAGGTGGGCGCAGAACGCCTCGACGCTCGGCGTGTGCCGGAGGTCGAGCCCGAAGATCTCGAGCCGGTGGCCCCACTCGGCGAAGTCCGGCTCCGCCGCGTAGCGCGCCGCCGAGTCGCGCGGGAAGCGCGTGGTGACGATGAGGTGCGCCCCCGAGCGCAGCAGCTTGATGCCCGCCTGGTAGCCGATCTTCACCCGGCCGCCGGTGAGCAGCGCCACCCGGCCGCCGAGGTCGGCGAGCTCGCCGCGCTTGAACCAGTTGAACTCGGCGCACGCCGGGCAGAGCTGGTCGTAGAAGTGGTGGACCGTCGTGTACTTCGCCTTGCAGACGTAGCAGTGCTGCGGCTCGAGCGCCTCGCGCACCGCGGGATCGCCGTCCTCGTCCTGCGGCGTGAAGCCGGCCGGCGGGAAGACGTTCGGCGTGGTGAAGACGGTCTGCCGCCGGAGCGCGCGGATCCCGGTGGCGTTGAGCCGCCGGTCCTCGCGCTCGACGCGCTCGGCCTTGCGCCGCTTGAGCGTCGCCTTGACGAACTTGCGCCGCGCCGCCGTGTCGGGAATGAACACGTCGCCCGCGGCGGTCAGGAGCCGCTGCCGCTCCTCGGCCGTGAGGTGCGCGAGCAGCCCCCGGTCGGCCGCGATCGCCGCCAGCAACTCGGTCGCGGCGCGCGCACGCGCGCGCACCGTGGCGTCCGGGGCGGCGGCGCTGTCGGCGGCGGCGCTGTCGGCGGCGGCGGAATCGGCGGCGGGTGTGGCGGCGTCCTGCGGGACCGGCGAAGCGGGCGATTCCTGCGGGGCCTGCGGATTCTGCGGCATCGTGAGGTCGGGCGTCTGCATGGGGGCCAATTCTAACCGGCGGGACGGCGCCCTGAAAGCGGGCGCGGTCGGCGCGCCGCCGCCCCCGTCACCTTACGCCTCCACCGCCACCTCCCGTCCCAGCAGCCGGCCGAGCGCGCCGGTGAGGGCCTCGGGGCTGAACGGCTTCGGCAGCACCGCCGCGTGCGGGCCGACGAGGTCGTCGAGGCTCGCGCCGTGGTGCCCGGTGATGAAGAGGATCGGGAGCCGGGGCCACCGCTCGCGCACGCGGGCGGCGAGATCGCGGCCGGTCATCCCGGGCATGGTGAGGTCGGTGACCAGCGCGTCGAAGTCCGCCCCGGCATCCAGCCCCGCGCGCAGCACGTCGAGCGCGGCTTCGCCGGATGCGGCCGCCGTGACGGCGCAGCCCTCCTCCTCGAGCATCCGCGTCGCGAGCTCGCGCACGATCTCCTCGTCGTCCACCAGGAGCACCCGCGCCCGGGCCGCCGGCGGCGCGACCGGCGCCGCCGACACGGCGCCGGTCGGCGCGGGCGCCGCGGGCAGCGTGATCCGGAAGGTCGTGCCCGCGCCCACCCCGCTCTCGACGTCGATCGTCCCGCCGGCCTGCGTGACGATGCCGTGCACCGTGCTGAGGCCGAGGCCGGTCCCCTTCCCCGCCTCCTTGGTCGTGAAGAACGGCTCGAAGATGCGCTGCCGCGTCGCGTCGTCCATCCCGGCGCCGGTGTCGCGCACCGCGAGCACGAGCCGGGGGCCGGCGCCGTCGGCGGGCGCGTGCGCGGTCGTGAGTCGCAGCCGGCCGCCCTCGGGCATCGCGTCGCGGGCGTTGAGGGCGAGGTTGAGGAGCACCTGCACGAGCTGCGTGCGGTCGAACGTCACCCACCCGCCCGCCGCCCCGGGCGCGAGCTCGAGCGCGACGCGCGGGCCGAGCGTGCGGCGCAGCATGTCCTCGGTGTCGGCCACGGCGGCGTCGAGCTCGAGCACCTCGGGGGTGACGAGCTGGCGGCGGCTGAAGGCGAGGAGCTGCTGCGTGAGGTTCGCCGTGCGCTCGGCGGCCTTGATGATCTCCTGCACCTCGCGCTGGCGCCGGGCCGGCAGATCCTTCGCGCGGTGCAGCAGGTGGGCGTAGCCCAGCACGGCGGCCATCATGTTGTTCGTGTCGTGCGCGATGCCGGCGGCGAGCTGGCCCATCGCCTCCAGGCGCTGCGAGCGCCGCGCCGCCTCCTCGGCGAGCCGCCGGTCGTTGATGTCGGTGCAGACGCCCACGAGCCGCAGCGGCCGCCCCGCCGCGTCGCGGAGCAGCCGGCCGCGGCCCTCGACCCAGAGCGACGTGCCGTCGGGCCGCACGATGCGGTACTCCATGTGATGCTCGCGGGTCCCCGCGAAGACCGCCGCGACCATCGCCCCGACGCGCTCGCGGTCCTCCGGGTGGATCTCGGCGAAGTACGCCTCCGCCGTCCCCGCGAAGCCGCCCGGCGGGTAGCCGTGCATCCGCTCGAGCGTCGGCGACCAGTGCACCACGCCCTCGGGGATGAGCCAGTCGAAGGTGCCCATGTGCCCCGCCTCGAGCGCGAACTCGAGCCGCTCGCGGCTCTCCCGGAGCGCCCCCTCCGCGGCGCGGCGCGCCGTGAGGTCGAGGAACGTCACCACCACCGCCACGATCGCGCCCGCCGCGTCGCGCACCGGCGCCGCGCCGACGCTGACGTGCAGGGTGGTCCCGTCGCACCGGTCGATCAGGAGCTCCGTGCCGCGCACGGTCTCGCCGTACAGCCGCGCGCGCGTGGCCGGCAGCTCCTCGAAGCGCACCGGCGACCCGTCCGGGTGCCGCAGCCGCGCGTAGAGCGGGGCGCCCGGCCCGCTGTCGGCGGGGACCGCGTCGCCGAAGAGCCGCTCGGCCTCGGCATTGGCCTCGAGCAGCCGGCCCTCCGCGTCGCGCAGCAGCACGCCCGCCGGCATCTGCCGCAGCACCGCGGCGAGCCGCGCCCGCTCGGCCTCGAGCGCGCCGCCCAGCCGCGCCTGCTCGGCCCCGGCGCGCTCCGCCTCCGCCGCGGCGCGCCCGGCCCGCTCGGCGGCGGCCTCGGCGCGGCGGCGCGCCCGCTCGGCCCGGTCGCCGAGGTGGGCGAGGCCCGTGCCCACCACCGCGAAGATCCCGGTGCCGACGAGCGCGACGGGATCGTCGAACGCCAACTGCCGCGGGGCGCCGATGAAGAGGTAGTCGATCACGGCGGCGCTCGCCGCGACCGTGAGGAGCGTCGGGCCGACGCCGAGCATCCAGGCGGCGAGGAAGACGGCCGGATAGTACGTGAGGAACGGCAGCTCGGTCCCGACCCATGGGGTGAGCGGCCAGCGCAGCAGGGTGGCGAGCGCCACCAGGGCCAGGGCCGCGCCCCAGCGGACGGTGCGGTTCATGAAGGCAACCTACTGCCGCGGCGCGGCGGACTGAAGGCGGCGCGTCAGGCCGTGGAGGCGCGCACGGCGTAGGCGAGCGTCACCAGGCCGCTCGGATACCGCGTCGTGCCGGTGAGCTCGAGCGTGGTGCGCGGAATGCCGGCCGCGACGAGCGGCGTGCCCGCGCCGAGGAGCACGGGCACGACGGTCACCTCGACGCGATCGACGAGCCCCGCGGCGAAGAGCGTCGCGGCGAGCGTACCGCCGCCGAAGAGCCAGATCTCGCCGTCGCCCGGCTCGGCGCGCAGCGCGGCGACGACGGCGGCCGCGTCCTCGGCGACGACGTGGACGTCGGGAGTCGCCTCCGGCGTCAGCGTGCGGGAGAAGACGTAGATGCGCGCGCCCGCGGGCCACGCGCCGCCGCCCATCGCCTGCACCGTCTCCCAGCTGCGGCGGCCCAGGAGCACGGTGTCCACCTTCGCGAAGAGCGCGTCGAAGTCCACCGCCGGGTCGTGCGGGATCCAGTCGAAGCCGCCGCCGGCGTCGGTGATGAAGCCGTCGAGGCTCGCGGCGACGTTGTAGCGAACGGGGCGCATGCGTCCTCCCCTCAGCCCACCGCGCGCTGCAGGAGCTCGCGGATCCGCCGCTCCTCGGCGGCGGTCAGCTCCTTCAGCGCGAAGGCCGTGGGCCACATGAGACCGTCGTCGAGGGCCGCCGCGTCGCTGAAGCCGAGCGTGGCGTAGCGCGTCTTGAACTTCGCCGCGCCCTGGAAGAAGCAGACGACCTTGCCGTTCTTCGCGTAGGCGGGCATCCCGTACCAGAGCCTCGGCGCGAGGTCCGGGGCGGCGGCGCGGACGAGGGCGTGGAGCCGCTCGCCCAGGGCGCGATCCGCCGCGGACATCTCGGCGAGCTTCGCGAGCACGTCACTCTCTTCATCCGCCCCGCCGACCCGCGAGCGCGCCGCCTTCACCTCCCGGGCGCGCTCGCGCATCGCGGCGCGCTCCTCGGCCGTGAAGCCCTCGGCGGACTTCGGCGCCGCCTTCTTCGTTGGTTTTCTCTCAGCCATGCCGTCTCCCGACCTCCGCTGTCCAATGAACCCGCCACATGTAGCTCTCCAGGGTTTCGGGCTGCGCCTGAAAGCGCGCGAGCCACCCGGGCAGCTGAGCGCCCAAGAGCGTCCCCCAGGCCTCGGCATCGTCGGCATCGAGATACGCGAGCGCGGTGTGGGGGAAGCGGGCCTCGAGCGGCGCCTCGGTGGTGGCGCGCAGCAGCGGAAGACTGTTGTCGCGCATCTGCCGATGGACGTCCACCGCGAAGCCGTCCTGCGCGGCGACCTTCGCGTAGACCCGGCGTTGCAGCGCCTGGATCGCGGCGTGCTCGGGCTCCGTCGTGTACTGATACCAGCTCACCAGCCCGTCGTCGCCCTCGGCGCGGCGCAGCGGCGCCGGCGCGTGGAGCAGCGGCCAGCACTCCCCCGCGCAATACGGGATCGCCGACGCCTTCGGGTTCACGTGGAAGGCGAGCGCGAGGGGGCCGACGGCGGTCTCGATCTCGTACGCCGAGGTCCTGCCGGTGCGCCGGCCAGGCAGGGTCCGCAGCGCCGGCGCGAAGCCACGATGGAAGCTCGCGTGGAAGACCCCGCTCTTGATCACGGAGCCGTCGGCTGCGCCGCGGGCTCCGCCCCCACCCGCCGGCGCACCACGTCGATGTCCCGCACCGGCCGCACCTCGACGCAGCCGGTGCGCGCCCAGGGGAACTCCGCCGCGATCCGCACCGCCTCCTCCATGCTCTCGGCCTCGATCAGGTTGAAGCCGCCGAGCACCTCCTTCGCCTCGGCGAACGGCCCGTCGGTCGCCGTGGTGCGGCCGTGGCGGATGCGCACCGACTTCGCCGTGGGCGCGTCCTCGAGCATGTGCGAGGCGATCAGCCGCCCGTCCTCGCGCAGCTCGTCGGCGTGCGCGAGGCAGTGGCGCATCATCGCGTCGGGCTCGCCGGCGGGGAGCGCGTCGAGGAGCGCCGGGTCGTTGTAGATCAGGAGCATGAACTTCACGGGAGCACCTCCAGGCGGACGCGGGTGCGGCCGTCGCGCCTGAAGCCCAGATGCTTCGCGGCGGCCTCGGAGAGATCGATCACGACGCCGTCGGCCCGCGGCCCCGCGGCGGGGCCGCGGTCCACGATGCGCACCACGACGCTCTTCCCGGTCTCCACGCGCGACACGCGCACGCGGGTGCCGAAGGGCAGCGTCGGATGCGCCGCGACCAGCGCGTGCCGGTCGAAGCGCTCCCCGCTCGCGGTGCGCCGGCCGTGGAACTTCGGGCCGTACCAGCTCGCGAGTCCCGTCTCGACGCGGCCCGCCCCGCGCTCGGGCGCGGGGCCCGGCCCGGGGCGCGTCGCGGGCGCGCAGGCGGCGAGGAGCGCGAGCAGGACGGCGAGGTTGCGCGCGAGCGCGCGAGCCCGCCTCACGGTGCGGCCGCCCCGGCGGTGCGCGTCCCGCCGACCTGGAGCGCGCAGGCGCCGAGGCCGAACAGCGCGAGCGAATCGGGGGCGGGCGCCTCCTTGAGCACCGCCCGCAGGGCGAGCGCCGAGTCGAGCTTCCCGGCGAGCGACGCGCTCCGCCGCAGGTCCGCGTCGAGCAGGACGACGCCGACCGCGCCGCGTACCTGGTCGAGGCCGCCGCGCAGCGGTCCCGTGCGGTCGCCCACCTGCCAGGTGCCGTCGAGCGCGAGGTCGCCGTTGTCGAGGACGTCCTCGTCGCTGCGCGTCAGCACGAGCGTGAGCGCCGTGACCGCGGGCGCCGGCACGCACTCCACCGGCGCGGTCGCCGCGAGGCTCCAGGTCCCCACGACCACGCTGGTGGGCAGGGGCACCCGACCCGTCCCGGTGGTGGCGTCGCCGCCGCCGCAGGCGCTCAGGCAGAGCAGCGCCGCCGCGAGCGCGCGACGCCGCGCGCCCGTCCCGTCCGAGGTTCGCGAGGCCGGCATCGGCTCACTTCCCCGGCTGGTAGACGCGCTCGGTGTGCCCCGCGAGCTGCGCCGGATAGAAATACACCTCGCGCAGGTCGCCGGCCGCGTAGCGCTGCGCCTGATCGTCGAAGTGCGGCGACGCGGGGTGCCCGCTCTCGCCGCCGGCCGTCACGGCGCGCGCACGCACGCTGTCCTTCCCGAACTCCACCACCGCCACGAAGCTGTTGCCGCTCGTGCCGTACCAGCGCTTCGTCCCCGGGTAGGGCCGCGCGCCGAACGAGGCGAGCGAGCCCCAGAGGGCCGACGTGAAGCCCACCGGCGTGCTCGGCGCCGAGTCGCTGAAGGGCTGCACGATGGCGCCGGTGAGGCGCTGGAAGCGGTTGATCTCGCCCCACGGGGTCTGCCACTTCCCGAAGTCGGCGGCCAGGCGATCCGACGCGGCGGCGAGCGCCTCGAGGAGGAGCGGCGCCGGCGCCCGCGTGCCGAGGTAGTCCTCGAGCAGGAGGCCCGCGTCGCGCGCGTCGCCGCCGGCGCGGCGGCGGAGCTCCTCGCCCCAGAAGACGCCGAGCGCCGTGGGCACCGACGCGGTCGCCCAGCGGCGGTCCCAGGTCCGGAGCAGCGCGACCTGCTCGCGCAGCTTCTCCTTCAGCGTGTCCCCTTCCGGGAGCGCCTCCCACGCGCGCGCGAGCGCCGGGATCGGCTGCTCGAACCACGGCAGATAGCTGTCGTACGCCGCCTCGACGAGCCGGTCGAGGGTGAAGTCCTTGCGGCCCTCGAGCACCAGCACCGCGTGGCGGCCGCGCGCCGACGGGCCGCCGGTCTCGACGTACTTCGGGAACCGCTCGCGCCGCGGGCTCGCCGCGCCGGCGGCCGACCAGGGCCAGTCGTTGCTGTTGTAGAGCCAGCCGGTCGCGGGATTGAGCAGGCTCGGCGTCGCGTCCACCGGGAGCACGCCGCGCCAGTCGGTCGCGGGGTTGCTGCCGTCCACCGGCTTCGACCAGTCGAACGTGGTGTCGCGCCGCGGGATGAAGTTCGCGTGGAAGTAGGCGATGTTGCCGTCGGCGTCGGCGAAGATCGTGTTGTTCGACGAGTTGGTGTGCAGCTCCATCGTCTTCCGGAAGTCGGCGTAGCCGCCCGCCTTCGTGCGCAGATACGACTGCTGGAGCGCCTTGAGCGGCTCCTGCATCAGCGCGATCGCCACCCACTTCCCGTTCTCCGCGCGCACCACGGGACCGTGCCGCGTGAAGAACGCCGTGAAGGTCCGCTTCGCCATTCCGTCCGCCGTACGGTAGGGGACGGTGATCGTGCGCGTCACGACCGGCAGCTCCGCCTTGCCGTACTTGTAGACGAAACGGCCGCCCTTCTGCGTGACCGTCTCGAGGTACTCGTCGATCGCGTCCACGCCGCTCGAGGTGTGCATCCAGCCGGCGCGCGGGTTGAAGCCCTGGTAGACGAAGAACTGGCCCCACGTCACCGCGCCGTAGGCGTTCAGCCCCTCGTCGCTCGTCATCTGCAGCTCGGAGCGGAAGAAGAACGAGGTGTGCGGGTTGATGAGGAGGAGCGCGCGGCCGTTCACGGTGTTCGACGGCGCGACGGCGATCCCGTTCGAGCCGCGGGGCTCGTCGTCGGAGTGGCCGGCCGAGAGCCTGGCCGAGAGGCCGCCGGCGGGGCCGTCGCCCGAGACCGGGGTCGCCGGCGCGCCCGTCACCGGCCCCGTGCCGTAGAAGGCCTCGAGGTCGCGCAGGCTCACCCGCTCGATGTCGCCGCCGATGCTGCCTTCGCTGAAGGTGAGCGCCATCCACGGCTCGAAGCGGGTGAGGACGCGCGGCCGGACGTCGGGGTGGGTCGCGAGATAGTAGTTGAGCCCGTCCGCCCAGGCGTCCATCAGCCGCTTGAGCCACGCGGGACTCGCCTTGTAGAGCGCCCGCATCGAGTCGGGATCGATGAAGAGCTTCATCCGCAGGTCCTGCCAGACGGCCCCCGCCCCCTCGGCCTCGGCCAGGCGCCCCATCGAGTTGAGGTAGTTCGTCTCGACCCGGTTGAAGTCGTCCTCGGCCTGCGCGTAGATCATCCCGAAGACGGCGTCGGCGTCGGTCTTCCCGCGCACGTGGGCGATGCCCCAGTCGTCGCGGGTGATCGTGACGTTGCGGGCCATCCGCTCCCAGCGCGCGAGCTCGGCGGCGCGGGGAGCGGGCGTCGGGCGCGCCGCGGCGGGCGACGGCGCCGCGGGAGCGGCGGACGCGGGGGCGGCGGACGCGAGGGTGGCCACGAGCAGGAGCGCGAGTGTCTGCATCGGTCGTCCGGCAGGGCTGGAGAATCGGGGGCGGGCGCCTCACGCGGAGTGCTGGGCGCCGGCGGGTCCCGCAATCTAATGGGAGAGACATCGAGTGTGCGGAGGGCGGCGACCCGAGGGCGGCGACCCGAGGGCGGCGACCCGAGGGCGGCGGACGAGGGCGGCGTCCGGGGGCCGCCGCGCCTCGGCCCTCACCCACGGCGCTCGGAGCTCCGGGCTACTGCAGCAGGCGCTTGAAGAAGAAGTGGGCCGCCTGCCCGTCGTTCACGATCCCGGCGAGCTCCCACCCGTCGGTGCCGAGGCGGTCGAGCTCCGCCGCGTCGAGACCGGCGAGCTCGGCGAGCGGCCGGGTGAGGTGCCGGTAGCTCCACGTCGGCGGCACGAACACCGTCGGCAGCGGCAGCGCCCCGCTCCGGGGCGGCTCGGGCTCGACGGGCGGGGTGGGCTCGGGGGTGGGGAAACGCAGGATGTCGGGTTGCATGCGCACGCCTCCGCGCGGGAGGGGGCGCGGCGGGGGCCCGGCCGGCGCACGGGGCGCCCCGGCCCGCGGGGCCGGCCGCCCCTGCAAGATGGCGCCAGCCCGCCGCCGGGACCAGCGGTCCGGCTGCCGGCGCGCGGCGGGTCAATCGGCGAGGGCCGCGAGCGCGCGCGCGTCCCGCACCCGGTACCGCCCCCGCCCCGCCGACTCCACGAGCCCCGCCGCCCGCAGCTCCCGGAGCGCGCGCACCAGCACCTCGCGCACCGTGCCGAGCTCTTCGGCCACCTCGAGCTGGGTGCGGCCGAGCGCGAAGCCGGCATCCGCGCCTGCGTCCGCGCCGGCGCCGGCCTCGCGGTGCCGCTCGAGCAGGAGCCGCGCGAGCCGCCCCCGCACGTCCTGCGCGGCGAGCCGGTCCACCCGGTCCACCAGGTGCCGCGTGCGCGCCGCGAGCCGCCGCAGGAAGACGAAGGCGACCTCGGGGTCCACCCGCACCGCCGCGCGGAGCGCCGCCTCGTCGAGCAGCACGCAGCGCGTGGCCTCGGCGGCGATCGCGGTGGCGGGATAGCTTCCGCCGTCGAAGACCGGCACCTCGCCGAGCGCGCCGCCGGGGCCCTCGTCGTGCACGAGGTGCTGCCGGCCGTCCCGCCCGCGCACGACGCGCACGCGGCCCGCGACGACGAGCAGGAGGCCGCGCGCCGGGCTCCCGGCAGTGTAGAGCACCTCCTCGGGCGCGTAGCGGCGCTCGAGGGCGCCGCGCGCGAGGATGGCGAGCGCCTCGGGGGCAACCCGGGCGAACGGCGGGAAGGTGCGGAGGAGGGCGGGATCGATCATGCCGCCTCTACGGAACGAATGGAACAAAGATTCCTGCGGGCACGGCGGCGGCGCCGTATCGTCCCCGCACCCTCAACCACGGAGTCACGCATGTCGCTGCGCCGCCTCGCCCTCGCGCTCGTCCTCGTCACGTCCTTCGCCGCCGGCCCCGCGCTGGCCCAGGCGGGCCGCTCGCACGCACACGACTCCACCCGGACCGCCGGCCAGGGAGAAATGAAGCACGCGGGGATGCATCACGACGGGATGCATCACGACGGGATGCATCACGGCGGGATGCACGCCGCCGACTCCGGCTTCGCCGCGCTGCAGGCGCGCGGGCAGACCGCGATGGGCGTGGACCAGTACACCTCGACCCACCGCTTCGACGACCTCCCCGACGGCGGCCGCATCGAGCTGCAGCGCGACCCGGCCGACACCGCCGGGGTGCGCACCATCCGCGCGCACCTGCAGACGATCGCCCGCGCGTTCGCGGCCGGCGACTTCACGACGCCCGAGTTCGTCCACGCGCGCGCGGTGCCGCCGGGCACCGACGTGATGGCGGCGCGGCGCGACCGGATCCGCTACGCCTTCGCCCCGCTCCCGGGCGGCGGCGCGGTGCGCATCACGACGCGCGACCCCGAGGCGCTCCGCGCCGTGCACGCCTTCCTCGCCTTCCAGCGCGGCGACCACCGCGCGGGCGGGACGACGGCGGCGCCGGCCGGCGACGCGCACACGACGCACACGCACTGAGTCCGGCGCGGCCGCGGCCGTGCGGCCTCGGCCGCCGGGCTATCGCGCGGGCCGCTTCGCTCCCGCTGTCGCCCCGTTCACCCACAGCACCACGCCCCCGCTCGCCGTGCCGGCGACGAGATCGGGATCGCCGTCGCCGTCCACGTCCGCGAACGCGGGCGCCGAGAGGGGCGGGAGGTCGAAGGTGAGCGAGGAGTCCACGACGAACGCCGGCACCTGCCGCGTCCCGGTGTTCCGGTAGACCACCGGCGGCCCCGCCTCGGTGCCGACGACGAGGTCGAAGTCGCCGTCGCCGTCGAGGTCGGCGAAGGCCGGCGCGCTGCGGCGCCCGACGCGGATCTCGTCGAAGCGGTCCGAGACGAGCACGAAGCGCGGCGCGGCGCGGGTGCCCTCGTTGCGCCAGAAGTTGAGCTCGCCCGAGGACTCGCCGGCGAAGAGGTCGAGGTCGCCGTCGCCGTCGATGTCCACCAGCGCGGGCGTCGCGTAGCTGCCGCGCGTGAGCGCCACGAGCGCGCTGTCGGCGAGCTCCCAGCGCGGGCTCGCCGCGCTGCCCGCGTTGCGCCACCACGCGAGCTCGGCGGTGTAGTCGCCGAGGACGAGATCGGGCTTCCCGTCGCCGTCGAGGTCGCCGAAGGCGGGGACGTAGTGATACCGGCCGCGCATCGGCAGCGTCCCCGCCGCGTGCCACGCGGGCGCGGTGCGGGTGCCGCGGTTCTCCCAGACGTAGACGGCGCCCGAGCGCGGGTCGTCGGGGCGGATCTTGGCGCCGATGACGAGATCGAGGTCGCCGTCGCCGTCCAGGTCCGTCAGCGCCGGCGAGCTCTCGCTGCCGACGTCGATCGACGGGAGGAAGCGGTCGGTGCGGAGCGTCCAGGCGCCCTTCGCCGTCTGCTCGAGGTAGTAGAGGTTCGCGCGGCTCGTGCGGTCGGGGTTGTAGGCGCCGCCCAGCGCGCCGACCAGGGCGTCGAGGTCGCCGTCGCCGTCGAGGTCGGCGACCGCGGGGGCGTTGTAGCCGCTGGTGCGCAGCGGGGCGTTGGCCGGAAACTGCACCGAGTCGCGGCCGATCACGGGCCGCTGGCAGGTGCCGGTGTTCACGAGCCAGAGCAGCCCCGGCTCGAAGTAGTCGCCCCAGAGGATGTCGGGATCGCCGTCCTGGTCGAGGTCGGTGACGATCATCGTATTGGCGCCGTGCCGGGTCGGCACGTTCGGCCGGACCGCGCCCGGCACCGTGCTCGGCATCGGCATCGGCGCGCTCTGCGGACCGTTGAAGCCGGTGCCGCCGATGATCTGGAGCCCCTGGAAGCTGTCGGTGACGAAGGCGAACACCGGCATCCCGGGGCCCGCGGGCGACGTCGCCTCGTAGCGCGTCACCATCCCGCTCGCGCGGCCCAGCAGGAGATCGAGCTTGCCGTTGCAGTCCACGTCCACGAGCTGCGGGATGTTCTGCCGGTCACTGAAGACCGGCCGGCCCCGGTCGTCCACCACCGTGTCGGCCGCGACGACGTACTTCGCCGCGCGCCTCGACCCGTCGTTCCGGAAGAGCCGCAGGTAGCTGTAGGGCGACTCGGCCAGGAGATCGAGATCGCCGTCGCCGTCCACGTCCACGAAGCGGCTCCACTCGCCGACGTCGAGCCCGAGCCAGCGGTCGGTGCGCCAGGTGAACGCCGGCGCGCGCTGCGTCCCCGTGTTTTCGAGGAACGTGAGCCTCCCGGTGTACTCCTGCAGCACCAGGTCGAGGTCGCCGTCGCCGTCCACGTCGACGAGCTGCGGGCGCGGGTGGTCGAGCCCGCCGAGGAAGGGGTGGGCGAGCCGCGCGCCGGCGCTGTCGAAGGCGGCGAGGCGCGCGGTGGCGTCCACCTGCTGCGTGAACTTCGGGAACGGCGTCGGCTGCTGCGCCATGGCCGCGGGCGCCGCGCCCGCGGCCAGCGCGCACAGCAGGCCCACACCCGCCGCCGCGCGTCTCACCACGGCCGCCCGCCCTGGATGCTGAGCCCCTGCGCGTCGGCCTCGGTCTCGATCACCTTGGTGATCCGCTTCGTGGCACGGTCGATGACGACCACCGTCCCCGTCCCCGCCGCGCGGGGCGCCTTCGGCGCGTAGACACCCTGCCCGTTGTGGTTGGAGACGAAGACCTGCTTCCCGTCGCCCGTGATCGCGATCCCGTGCGGCTCGGCGAGCCCGTTCCCCTTGATCACGGCCTTGATCGTCCAGGTCTTCGTGTCGAGCACGGTGACCGAGTTGCCGCGCTGGTCGCCGAACCACACCTCGCTGCCGTCGGGGCTGTAGACCGCGTGCCAGGGCCACGGCTCGGTGTGGATCACGGCGAGCGGCTCGAGGTGCATCGGGTCGCTCGAGTCGAAGACGAGCGCCTCGTCGTTCATCTGGTCGGTGGCGACGAGCCGGGTCCCATCGGGCGAGATCGCGAACTCGACGATCATGCGCATCACGTCGCCCGGGATCTGGCTCAGGCTCACCGTCCCGGTGCGCGCATCCACCGTGGCGATCTGCTGCGCGTTCATGCTGCTCACGTAGCCCCACGGCCCGCGCGGGTCCACCGCCATCCCGTGGGGCCGCGGGATGAGGACGTCCACCTCCTCGATGCTCATGTCGGAGCGCTTGATGAGCCCCACGCGCGCCGGCGGGTTCACCGCGCTCATCGTGCGCGTCACCCACAGGAGATCGCTCTTGGGGTCGAGCGCCAGCAGGCCCGGCGTCTCCATCTCGGCCTTCCCGACCACCCGGTTCTGCCGATCGAGCTTCACGACGAGGTTGTCGCCGATGAGGGTGACGTACCAGTACTTCCCGTCCGGCTCGACGGCGGTGTCGTGCGGCTTCGCCTTGGCGGAGAAGCCGAGGCGCTGGAGGTCCACCGTGGCGAGGAGGCTGTCGCTCTGCGGGTCGATGATGCTCACCGCGGCGCGCGCCTGGTTGGTGACGTAGGCGAGCGGCCGGTCGGCGGGGAAATCGGCCGGGAGGGTGTTGGGCCCGGCGATCGAGGCGCCGCCCGTCACCGGCGCGCCGGCCGAGCCGCCGAGGACGGGGCCGCTGCCCGCGGCCGGCGTCTGGGGGGTGTTGGCCGCGGGGCCGGCGGCGGGCGGCACGACGCCGCCCTGGCCGGTGCCGGGGCCGGGGCCGGCGTGGCCCAGGCTGCAGCCGGCGAGCCCCGCGGCGAGGAGGGCGCCCAGCGCCGCGGCGGCGAGCGGGGCGAGTGGAGGAAGCGGAACGCGCGCGTGCATGGCGGTCATCGTCTCCCGCGACGACGAACGGGAGGTGGGGCCGAAGCCCTGCCTCCCGTCGCGCCGCAATCGGTTGGAGTCCGGGTCGGCCCCGGGCTCAGGGTGTCATCGGCTGCTGGCGCTTCTTGAGCATGAAGATACCCTCCTTGCCGCTCGTCATCACCACCGTGCCGCTCTTGAAGAACGGGTAGTTGCTCCACGAGCCGCCGAAGCCCGGCTCGTTGGGGCCCACCGGCACGGTGTCGAAGAAGCCCACCTCCTGCGGGTTCTTCCGGTCGGTGATGTCGATGACCCGCAGCCCGCCCAGATAGTTCGACTCGTACATCGTGTTGCCGACGATGTAGAGGTTGTGGTCGCTCGACTTGTCCTTCGAGACGTAGGCGCCGACGAGCACCGGGTCCGCGAGCTGGCTCACGTCCCAGATGAGCGTGCGGGTGCCGTCGGTCTTGCCCTCGAGCTCGTCGAGCTCGTCGTTCATGTAGAAGTAGTGCTGGTCCTCGGTGAGCCAGCCCTGGTGCGCGTAGCCCACGTTCGGGTAGGGCACGTGCGAGAGCGCCACCGGCTTCGCCTTGTCGGTGACGTCGGCGATGCTCAGCGCCGTCTCCGCCGCGTTGAAGCAGATCTCGCGGCCCTGGAACTTCGCGTCCGGGCCGTGATAAACGACGCACTGCGCGTCGTGGATGTAGCCGGTGCCCGCGCGGCCCGTCGCCGGGTCGGCGAAGCAGCCGGCGAACTTCGGATGCAGCGGATCGCGGATGTCGATCATGTGGAGCCCGCCGCCGCAGGTCTCGCCGCCCGAGCTGCTGCCCACGGCGAAGGCGAAGCCCGTCACGGTGTCGATCACGATGTTGTGCGCGCTGTGGATCTTGTCGTAGTGCGCGTCCTCGGTGAACGTCACCGGCGCGCCCTTCGCCGCCGCGACCTTCTTGAGGTCGATGACCTGCATGCCGTGCTCGCCCGCGCCGTCGGAGACGATGAAGGCGTGGTCCTTGTAGACCTTGATGTCGCGCCAGATGGCGGGGTTCGCCTTGGCGGTCTTCGGCAGGTCGCCGAGGTAGCGCGGGTGGAGCGGGTCGCTGATGTCCACGAAGCTGGTGCCGTCCACCCGGCCGATGATCGCATACTCGCGGCCCGTCGCCGGGTCGGTCCAGCCCCACATGTCGTTGAGCTCGATGCCGCGCCGGCCGCCGATGGCCTTCACCGGCAGGAACGAGAGCATGTCCATGTCGCGGCACTCGAAGATCTTCGCCCGGCCGTCGGTGCAGTCCACCTTGCCGCCGGTCACGGCCGCGAGGCCGCGGTCCTCGCCCTCGACGCGCTGGTCCATCGTCCAGCCGCCGGTCTTGCCCTTCGAGAGGAGGATCGCCGAGCCCTCGCCGAAGGCGTCGGCGATCTGGCCCACGACGCCGCGCCCGCCGGCGAGCGCGAGCGAGCCGCCGAAGCCGAGCCGGCTGTTGACGTCCGCCTTCGGCGCGAGCTTCGTCGCGGCGACGCCCACGCCCGCCGTGTCGCGGGTGATCTGGTAGACCCGGCCCTCGAAGCGGCCCGCCGCCGGCGCGCCGACCCACACGGTGCGGCCGTCCACGGCGAGCGCCATGCCGAAGAGCGCCGGGCCGCCGTCGAACGGCAGGAGCCGGCCCCGCTCCATCCAGTTGCCGCCCGAGCTGTCGGGCCGCAGCACGATCACGGCGCCCGCGTTCCCCGCGAGCCCCGGCGCGCCCACGAGCACCTCCTTCGCGCCGCTCGCCACGATCGCCGTGCCGAAGCGGCCCCGCTTCTCGAGCCCGCGCGCGCGCAGCTTCGCCTCCTGCGCCCACGTCCCGCTCGAGTCGCGGAAGACGTAGACGGCACCGGTCATCGAGTCCTGCCGCGCGGCGCCGACGAAGAGCCGCCCGCCGACGAGCGCGAGCGCGTCGCCGAAGCCGTCCTTCGCCCCGGCGTCGCCCGCCAGGGCCTTGCCGGCGGGCTGCCACGCGGCGCCGCTCTTCCGGAAGACGTACACGGCGCCCACGGCGCTGTCGCTCCCCTGCGAGCCGGCGACGAGCAGGTGCCCCTGGAGCGCGAGCGCGCTGCCCAGGCCCGCGTCCTTCGCGAGTCCCGGCACGGTGAGCTTGGCCGTCTGCTTCCAGGCGCCCTTCGCGTCGCGCTGGAAGAGGTAGACCGCGCCGCGGCCGCTGTCGGCCGCGACCGCGCCCACGGCGAGCGTCGCGCCGTCGAGCGCCACCGCGCTGCCGAAGCGGTCGTAATTCGCCGCGTCGCTCGCCGTCAGCTCGGCCGCCCTGCGCCACTTCCCGGCGCCCGCGGGCGCGTAGACGTACACGGTGCCCGGCGCGTAGGTGTTCTCGGGCTCGCCGACGAACACCTCCGTCGGCCCCGCCGCCACGCTGCGGCTGAAGTTGCCCTGCTGCGCCGCGAGCGGCGTCGCGAGCGGCGCTGCCCACAGAAGACCGAGCGCGAGCGCGCCGCCGGCCGGGAGACGGAAACGGGTCATGGGAACGGGAGGCCTCCGGAGAGGGATGGAATGATGGATGGGATGGGGAAGTATATAGCAGGGGCTAGGGACTAGGGACTAGGGACTAGGGGCGCCGTGCCGATGCCGGCCTCCGTGCGCCAAGCCCCCTCGACCACGCCCTAGCCCCTAGTCCCTAGCCCCTAGTCCCTGCGGTCCTACTGCCGGCACCCGCCGTGCGGATCCGGCTTCGGCTGGTCCACCACGATCCGGTGGTCGAGGTTCGCCACCCGCAGGGCGACGCCCTCGACGAGCTGGCTCACGCGCGCCATCCGGTCGTAGTCGATGTACTGCGGCTCGTCGGTCACCTGGTGGTAGTCCGAGTGGCCGCCGGTGGTGAAGAAGGTGACCGGGATCCCGTAGCGCGCGTACTCGTAGTGGTCCGAGCGGCAGTAGATGTTCTGCGGGTGCCCGTTCGCGTCGATCGCGTAGTCGAAGACGAAGCCGTGCTTGCCGTCCCGGTTCACCTGCTCGACGAGGTCGCCGAGCTCGGTGGAGAGCCGGCGGCTGCCGACGAGCTGCAGGTAGTTCGGGCCGCCGCGCAGCACGGCGCCCTCCTTCGACTCGCCGGTGACGTCCCACGCGTTGCCGCGGCCGACCATGTCCATGTTGAGCTGCGCCACGATCGAGTCGCGCTCCACGGTCGGGTGGTCGGTGTACCACTGGCTGCCGAGCAGGCCCTTCTCCTCGCCCACGTGCCAGACGAAGAGGATCGAGCGCTTCGGCGCCGCCTTCCCCTTGAGGCTCGCGAGCTTCTCGGCGATCTCGAGCACCGCCACCGTGCCGGAGCCGTCGTCGTCGGCGCCGTTGGCGATCGAGTCGGCGCGCTGCGTGCCCGGGTGCTTCGCGCGATACTCGGCCAGGAGCGCGTTCACCTGCGCCTGCTGCTCCGGCGTCGCCTCGGCGTTGCGGTTCTCGGCGCCGCCCGGGCGGACGATGTGGTTGAAGATCCGCAGCGAGTCGTGGTCCACCACCTCGCGCTCGATGCCGACGTGGTCGTTGTGCGCGCCGATGGCCACGTACTGGCCCCGGAGCTTCGGGTCGCTGCCCGGCAGGATCGCCACCACGTTCCGCGCCGGGTGCTCGACCGGGGCGACGACGATCTTCACGTCCACCGCGGCCGTCTTCCCCGCCGCGCCCGGCTGGAGCGAGGCCACCGGCGCGTCGAACAGCTTGTCGGCCGAGGCGAGGAAGAGCTGCGCCTTCGGCGCGCCGGCCGGGGGCGCCTCGCCGGTGTCGAGGAAGGTCGCGGGCCGGCTGAAGTACTCGAGGTACACCGGCGGCGCCACCAGCGCGACGAGCGCCGCGCCCTGCGCGATGCCCCGCGCCTTGGCCATCGCCGCGCGACCCGCGTTCTCGGGCAGCGTGAAGACGACGAGCTTGCCGGCCGCCTGCGCCGAATCCACCAGGTTGCCGTCGCCGAGGTTGCCGCCGTAGATCACCGGCACGCTCGGCAGCGCGACCGACTCCCGCCCCGTCACCGCCCACTCGCTGCCGAAGGCGAGGGCGGTGCCGCCCGCCGTGAAGCTCGAGGCGGCGTCCACCGCGCGCGTCTTGAGCGGGATGGTCTGGAAGTAGGTGCCGTTCTCGCCGGCGGGCTTGAGCCCCAGCCGCTGCATCTCGCGGGCGAGGTAGTCGGTCGCCTTGACGTTGCCGATCGTGCCGGCCTCGCGGCCCTGCAGCGAGTCGTCGGCGTAGATGTAGAGCCGCGTCATGAGGTCGGCCGCCGTGATCGCCGGCTTGGTCGGCCGCGGCGCGAGCTTGAGCGGGAGCTTGGTGTCGGGCGCCGGCACGACCGCGGGCGCCGCCGCCTCGGCCGGCTGCGCCGCCTGGGCGGCCAGGGACGCGGGCGCGGCCGCGGCGGCCGCCAGAAGCAGAAGACGTTTCATGGGGACTCGGATGGAGTGATGGCCGATGGGGACGCAGGGTTATACGGGGGAAGGGGGAGGTTTGTTGCAGGCGGGACCTCCCGCCGTCCCGCCCTAGCTCGCCATCACGTACCCGCACCCCGCCTGCTGCGCCCGCAGGCAGCCGAAGATGCCCGAGGGCTGCAGGATGATGCCGGGGATCAGGTGCGCCTTCGCCGCCTGCTCGGCGGCCTCGCGGGAGAGCTTCGCCTTCTGCTGGAAGGTGCCGACCACGTCGCGGAAGGCCAGGTTGCAGGCGAGCACGATGCCGCCGGTGGCGAGGAAGCGCTCGAGGTTGTAGTCGGCGAACTTCGGCGGCAGCCCCGGGGGCGTCGTGCGGATCGGGTTCGTCGTGACGTAGTGCTTGCCCTCGAAGTCCTTCGTCTTCGTCGCCTTCCCCACCTTGAAGCGGGTCCAGTACTCGTCGTTCATGGCGAGCGGGATCGCCGCGTGGCGGATGACGAGCACGGCGCTCACGTCCTTCCCCTGGGCCCCGTAGATCTCCTTCACCTGGTCGCGCCAGTGCTGCGCGCGGAAGAGGGGGCTGCCGTCGGCGATCTCGGGCGCGTCGAAGACGGCGCGGTAGGTGCCGCCGATCCGGTCCACCCAGCTCAGGTCCCACTCGGTGCTCACCGGACGCCCCCCGCCCGCGGGATCGGGCGCCGCGTCGGGCGGGAGCGGCGCGGGCTGCGCCAGGAGCGGGCGGCCGGCGGCGGCGGCGAGCACCGTGCTCGCACCGAGCCAGCCGAGGAAGTCGCGGCGGGGCGTGGTCATCGGGGACTCCGGGACGGGAACGGGGACGGGTCGCTGGGGACCCGGGAAGATATCACGCCGGCGGCGCGTCGTCCTCTCCCTCGACCGGCTCGTCGTCGCCCAGCCCCATGAGCCCGCCGCCCATCAGCGCGTCGAGGTCGATGCCGTCGAGGTCGCCCGAGGCCATGCGCTGCTGCGCCTCGAGGAAGAGCTCCTGGAAGCCCGGCGGCGCCTCGCGCATGAGCGCCTCGACGTCGCCGCCCTGCTGAATCGCCGCCATGAGGCGCTGCATGAAGGCGAGCAGCGCCATCGGGTCGGCGTCGGGCGGCATCGGCGGCAGGCCGGGGAGATCGGGTTCGTCGGGCATGGTCGGCTCCTGATCGGGTCCTGAGCGGCGTCGGGAGAGGGGGCGTCAGCGCGCGGCGGCCGCGCGGCCCTGCAGCCCGCCGCGCGGGAGCGCGGGCGTGCGGGGCGGCCGCGCCGGCGGGCCGCCGCGCGCCTCGAGCGCGTGCTCGACGCGCCAGCGCACCGCGTCCGGCTCGAGCGCGAGCCCCGTGGCGCGCGCGCCGCTCGGGTTCACGCCGACGTAGAGGCCCTGGCGGTCGAGCTCGGGGAGCCAGCGGTCGCGGAACTCCGCCCACGTGAGCTCCACCGGCTCGTGCAGCCGGTACGCGGGCACGCCCTTGAGGATGCGCTGCACGCGCGAGTGGGTGGACCAGAACGGCAGCACCCGGCGGCCGCCCGCGTCGAGCGGCGCGGGGAAGCCGGCGCCGTCGCGCACCGTCCAGAGGCGCTGGTGCGCGGCGACGTCGCGATAGAAGGCGGCCGCCTGCGCGGCGGCGTTCGAGACCGACGACATCCATCCCCCCGGGCGCAGGTGTCTCCCTGCACGATACCAGCGGCCGCGGAGGAACTCCACCATCGCGCGACCCGCCCGGCTGTGGGCCCGCTCACCGTCCCGCCCCGCGGGGCCGCGTAGACTGGGCCCGACGGCACGGTGGCAGGGGGCCTCAACTCGCATCGGGAGGTGGAGGATGACGCGGAGCCTCGAGCGGCAACTGCGGAAGGTGGGAATGGGCGTCGCGCTGGCCGCGGCGCTCGGCGCGCTGGCCGCCACGCCGGCCCACGCCCAGGGCCGCGTCCGCTTCGGCCTGGGCGGCACCGGCGACTTCGGGCTCGAGAGCGGCCAGGGCTCGCGCTTCGGCGGCATGGTGCTCGCCGACATCGGCGCGCGCCGCCGCCCGCTGGGCCTGCGGCTCGACTTCACCCTGCTACGCGGCCAGAGCCGGTGGTCCGAGGTCGGCACCGGTGCGCTCACGTGGACCTTCCACACCCCGCTCTCGATCTTCCACCCCTACCTGCTCGCCGGCGGCGGCGTCTACCACGCCCCCGACTTCACCCACCCGATGGCGAAGTTCGGCGGCGGGCTCGACTACCACGTCGCGCACCGCAATCGCGGCACCGTGCTCTTCCTCGAGCCCACCTTCAACCTGATCTTCGCCGGCAGCGACGCGGGCGGGACGTTCAAGAGCATCCAGCTCAATCTGGGACTGAAGTTCGGGGACTGAGCGGCATCACGACGATTCTCCCGTCGAGGCGACCTTGAGCCCCACGATCCCCGCGACGATCAGCGCGATGCAGACGAGCCGCATCGCGGTCGCCGGCTCGCGGAAGAGGACGATGCCGAGCACCGCCGTGCCCACGGTGCCGATCCCGGTCCACACGGCGTAGGCCGTCCCGAGCGGCAGCGTGCGCACCGCGGCGCCGAGGAGCGCCATGCTCCCGATCAGCGCCACGACGGTCCCGACGCTCGGCCAGAGCCGCGTGAAGCCTTCGGTGTACTTGAGCCCCACGGCCCACCCGATCTCCAGCAGCCCGGCGACGACGAGGACGATCCAGGCCATCCCCACCTCCACGGCAGATGTAGGGTCGTCCCTACCTGGACAGGAGCGGCCGGGGGTCGTCCCCCGGCCGTTTCGAACCGCGGAGTCTAGCGTGCCCCCGTGCGGCGGTGCAGGGGCCGCGGCCGGCCGCGGCACGCCGTGCCTCACGCGCCGTAGGCGAGTCCGTCCATGAGCTCGGCGAAGCGCGTCCAGGGGATCCGCTTGCGCAGCTGGCGCCGGCCGCCGCGCCAGTAGAGCGAGCCGCGCCCGATCTCGAGGTCGCCCACCTTCTCGCGGCTGGCGTAGATCTCGAGGTGGAGCGAGGTGCCCGCCTTCGTCAGCTCGTGCACCTTGAGCACCGCCCGCACCGCGTGCCGCCGCTCCCGCGCCGCCGTCCGCGCAGCCGTCCGCGCAGCCGTCCGCTTCACCGTCCGCTTCGCCGTCCGCCGTGCCGCCTGCGCCGCTCTGGGCATCCGTGCCTCCTCAGTAGCTCGATCCCCCGCCCCCGCCGCTCGTCGCGCCCGAGCCGCCGAAGCCGCCGCCCCCTCCGCCACCCCCGCCCCCGCCCCCGCCGCCCGAGGAGCCCGACGACGCCTGCTTGCGCGGCAGCACGACGCGCTCGCTCCACGTCGTCTCGCACGCCACGCAGTGATGCGTGTCCTCGGCGACGCCGGTGCTCGTGTAGGTCGGCTCCTCGACGACGTGCCGCGTCGTCTTGCAGGTGCGCCGGTGACACTCGCGGCACTCGTGGTACATCGTGAACACCTTGCGGTACGGCAGCACCAGCCGCTCGCCGCAGGCGCCGCAGACCCAGACGTCGTAGTCCACGCTGCGCACCCGCTCCTCGACGCGCTGCCCGGGCGCGAGCGCCGCGTCGTCCTGCACCTCGTCGAGCCGCGTCATCGGCTGCCCGCACCGCGGACAGCGCCGCGGCCGCCGGCGCCGCCAGCGCAGCGTGCCCACCGCCACGCCGCCCACGCCCGCGAGCCCCGCCGGGATCCACCACCATCGGAACCCGCCGCCCTCGTCCCCGTCCGCCGGCGCCGCCGCCGCAGGCGCCGCGGCCGCCGCCGGCGCGCCGGCGCTCGTGAGCCCGCGCGGCTCGGCCACCGCGTGCAGCCGCGCGGCGATCGCGTCCACGCCCGCGCCGACCGCGGCGGCGTAGTCGCGCGCCTTGAGGTGCGGCACGATGCGGTCGCGGCAGATCGTCCCGCTCGCGGCGTCCGTCACCGCGCCCTCCGCGCCGGTGCCCGTCGTGATCCAGCACTGTCCCTTGCGGTCGGGCGCGAGCTCCTTCGGCACGAGGAGGAGCAGCACGCCGAGGTTGCGGCGGGCCGAGCCCAGGGTGTCGATGCGGCCGATGCGCCAGGTGCGGTAGACCGCGACGCCGACCTCCGCGGGCGTATAGCCCTCGAGCGAGGGGAGGATCGCGACGCCCACGTCGCCGTAGCCCGAGTCCTGCAGCGCGCGCAGGCGCGCGTTCAGCGCGGCGCGCGCGTCCGCGGCGAGCACGCCGGGGACGTCGGCGATGAACCCCGCCGGCGCCGGCGAGGGCGGCACCACGCGGGCGATGCGGCCGGTGACGGGCGGGACGGGCGGCCGCGCCCGCGCCTGCGCGCGGAGCGCCGCGGGCGGCAGCGGCGCGGCGAGGAGGAACAGCAGCAGGGCGCGCGCACCGAACGTGGTGCGGCGGGACGCGGATCGGCGCATGGGGATCGGCCGGTCAGAGGCGATGCGGGTGGTCTCCCTGCAATCTAGGGCCGCCGCCCGCCCGGGGCAGCCCTCCCGGCGCCCGCGGCCCCACTTCACCGGGTTCGCCCCGCGCGTTATGTTCACCGCCCCCCGAAGCAGTGCCTTGTCGAAGCAGTGCCTTGCCGCAGGCGCCGGATCCCCGGCGCCAGCAGGGGTGGGCGGCGGCCGCTGCGACTCCGTTCACCTCAGGAGGCAGTATGAAGCGTGGTCTTCTGTTCGCGATGGGTCTCGCGAGCGCGTTCGCGATGACGTCGACGGCGCAGGCGCAGACGGCGGCGCCGCTGCGTCAGGGCTTCTTCCTCAGCGCCGGCCTCGGCGCCGGCTCGGCCGGCCTGACGACCTCGAGCGCGGGCGTCAGCACCAGCAGCGACCGTGAGTTCGGTCCGGTCGCCTCGATCCGTCTCGGCCTGGCCGTCAGCCCGAGCCTGATCCTCAGCATCGAGAGCACCGCCTGGACGAAGTCCTACGAGGACACCGACCTCGGCAACGGCCGGGCGACCCTCGGCGTCGCCGGCATCAACGCGGCGTTCTATCCCACGCCGAAGGCGCCGGTCTTCGTGAAGCTCGGCGTCGGCGGCGGTCTCACGCAGTTCAAGCCCGATGCGAGCGGCACCAAGGTCGAGTCGTTCGGGCTCGGCGGCACCGTCGGCGTCGGCTACGACGTCCGGGTCGGCGGCATCTTCCTCACGCCGTTCGTGGACTACGTGAAGGCCTTCAACGCCACCGCCAAGGTCGACGGGTCGAAGACGGACGCGAAGCTCGGCTCGAACACCATCCAGGGCGGCGTCGCCATCACGCTCTACTGAGCGCCCCCCGCAGACCGTACGCGACGCGCGCCCCGGGACCGCAGCGGTCCCGGGGCGCGCGTTCGTTGCCCGCCGCCGTCCCCTAGTCGCCCAGCACCGGGAGCCGCACCGTCACCGTGTCGAGCCGCCGCGCGCCGCTGGTCTTGTCGAAGCGGTAGCCGATCACGCGCAGCACGCCCTCGCCGCCCGCCGTGAAGCGCAGCATCACCGGATGCGGCTGCGGCGCGATGTCGCGGGTGCACTCGACGTCCGCCGGCGCGACGAGATCGTACGGCGTCACCGTCGCCAGCGTGTCCTCCTGGTCCACCACCGCGTGGTCGGGCTTCGTGCACGAGCTGGGCCCGAAGCTGTTCACGATGACCTGCGAGGCCTTCCCCGCCACGAGCGGCGCGGGCGTGAGGACGAGCGACTGGCTCGGCGCCCCCTCGATGGTGCCGATCACGACGAGCGCGCCCGGCCCCAGATCGGGCCCCGAGCTGCAGCCCGCCGCCAGCACGAGCCCGAGCGCCAGCCCGGCGCGCAGGACCGATGACGTCATGCGTTGCTCCTGTCTATTGCGATGCGAAACGTCTGCGACGCGAACCGTCGAGACCGCCCGCGTCACGCGGGGTCGATCTCCCGGCCCATGAGGATCGTGTCGCGGAAGCGGCCGTCGATCACGATGTCGCGGCTCAGGCGCCCCTCGAGCACGAAGCCCAGCGCCTCGTAGAGCGCGATCGCGCGCGCGTTCTCGGGCTGGACGCGCAGGTTGATCTTGCGCACCACGCCGCCCGCCGCGGCCCACTCGAGCAGCAGCTCGATCATCCGCCGGCCCACGCCCGAGCCCCAGCACTCGCGCGCCACGCTGATGCCGAACTCGCCCACGTGGCGCAGCCGCGCGCGGTCGCCGCCGCTGAAGGTGAGGCACGCGACGACGTGCCCCGCCTCCCCCGCGCGCTCGGCGACGAGCGCGAGCGCGTTGTCGCTCGCCGCCATCGTGGCGAGCAGCGCGCGCTGGTCCGCCTCGCTGCGCCCCGGGCCCTCGGGGCCGAAGCTCAGGAACGGCGTCTCGCCGCCCGCCGCGTGCATGTGCGCGAGGACCGCGGCCGCGTCGTCCGCGGTGGCGCGCCGGATCCGCACCGGCCGGCCGTCGCGCCCCGTCACCTCGGCGAGCCAGTCCACCACGGCGCCTTCAGCCACCGACCGCGGCCCGGATGCGCGCGAGCTGGCGCAGGTGCACCAGGTCGTGCGCCGCGTAGAGCCGCATCAGGTGCTCGAGACTCTCCTCGCCGCGCTCGGCGTGGAGGCCCACCCGCGCGCGCTCGGCCGGCGAGAGCCGCTCGAAGAGCCGGACGTTGGCGCGGCGCAGCAGCGCGAACTCCTCGAGCGCGGGCTCGACGTCCGGGTCGGCCGCGTGCAGCCGCTCGATCCAGCGGTCCTGGTCGTACCCCGGGAGCGCCGGCCGGTCGTGCGCGAGCACCATGCGAAAGCGGAACGATCCGACCAGCTCGGAGTCGGTGAGATGCCAGAGCACCTGCGCCATGGACCACTTCCCCGGCGCCTCGGCCCGCGCGAGCTGCCCGGGCGAGAGGCCGTCCACCGCGCGCCGAAGCGCCGCCGGCGTCTCGCGCAGCACCGCGAGCGGGTCGCGGTCGCCCAGGGTGGCGAGGAGCGAGGCGACGTACGCCTGCACCCGGTCGGGCGCGTCGCCGAAGCGGTTGGCGAACTCGGAGACGGGCGTCGTCATGGCGTGTCCTTTCCGGCGCCCGCGAGGGCGTGGAGCTTCGTGATGGTGGTCCAGTTGCGCGTCGTCAGCCCGTCGCCCAGCGCGCGGCCCATCGCCGCGAGGAGCGGACTCTCGAGGATCCCGTCGGGGCACCAGAGATACGCGGCGCGCGCGCCGACCGCCAGCGCCCCCGGCGCCCAGTCGCGCCCCACGAGCCCGGCGAGCCGCGCCGCGCCACCGCGCTCGCGGAAGACGGCGACGAGGTAGCGCGACGGATCGGCGGCGAGCGCGCCGAACGGCTCGGCGGCCACGATCGCCGCGAGCTCGTCGGCCCCGAGCCCCGTCACGCGTGCGGTGAGGCCGAGCTCGGCGGCGAGCGCCGCCTCGATGCGCGCCGCCGCCTTTGCCGCGGCTGCCGCCGGCTGCCCGCCCGGCGCGCGGAAGACGACGTTGCCGCTGTTGAGCAGCGTGCGCACGTCGGCGTAGCCCAACCCCGCGACGAGCGCGCGCAGGTCGGCCATCGCGACGCGCTTCGCCCGGCCGACGTTGATGCCGCGGAGCAGCGCGATGCAGGTGCTCACCGCGGCCCGCTGCCGTACCCGCGCGCCATCCCGGTCGCCGCGACGACCATGAGCACCACGAGCACCGCCTGCGCCACGCTGATCCGCGCGAGGGCGCCCGCGCCCGCCGGATCCGGCATGGTCCCCCGCGCGAGGCGCCGGCGCCAGCCGATGAAGACGAGCATCGGCCGCAGCTCGAGGACGAGGATGAGGGCGAGCAGCGCCATCTTGCCCCAGAACAGGTGGTTCCCGACGTAGTACGCCGTCGCCTTCTCGGTGCCCGCGAGCAGGCGCCAGAGGCCGGTCGCGATCCAGACCAGCGCCGCGACCCCCCACCACGCGTCGGCGGCGAGGACGCGCGCGGCGCCCTCCCGGTCGAGCGGCCCGCGCAGCGCGCGGCCGCGCGCCCAGACCGCGCCGAGGCCGACGCCCAACGCGAGCAGGTGCAGCGCCGCGAGCGACCAGCGCAGCGTCATGGGCGAGCCTTCCCGTCCGTGGCCGTGATCATCGCACCGCCGTCAGTAGATCGTCTCGCCCGCGTCGAGCATCGCCACGAACTTCTCGATGCGGCGGCGGCGCGTCTCGTCCCGCTTCGCGTCCGTGATCCGGTAGAGGATCGCGTAGCGGTTCCGCGCGTCGAGCTGCTCGAAGAAGCGCCGGGCGCGGGGCCGCGCGGCGAGCGCCTGCTGCAGGTCGTCGGGCACGGTGATCGTGCTCGCCGGCGCGTACGCCGCCGCCCAGCGGCCGTCGCGCTGCGCCGCCTCGATCTCCCGCACCCCCGCCGGCCGCATCCGGCCGGCCGCAAGCAGCCGCTCGGCCGCCGCGCGGTTGACCTGCGACCACTTGCTGCGCGGCCGCCGCGGCGTGAAGCGCTGGAGCCAGAAGCCCGCGTCGGCGCGGGCCACCTGGCCGTCGATCCACCCGAAGCAGAGCGCGGTCTCGAGCGCCTCGGCCTTCGACACCGACGCGACGCCGGTGCCCTGCTTCGCGATCCGCAGCCAGAGCCCGGCCGCGCTCGCGTGGTGCGCCTCGAGCCATGCCTCCCACGCCGCCTGCGTGGCGAAGGCGAGGACCGGCAGGCCGTCCTTCCCGACGAGCGCGTCGGTCACGGCACGGGCTCGCAGCGCACCGCGGTCTTCACCGAGTTCGCGATGAAGCACACCTCGTGCGCCCGGTGATGCAGCGCCTCGAGCGCCGCGGCGTCGGGCGCTCGCCCCCCGGCGAACGTCACCCGCGGGCGCAGCGTCACCTCCAGCATCATCGTACGGCCCGCCGCGTCGGGTCCCATGCGGCCGACCGCCGCGTCCTCGTAGCGCTCGACCACGTGCCCCGCCTTCGCCGCGAGCGACAGGAACCAGAGCATGTGGCAGCTCGCGAGCGCCGCGACGAACGCCTCCTCGGGGTCCACCGCCTCGGCCACCGAGTACGGCAGCGGCACCGAGTGGGGCGACGCCGAGGCCGGCACCTCCACCCCGCCGTCGAAGGCCCAGCGGTGGCCGCGGCCGTAGCGCCCGTCCGTGAACACCGCGCCCTGCCGCTCCCAGGTCACCGTCGCGCCGTACGTCGCCATCGCACCGCTCCGCTGGTTTCGGGTCGGAGAAAGGTAGATCCCCGCCGCCCGCCGGGCGACCGCGCGCGGCCCCGGCAGCCCCGAGCTACTTACGATGCGAAGTGAAACAAATCTACACCTGTAGTCGTACAACCTTCCGAGCGGGTCCGCTGTCCAAGCTCGTAACCTCTCCCGCGGGTGCTGTCCGATGACTCCGCTGCTCGGTCTGTTGCTGGTGGTCCAGGCGTACGCGACCACCCCGTCCCCCCCGCCCTCCCCATCCACGCCGGCCAAGGCGCCGCCCGGCGCGCCGCCCGCCGCGCCGCCTGGAGCGCCGCCCACGGCGGTCCGTGCCACCCGCGCCGCGGCCCCGCCCACGCTCGATGGCCGCGACGACGATCCCGTCTGGCGCACCGCCCCGGCCGTGGACGGCTTCCTCGAGGCGCGGCCCAGCGAGGGGGCGCCGCCGAAGCTCCGGACCGAGGTGCGGATCGCCTACGACGAGCACAACCTCTACGCCTTCGTCCGCGCCTGGGACCCGCACCCCGACAGCATCGTCACGCTGCTCGCGCGCCGCGACGTCCAGCCGCCCTCCGACTACGTCACCCTCATGCTCGACCCCTACCACGACCGGCGCACCGGCTACGAGTTCTCGGTGAACCCTGCCGGCGTGAAGGCCGACTACGCGATCTACAACGACGGCACCGAGGACGTCGCGTGGGACGCGGTGTGGGACGTGGCGACGCGCATCGACTCGACCGGCTGGACGGCGGAGTATCGGATCCCGCTCTCGCAGCTGCACTACACGCCGAAGGGGACCGCCACCTTCGGCATCCTCGTCTGGCGCGTCATCCAGCGCTACACCGAGACCGTCACCTGGCCGCTCTATCGCTCGTCGCGCTCGGGGCTGCCGTCGCAGTTCGCCGAGCTCACCGGGCTCGAGGGGCTCGCGAGCCCGGGCCACGCCGAGCTCACGCCCTACGTCGTCACGAAGAACGTGCAGGGCCCCGCCTCCGCCGCCTACGCGCGCGACCAGCAGCTCACGGTGGGCGGCGACCTCAAGTACGCCTTCACCTCGAACGTGCTCCTCAACGCCACGGTGAACCCCGACTTCGGCCAGGTCGAGGCCGATCCCTCGGTGCTCAACCTCAGCGCGTTCGAGACCTTCTTCACCGAGCAGCGGCCGTTCTTCGTCGAGGGGAAGGGCCTCTTCGAGTTCCCGGTGAACTGCGTCGTGGTCCACGACTGCAACACCGGCGAAGGCCTCTTCTATTCGCGCCGCATCGGCCGCGCGCCGCAGCTCGCCGACACCTACGGCGACGACGCCTCGCCCGCGGCCACCCGCATCCTCGGCGCCGCCAAGGTCACCGGCCGCCTGCCGAACGGCTTCTCCCTCGGCGTGCTCGACGCCGTGACCGACAACGTCGCGGGCCCCGGCGCCACCACGCTCGAGCCCACCACCAACTACGTCGTCGCGCGCGGCAACCAGGACCTGGGGAACGGCAACACCAGCCTCGGCTTCATCGCGACCGCGGTGAACCGCTCGCTCGACCCCTCGAGCGAGCCGTACCTGCGCCGGAGCGCCTACACCGGCGGTCTGGACGCGCGGCACCGCTTCGCCGGCCAGCGCTTCGAGGTGTCCGGCTCGTTCGACGTGAGCCGGGTCGCGGGCAGCGCCGCCGCGATCGCGCGCACGCAGCGCGATCCGGTCCACCTCTACCAGCGCCCCGACGCCGGCTACGGCTACGACTCGACGCGCACGTCGCTCGGCGGCACCAACCTGGAGCTGCGCTTCGCCAAGGTCGGCGGCCAGCGCCTGAAGTTCGAGACCGCCTACCAGCGGCGCTCGCCCGGCTTCGAGATCAACGACGTCGGCTTCCTCCTCCAGGCCGACCAGCAGCAATGGACGACGTGGGCCCGCCTCGACTGGCGCACGCCGAACCGGATCTTCCAGCAGCTCGGCTGGAACTTCAACCACTGGGAGTACTGGACCGCCGGCGGGCTGCCCACCGAGCGCGCCTTCAACACGAACACCCACATCCAGTTCACCAACCGCTGGTGGCTGCACGCGGGCGGCACCGTCGGCCAGCTCGGCACCACCTACTGCGACCGCTGCGCCCGCGGCGGGCCGGCGATCCGGCAGGACCCGTACGTCGCCCCCTGGGCCGGCATCCAAGGCGACGACCGCAAGGCGCTCGTGCCGTCGTTCTGGGTGAACTACTGGCGCGGCGACGCGGGCCACTCGGAGGACATCAACCTGCAGCCCGAGCTCGACCTCAAGGTCTCCAGCCGCTTCACCACCTCGCTCGCGGCGACGTGGGACCACAACCGGAACGGCATCCAGTACTTCGGCACCTTCGCCGACGCGGCGGGCGGCCAGCACTACACCTTCGCGCACCTGAACCAGCACACGCTCTCGCTCACCTGGCGCCTGGGCTACACCTTCACGCCGACCACGTCGCTGCAGATCTACGCCTCGCCCTTCATTTCGAAGGGCACCTACGGCGACGTGCGCGAGATCGCCGCGCCGCGCGCCGCCGCGTTCGCCGACCGCTACCGGCCCTACACCGACTCGGCGGTGGCGGCCCAGCCCGCCGGCTTCAACGTCCAGCAGTTCCGCTCGAACGTGGTCTTCCGCTGGGAGTACCGCCCGGGCTCGACGCTCTTCCTGGTGTGGAGCGAGGGCCGCGAGGGCTCGGCCGACGTGGAGGGGCGGAAGTCGTTCGGCGGCGACCTCGGCGACCTCTTCCGCCGCCGCGCGAACGACGTCTTTCTGGTGAAGGTGTCCTATTGGCTCGCGCGGTAGCAGCGCCGCCCCGCCGGCGGCGACGCCGTCACAGCTGCGCGAGCCACTGCCGCACGATCGCCACCAGCGCGGTGCGCCGGGCCGCGATGTCGCGCAGGTCGCCGAAGGTCGCGACGCATCGGTCCGGCGCGACCCAGCGCAACAGGCCCTCGGGGTCGTCGATGTGGAGCGGCGCGCTGCGCGGCCGGGCCTTCGCGCCGGTGTGGAAGACGAGCTGCAGCGTATCGCCGGGCCGGAGCCGGAAGGTGGCGAAGTGCTCCGTCGTGAAGAAGCTCGGCGCGTTCCACTTGATCGCTTCCTGAATCCGGGCGTCCGCGCCGCGAACGATCGCGCGCAGCGCGTCGATCTCCGCCGCGCGCGGATGCGCGAGCGCGGCCAGGAACGTCGCGACCGCGTCGGGCCCGGCCGCGCGGGCGCCGGGGGTCGCGGGGATCTTTCCTCGGGGCATCTCGACCTCGGAAGGAGCGTGGTCGGCTATCGCGGCCCGTCGCCGGCCACCGGCCGCGTCATGATGCGGTCGGTCTGGCGGTCGCTGCCGAGGAGGAACTCGTGGCTGCCCACGTCCCGGAAGCCGCACTTGGCGTAGAAGGCGATGGCGCGTGGGTTCCGCTCCCAGACGCCGAGCCACAGCGTGCGCGCCCCGCGCTCGGCCGCCGCCGCGAGGACGGCCCGCATCAGTGCCGCCGCCACCCCCTGGCCGTGCCACGGCCGATCGACGTAGAAACGGAGCAGCTCGAGCGGGGCCGGGCCGGTGACGCAGGCGGGCGCCGCTCCTGCGCACAGCTGCGCGAAGGCGATCAGCTCGCCCGCGGCGGTCGCGGCGACGAGGGTCGTGCGGCGCGGATCGGCGAGCTCCTCCGCCTGCCGGGTGGCGCCGTAGGTCGCGGCCAGATAGGCCGCGAGATCTTCGGGGCGATTGGCGGCCGCGAAGGTCTCGCGGAAGGTGCGCTCGCCCAGCGCGGCGAGCGGTGCCGCATCCGCGGGCGCCGCGGGGCGGAGGTGGAAGTCCGCGGGGCTCACGCGGGGCTCAGGCGAGGTTCAGCTGCCACGACACGCCGAAGCGGTCGTTGGTCCAGCCGAACTTCCGGCTGAAGCCGTACGCGCCGAGGGGCATGAGCACCTGCCCGCCGTCGGCGAGCCGGGCGAACACCGCGTCCAGCTCCGCCTCGCTCTCGCACTCGACGAAGAGCGAGACGGCCGGCGTGAAGGTGAAGTCGTGCACCGGCGGGCTGTCGAAGCAGCGCAGACGGTGGCCCTGCAGCTCGAGCTCCGCCTGCTTCACCTGCCCGGCGGGGCCCGCCTCGCCCGCCGCCCAGCGCTGCAGGCCCCGGATCGTCGCGCCCGGGAAGAGCGACTGGTAGAACTGCATCGCCGCCTCCGCCTGGCCGGTGAACATCAGGAAGGTCGAGACGCTGTGGGCCATGGCTCCTCCGTGTGAGGTGAGGTGCGGTGAGGTGAGGTGAGGGCCGTGAGCACGGATCCGTCCGCTGCCCGGCTCCGGCCGCTCAGCCGCGGATCGCCGCTTCGATGGCGGCGACGTCGATCTTCTGCATCGGCAGCATCGCCTCGAACGCCCGTCGGGCGACGGCCCCGCCCTGGGCCAGCGCGTCGGTCAGCACCCGCGGCGTGATCTGCCAGCTCACGCCCCATCGGTCCTTGCACCAGCCGCACTGGCTTTCCTGCCCGCCGTTGCCGACGATCGCGTTCCAGTAGCGGTCGGTCTCCGCCTGATCGTCGGTCGCGATCTGGAAGGAGAACGCCTCGCTGTGCGGGAACTGCGGCCCGCCATTGAGGCCGATGCAGGGGATGCCCGCGACGGTGAACTCCACGGTGAGGACCTCGCCCGCCTTGCCGTCGGGATAGTCGGCCGGCGCGCGGTGGATGGCGCCGAGGCGGCTGTCCGGAAAGGTCGCGGTGTAGAAGCGCGCGGCCGCTTCGGCATCGTGGTCGTACCAGAGGCAGATCGTGTTCTTGGCCATCGTCACTCCTCCTGTCGTCGCTTGCCCCGCCGGCCCTCGCTCGCATAGCGCTCGAGCGTCGCCCGCATCTCGCGCATCACCTCGCGCTGCTGACTGGTCGCCTCGAGCGCGTCGAGCGCCGCCTGGCGGGCCAGCTCGGCCGCCTGTCGCACCTCTTCGGCGAGCGCGCGGTGGGCCTCCTGCTGTGCGCGCCCCTGCTCCTGGAGGTCGCGCAGCAGCTCCGCACTGACGCGCACCTGCTCCTGGAGGGCGCGCATCTCCTCGGCCTCCGCCCGCTCCCGCTCGGCGCCGGAGCGCACCTCTTCGGCGATGGTCCGCTCCTCTTCCGACGCGCCGCGCGTCCGTTCGGCGCTTTGCCGATGCGCCTCCGCCTGCTCACGGCGGCGTTCGGCGGCCTCGGGATCGGTCATGGCAAGCCCTCCTGGGAGATGCGCCGTCTGCTGCCGGGCTGCGGCCGGGCTGCGGGCCTCACTTCAGCTGTCCCAGCAGTCGCTTGGGAGCGGTGAGACGATAGGCATCCTGCAGCAGCGCCGCCAGCTCCGTCCAGTCGGTGGCGGCCTCGAGGTAGACGCCGACCCAGCCGCTCGGCCCGACGTACGGCGGCACGAAGAAGCGGTCCGGCGCCGCCGCGACCATGAGCGCCTGATTGCCCGGCGCGGCCTTGACCCAGACGGCGGCGCGCCCCGCGCCATGGTGGGTGTCCGCCGACGCGTACATGGCGAACAGCTTGTTGCGCACCCGAAAGGTCGGCTCGCCCCACGCCTCGACCTCGTGCGCCTCGGGGAGGGCGAGGCAGAGCCGGCGCAGGCGGGTCAGGGAGCGTGGAGGCATCGGAGCGTCACCAGAGGAGTCGGGGACCTGTCACGTGCTCATCGGGAGGTCCGCCCCCTGAGCTCCTGGGCGAGTCCGATGAGAATACCTTCGGGGCCCCGAATGTAGCAGAGCCGATACGCGTCTTCGTACCGGACCACTTCACCGACGAGTTCCGCGCCGCGGGTGCCGAGGCGGGCGAGCGTATCGTCGATGTCGTCCACGGTGAACATGACGCGGAGGTAGCCGAGCGCGTTCACCGGGGCGCGGCGGTGATCGGCGGCCACCGGCGGCGCGAGGAATCGGGAGAGCTCGAGCCGGCCGTGACCGTCGGGCGTACGCATCATGGCGATCTCGACCCGCATGGCGCGCAATCCGGTGACGCCGTCCGCCCAGTCGCCTTCGATCGGAGCGCGCCCCTCGAGCGCGAGGCCGAGTTCGGTGAAGAACTCGATGGCGGCATCGATGTCCTCCACCACGATGCCGACGTTGTCCATGCGCCGGACCGTCATGAATCCTCCTTGGCGTCGGATGCCAGAGTTCTGCCGCGAGCGCACCGGACCTGGGGACGGCTCACGCGACGTCACGCCGGCGGGGTGATCGCCGCGGCCGACTCCCGGCGCGGCGCACGGACCCGCCAGAGCACGTACCCGACCGGGACGGCCTCGAGCGCGGCGAGCCGCACGCCGTCGCCGAGCAGCCGGGCCCACGAGGCGTGCGGCGTGCTCGGGTCGCGCCACTCGGCGGCCATGAGCAGGGCGAGGGCCGCGGGCACCGCGGCCACGAACGCCACGCCGACGGCCAGCGGATAGCGCCGGCAGAGCGCGCGCCCGGCGCGGGCCAGACCGGCGCTGCTCGCGAGGGCCTGCACGCCGAGCACGGCCAGCTGCGTGGTCGAGAGCTCGGCAGCCGCGCGCCGGGGCCAGCCGAGGGTCGCGGCCATGGCGAGCGCGAGGCCGCTCGCGGCCAGGACGCCGCCGAGCCAGGCCCCGAGGCCTTCCCAGAGCCGATCGACCACGGGCGTGTCGCTGGACGGCGCGGGGCCCAACTCGTCGGCGTTCATGCGTCGATGCACTCCTGCGTTCGGTGCGCCCCCGGCTGCCGGGGGCCGCGGCGGGCGCTCACGGGGAACGGGCTCGCTACACCGCCCATCGGCATTCAGTGCACCGGCACCGAGGGTCAGCCCGCCCCCCGTGTCGAGCCCGAACCGGAATGGCCGGCCGCCGATCTGCACATCCACGGCCCAGCGCGTGCGAAGGGGGACGAGCTTGATGGCCGCATTAGGCGGCCACCACGGCGGGGTCAGCGGGCCGCCGCCGCCGCCGCCGGCCCGGGGTGCCGCCGGAGAAGCCAGTGGAAGGCGAGCGCGAACCCGCCGCAGCCCGCTGCCACCGCCCACAGGGCCACGTCCGCGGGCCGGTCCAGGGCGGCGCGGAGCCCGACCAGGCTGCCCACCGTCCAGTGCATGGCGTTGCCAAGGACGAGGGCCCGGCCGTAGATCCCGCCGAGCGTCACGCCGCGGCCGACCCAGTTGGTCGCCGCGAGGCCGAGGAGGGCCGCGGCCCCCAGTTGCAGCAGCGGCGCCGGCACCGGGGGCGGCTCGGCCGCGGTCACGAGCCGCTGCAGCTCGAGGGGCGCGAAGAGCAGGGCGAGGCCGGCCGCGCCGAGGACGGCCGCGCTGGTCACCATCAGGGAGCGTGGGGTCAAGAGGTGCCTCGAAAGAAGGGGGCCGCCGAATGCCGGGGTTCTGGTGCGAGCGCGCCAGGGCTGAGCGTCGGCTGCGATTCGTTAGGTCGGTGCGTTTGTCGGCAGCAACCCTTGGTTAGGCAGGCGAGAGCTATCGCCGATACTCCGGCGGGCCGAGCGCCGCGAGGTCTCGCACGGCCGCGTCGGCTCGCGCGCTCCGACTGCACCAGGTGGTGCTCAGCTGACCGGCCGAGGCCTGGACGTACAACAGGTAGCGGCGCCCCCGCTCGAACCCCATCAGACAATCGCCGCCGCTGCCGGTCCCGAGCAGGTCCAGGGTGTCGGGGGGCAGACCCTTCCAGCCATACTCGACCGCCAGCGTGGCCACGGTGAAGCGGAAGGTCGCCGGGGCCCGCCCCGAGCCCCGGGAGTCTGTGACGCTGGTGTCGCGGACGCTCACCGCCCGGGCCACGAAGACGAGATCGGCCGCCTGCGCGGCCTCGCTGGCCGTGGCCCAGCCCGCACAGGTACAGACCCGCCGGGGGCACTCAGCGGGGCGCGGCGGGGCCAGCCCGGCGAGCAGAGCGACGAGGAGAGCGGAGCGCATGCCGGTGACCTCGTGATGGGTGTGTCTGCCCAATGCCGGGGTTCTGCTGCAAACGCCCCAGAACAGAACTGCACTTAGAGCCGAGTGGCCGGGGCGTTTGGCAGCAGCAACCCTTGATCAGGCAGTGCGGCGCTTCCGCCCTCTGGGCCCGGATGGTGGCACGAGCTCGAGCAGCGTGCGGAGGGCGTGGTTGACCGCGGCGGAGTCCTGAAAGGCATCGGCCACGTCGGGATCGAGGACCACGATGTTCGAGCCCTCGCGGTAGCGCGCCGCGTACTTATTGCGCGTGCCGCGGCTGAAGTCGTACTCCGGCCGCATCGCGTCGGTCGAGGGGGCGGTCGCCCGCTTGCGCGACGCGGGCTTGGCCGGCGAGCGCCGGCGCGGCGTCTTAGAACTCTTCTTCATAGGCGTGACGTTCGCGGCGCGTCGCCAGACGCGCACTGATGAGGCGGAGGGTTGGCCCACGTTCCACATGCACCACGACCACGAGGCACTGGCGCTCGCTCCGGCCCAGCAGAATGAAGCGATGCTCGCCCGCGGTGCTGTGGTCCGGGTCGCGAATGGTCAACGCGAAGGGATCGCCGAAGGCGGTCGCCGCCTCTTCGAAGCTGACGCCGTGCTTACGCCGATTGGCGGCGGCTTTCGCGGGATCCCAGGTGAACCGGAGACTCACATCCGGAATCTACGGCGCACCGGCGGCTCGTGCACTGCCTAATGCCGGGGTTCTGCTGCAACGCGGCCAAGGCTGAGCTCTTCTGGTGTACGCCAGGGCGGCCGCGTTGTCAGCAGCAACCCTCGATTAGCCCGCACCGATGCACCGCCCGGCGAGTGGCCGTCTCCGCCGCCGCGCTTCGACCCGCCGCGCCGCGCACCTCCAGCGCACCACTTCTTTTCGCCCCGCGGTCGGACCGGCGGGTCGAACACAACCAAAGATCGGGACGAGGACGGGTGCGAGCTAATGCCGGGCTTCTGCTGCAACGCGGCCAGACCTGAGCTCCAATCCGCGTCGTCGCGTCGGCCGCGTTGTCAGCAGCAAGCCTTGATTAGACGGCCGACTCACCGCTTCGGCCTCGCGGGCGTCGGGCGCGAACGGGCAAAACCGACTGGCCGGCGGGAGTTCGCGCACGTGGAGCGCGCCGTCGGCATCCCAGCCCCGGTATCGAGGCGCACCGTGGGCATCGAGTCGGCGCCATCGCGGGGGAGGCGCACGGCCACAGGCATCGGACAGTCGCCCGCCTTCGGCGGCAGGATCGAGTCGGCGGGGGCGCGAGGCCGGCCCGGCGCCGGGGCCTGCTGCGCCTGGAGCGGCGGCGTCAGAGCGCCCAAGAGGAGGGTGCCGAAAGCGAGCAGGAGCGAGCGCACGGAAGCCTCCGAGGGGAAAGGGTCGCCCCAATAGATGTCCGAGCACGGCAAACCGACACAGGCCGTGGCCGTCTAATGCCGAGCTTCTGCTGCGAGCGCGCCCGGCGGAGTTCCGTTTGCGAGTCGTACGGTCGGCGCGCTCGTCAGCAGCAAGCACCGATTAGACAGCACCGAGGGTCGCTCGGTGAGCGGGCCGCCTCCGCCGTCCCACCTCGACGCGCCGCGCGGCGCAGCGCCGCACACCGCTTCTCTTTGCCCCGCGCCGGCTCAGCGGCTCGACCACCACAAAGATCGGGACCGGGACGGGTGCTGTCTAATGCCTGTTCTACAGTATACCGCCTCCCCCCGCTCCCGCGGCCGCCGCCTAATCCGCGCCGCGCCGCGCCAGCGCCGAGCGGCCAAGTGCCCGCTGGGGCACCCGTTGGCTGCGGGGGCGCAGCCTAACGGGCGGGGA
>DASTSO010000094.1:0-3353 GCA_035760645.1 Gemmatimonadales bacterium
GGCGCCGTCGCCGAGTTGCAGCGGGCGATCGCGTCCCGGTAGGCCGCGGTGTAGTCGTCCCAGCGCGCCCGCTCGGCGAGGTCGCCGGCGTCGAACTTCCAGTTCTTCGCCGGGTCGTCGAGCCGCGCGACCAGCCGGCGCCGCTGCTCCCCGCGCGAGATGTGGAGGAAGAGCTTCACGATCGCCGTGCCGCTCTCGGTCAGGAGCCGCTCGAAGGCGTTGATGTCGTCGTAGCGGCGCGACCAGACCGCCTCGGGTGCGAGCCCGTGCACGCGCACCACGAGCACGTCCTCGTAGTGCGAGCGGTTGAAGATGCCGATCATCCCGTGCGGCGGGACCTCGCGGTGCACGCGCCAGAGGAAGTCGTGCCGGAGCTCGAGCGGGGTCGGCGCCTTGAAGCTCGTCACCGCCACGCCCTGCGGGTTCACCCCCGCGAACGCCTTCCGCACCACGCCGTCCTTCCCCGACGCATCCCGCCCCTGCAGCACCACGAGCAGCGCGCGCGTGCCCTCGGCGTAGAGCCGTCCCTGCAGCTCCTCCAGCCGCTTCTGGAGGTCCGCGCGCTCCGCCTTCAGCGCGCGCTTGTCGGGCGCCCCTGCGGGCGCCGCCGCGTCGGCGTCGTCGAGCACGGGGCGCTCGCCCGGCGGGACGGCCTTCGGCAGCTGCTCCCACGAGCTCATGCGCGCTCCTCCACGAGCAGGGCGACGGGCAGGCGGCGCAGCGCCTCGCCGAGCGCGAGTCGGCCGGCGGCATCGGCGACGGCGGCGCCGGTGAGCGCGCAGCGCCAGCGCCGGTGCGCGAGGGCGCCCGGGAGCGGCAGCGTCGTGCCGCTCCAGAACGCGGGCGGCGGCGCCGCGGCGTCGCGCTCCGCGGCCGCAGCGAGCCACCGCCCCGCCACGGCGACGACGGCGGGCGCGTTCCCGGACGGTGCGGGGGTGCGCGCGAAGGCGACGACGTGCCGCGCGCGCTCGCCGTCGGCGGCGAGCGGTACGTACTCCGCGCCGACGAAGGCTGCGGGCCAGCGGCGCCGCGCGTGGAGCACGGCTCGCCGCACGTGCAGCTTGATGCGCCCGTCGTCCGCCGCGCCGGCCCAGGACGCGACGAGCGCGCCGCGCTCCCCCTCTCCCGCCCCGTCGAACCGCGCGACCTCGGCGAGCAGCGCCCGCCGGCGCCCGTAGTCCACCGGCCGGCGATTGTCGGGATCCACCAGGACGAAATTCCAGAGCTCGTCGCCCTGGTAGCAGTCGGGGACGCCGGGCGCCGCGCCCTGCAGCACCAGCCGCGCGAGCGCGCTCCAGCACCCGGGTCGCGCGAGCCGCGCGACGAACGCCGCGACGTCCTCCAGGAGCGCCCGGCTGCGCGCCGGATCGAGCGTCGCGCGCACGAACCCGGCGAGCGCCGCTTCCCAGGGCTCGTCGGGATCCACCCAGCTCGTCTCCGTCTTCGCCTCGCGCGCCGCCTTCTGCATGTAAGCCTCGAGCCGCGCGGCGAGCTCGCCGAGGCAGTGCGCGTCGGGCACGGGCGCGCCGGCGCGCGCGTGCTCGAGCGGCCAGATCCCGACGAGCGTCTGGAAGAAGAGGTACTCGGTGTTCGCGTCCGGCACGCGGCGGCCCGCGACGCGCGGCTTGAGGCCGCGCGCGAGCCGCCGCCAGCGGTAGAGATGCGCCTCCCACAGCTCGGGCAGCTCGGAGAGCACGTCCAGTCGCGCGCGCACGTCGGCGCCGCGCTTCGTGTCGTGTGTGGTCCCGGCGAGCATCGCGCGGGGCCAGCGCGCGGCGCGGTGCGCGTTCGCGGCGTGGAACTCCTCGAGCGCGTGCGCGAGCGGCGCCTCGGGCTCGGCGCCGACCTCGCAGCGCGAGAGGAGCGGGACCCAGCGATAGAAGGCGGTGTCCTCGACGCCCTTCGCCATGGCCGGCCCCGCCACCTGCTGGAAGCGCTCGACGAAGCGGACGCGCTGGCCCTCGCTCGCCGCGCTGCGGAGTGGTCCAGGCTCGGCGAGGAGCGCCGCCTGGAGCAGGTCGAGCGCCGCCCCGCCCGCACGTCCCCGCTCGCGCGCGGCGGCGAGCGCGGCCTGGAGCACCAGCCGGTCCTCGCCCGCGGGCTCGGGACGCTCGGCGTCCACGTAGGTGCGATACACAGGGAGCGAGACAATCGTCTCCACGATCGCCGTGTACGCCTCGTGCCGCGTCACGCGCGGCCACTCGTCCGGCCGCAGCCGCAGGAGCCGCTCGGCGAGCCGCCGCACCCCGGCCGAGAGCGACGACTCGAGCACGAGCCGCTTCGCCTGCCGCGCGACCGCGGCGAAGTCGAGCCGCATGCGGGTGACGCGGCGGTAGTCGGCGAGGAGCGCCTCCCAGCCCGCGGGCTCGATGAAGCAGGCCTCGAGCTGGTCGAGGAAGTCGTAGCCCACCGTGCCCGCCACCGGCCAGTCGTCCGGGAGCCGCTCGGCGCCGACGAGGATCTTCTCCACCCAGACGGGGCACCCGCCCGCCACCTGCGCCAGCCGCTCGAGGTAGCGCCGCGGCTCGAGGAGCCCGTCGGGGTGGTCCACCCGCAGCCCGTCGAGTCGTCCTTCGGCGAGCCAGGTGAGTACGAGCGCGTGCGACTCCGCGAAGACCGCGGGATCCTCCATATTCAGCGCGATGAGATCGTTGACGTCGAAGAAGCGGCGGTAGTTGAGCTCGCGCGCCGCGCGGCGCCAGTGCACCAGGCGGTAGGGCTGCGCGTCGAGGAGCTTCCGCAGCCGCCGCCGTCCCTCGGGCCCTTCGCCGAAGGCGCGCGCCCGCTCGGCGAGCGCCTCGGGCGCGGCCCCGGGCTCGACGGGCAGCGTGGCCGGGTTCACCGGGTAGGAATGCTCGAAGTAGCGGACCCGGAACTCGCCGTCCTCGTACGCGAGCGTGATCTCGCCGCGCTCGAGTACGCGGGAGCGCTGGTCGCCGAGGACGGGGAGGAGGACGCGGTGCCGCAGGTCCCGCTCGCTCGCGCGCCACTCGATGTCGAACCACCGCGCGAAGCGCGACGCCTGCCC
Organism: Gemmatimonadales bacterium; assembly: GCA_035760645.1. Taxonomy (GTDB): domain Bacteria; phylum Gemmatimonadota; class Gemmatimonadetes; order Gemmatimonadales; family GWC2-71-9; genus DASSTY01. The sequence goes on from DASTSO010000094.1 coordinate 3,029, forward strand.
GTGCCGCAGCACGTCCTGCCACCGCTCGTTCTCCCGCGCCGTCGCCATGTGGTTCGGCACGATGTCGAGCACCATTCCCATCCGCGCGGCACGGAGCCGCGCCGCGAGCGTCCCGAACTCGGTCTCGGTGCCGATCTCGCCGTCGAGCCGCGTCGGATCCACCACGTCGTACCCGTGCGTGCTCCCGGGCCGCGCCTGGAGCAGCGGCGACGAGTAGAGGTGGGTGACGCCGAGCTCCCGGAGATAGTCCACCAGCTCCGCCGCGGCCGTGAGCGGCATGGCGGCGTGGAGCTGAAGACGGTAGGTGGAGAGGATCTCCGTCATG
>DASTSO010000095.1:0-2818 GCA_035760645.1 Gemmatimonadales bacterium
CTGGAGGTCACCCCCGCGCCGCCGCCCGACGCGGCCGCCAAGCAGATGACCGCGCTCGACCAGCTCAGCGCGAAGAAGGGCGCCGACTTCGACCGCGCCTTCGTGCAGATGCAGATCGACGACCACCAGCAGAACATCGAGGCGCTCAAGGCCGCCCGCACCTCGGCCGATCCGAAGGTGCAGGCGCTGATCGATTCCACGCTGCCGGTGCTCGAGAAGCATCTCGCGGCGGCCAAGGCGGCGCAGAAGAAGGTCGGCACCGCGCCGGCCGAGAAGGCGGGGGCCGCGGGCGGCGAGATGACCGGTACGGGCCGCAAGCCGGCCGGCTCGTAAGCCGCCGGCCGCCGGGAGCGCGGGGAACTCAGGGAGGGGGCACGCCATGGAGAGCAGGGTGAAGGTCTTCGGCCATCCGCTGCATCCGATGCTGATCGTCTTTCCGCTCGGCCTGCTGGCCACGGCGGCCATCTTCGACATCATCGGCCTCCTGGGCGGCGGAGTGCACTGGCACACGATGGCGTACTATCTCATCGCCGCGGGCATCATCGGCGGGCTGCTCGCCGCCGTGCCCGGCGCGGTGGACTGGTGGGTCATGCCGCGCGCGACGCGCGCCAAGCGCGTCGGGCTCCTGCACGGCGTCGGCAACGTCATCGTGGTCGCCCTCTTCCTGGTGAGCTGGCTGCTGCGCCGCCCGGAGCCCGCCTTCCCGCCGGCGACCGCGTACGTCGTCTCCTTCGCCGGTTTCCTGCTCGCCGGCGTCACCGGGTGGCTCGGCGGCGAGCTGGTGGACCGGCTCGGCGTGGGCGTGGATCCGGGAGCGCACCTCAACTCGCCGAGCTCGCTCTCGAACCGCCCCGCCACCGCCTACGAGGGTCCCGACCGCCGGCGCCACGCCGAGCCGTATACCGGCCTCGACCGGCGGATGGCCCACACCCACTAGCCGCTCGCGTGGGCGGCCGCCGGGTGGACGGTTCCCGCGGTCCCAAGCGGCCGTTCGACTTCGCCACCGCCTTCCGGCGCATCCGGAAGGCGGTGGCGCCGTTTCCGAAGGCCGCCCTCTTCGAGCTGCGCGACCTCGGCCACGGCTCCGCCTTCGAGCAGCTCGTGGCCTGCATCATCTCGATCCGCACTCGCGACGAGGTGATGCTCCCGACCGCGCGCGCCCTCTTCGCCGCGGCGCCCACGCCCGCGGCGATGGCGGCGCTCGCTCCCGCCCGCATCGACGCCCTGATCGGCGCGAGCACCTTCCACGAGGCGAAGGCGCGGCAGATCCACGCGATCGCGCAGGCGGTCACGGACGAGCACGGCGGCACGCTCCCCTGCGACGCCGCGACGATCCTCGCCTTTCACGGCGTCGGCCCCAAGTGCGCCAACCTCGTCCTCGGCATCGCCTGCGGGGTGCCGATGATCGGCGTCGACGTTCACGTCCACCGCGTCACCAACCGCTGGGGCATCGTCGCCACCCGCACCCCCGAGCAGACGATGGTCGCGCTCGAGCGGGTGCTGCCGAAGCGCTGGTGGGTGGAGATCAACGAGCTGCTGGTGCCGTTCGGGAAGCACGTCTGCACCGGCACACGCCCGAAGTGCTCGACGTGTCCGGTGCTGGAGATGTGTCTGCAGGTGGGGGTGGGGGAGCATCGGTAGGGGCTAGGGGCTAGGGGCTAGGGACTAGGGGGCGCCGTGCCGATGCCGGCGTCCTCGCGCCAATTCCCTTCGACCACGCCCTAGCCCCTAGTACCTAGTCCCTAGCCCCTGCAGTCCGATCGCCTCATTGAGCCACCGCACGAACGGCACCAGTGCCGCGATGTCCTTCGCGAGCCGGTCGGCGAGCCGGGGGCTCGTGGCCTCCTCGACCGGGACGGCGCGGGAGGCGAAGAACGAGGTGTAGCGCAGCCACCGCTCGGCGGGGTGGCCGGGGGCGTAGCCGCGGGGGAGGCGCTTGAGCATCCCCTCGGTGTCGAGCGGGCCGAACCGGCGCCGGAAGGCGGGGGCGTCCACGAGCGCGGCGAACGCCTCGGGCTCCTCGACGAGGCGCTCGCGCAGCAGGGCGAGGGTGGGGCGGGGCGGCATCCAGATCCCGCCGCCGAAGAGCGAGCCCTGCGGGGCGGGGGCGAGGTGGAAGTAGAACCCGGCGCCGCCGTGCGCCGCCTCGCGGCCCACGCCCTTGCCGGCGTCGCGGTGATAGAGCCAGGCGGCGGCGTGCGTCTTGTAGGGGCGCTTGTCGCTCGAGAAGCGCACGTCGCGGTGAATGCGGAAGAGCGAGCGCTTCGGGTCGCCCACGATCTCGGGGGCGAGTGTGGCAAGCCGCACGTCGAGCTCCTCCACCAGCTCCCGCAGCGGCCCGCGCACCTCCCGCTCGTAGGCGTCCCGGTGCGCCTCGAACCACGCCCGCTCGTTGTGCCGGGCGAGGCCGCGCAGGAAGGTGAGGGCGGCGGGGGCGAAGGCGGGACGGCGGGACGGCGGGACGGCGGGAGGCTTGCGCCGCATCAGGGCTTCCTTCCCGGTTCGGGTCATCTTCTTGATCTCCAGCTCGCGTCGCAGTGCGGTCGATCGATCGGGCGCCGGCTCCAGGTGCGCGACGGTGAACGGCCCGCGTCCGCGGGTGTAGGCGGCGCCGCGGCCCGAGGCATGTGCCGCCACGCGCCGCTCGAGGTCGTTCGTGACGCCCGTGTAGAGCGATCCGTCCCCACAGCGCAGCATGTACACGAACCAGCTCAATGGCCCTCCCGCCGTTCCGCCGTCCCGCCGTCCCGCCTTCCCCATCTCCATGACCGCTCCTATCTTAACCCGATCCGCCGTCCCGCCACGCCGCGCTCGAGGG
>DASTSO010000096.1:0-9268 GCA_035760645.1 Gemmatimonadales bacterium
GTGGTCGTCGATCTGCATCTGCACGAAGGCGCGGTCGAAGTCGGCGCCCTTCTTCGCGCTGAGCTGGTCGAGCGCGGTCATCTGCTTGGCGGCCGCGTCGGGCGGCGGCGCGGGGGTGACCTCCAGCGACTTGGCCAGGTCGTCGACCTGCTTGCGGTTGGCCTGGTGGTCCTGTGCGAGCATGTAGCCGAGGCGCTTGACGTCGGCCGACTGCCCGGCGCGCTGGGCGAGCTGCCCGGCCTGGACCTCCTCGTTGTCGGCCGCGTCGATCTTGCCCAGCGTGCTCGCCGCGGCCGCCTTGGCGGGATTCGCGCCCGCGGTGCCGGCGAGCGACGCCGTGTCCTTCGCCCGGGCCGTCTCGCGGTTGCCCTGGTTCGCCTCCCGCCCGCTGCACGCGACGCCCGCCAGCGCGAGCGCGGCCAGCACGATCGTCCCTCTCGTCGTCACCCGTCGCATCCGTCCTCCCGATCGGTTCCCTGGTCCGGCTAGCGGGACGTCGTGTCCCGCATCGCCCCGCGCGTCGTATCGCGCATCCTGCCGCCCGTCGTGTCCGCCGTGCTGCCGCCCAGCCGGCGCTTCGTCGCCTCGGCGAGCTGGAGATGATGCTGCAGCGTCGGCAGCGTCTGGGCGACGAACGCCTTCACCTGGTTGTTCTCGACCTGCCCCTGCATCGCCTGCAGCGACTGGATGTTCTGCTGGTGGTCGTCGATCTGCATCTGCACGTAGGCCAGGTCGAAGTTCTTCCCGGTGGCCTGCTTCAGCTGGTCGCCGGCCGCGGTCATCCGGGTGGTGGCCTCGGTCGGCGGGATCGCGTTCACACCCGCCTGCTTGGCGAGCTGCTCGGCCTTCTTCAGGTTGGCCTGGTGGTCGCGCAGGAGGGTGGTGGCGAGCTGCTTCACGGCGCTCGAATTCGAGCGCTGGAGGGCGAGCCGCGCGGTCTGGATCTCGAGCCGGTCGGCGGCGTCGATGGCGCCGACGGCGCGCCCGGCGGCGCTCACCTTGCCGACCGCCGGGCTGGTGCCCGTGCTGCCGGCGTTCGCGGCGTTGCGGCCGGCGGCGGCGGAGCCGGTGGTGTCGCCCCGGCGCTCGTTGCGGTAGACGCTGTCGTAGGCGCCGCCCGTCACCGTGTTCTCGGACCGGGCGGTCTGACGCTCGCTGGCGTTGCGGCCGGAGTTGCACGCCGTTCCGACCAGCAGGGCCGATACCAGGGCCGGCGGAAGCAGCGCGATCGTGGTCAGTCGTGTCATGGGTCCCTCCCTTCCGAACCGTGCACCGGACCGGAGCCCGGACCGTGCACCGGGCACCGTCGCGAGCCCGCGGCGGCGCGAACTCCAACTTAGTGCACGGCTGGCCACGTCCGACCGTGACGGATGACCCAAGGGAGAGGGGGATGGCGGGCCGGCTACACCTCCACCGCGTCGGGCTCGCCGTCGAGCACCTCGCGCACCTTGTGGGCGAGGCTGTCGGGGGAGAAGGGCTTGTGGAGGAAGCGGGCGCCCGCGTGGTCGAGTCCGCGGCGGAGGGCCTCGTTGTCGGTGTAGCCCGACATGAAGAGCAGCCGGGTCGCCGGGTGGCGCTCGGCCACCTTGGCGGCGAGCTCGCGCCCCCCCAGCTCGGGCATGACGACGTCGGTGAGGACGAGGGCGACCTGGTCGTCGGTGCCGGCCAGCGCCTCGAGCACCACCAGCGCCTCGCGGCCGTTGGCCGCCTCCCGCACCCGGTAGCCCTGCTCGGCGAGCACCCGGGAAGCGAGCGTGCGCACCGACTCCTCGTCCTCGACCACGAGCACGACCTCGTGCCCGCCGCGGGGCGCGTCCCGCGCCGCCGCGTCCGCGGCCGGCGCGCGCCGGGCGGCCCGTGGGAAGCAGAGCTTGAAGCTGGTCCCCTGCCCCGGCGCGCTGTCCACCCAGACGTAGCCGCCGAACTGGGTGACGATGCCGTAGACCGTGGCCAGGCCGAGCCCGCTGTTCTGGCTGGTGGGCTTGGTGGTGAAGAAGGGCTCGAAGATGTGCCGCCGCGTCTCGGCGTCCATGCCGACCCCGGTGTCGCTCACGGCGAGCAGGACGTACTCGCCCGCGGGGAGGTCGATGCCGACGGTGCGCAGCCCCTGGCCCTCGCCGAAGGTGACGTCGCGCGTCTCGATCGTCAGCCGGCCGCCCTCGGGCATCGCGTCGCGCGCGTTGAGGGCGAGGTTCATCACGACCTGCTCGAGCTGGCCGCGGTCGGCCTCGACGCCGCCGAGCGCGGGGGCGAGATGGGTGACGAGCTGCACCCGTTCGCCGCCCAGCGGGCGGAGCATCCGCTCCATGTCGCCGATGACCTCGTTGAGGTCGAGCGTGTGGGTGGGCAGCGGCTGGCGGTGGCCGAAGGTGAGCAGCTGACGCGTCAGCGCCGAGGCGCGCTCGGCCGCCTTGCGGATCTCGTCGGCGTCGGCCCACCGCGGATCCTCGCGCTCGAGCGAGCCCAGCAGGAAGTCGCTGAAGCCGAGGATGATCATCAGCATGTTGTTGAAGTCGTGCGCCACGCCGCCGGCCAGCCGGCCGAGGGCCTCCATCTTCTGCGCCTGGCGCACCTGCTCCTCGGCCCGCCGCTGGGCGGTGAGGTCCTGCACGTTCATGGCGAAGTAGACCGGCCCGTCGGCCGCCTCGGTGAACGCCGCCAGGTCCACCTGCGCCGGGAACGCCGTGCCGTCGAGCCGCAGCAGCTCCGCCTCGAAGTCCACCCGCCCCGTGCGGCGCGCCGCCGCGAGCTGCTCGGCCACGGCGGCGCGCGAGCCCTCGGCCACCACCGCCGCGAGCGGCCGGCCCACCAGCTGCGCGACCGGGCTGCCGTGCATCTGCGCGAAGGCGGGGTTGGCCGCCTCGACCAGCGAGCCGTCGCCGCTCACGATCAGCACCCCCCAGCCCGCGTGCTCGAAGATCTGCGCCCAGCGCTGCAGCTCGGCCTCGGCGTCGATGCGCTGCCGCAGCTGGCGCTCGACGTCGCGATAGAGCTGCGCGTTGTCCACCGCGAGCGCGGCGCGCGCCGCGAGCTCCTCGGCGAGCGCGAGATCCTCGGCCGCCGGAGCCCGCGTCCGGCCGGTCGCCACGAACGACACGGCGCCGAGGGTGCGGCCGCGCGCCACCAGGGGCACGACGACCGACGAGCGGAGCCCGAGCCGGCGGAGCGTGTCGAGGTGCGCCGCGTCCACCGCCATGCCGCGCACGCGCGCCTCGTCGATCTCGGCGACGACCTCGGTGCGGCCGCTCTCGATCACCCGGCGCGCCGTGGCGCTCGAGCCGCGCGCGGGCGCGTAGCGCCGCAGGCGCTCGGCGAGCGGCTGGCGCGCCGGGTCGCGGTGCGTCGCGGCCACCCGCCGGATCTCGCCGCTCTCGTCGAGCAGGTCCACGACGCAGAGGTCGCAGAGGCGCTCGACGGCGAGCCGCGCGAGGCGCTCGAGCGTGGCCTCCACGTCGAGCGACGCGCTCAGCACCGCCCCCGCCTCGGCCATCACCCGCTCGCGCCGCTCGGCGCGGCGCTGCTCGGTGACCTCGCGCGCCACGCCGACCACGCCCGCCACCCGCCCGCGCGCCCCGGTGAGCGGGCCGAGCGAGACCTGCATCAGGCGCACGCCGCCGGGCAGCGGCAGCGCCCACTCGTAGACCGCCGCCTCGCCGGCGAGCGCGCGGCGGAAGTGCTCGGCGTGCGCCCGTCCGGCGGCGGCCCCGAGGAGCTCGCCCACCCGCCGGCCGACCAGCCCGGCCGGATCGAGCCCCTCGCGCGCGAGCCAGCGGCCCGAGATGTGGACCAGGCGGCCGTCGCGGTCGAGCTCGAAGACGACGTCGTCGATCGACTGCACCAGCGTGCGGAACCGCTCCTCGCTCGCCCGGAGCGCCGCCTCGGCGCGCTTGCGCTTGGTGATGTCGCGCGAGATGCCGACGACGCCGGCGGGCCGCCCGCTCGCGTCGCGGATGACGCCCTTCGTGGCGAGCAGCGTGCGGGAGTTCGCGTCGGTACCGCCCGGCTCCTCGAAGGTGCGCGTCACGCCCGCGGCGAGCACCTGCGCGTCGTGCCGCCGGTAGAGCTCGGCGAGGGCGGCCGGGAAGAGCTCGCGGTCGTCGCGCCCCACGATCGCGTCGGCCGGCAGGCCCATCGCGCGCGCGGCGACGGCGTTGACCAGGAGGTAGCGGCCGTCGAGGTCCTTCACGTAGATGCTGTCGCTCGTCGCGTCCACCACCGCGCGCAGCAGCTCGTGGCTCTCGCGCGCCCGCGCCTCGGCGCGCTTGCGCACGGTGACGTCCCGCGTGTAGCTCGCGAAGCCCTCGCGGGTCCGCGCCACGCGCGCGACGAACCAGCGGTCGAAGGCGGGGTAGTACTCCTCCACCTCCGCCGACCCGCCCTCGCGCGCCACCCGCATCGCCTCCCCGTAGACGGCCGACCGGTCGAGCCCGGGCAACACCTCCCAGACCACCCGGCCCAGCACGTCGGCGCGGGTGAGCCCGATGGCGCCGAGATAGCTCTCGGCCTTCTCGTTGAGGAAGGTGAAGCGCCACTCGGGATCGGTGGCGATGAAGATCTCGCCGACCCCGTCCAGGATCGCGGCGAGCCGCTCGTGCGCCTGCTCGGCGGCCCGGCGGGCCGCGTGCTCCTCGGCGAGCCGGCGCGCCGCTTCCGCGGCCGCGAGCCGGTCGGTGACGTCCTGCGCCATCCCCTGCAGCTCGACCGCCTCGCCCGCCTCGTCCACGACTACCAGGCCGCGGGTGTGCAGGATGCGCTCCGTGCCGTCGGGCCGCACGAGGCGGAGGTCGAACTCGAACGGCGCGTGGTCGCGCACCGCCTGCTCGACGATCCGCAGCACGGCCGCGCGGTCGTCGGGGTGCATGTTCTCGAAGAGGAAGTCGAGGTCGATCGCGCGCGCGCCGGGGGCGAGCCCGTAGAGACGGAAGAGCTGGTCGGACCAGTGGATGGCACCGGTCCTGAGATTCCACTGCCAGCTGCCGAGCTGCGCGAGCTGCTCGGCCGTCGCCAGCAGCTCGCGCCGCGGCTCGTCGTGCATGGGAGGGAACTTAAGGCGGAAGGGCGGGAGGGCAGAAGGGCGGGACGGCGGGAAACTCATCAAACGCGCGAGCCTCCGGTGTGGTCACCGGAGGCTCGTCTTACATCGGGGCCCTCCCGCCGTCCCGCCTCTCCCGCCCTCCCGCCTACCGCCCCGCCGTCCGCACCTCCGGCCACTGGTACAGCGCACCGTAGAGATCGCGGTTGCGGGCGATGATGCGGACGTAGTCGCGGGTCTCGACGTAGGGGATCCGCTCGGCGAAGAGCTCGGGATCCTCGACGCCCTGGCGCGTCTTCCAGCGCTCGACGCGCGTGGCGCCGGCGTTGTAGGCCGCGAGGATGTAGGCCGGCTCCGCGTAGCGGCCGGCGAGCTCCCGCAGGTGTCGGGTGCCCAGCTCGAGACTGACGTCGGGCTGGTAGAGCAGCACCGGATCCCAGAGCGGGAAGCCCGCGGCGCGCGCGAGCCCGCGCCCGACCTCGGGCATGAGCTGCATCAGCCCGCGCGCGCCGGCGCCGCTCGTCGCCGCGGGATCGAAGAGCGACTCCTGGCGGATGAGCGCGGCGACGAACACGGGGTCGAGGCCCTGGTCGGCGGCGTCGGCGATCAGCGCCTCCTGGCGCACGACCGGATAGATGAGCCGATAGGTGCGCGCGTCCCGCGGGGCACCGCGCTCGAGCGCCCGGCGCGCGAGCTGGATGCCCTGCGAGGCGAGCCCGCGCTCGCGGAAGCGGTCGGCGGTGGCGAGGAGCCGCTCGGCGGCGCCGGCCGTGGTGTCCTGCTGTGCCGCGCGCGCGGCCGCGGCGTACTCGAGGCGCGCCTCGGCGTCGAGGCCCAGCCGCTCGAGCAGCGCGGCGCGCGCCATGGCGCTGTCGAGCGCGGGCACGGTGGCGAACGTGTCGGGCGCGGCGGCCGGCGTCCAGGGCGCGAGGCCCAACCGCCGGGCGCTCGCCGCGGCGTAGTAGGAGAGCGGATCGCGGTTCAGCACCTCGCGCCACGCCGCGCGCGCCGCCGCCGTGTCGCCCTGGGCGAAGCGGGCGCGGCCGTACCAGTAGCGCCCCGCCAGCGCCTCGCCCCCGCTCCCCCAGCGCGTGGCGACCGAGTCGAACTCGCGCGCGGCGGTCGTGTCGCCCGCGGCGTAGCCGATGACGGCCGCGCGGAAGAGGGCGAGCTGCGCCTGCCGGCTCGACGGGTAGCGCCGCACCAGCTCGAGCAGGAGCGCGCGCGCGCCGGCCTCGTCCTGCGCGTCGGTGGCGAGGTCGGCCCGCAGATAGAGCGCGATCGAGGCCGACTCGGTATCACCCGGGAAGGTGGTGTCGATGGCCCGGAGCGCCGTGAGCCCGTCGGCCGTCTGACCCGCGCGCACGAACGCCCGCGCCCGGGCGTAGGCCGCGGCGGGGGCGAGGGTGTCGGTCGCGGGGATCCGGGCGTACTGCTTCGCCGCGTCGGCGTAGCGGCCCAGCCGGAAGAGGACGCCGGCGTAGGTGTACCGCTCGGGCACCTTGGCGAGCCCGGCGTCGAGCGCGCGCTCGAAGGCCGTCGCGGCGCGCGCGAGCGGTCCGCCCTGCGCCGCCGAGCGGGCGATGAGCAACTCCTCGGCCGGCGTGAGCGGCGCGAAGGCGCTGTCGAGGAGCTGGGTGGCGACGCGCGCGTCGCCGGTGCCGGGCCGCTCGCGCACCATCGCGGCGAGGCGCCAGCGCACCGAGGCGCGCGCCGCGGTGTCGGCGCCGGCGCCGGCGAGCGCCATCCGCAGCGCCGAGGCCTGGGCGTCGGGCAGCGCCAGGTAGGCCCGCTCCGCGCCGGCGTAATCCTTCGCCTGCTCGCGCGCCTTCGCGTCGGTCCAGCCGATGCGGGCCTGCGCCGCCGGGAGCGCCACCTGCGCGAGGAGCGCGCCCCGGCGCCCCGCGTCGTCGGTCGCGCCGGCGGCGCGGAGCCGGAGCCAGTCGGTCGCTTCGGGCAGGAGCTCGGCGGCGCGGGCCCAGGCCGCCGCCGCGCTGTCGCGCTGGCCCAGACCCTCGAAGGCGCGCGCCTCGAGGACCAGCCGCTCGCCGAGCATCTCGCCCGCGGGCGCGTCCCGGCCGGCGCCGCGCGCGGCGGCCGCGACGGCGGCGCGCGCGTGCACCAGCGCGATCTCGTTGGCGCCGCGCCCGAGCGCCGCGGCGGCGAGCAGCCGGCGCGCCTCGCCCTGGAAGAGCGAGTCCTTCCAGGTCACTCCGTCCAGCAGGCGGGTCACTTCGTCCCAGCCGTTCCAGCGGCTCGCGGCGGTGGCGGCGAGCAGCAGCGCCTCGGGGGTGCGCCGGGTGGAGTCCTCGAGCGCGGGGGCGAGCATCCGGCTCGCGCGCCACGGCCGCCCCTGCGCGAGCGCGTCGCCCGCGGCGGCGACGGTACTGTCGCCGGGGTGGGCGAGGGCGGAGTCGGCCGAGAGCGGCAGGGCGGGCGAGGGACGGCAGCCGAGGACCACGAGGAGCGCGGCGGCGGCGGCGACGGAGACGCTGGAGCGGAGTGCGGTAGGCTTCTTCACGATCACGGCGATGCGAGGACGAAGGCGGGTGAACGATCCGGGCAGCGTTGCAAGTGCCGCGCCTCGCGGGAGTTCGGCAGCTTCTCCTCTATCAACGACAGGGCGCGTGCCCGGGTGCCCCGCGGGGCTGCCGCATTTCGGGACCGGACGGGGCAAGTTGCCCGCCCCGCCGGGCCGGGCGGAGGTCGGCGGGCGGGCTGCCGTGGTGACCGAAAATCGGTCCATCCGGCACTCGACTTCCGGCCCCTTTCGGGCTATATTTGGGAGCAATCAAGAACATACGATGCAACGAGTTGGACCATTTCGGCAGGTGGTGGACGCATGATTCCGGCGATCGATTTCGAGGCCGCGGGCGGGGTGGACCTCGCCCGCCTGGAGCGGAGCCTCGAGCTGGGGGTGGAGCGCGTGGGCGACGGCCGGTTCCGGGTGACCGGCGGCGCCCAGGAGCACTGGGTGGACCTCTACACCACGGCGCACCCGCGCTGCGACTGCGGCGACCATCTCTGGCGCGAGCAGGTCTGCAAGCACATCCTCGCCGCGCTCCTGCGCGAGGGGAACGAGGTGGTGGTGCGCTCGCTCGGGGGGATGGTCCGGCGGCTGAAGGCCGCCTAGGCGGGCCGGCCCGCCTATCTTTCCCGCCATGCCTCCCTCCCCTCCCCCCGACCGCGTCCGGCTCGACAAGTGGCTCTGGGCGGCCCGTTTCTACAAGACGCGCTCGCTCGCCGTGGAGGCGATCGAGGGCGGCAAGGTGAGCGTCAACGGCGACAAGGCGAAACGCGCGAAGCTCTTGCAAGTCGGCGACGAAGTGCGGGTGCGGCAGGGCCCGTACGAGCACGTCGTCGAGGTGCGGGGGCTGTCGGAGCGGCGGGGCCCGGCGAGCGAGGCGGCGACGCTCTACGAGGAGCGGCCCGAGAGCCGGGCGCGACGCGAGGAGATCGCCGAGCGGCTGCGCGCGGCGGGACCGGCGCTGGGGTGGGAGAAGGGCCGGCCCACGAAGCGCGACCGGCGGCAGATCGAGCGCTTCCGGGGCCGCTTCGACGGCCGCTCCGACGGCCGCTCCCACGGCCGCTCCGACGGCCCCGCCGAGCCGGACGAAGGCTGAGGGACCCCCGGGCGCCCCGGGCCCCGGTTTTGCAAGTAGATCCACGAGAGCCGACACCCTTCCGTACCCCCGACCGCAATCGGCATGACCTCGAGGCACGAACGCCCCGCCACGGGCGTCCGTGTCCCGGCAGCATCCCCGGAGCTTCGACGTGTCGTTCCGCTCGACCCGCTGGCGGCGCCGCCTGCCGTCCGCTCTCCGCACCGCCGCCCTCGTCGTCGCGGGCAGCGGCGCGCTCGGCGCCTGCGCCCTGCCGGGCGCCGCGCCGGGGCCGGTCCCGCTGCAGCGCGCATGGCCGGTGGCCCAGGCGCCGATCTACCGCGAGTGGTGGGCCCGCACCGAGGCCTGCTCCGGCCACCGCGGCAACCTCGACGAGGTGCGCTTCTACGCCGTGGACGACGTGGACGGCCAGATCTACCTCGGCAACCAGCGCGCCCTCGCCTGGTGGGTGCGCGACGGCAACCGGATCTATCTCCCGCAGGGCGCCCTGCTCGACGAGATGCTCGTGCGGCACGAGATGCTGCACGCCCTCACCCAGGCGGCCCACCACCCCACCGAGTCCTTCGTCCGCCGCTGCCACGTCGCCAGCGCCCGCACCTGGCAGGACTCGACG
>DASTSO010000097.1:0-13488 GCA_035760645.1 Gemmatimonadales bacterium
TGGCGGCGAGCGAGCCGCTCGCCGACTGGAAGGCGCTCTTCACCTATCACGCGATCGCGCACCGCGCGCCGGTGCTGCCGGCGGCGTTCGACCGCGAGGCGTTCGACTTCTACGGCCACACGCTGAGCGGCGTGCCGCAGCCGGCGCCGCGCACCAAGCGCGCGGTGGACGCGACCAGCGCCGCGCTTGGCTTCGCCGTCGGCAGGCTCTACGTCGAGCGGCACTTCCCGGCGAGCGCGAAGCGGCAGGCGGAGGCGATGGTGGCGAACATCATCCGCGCCTTCGACGAGCGCATCGGGCGGCTCGCGTGGATGGCGCCCGCCACCAAGGCCGCGGCGCGCGCGAAGCTGAAGACGCTGCGGGTGAGCGTCGGCTATCCCGACACCTGGCCGAGCTACGCCGGCCTCGACATCCGCCGGGGCGACGCCTTCGGCAACGCCGAGCGGGTGGAGCGCTTCGAGTACGCGCAGAACCTCGCGAAGCTGCGCCGGCCGGTGGACCGCGCCGAGTGGTCGATGACGCCGCAGCAGGTGAACGCGGTGAACATGCCGGCGATGAACGCGATGAACTTCCCGGCGGCGATCCTGCAGCCGCCGTTCTTCGACCCCGCGCGGCCGGCGGCGATGAACTACGCGGCGATCGGCGCGGTGATTGGGCACGAGATCAGCCACAGCTTCGACAACCTCGGCGCGCAGTTCGACGCCGAGGGGCGGCTGCGGAACTGGTGGACGCCGGAGGACCTCGCGCACTTCAACGCCGAAGCGGAGCGGCTGGTGCGGCAGTTCGACGCGTACAAGCCCTTCCCCGACCTCGCCGTGAACGGCCGGCTCACCCTCGCCGAGAACCTGGCCGACCTCGCGGGCCTCACCGCGGCGCACGAGGCGTGGCGCGCGTCGCTCGGCGGCAGGCCGGCGCCGGCGGTCGCGGGGCTCACGGGCGAGCAGCAGTTCTTCCTGAGCTTCGCGCAGATCTGGCGCACCAAGATGCGCGACGCGGCGCTCCGGCAGCGGGTGCTCACCGACGGCCACGCCCCGGGCCGCTACCGCGCGCTCACGGTGCGGAACCTCGACCCGTGGTACGCGGCGTTCGGGGTCGCGGCGGGGCAGCAGGAGTATCTGCCGCCGGAGGGGCGGGTCAGGATCTGGTGAGGGCGGGGCGCGGCGCGCGAGTCGGCCCCTGAAGGGGTCACTCGGCCGGAGGCCCCTGAAGGGCCCTCTGGCGGCGCGAGCATCGCGCCGGGGCGGCGGGACTCCGCACGGGCGCGGCGGGCGGCTGCCTCGGAGAGCCCTTGAGGGCTCTCAGGCCGAGTGGCCCCTTCAGGGGCCGGCCTGAAGCCGTCGATCGAGCGCCGACTCCAGTCGCGCCGCCCCCGCCCTTGCGCCCTCACCCCGCACCCCCAATGATGGAGCCCGCCACCAAGGGGGCCTCCATGAGCTCACCGATCTCCCGCGGCTTCCGCGGCCGCCCGCGCCAGACGGGGGCGGCCGCGGGCCGCCTCCCGCCCGGCCAGTACGAGACGCGCGACTTTCCCGTCCTCTCCGCCGGCCCCACCCCGCACGTGCCGCTCGACACCTGGACCTTCACGCTGCGCGGCCCCGACGCGCGGCGGGTCCAGTGGACGTGGGAGGAGTTTCAGGCGCTGCCGCGCGAGGCGGTCACCAGCGACATCCACTGCGTCACCAAGTGGTCGAAGCTCGACACCCTGTGGGAGGGCGTGTCGGTGGACACGCTCATCGCCGAGGCCGAGGCGCGCGGGGTGCGGATCGCGCCGTTCGTGCTCGCGTCGGCGGACGGGGCCTACACGACCAACCTCCCGCTCGCCGACGTCACCGGCGGCAAGGCGTGGATCGCGACGGTGTACGACGGCGCGCCGCTCGCGCCGGCGCACGGCGGCCCCGCGCGGCTCCTGGTGCCGCACCTCTACTTCTGGAAGAGCGCGAAGTGGGTCCGGCAGCTCCAGTTCCTCGAGCGCGACGTGCCGGGCTTCTGGGAGTCGCACGGCTATCACAACTACGGCGACCCGTGGCGCGAGCAGCGGTACGCGGGCGACCCGTGACGATCGCCTGGCGCGTGGCCACCGTGGCGGACGTCGTCGCGGAGACGCCGCGCGCGCGGACGATTCTCCTCGACGTCCCCGGCTGGCCCGGGCACCGCGCGGGGCAGCACGTGGACGTGCGGCTCACGGCGGAGGACGGCTACCAGGCGGAGCGGAGCTACTCGATCGCCTCCGCGCCGGAGGACGCGCGCGTGGCGCTCACGATCGAGCGGCTCGACGACGGCGAGGTGTCCCCCTACCTCGCCGACGCGCTGCGCGCGGGCGACCCGCTCGAGCTGCGCGGGCCGATCGGCGGCTACTTCGTCTGGGACCTCGCGGTGGGCGGGCCGCTGCTCCTCGTCGCCGGCGGCTCGGGCATCGTGCCGCTGATGGCGATGCTGCGCCACCGCGCCGCCGCGCTCCGGATGGCGGCGGCGGTCGGCGGCCCGGACGGCGACGCGCGCCGGCGCGTGCCGGCGCGCCTGCTCTACTCGGCGCGCACGTGGGACGACGTGATCTACCGCGACGAGCTGGAGCGGCTGGCCGCGGAGGACCCGACGCTCGAGGTCGTCCTCACGCTCACGCGCGAGACCTCGGCGGCGTGGACCGGCTTCCGGCGGCGGATCGACCGGATGATGCTGGCGGAGGTCGCCTGGCCGCCGGCCGAGCGGCCGCACGTCTTCGTCTGCGGCCCGACGCCGCTGGTCGAGGCGGTGGCGGCGGCGCTCGTCGAGCTGGGGCACGAGCCCGCGCGGGTGAAGACCGAGCGCTTCGGCCCGACGGGCGAAGGGAGGTAGTCATGCAGCGTGAAGCGGACGGCACGGACGCGCTCCGGCTCGACGGCAACGCCGCGGCCGGCATCCTGAGCGAGATCTTCGTCCCCGACCTCACCACGGCGCGCGCGACGTGCGCCGGCTGCGGCGCGACCCGCGAGATGGGCGCGCTGCTGGTCTACGCGCACGGGATGGGCATGGTGGTGCGCTGCCCCGGCTGCGACGCCGTCGTGCTCGTCGTCGCGCGCGCGGGGCCGCGGCTCTGGCTCGATCTCACCGGCGCACGGCGGATCGTCGTCCCGGCCGTGCCGCCGGCGTAACGCAGCTTCGCGCGGCGTGTCGCACGATTCCCCGCGCACGGCCGGCTTGCGACTCCGCGCCGCCGCACGGCCTGTCGCAGCCGGCGCAGGTGCGGCGCGGCATACGTCTCCTCGCGCGTGCGCGGCGCCCGCGGCGCCGTGCGCACCGGCGGCGGAGGCAGTAGTTTTCCAGGTCGCCGGTCTCCGGAGCTTCCCCGATCCGATCCACGAATCTTCGCCCAGGCCGGTGCGCCACGCCGGCCGACCCGGTCCCATGCCCCGGACACCTCGCGCCTTCCTGCTGCTTCCCGGCCTCCTCCTGCTCGGCGCCTGCGGCGGCCGAGCCGGGGCCGGCGCCACGCCGGCCCCGGCGCTCGCCGTGGCGCCCTGCGCCGGCGACACGACGGTGTACACCTACGCCGACACGCTCCGGGGGGTACGGCCCATCCGCTACCGCAAGGTGCCGTCGCCGCGTCTCGAGCGACGGGCGCTGGGAGGCGCACTTCATTGTCGAGCCCACCGGGCAGGTCGACTCCACCTCGATCACGATCACGCGCAACGGGCGCCCGGCCGAGCACCGGGGATTCCGGCGCGCGGTGCTGGCGGCGCGCATCGCGCCCGCCCTCCGGGAAGGCTGTGCCGTGCGCTTCGCCACGGGGATCAGCGTCACGCGCATGCTGGTGCCGGTCACCGGCACCTACCCGGCGGACGGCGCCCGCCGCTGATGCCGCGCCGCTCGCGCGGTCCCTCGGCTCGCCTGCAGCGCCTGCTGCCCAACGCGCGCTTCCATCCCGGCCGTTCCGAGGGCCGCGCGGTACGCCAGCGCGTCTTTCAGGCGTTCAACTTCTCCATGAGCCGCTAGGCGCGACGGCGACTCGAAAGGCGCCATACGCCGCCGCATCCTCGCCCCGCCCGGCGGATTCACGCCACCGGCATCGCGGGCGGCGAGTAGTGTCTGCCCGTTCCGTCATCCACACCCCCCTCACCTCCGGAGCTTCCTCGTGAACTGGCGCACCTCCTGCCGCGTGGCCGCGGCGCTGGTCGTCGTCTCCCTGGGCACCGCCACGGCGGCGGCCGCGCAGGCCGCGGCCGGCGCGGCCGCGGCTTCCCCCACCCCCGCCGCGGCGACGGTCGATTCGGCACAGGCCGCCCTCACGCGCCGGCTCTTCGAGCTGATGCGGGTCGGTCCGACCGTCCTGGCCGAGATGGAGAGCGGCGTCGAGGCGCAGCGCAAGGCGAGCGCGGCCAGCGCCAACCTGCCCGAGGCCTTCTGGACCGAGTTCAGCACCCGCATGCGGCGCGACCTGCCGCAGTTCGTCGAGACGCTCGTGCCGATCTACGCCACCCGCTTCTCGCGCCAGGAGCTGGAGCAGCTGGTCGCCTTCTACCGGAGCCCGCTCGGACGGCACCTGACCGAGGTCTCGGGCGCGATCAAGGTCGAGATGATGCAGGCCGGCTATCGCTGGGGCGTCGCGCTGGGGGCCGACGTGGCCAAGGAGCTCGCCGACAAGGGCGTGATGCTCCAGTAGGCGGTGGGACCTTCTCATGGAACTCATCCGTCCGACCTGCGTCCTCCGCCCCCTCGTCGCCGCCGACGCCGCCGGCCTCGCGGCGCACGCCGACGACCGCGAGATCTGGCTGAACCTGCGCGACCGCTTCCCGCATCCGTACCGCATCGCCGACGCGGAGGCGTTCATCACCGCCGCGGCGCGGGAGCCGCGGCCGACCACGTTCGGGATCGTCGTGGACGGGGAGGCGGCGGGCGCGATCGGCCTCGAGCCGGGCGACGACATCGAGCGCTACACCGCCGAGGTCGGCTACTGGCTGGGCCGGCGCTTCTGGGGCCGCGGCGTGATGACCGACGCGCTGCGCGCGGTGACGGACCACGCCTTCGCCGAGCTGGGCCTGCACCGTGTGTTCGCGGTACCGTTCGTCCGCAACGTGGCGTCGTGCCGGGTGCTCGAGAAGGCGGGCTACGTGCGGGAGGGCCGCATGCGGCGGAGCGCGGTGAAGGCGGGCGAGGTGCTGGACCAGTGGCTCTATGCCGCGGTGCGCGGCGGCTGACCCGCGGCGCATCCCGCTATATTCCACCACCCGGTGGCCCGGCGCGCCGCCTGCCGCCGATTCCGACCTTCGCACCCGAACCGCCATGACGACATCCCTCTCCGCCGCGTCCGCCGCGCTCCCGGCCGCGCTCGGCCCCGCCGAGCAGGAAGTGTGGGACGTGATCGTCGCGCTCAACCGCTGCTGGACGGTGGAGGGCCGGCCCGAGCGCCTGGCCGAGTACTTCCATCCGCGCATGGTGACGATCAACCCGGTCGACCGCGAACGCATCGAGGGCGGCGCCGCCGCCGTCGCCAGCTGGACCGGCTTCGTCGAGGCGACGACGATCCACTACTGGCGCGAGCACGCGCCGCAGGTCGAGCTCTTCGCCGGCGGCACGGCGGCGGTGGTGACCTACTACTGGGAGATCGGCTACGACCTCGCCGGCACCCGGCGCGACACCGCCGGGCGCGACATGTTCACGCTGGTGCGCGAAGGCGGCCGGTGGTGGGTCGTGGCCGACCAGTTCTCCCCCTTCCCGGGCGCGGGCGCCTGAGGCATCGAATCCACCTCGCCGCCGCGGCGTTCGTCGTGGCGGGCGCCAGGCGCTGGCCGGCACGGCATCCCGCCCTCACGCTCGGCCTCCTCGGCCTCCTGGGCCTGGGGCTCTGGCAGGTGCTGGACGTCACGCCCGAGCACTCGCCGGCGAGTGCCGTGTTCTTCGCGGTGTGGACCACGCTCCTGCGGCCCTTCGCCTGGGTGGCGACGGCCATCGCGCCGGTGGCGGACCGCTGGCCCGGCTGGCTCGACGGCATGGTGACCGCGGTGGCGGGCCTCGTTCCCTACATGGTCGCCGACCACCTGCTCGGGCGCGTGCGTCGCGCCGGCTTCGGCAACCGGAGTCCCCGTGATCCATCCTGAGCTGCGCGACATCTGGAGCCCCGACCTCGCGCCGCCGGAGCTGCCGCCCGATCCGGTGGTCTGCGCCGTGCGCTTCGATGCGCGCATCGCGCCGCGGGAGGACGCCGCGGCCCCGGCGGAGACGTACGGCTTCCTGGTCGTGACGCCGGCGCAGCTCCGCGCGCTCGACGGCCCGACCTGGGGCCGCGGTCTCCTCATCGTCGAGCGCTTCGAGTGGGCCGTCGTCATCCAGGCCGTGGCGGAGCTCCTGGCGCGGTGCGCCCGGCCCACCTGGGCCGAGGTCCGGGCCGAGCTGCAGCGCGAGCTGCACCGGCAGGCGCCATGAGCGATTTCGTCACCGTCGCCTCCCACGCGACCGAGGTGGAAGCGGAGCTCACCGTGGCGCTCCTCGGCGCCTGGGGCATCGCGGCGCACGTCGTGCGCGACAACGCGGGCGGCATGCTGCCGAACCTCGATCCGCGGCGCGGCGTGCGCGTCGTCGTGGCGGCGGCCGACGCCGACGAGGCGCGGGCGGTGCTCGAGGAAGACGGTTGACGCCGCGGCCGCCGCGGCCAGATTACCACGACCCCCGCGCGTCGCGCCCACTCCGATCCACACGCCCATGTCCCCGACTCGCCGCGAAGTCCTGGCCCAGCTCGCCGCTCTCGCCGTGCTCCCTCATCTGCCTCTGCCCCGCGTGCCGGGGACTCCCGCCATGAGCCACCCGGGCACCGATCCGCTCGACGGCACCATCGCCGACTACCAGGCCGGCCGCCGCCGCGGCGCGTGGACCGCCGAAGAGGTGACCGCGCGCGCGCTCGAGCGCTGCCGCACCGACGGCGCGCGCTGGCGCGCGATCGACGTCCTCTCGGCCACCGCGCTGCAGGAGGCGCGCGACGCCGACAAGCGGCTGCGCGCCGGGAAGACGCGCGGCCCGCTCGACGGCGTGCCCGTCTTCGCGAAGGCGATCTACGACATGCAAGGCCTCCCCACCACGGGCTCGAGCGCCGAGTGGGCGAGGCTCTTCCCCGAGCCGGTAGGGCGTGACGCGCTCGAGGTCCGGCGACTCCGCGCCGCGGGCGCCATCATCCTCGGCAAGACCGCGGCCGACGACTTCGCCTACCGCGGCGAGGGCACGAGCAGCCACACCGGCCAGGTGCTCAACCCCTACGACAAGACCGGCACGCGCACCCCCGGCGGCTCGAGCGCCGGCACCGCGGTCGCCGCGGCGTGCGGGATGGCCTTCGTGGGCCTCGGCACCGACGACGGCGGCTCGAACCGGATCCCGGCGCAGTGCACCGGCGTCGTCGGCATGAAGCCGACCTTCGGGCTCGTGCCGCGCACCGGCGTGATCCCCACCTGGCCGTACCTCGACACCCACGGCCCGCTCGCGCGCCACGTCGCCGACGCGGCGCTCTTCCTCGCGATGCTCGCCGGGGCCGACGGGTCCGATCCGCTCGCGCTCACCGGCCGCTTCGACCCGCAGCCGCTGCTGCAGCTCCGCGACGACGCGCTCCAGGGCGTGCGCGTGGGCGTCGTCGAGGCGCACGTCCCGCGCACGCAGATGACGGCCGAAGCCGTCGCCGTGTGGGACCGCGCGGTGGGCGACCTGCGCGCCGCGGGGGCGACGGTCGAGACGTTCGACGCGCCGGTGACGCTCAGGAACTATCGCGACGCCTTCGCCGCCGCCTCGCGCGCGCGCGGCGACGCCGCGCCCGATCCCAAGTCGCCCGCGCCCACCGCGAACGCGCTCTGGCACTATTTCGCGGGCCGCACGACGGACCCGCGCGCGGCGGTGCGCCGCGGCTACGACGCGTACCGGAAGTACTACGACGTGCTGCCGGCCACCTTCGAGGAGTGCGAGCCGCTCTTCCGCCAGCCGATGACCGAGGACCCGGCGGGCCGCTCGTTCCTCCGCTCGCGCGGCGAGGTCGTCGCGCAGCTCGCGCAGGCGATGCGCGCCGCGGGCGTCGTGGCGATGGTCTATCCCACGATGCCCTTCAACGCCTTCAGCGTCGCCGAGGGCTGGCCCGACATCCGCACCCCGCTGGGCTACGGCAACTGGCTCGGCCTCCCCGAGGTGTCGGTCCCCGCCGGGCTCGGCGCCGACGGGCTGCCGGCGCTCAATCTCTCGGTCGTGGGCCTGCCGGGCGAGGACGCGCGGGTGCTGGCGCTGGCGCACGCGTACGAGCGGCAGTCGCGGCGGTTCGTGCTGGCGCCGCGGGCGCAGCCGTAGGCACGAGCCCCGCTCTCGCCCATGCGCCGACTCCTTCGCCACTTCACGACGCTCGCCTGCGCCGCCCTGCTCGCCGGCTGCGCGAGCGACACCGGACCGTCCGACGCCCCGGGCGCGCTCCATGCCGAGATCACGCTCGCCGGCGCGAGCGCGGACCAGGTGCGCGCGGGCGAGCTCCGGCTCTACGGCTCGGCGAGCGACTTCGAGGACGAGGTCGCGCCGCGGCGCACGCCGCTCGAGGGCGGGCCCGCCGCGTGGCGGGCCACCGTCGCCGAGCTCGCGCCGGGGACGTACTATCTCCGCGCCTGCTTCGACTTCGGCTGCGGCGACTACCGCACCGAGACCGGCGCGCCGCGGCCGATCGCGGTGACGGCGGGCCGGACGACCGAGGTGACCGCGGCCTTCTGACGCCGCGATTACCTTCGGAGCATGCCGACCACCGCGGAGCTCCACGCGCTCGCCGCGCTCGAGCGCTACCTGCACGAGCACATCCCGATCTCGCAGGCGCTCGGCGTGCGCGTGCTCGCGGCCGGCGCCGACGGCGTGCGCCTCGCGGCGCCGCTGGCGCCGAACCTCAACCACCGGCAGACGGCGTTCGGCGGCAGTCTCTCGGCCGTCGCGATCCTCGCCGCGTGGAGCTGCCTGCACGTGCGGCTGCGGGCGGGCGTGGGCGGCTTCACGGGCCGCATCGTCATCCAGCGCCACGCGATGGATTACCTCGCCCCCGCCGAGGGCGACTTCGTCGCCGCGTGCGCGGCGCCGGCGGCCGAGCGGTGGGCGACGTTCGAGCGGACGCTCCTGCGCCGGCGCCGGGCGAGGATAGCGCTCGACACCGACGTGACCGTGGGCGAGCGGCTCGTCGCCCGCTGCCGCGGGGAGTACGTGGCGCTGCTCGCGTCCTAGGTCACGCTCAGGTTTCGGCGCCCGCGCATTCTGAGCTCCCCCTCTGCGAGGAGCCACGATGCGGCGGCGTTCCGGTCTTCTCCTGGGACTTCTCGTGCTGGGCCGCGCGGCCCCGGCGGCGGCGCAGGTGCGCGCCGCGCCGCTCGAGTCGTGGTCGCCGCCCGCGCCCGCCGGGCACGGCGACGCGCGCCCGTCCCGCGCCGACGATCCCGACGCCGCGCTGCGGCGCGCCCGCCCCGCGGCGCTCGTCGGCGGGGTCCTCGGTGCCGCATTCGGTCTCTGGGGCGGGCTCGAGTTCGGCGACTACGCCGCGGAGCACCTGGGCTGGCGGAGCTGCTGTGGCGACGACCCGGGGCTCGAGGCGCACGTCATCGGTGGCGCCCTCGGCTCGGTGCTCGGGACCTTCCTCGGCGTGACCGCGGGGACGCAGGCGGCGGGCGTGCGCCCGGCCGACGTGCAGCGCCGCCTGGCCGGGGCGATCGGCGGCACGCTCACCGGCCTCGTCACCGCCGCCATCGTCACGACGCTGGCCCAGAGCGGCGACCGCTCGCTCCTGATCCCGAGCTTCGCCGTCGGCCAGGGGATCTTCGCCGCCGTCATCGGCACGGCCCGGCACGCGAGCGCGGACTCGACGATCGGCGTGCGCTAGCGCTTCACCCGCGGTGCCGGCTCAGTAGCCGACGAGAAAGCCCCCGGCGAGCGCCGCGAGCGCCGGCGCGGCCACCACCGTCACCATCTTGAAGGTGTCCCGGCGGCGCACGGCGACCGTGCGCACGTCGCTGAGCGCGATCGCGCGGCGCTCGTACGGGGTGCCCGGACGCGCGCGGCGCTCGTCGCCGCCGACAATGCTGTCGCCGGTGACCTGCGCGCCGACCAGCAGCACCACCTCGCCCGACGTCGTCTGCACGGCCACGTGCCGCGCCGGCGCCGGCGCCGCGAGCGTCTGCGCCGGCGCGGCCTGCCACGACGTGCACCCACCCGCACCCAGCGCCAGCAGACTCGCCGCGGCGAGCCGGCGGGCGCCGGAGTCGATCGAAAGCATGGGAAAGCCTTTGCGGAGAGATTCGCGAACGGAGACGGCACGACGAGCCGCCCGTGCTA
Source organism: Gemmatimonadales bacterium (assembly GCA_035760645.1). Classification (GTDB taxonomy): domain Bacteria; phylum Gemmatimonadota; class Gemmatimonadetes; order Gemmatimonadales; family GWC2-71-9; genus DASSTY01. Next base: position 10,291 of record DASTSO010000097.1, read on the forward strand.
CCAATGTAAGCGGCCGCGCCGGTATATTCCCACTCCCCTCGCCCGATTCCGATCTTCCAACTCGAGGACTCGTCGTGAAGCACCTGTTCTGGATGCTGGCGGCCGTCGGCATCTGCGGCTGTGCCGACGCCGTGAGCCCGGCCGCCGGGACGATCCAGGTGACCAGCGTCGCCGCTGGCCGCGACCACAGCTGCGGCCTGAGCGCGGAGCAGCAGCTCTACTGCTGGGGCAGCAACGAGGCCGGCCAGTTCGGCAGCGGCGTAATCGCGCCCGAGAGCTATCGCCCCGTGCGGACGCTGCTCGATCCGCTCCGCGCGACCGCGCTCGCCGCGGGCGACCGGCGCACCTGCATCCTCGTCGCGCCGGGTCGGCCGCTCTGCGCCGGGTCCGACGGCGGGAGGGGCTTCGAGGCCCTCCCGGGCGATGTGACGCTCGCGCAGATCGATGCCGACACGGCCGTTTGCGGACTCACGCCGGAGGGCACGGCGTACTGCTGGGCCGATTCGGCCGCGGCGCCGGTGGCCGTCGCGCCGGAGCGCCGCTTCCTCGCGGTCGGCGTCGGCACCTACGGGTGCGGGCTCGGGGCCGACAGTCTCGCCTACTGCTGGCGCCCGGGCGCGAGCGACGCCTATCGCGTGAGCACCGTGCGCTTCGGCCGGATCAGCGTCGGCACCGCCCAGGTCTGCGGCGTCGCCGCCGCGGACAGCGTGGGCTACTGCGTCTCCGCGACCGGACAGGACGCGGACGCGACGCCGGCACCCGTCACGCGCTTCGGCGGTACCATCCCACAGCTGCAGGACATCGCGGCGGGGAACGGCCGTGCCTGCTTCATCACCCTGGCGGGCGACGGCTACTGCGACGGGCTGAGCATCAGCGGCGGCATGAAGTGGCGGCAGCTGTCGGCGGGCGCCGCGCACGTCTGCGGCATCACCACCGAGGGCACCGTGTACTGCTGGGGCAGCAACGCCACCGGGCAGCTCGGCAACGGCACGACCACCACCCAGTCCAGCTTCACGCTCGAGAGGCCGCTGTGAGCCGCCGCGCACACGAGAGTTCGGTCGGTCGCATCCCGGTCGCGCTCGGCCTGCTCGCGGCGCTCGCCGCGCTCGCCGTGACGGCGGCTCCGGTCGCGGCCCAGAGCGCGTGGCGCACGCCGGGTGCCTGGCTCGGCGCGGGCATCGGGGCGGGCGCGGGGGCGTTCACCTGCGACGCGTGCCTCACGTCGCGCGAGACCGGCCCCACGCTCGGCCTCGCCGCCGGCGTGACGCTCACGCCGCGCTTCGCCGTCGCCGCCCGCCTCGACGGCTGGGTGCGCCCGCACGACGGCGTGCGCGACCACATCGGCGCGATCGGCGCGGCGGCCTACCTCTTTCCGTTCGCGCGGCAGGGCCTCTTCGTCTCCGGCGGCCTCGGCCTCTCCCGTGCGCGCGTCCTCACGCATCACGAGGGCACCACGGACCGCACGAGCGCGACCGGGCTCGCGCTGCTGGCCGGGCTCGGCTACGATCTGGGTGTGACGCGCCAGGTGTCACTGACGCCGGCGCTCGAGTTCCACACCGCCCTGCCTTCGGCGCTGCGCCTCAACGGCCGGGCCTCGGGCGTGAACGTCCGTCCCTCGTGGCTCGAGGCGCGCCTCGGGCTCGCCTGGCACCTGGATCGCCGCTGGTAGCGGTAGCGCACCGTTCCGTTCACGGAGGCATCATCATGGCGGGACAGGGATCGACCGGCAACGTCATCGCCGCGCTGGCGAGTTTCTTCATCCCCGGCCTGGGCCAGCTCATCCAGGGCCGGCTCCTGAAGGCGATCATCATGTTCGCCCTCGCGGGCGTGCTCTGGATCTTCCTCCTGGGCTGGGTCATCCACCTCTGGTCCATCCTCGACGCGGCGATGTGGAAGCCGCGGCGGGCGGACTGAGCACCGAAAGGGCGCTTCCCGTGTACGGACTGATCGGCAAGATGACCGCCACCCCCGGCCAGCGCGACGCGCTCGCGGCGATCCTGCTCGAGGGCACCGACGCCATGCCCGGCTGCCTGAGCTACGTCGTCGCGGCCGATCCGGCCGACGCCGACGCGCTCTGGATTACCGAGGTGTGGGCGAGCGCCGAGCACCATCGCGCCTCGCTGGCCCTGCCGGCGGTGCAGGCGGCGATCGCCAGGGGCCGGCCGCTCATCGCCGGCTTCAGCAACCGCGTCGAGACCACGCCGCTCGGCGGCGCGGGGCTGGCGCGGGTACCGGCGTGAGCCTCGAGCTCTCCCCCGAGGCGCAGACGCAGGCCCTCGCCTCGCTCGAGCGCTTCTGCGACGAGGAGCTCGACCTCGAGCTCACCAACGTGCAGGCCCGCCAGCTGCTGACGTTCATTCTGAAGGAGATCGCGCCGAGCGCCCACAACGCCGGCGTCACGGCGGCGGAGGCGTACCTGCGCGACCGGCTGGCCGACCTCGAGGGCGTCTGCCACGTGCCCGAGTTCGCCTACTGGCCCAAGGGAAAGTCGGTGCGGCGGAAGTAGACCCGCCGGGCACGCCCGCGTTCCAGCCGGAAACCCGCCCGCCGCTCGATGCGTAGGAGAGGGAGTCCCGCCTCGAGCGGGCTCCCCGGAGCGCGCCATGACCTTCAAGCCCTCGATCTGGTTTCCCATCTCCGCGGCGCTGAGCGCGATCAACCTCGGCGCCGTCTGGTTCGCCGCGGCCCCCGGCGAGCCGCTGCATGCCACCACCCACGCCGCCCTCGCCCTGGGCTTCGGGCTCTGGGCCCAGCGGCTCCGGCAGCGACGCCAGGTCGCCGCCGCCGCCGACGCGGCCGCCGCGGCTGCGCTCCCCGCCGGCGGCGCGGCCTTCGAGGTGCTCGAGGCCGAGATGGACGACCTGCGCCGCGAGCTGGCCGAGGCGCAGGAGCGCATCGACTTCGCCGAGCGGGTTCTGGCGCAGGCGCCGCCCCGGGAACCGCAGTAGCCGCGAGCCCCACCCCCTGATCGCGAAAGGCAGGACCTCGCCGATGACCACCGCCGCGCAGCCGTCCGGGACCATGGCCGCCTGGGAGCGGGAGATCCGCGCGCTCGAGGAGCGCGCCCGCGTCGCCTTCCTCGCCGGCGACGTCGCGACGCTCGACGCGATGTGGGACGACCGCTTCCTGGTGAACTCGCCGCTCGAGGTGGTGAACGACAAGCGGAAGGTGCTCGGGCTGCTCGCCGCCGGCGTCATC
>DASTSO010000098.1:0-33240 GCA_035760645.1 Gemmatimonadales bacterium
CTCACCGCCCAATCCCCCTCCCAACCGCAGCACGGGACCGTGGATCTGCACCCCGACGGCTCCTTCATCTACACCCCCGACCAGGATTACAGTGGCGCCGATTCGTTCACCTACCGGGCCAGCGACGGTTCGCTCGCGAGCGCCCCGGCCACGGTGACGATCGGCGTCCAGACAGCGACGCCCTAGGCGACGCTAGGCGCAGTCGCGCCGGACCTGTGACGTAGCTCCTTTCCGGCGGTGCCCCCCCGGTGGTAACCTGACCGCGGTGTCGCGGGGGAACTGAGCCTCCGCGAACGGGTTACACTCATCGTGGATGGTCGATGCGCGCACGCCTGATCATCGCTCCCGCCCTCGTCGCTCCCGCCGTGGCCGCCCTCGCCCTCGCCGCCTGCGGCGGGGGCGACCTCGTGCTCCCGGCCGAAGGGGAGCCCGCCTCGATCACGGTCGTGCGTGGGGCGGGCCAGACCGGCCCCTCGGGCGCCGCCCTGGGCGACTCGGTCGTCGTCCGCGTCACCGATACGAAAGGACGACCCGTCGCGGGGCAGATGGTCGCGTTCGTGGTCGTCGGCGGCGGCGGGAACGCCGCTCCCGACACGGCCGCCACCGACGACGAGGGCCGCGCCGCCACGCGCTGGATCCTGGGCGCCGCGGTCGGCGCCCAGCGCCTCGAGGCGCGCGTCGTCGCGTCCGGCGGCGGCGGGCCGCTCGCCACCCAGGTCACCGCTCAGGCGGTCGCCGGCACCGCCGCCGCCCTCGTGCTCGTGGGCGGGGATGGCCAGACCGGGACCGTCGGGAGCCCGCTGCCCGACTCGCTCGTCGTCCGCGTCGACGACGCCGACGGCAACCCGGTGGCGGGCGTCGCCGTGAGCTGGGCGGTGGCGGGCGGCGGGGGCGCCGTGAGCGCGGCGCAGACGACGACCGGCGCCGACGGCCGCACCGGGGTCGTGCGCACGCTGGGCACCGCCCCGGGCGCGGCCACGACCACGGCCAGCGTGGCCGGTCTCACCGGCTCGCCGGTCACCTTCGCCGCGACCGCGCGCACCGGGAGCGCCGGGGCGCTCTCGATCACCACCCAGCCCAGCGCGACGGCGCAGAGCGGGGTGCCGTTCGCGCGGCAACCGCAGGTGCAGCTGCGCGACGCCGGCGGCAACGCCGTCGCGCAGGCGGGGGTCGCCGTCAGTGCGACGCTCGCCTCCGGGCCCTCGGGCGCGGCGTTGAGCGGCTCCACGACGGTGGCGACGAACGCCCAGGGCCTCGCCACGTTCACCAATCTCGGCCTCAGCGGCCCGGCCGGCGCCTACACGATCGCCTTCGGCGGGGCGGGGCTCTCGGGCGCCGTGTCGAGCGCCGTCACCATTCAGGCGGGCGCCGCCACGCGGCTCGCCCTCCTGACCCAACCCTCGGCCACCGCGCAGAGCGGAGTGCCGTTCGCACAGCAGCCGCGCGTGCAGCTGCGCGACGCCTCCAACAACCCGGTGCGCCAGGCGGGGGTCGCCGTGACGGTCACCGTCGCCACGGGCGGCGGCGCCCTCGGCGGCACGACGACGCGCACGACGGACGCGAACGGCGTCGCCGCGTTCACCGACCTCGCCATCGTCGGCGCGGGCGTCCACACGCTCATCTTCGCCGCCGACGGCTACGCGGGCATCACCTCCAATGCCATCACCGTCTCGATCCCGAACGCGGCCCCGACGGCGGCGAACGACGGCTACCAGACGCTCGAGGATCAGCGGCTCACGATCGGCGCACCGGGCGTGCTCGGCAACGACTCCGATCCCGACGGCGACCGCCTCACGGCCGCCGTGGTGCAGGAGCCGCAGCACGGGACGCTCACGCTCAACGCCGACGGCTCGTTCAGCTATCTCGGCGCGACCGACTACAACGGCACCGACAGCTTCACCTACACCGCGAGCGACGGCACGCACACGTCGGCGCCCGCCACCGTGACGCTCACGATCGTGCCGGTGAACGACCCGCCCGTCTTCACCAAGGGGCCCGACCAGGTCGTCTCGAAGGACGCGGGCCCGCAGACGGTGCCCAACTGGGCGACGAACATCATGATCGGCCCCAACAACCCGTCCCACGACCAGACGCTCACCTTCCACGTCTCGAGCGATCATCCCGAGTGGTTCGAGGTGCAGCCGGCCATCACGCCCGACGGCACGCTGACTTACGACCCCAACGGGCTCGGCACCGGCGTCGTCACGGTGACCGTGGTCCTCCAGGACAGCGGCGGGACCGCGAACGGCGGCAACGACACGAGCGACCCGCAGACCTTCACGATCACCATCCAGCCCTAGCGCCCACCGCGCCCCGGAGCCGCCGTGCCGCGTCTCGCCTCGTTCGCCCGCTTCCTCCGCCCGCGCCGCGGCTCGGTTCGGCGCGCGGCGCTCGCGGGCGCGGTGGGCGCGCTGGGCGCTGCGGCACTCGCCTGCTCCGGCGGCGACCTCACGCTTCCGGGCGAGGGCGTGCCGACCGCGATCACCGTGGTGGGCGGCGACGCCCAGACGGGCACCACCGGCGCCGCGCTCGGCGATTCGCTCGCCGTGCGGGTGCGCGATGCCGGGGGACGCGGCCTCGCCGGGGTGCTCCTGCGCTGGGAGCCGACCGGCGGGCGGGTCTCGCCGGCTTCGGGCCGCACCGACTCGACCGGCTACGCCGCCACCCGGCGCATCCTCGGCGACACGGCGGGGAGCTATCCGACGCTCGTCGTCGTGGACGGATCGCCCGAGGTGCGCGCGAGCTTCACGGCGGTGGCCACGCCCGATCCCGCCCGGCGCCTCGCCCTCGCTCTGATCACCGCGCCGCCCGCCTCCGCCCACACCGGCGAGCGCTTCAGCCGCCAGCCCGAGCTGCAGCTGCGCGACGGCGACGGCCGCGACGTCGCGCGCAGCGGGGTCGCGGTCACCGCCGCGGTGGAGTCCGGGCAGGGCCTGCTGCAGGGCACGACGACGCGCCCCACCGATGCGTCGGGCCGTGCGCGCTTCACCGATCTCGCCATCACCGGCGCCACCGGCGACCACGTGCTCATCTTCGCGGCCGACGGGATCGCCAGCGTACGCTCGGCGAGGATCGCGGTCTCGACACCGGAGATCCCGCGCACGCCGACCCGGATCGCGGTGCACGCCGGTGACGGCCAGGAGGCCGAGGTCGGCGCCACGGTCCCGATCGCTCCCGCGGTGCTCGTGAGCGACGGGGCCGACCGGCCGGTGGAGGGTGCCGAGGTCACCTTCGCCGTGACCGCGGGCCGCGGCAGCGTCTCGGGCTCGAAGCAGAAGACGGGCGCCGACGGGATCGCGACCGTGGGGGGCTGGACGCTGGGATCCGCGCCCGGAACGAACCGGCTCGTCGCGACCACTTCGGGCGTTGCGGCGGGAGCGACCTTCACCGCGACGGCGAAGGAGAAGTCGCCCCCGCCCCCGCCCCCGCCCCCGCCGCCGCCCTCGCCGCCGGAGCCCACGGCCACCGCGCTCGCCTTCGCGACGCAGCCCTCCGACACCAAGCGGCGGGAGACCATCCGGCCGCTCGTACAGGTGCAGCTCCTCGATCGCGACGGCAAGCTCGTGCCGCGCGACGGGGTGACGATCCGCGTGGCGCTCGCTCGCGGCGCGGAGGATGGCAAGCTCCAGGGCGACACCGAGGTCTCCACCAGAGACGGGATCGCGACCTTCTCCCTCGCCATCGACGGGCGGGGCACGTTCAGTCTGCGCGCGAGCGCCGACGGTCTCAGCTCGGCCACGAGCCGGGACTTCAACGTCCGCCGCTGACCCGCGAACGGAGCGGAGCAACGGCCGCGAGAGAGGGTAGACAAACACCCGCGGCCCGGCTATTATCCCCGGCCTGTAGGAAACCGCCCGCCCTGGTGGTGAAACTGGTAGACACGCTATCTTGAGGGGGTAGTGCCGAAAGGCGTCCCGGTTCGAATCCGGGCCAGGGCATCCCGTCGCCGGTGTAGCTCAGTGGTAGAGCACCCGATTCGTAATCGGGCGGTCGTCGGTTCAATCCCGACCACCGGCTTCAAAGGAAGAAAGGCACCCCGTTCGGGGTGCCTTTCGCGTTTCCGGGCTTCGGTGCCGCCGTGCTCAGAGGCCGAGGAGATCGGCCAGGGCGCGGTCCACCACCTCGGAGGTGCGGCCCTCGATCACCTTCTGCAGCACGTCCATCGCCTCGCGCGCGAGGCTCTCGGGGTGTACCCGGTCGCGCTCGTAGCGCACGATGTTGCCGAGCGGCAGGGGAACGATGCGCGGGTCGTCCTCGTCGTCCTCATCCTCCTCGTCGCCGTCGAAGGCGTCGAGGTCGTCGACGGCGGCCTCCGCCTCGGCGTCGGCCACCGCCGCCTCGTAGGCCGAGCTCGGGACGCTCGCCGCCCAGGGCTCCTCCGCGTCCTCCTCGTCCTCCTCCTCCATCCCTTCCGGCAGCGCGATCATCGCGAACAGCCGGCACTGCAGGCCCGGCGGTGCTTCCTGGGCGACGAGCACGACGGGGACGGGATCCTCGAAGATCTCCTGCTCCTCGAGCTCCTGATAGGCCTCGGGCGGCAGCACGCAGCGGGCGATGAGGCGCTCGCCGCAATAGGTGCCCATGCAGACCATCCCCTCGGGCGTGCGCTCGTCCTCGATCAGCCCGACGTGGAGCTGCACCGGCTGGTCGGTCGCCGCGAGCGCGACCGGCACCCGGCCGCCTTCCGCGGCGCCCTCGGGCCGGTCCTCACCCGCCTGCTCGGCGTCCTCGCTCCCCTCGGGCTCGGGAAACGGGTCGTCGTCGTGATCGAAAGGATCGTAGGTCATGGCTCCCTCCCACCCCCAACATAATCGATCCGGACCGCGGAGGATGGGAGAGTCAGGCCACCACCTGGAGCGGGGCCCGGCTCAGGCCGTTGGCCTCGAGGATGCGGAGCGCCTCGTCGCCCTCGACGGTCTCGTGCTCGAGCAGCGCCTGAGCGAGCGCCTCGAGCGCCGCGCGGTTCCCCAGGAGCACGCCGCGCACCCGGGCGTACATCCCGTCGAGCAGCTCGCGCACCTCGCGGTCCATGGCGGCGTGGATGTCGCCGCTCACCGGGCCGTTCTGCGTGTCGTAGACCATGAGCCCGCTCGAGCGGCCCATGCCGAGGTGATAGATCATGTCCTTGGCGATCCGGGTGGCGTGCTGCAGGTCGCTGCGCGCGCCGCTGGTGATCGCCTGGTCGCCGAAGACGATTTCCTCGGCCGCGCGCCCGCCCAGCGCCTTGAGGATCTGGCCCTCGAGGTAGTGGCGCGAGTGCAGGTGCCGGTCGTCGTCGGGCGAGAAGAAGGCGACGCCCATCGCGCGCCCGCGCGGCTGAATGGTGACCTTGTGCAGCCCGTCCTCGGGGCAGCAGAGGACGCCCGCCACCGCGTGGCCCGCCTCGTGGATCGCCACGATGCGCCACTCGAGCGCAGTGGCGCGGAAGCCGGTGCGCTCCTTGCCGAGCAGGAAGCGGTCGCGCGCGGCCTCGATGTGGTTCCACTCGACCTGCGCCTCGCCTTCGCGCGCGGCGCTGATCGCCGCCTCGTTGATCAGGTTGGCGAGGTCGGCGCCGTTGGCCTGCACCATGAGCCGGGCGAGCCGGCCCAGGTCCACGCCGGCGCCGAGCGGCACCTGGCGCTGCGCGACGTGGAGCCGGAGGATCTGCTCGCGCTCGGTCGCGGTCGGCAGCCCCACGACGACCGAGCGGTCGAAGCGCCCGGCCCGCAGCAGGGCGGGGTCGAGGTCCTCCTGCCGGTTCGTCGCGGCGAGGACGACGACGCCCTCGGTCGCGGCGAAGCCGTCCATCTCGACCAGCAGCTGGTTGAGCGTGCGGTCGTCCTCGTTGTGCGACTGGTTGCGCCCGCGGCGCCCGCCCAGCGCGTCGATCTCGTCGATGAAGATGACGCCGCCGGTCTTGCGGGCCTTCTTGAAGAGCGAGCGGATCCGCCGTACGCCGAGGCCCACGATGAAGCCGGTCACCTCGCTGCCCGAGATGCTGTAGAACGGCACCGCCGCCTCGCCCGCCACGGCGCGCGCCATGAGCGTCTTGCCGGTGCCCGGCGGGCCGAACATCAGCACGCCCTTCGGCGTGCGCGCGCCCATCTTCGCGTACTTCGACGGATCGCGCAGGAACTCGACCACCTCGCGCAGCTCGGCCACGACGCCCTCGTTGCCGGCGACGTTGGCGAAGGTCGTGGACGACCGGCCGCGCGCGCCGAGGTCGCCGTTGCCCTGCGGGTTCTGCAGCTGCCGCACGATGACGAAGCCGAAGACGCCGAGGAAGGTGAGGCTGACGAGCAGGTTGACGAGCTCGACGCGGTCGCGTCCCGCGCCGCGGAAGGCGACGCTCACGCCGCGCTGCTCGGCGCGCGCGAGGAGGTCGTTCGCGTCGGTCTGCGAGAAGACGACGCGGAAGCCGCGCGCGGCCGCCGAGGCCCCCGCGGGCGCCGCCGCCGGAGACGCGCCGGCGCGCCACCAGCCCTCGATCTCCTGGCCCGGCACCACGGCGATCGAGTCCACCCGGCCGGCGTCCATCGCGGCGACCATCGCGCTGTAGGTGAGCTCGGGCGTCGCGGCCGCCGCGGCGCGTGTGCGCGCCACGAAGAGCGCGAGCGCCGCGACCATGGCGGCGGTGGTGAGCCCCGCCAGCGCCCACCAGAGCCGCCGGCGCGTGTTGGAGCGGCCGGCCGGAATCGGCGCGTCGGAATTGGACCACTGCATGCTGCTTACTCCGTTCCCTCGAATCCGTCGAGTGTCGCACCCGCGAGCAGGCGGCTCGCGAGCGGGTGGCGGGCATAGAGCGGCCGGGCCAGCAGCCACGCCGCCATCGCGCGGGTGCCCGGCACTAGACGCTCGTAGGCCGTCAGCAGTTCCGGGCCGCCGCGGGCCGCGGCCGGCCGGGCCGTCGTCTGCAGAAAATGGATCGCGAAGGCGACCGCCTCCGCCTGCTGCTCGCTCGGGTGGCCGTAGCCGTAGCGGAGCGAGTCGGTGATCGGGCCGACGCCGCGCCACAGCGTGCGCACCGTCGCCGCCGCGCGCCGCTGCCAGCGGTGGGCCAGCTCGTGCGCCAGCGTGTGCCGCAGCTGCGCCGCGGAGGTCATCCGGTCCGGCGAGAGCGACAGCGAGTCGCGGGAGGCGATGTATTCGCCGAGGCGCGCGGCGGAGGCGCCTCGCGTGCCCACCAGCCCGACCGGACGCTCGGGCCGGCCGAAGAGCTGGAAGAGGGAGTCCGCATAGGCGCCGCCGATCAGGGTGTCGAGCGTGGTGCGCACGGCGACCGTGTCCCGCGGATCGACGAGCGGCGTGCCGGCGTCGAGCCGGGTGGCGCCCAGGCTGTCGAGCCAGACCGGACCTTCGGCGAGCTCCGCGAGCACGCCCGGCTCGGCGGTCTCGAACACCCCGCCGTCGAGGTGAAAGAGATAGACCGGCGACGCGCTGTCGCCCGCGACTCCCAGGAGGGTGACGGCGCTGCGTCGCCGCGCGGCCCCATCGGGGGTGCGCCGGACGAAATAGAGCGGGTAGATCACCGATTCGCCGACCGCGTCGCTCGCGTCGTGCGGATGGAAGACCAGCGCTTCGCGGGAGAGCTCGAGGGCGCCCGCCACCGGCGGGAGCCCGGCCACCGAGAGGAGACCGGTGAGCGAGCCCTGCAGCCGGGCCGAGCCCGCGCCCTTGGCGGCGAGCGAGTCGTCGCCGGCACGGCCGGCGACGGCCTCGGCCCGCGGGGCGTATCCCTGCTGCGCGGCGACCGCCGCAGGGGCGGCGCTGCCCGTCGGACCGGCCAGCGCCATGGCCGCGGCCACGGCGAGCGTCGTGTTCCGGAGGAAGTGACTGGGACGGATGTTCACTGCGCGTGCTGCGTCCTGCGTCGGACCGCTCAGCGCCCGGCGAGGGGCGGGTGCGCCGGCTCGGCGAGGACCGGGACCGCGGCGAAGGCCGTGCTGTCGAGGTAGTTCGTGCCGCGGTCGATCGTCGCCGACGTCGTCGGAGCGAGGGTGATCAGCCGCGCGACCAGCACGACGATCAGGAGGACCATCGACCCGAGCGTGAGGGCGGGCCAGAGCGGGCGCACCGGGGTCGGGATGCTGCTCGTGTCGGTAGCGGCTGCGGCGAGAGGGGAGAGGGTCATGTCGCGCTTTCCTTCCGGGGCCATCGTGGGGTCGTCCAAATCATTGACGCCACATGCGTTCGCCCTCGGTTGAGGCAGAAAGCGGGCCACCAAGGTACTTACCTCTCAAGTACTTGCGCGTATTCGGCTTAGGGGGACGTGAGTAGCTCACTTCCCGGGCGGGGCCGTTGGAGAGCGCGAATTAGTGCATGGAATTGCGGCAGGCGCGGAGGATTTCGCTCGGGGGTGGGAACGCGAACGGGGTGGCACATGGCCACCCCGTCGGGTTCTGCTGGTGCGGGCGAGACTCAGGCGGCGTTGCTGCCGGCCTGGCCCCCCGTCTTGCGGGTCTCGACCTGGCGCTTGAGCCAGTCGATCTGGTCCTTGATCGTCTGCCGGGTGGCCTTGGTCGCGAGCCAGTCCATCGCCCGCTTCCGCTCCTCCTCCGTGAACACCGGCGACTCGGCGAGCCGCTGGAAGAAGGCCACCTGCTTCTCGGTCGGCGCGTAGGGCCCGATCCGGCCCGCGTTCGCCGGGGCGGCCGTCGCGGCGGCGGTCGCCGCCTCGTGGCTCTCGTCGGGCAGGCGCAGGGTGCGCTCGATCGCGGCCTGCGCGGCCACGACCTGGGGCGAGGCGCCGTGGCCGCCGGCCGCCGGCTGAATGACCGGCTGCGCCTTGGCGCTGGCGCGGCCCAGCGGGGCCTCGACCACGCGGGTCTGGCCCGACTGACGGGCGCTGGCGATCACCTGCGCGCGCACGTTGCCGGGGATGAGGCGGAAGCGCGCGTTGCGCGCGGCCTTCATCGAGCCGTGCTCGAACCAGTGCGGGTTGAGGTTGCGCGCCCGCTGCTGGGTGACCTCCTCGCCCGCGAGGATGCGCTTGACGAAGGCGCGGATGTCCGCGTCGCCGAAGTTCTCGCTCATCCACTCGAGGTAATCGCGGCCCTCGGGGTCGCGCAGCAGCTCGCGGTAGGTGCGGCCCTTGTACTTCTTCGAGGGGACCTTGGCGTCGAGGTCGAGCGCGGCCTTCTCGAAGTACAGGGGCTGACGCTTGACGCCGATGACCTGGTCCAGGCGCACCTCGGTGCCGTCGGGGCTGACGGCGAAGCGGGCGGCCTTGACCTTGAAGAGCGCCTCGCGCTCCTCGGCCTCGCCCAGGATCTCGTACTGCAGGTCCTCCTCGCGGATGACCTGGCCCTGGCTCACCAGCGCCATGCAGCACTCGTCCACGCCCTGCTTCGAGAGGCCGACGATCTCCTGGCCCCCCTCGCGCACGACATAGACGAGGTCGTGCGTGGCGACGCCTTCGAGCTCCCGCTTCAGCGCTTCCTCGTCGAGGCGGTCCATCAACTGGAACGGATCCCACGGGGCGGCCGCCTGCGGCGCCGTGGCGGGGTGGTCGATCATGCTCTCCAGATGCTCCGACATGTTGCGGTTTCTCCGATTCCGTCACATGGGGACGCCGAGCGCGGCACCCCCTCCGTTTCACCATGCCCGGCGGCGAACGCGCTACCGGGCCCCTTGGCCCCGTGGGCCCCTGCAACACACCGGCCTCCGGCTGGGCAGATCCGATGTAAGTGCAAATATATCAATGTTTTAGGGCCTGTCAATAGCGGCTAAGTCGTTGCAGGATCAGCGGTTGCGCGCGGGGTTTCTTCGGGGTCTCGGTGGACGGATTTGCGCCACGTCGGTATGCCGGCTCCCTGGCGCTCCCGGAGCCTTCCGGGCCTTCTTCAACATCCGCCGGGCCCCCGGCGTTCCACGGCCTCCCCCTCAACGGAGAGCGGCACCCGGGGGTCGGGTGCCGCTCTCGGCAGCACGCTCGGTGCCGTGCTCGCCCGGGGCTCAGGCCCGCAGGAACGCCTCCCGGAAGTAACCCGCCGGAATCGTCCCCTGCCGCATCAGGCGCTCGTGGAACTCCTTCTGCGAGTACGTCGCGCCCTGCTCCCGCCGGTACGCCTCGCGGAGCTGGACGATCTCGTTCTTGCCGAGGTTGTAGGTGATCGCCTGCGTGGGCCACTTCGAGTAGCGGTAGATCGCGCGCCGGGCGGCGTCGCAGATCGCCTTCGCCGCCGGATCGCTCGCGGCCTGGGCGCAGGCGTTCGGGTAGAACGAGAAGTGCTCGGTGAAGTAGTCCACCGCCTGGTCGAACGTCATCCGCCCGGTGTGGATCCCCACGTCCACCCGCACGCGCACGGCGCGCATGAGCTGGCCCTGCAGCATGTAGAGGTACTCGGCCGCCGAGTACACGCCGTAGGGCCGGCCGGCCACGGGCTGCGCCATCAGCTCCTCGGCGTAGAGGCCCCAGCCCTCCGCCGCCATCGAGTCCTCCCACATCGACGAGCTGTCCTCGACCGAGCCGGGCGTGAGCCAGCGGATGTTGGAGATCTCGCGCGCGTGCTGGGTCATGTACTTGAAGTGCCAGTCGTGGCCCGGGAAGCCCTCGTGCGCGCAGAGGTCGGCGACCGAGGCGCGCGGGTTCTGCGCGAGCACCGCCGGGTCGTCGTGCGTCGGCGAGAGATAGAAGCGGCCCACCCCCGTCTTCTTGAAGGGCGGGGCGGGGTAGTACGCCGCGTCGATCGTACTCTGGAGCACCGGCGGCGTCGGCACGATGTCGAGCTTGTAGTCGGCCGGGACGTCGAAGAGGCCCTGGTCGCGCCCGTACTGGACGAGCCGCGCCGCGGTCTCGCGGTACCAGCGGAAGAGCTCCTCGTCGTTCTTCGGCGCGTCCTTGCCGAGGTGCGCCATCACCGCGCGCACGCCGGCGCGCTGCTCCGCCGCCGTGCCGAACGGCACCGTCAGGTTCGCCCCGCGCGCGATCTCCTCCGCCACGGCGTAGATCTTGCCCTCGTAGAGCGCCACCTGTGCGGCCCCGTACTCCCAGAGCTCGGCCGCGCTGCGCTGGACGTGGAGGTTGTTCCGCACCCGCCACTCGTACTCGCGCTCGCCGGCGGGGAAGCGGTCGACCGTCTCGTGCAGGTCGTACGTCTGTCCGAGGAAGCGGGAGAAGTCGCTCCAGGCGCGCGCCGCCGCCTCGCCCGCGGTGCGCAGGCGCTCGAGCGTCGCGGCGGCGAAGGGGCGCGCGCCGAGGTAGCCGGCGGCGGTCTTGGGGAGCGTGGTGCGGAAGTACTCGGCGTTGGCGTCGCTGCCCTCGATGCCGTCGAGCTGCACCAGGCGGCGGTCGGGCAGGTTGCCGCGCTGCTTGCCGGCGAGGAGGTTCGCGCGCGCGGCGGCGAGATAGGCCGGCACCGCGGCCACCCGGCGCACGACGAGGTCCCACTCGCCTTCGGTCCCGAGCAGGCCGTTGCCCGCATCCTCCATCTGCTGGATCTGCCAGTCCACGCCGCGGAACGGCTCGGCGACGTAGGTGTCCACGGCGCGCTCGTGCAGGCGCAGCTCGTCGAGCTCGTGCAGGAGGAACCGCACCTGCGCGGCGAGCACCGCCTGGTCGATCGCCGCGGCGCTCCCGCCCTCGGCGCGCGGCACCCGCTCGAGCTCCGCCTGCACGTCGCGGTAGAAGGCGCGCTCGCGCTCGAGGCCCGCGGCGGTGTAGTCGCGCAGGCGGCCGTTCACGTCGGCGAGCGCCGGGCTGTAGCCGTCGCCGCCGAGGTAGGTCGAGATCACCGGGTTGAACTGGAGGACCTGGAGGAAGTAGCGGTCGCGCAGCGCGGGGAAACCGGCCGGGGCGGCGGCGTCCGCAGCGGCCGCCGGGGCGGGCGACCCGGCGCGCGTGCGCGGGGCGCAGGCGGTGGCGTAGCGCAGGATGCCGAAGGCGGCGGCGCCCTGCGCGCCGGCGGCGAGGAAATCGCGGCGGTCCATGGGGGCCTCTGGTGGATGCTCTCGGGTGGATGGGAACGAGCCGGGGCTGTCCGTGGAGTATAGCCCCCTTCCCAGCGGCGCTCCCAGGGGCTACAATTCCGCCTCGCCCGGCACGCAGGTTCACCTGCCGCCGGCGCGTCCACGGGACGTAGCGCAGTCCGGTAGCGCACTGCAATGGGGTTGCAGGGGTCGCGGGTTCAAATCCCGCCGTCCCGACGTGGAAGTCGACAAGACAGTCCCGCTCGTTGCGACGAGGCCGGCCCGGTGCCGGCCTCGTCGCGTTTCCGGGGCGCCGTTATCCTTCCTCGGGCATCCCGCGGGAACCCCCGCGGCTGTCGCTCGCGCTCGCACTGTCCATCCCCGCGCCAGGAGCTCACCATGGCCTCCGACTCCGCGTCCCCCGTCCGCCTGCCCTCGGGCCTCGTCTACGAAGATCTCGTCGTGGGGGAGGGGCGCGAGGCCGAGCCCGCACGCGTCGTGCAGGTGCACTACACCGGCTGGCTCACCGACGGCACCAAGTTCGACAGCAGCCTCGACCGCCGGGAGCCGTTCGAGTTCACGCTCGGCGCGGGCCGGGTGATCCGCGGCTGGGACGAAGGCGTGAAGGGGATGAAGGTGGGCGGGAAGCGGAAGCTCACCATCCCGCCCGAGCTCGGCTACGGCGCGCGCGGCGCGGGGCGCGTGATCCCGCCCAACGCCACGCTCGTCTTCGACGTCGAGCTGCTCGACGTGCGCTGAGTGGGGGCGCCCAGTGTCCGCGGCGCCGCTCCGGGCGACGCCGCCCGCATGACGACCATCCCGCCTTTCACCCCCGCGCAACGCGCGACGCTCGACGCGCTCTGCCGGCGCATCGTGCCCGCCGCATACGACGGCGCCGAGCACACCGAGCACACCGAGCACACCGAGCACACCGAGCGCGGCGAGCGCGTGGAGCCCCGGCACGCCCCGCGGGCCACGCTCGCCGATCTCGTCGAGGAGCGGGTGCTCGCGGGGGACGTCGCCACCGCGCGCGACCTCACGCGGCTCCTCGATCTCTGGAACCATCCGCTCGTCGCACTGCTCGCCGCGGGCGGCGGCGCCCGCCGATTCACCGCGCGCGCGCCCGCCGCGCAGGACGCCTGGCTCGAGCGCTGGGCGGTGAGTGGCGTTCCGCCGCTCCGCACCGCGTACCAGGCGCTCCGGCGGCTCGTCCTCTCCACCTTCTATGCGCAGCCGTGGGCCCAGGCCGAGGTCGGCTATCTCGGACCGTTCCACGAGCGCGCGCCCGTCTTCCCGTGGGAGGGCGTGCTCCCGGGGCAGCCGAGTGACGCGGAGCCGGTGGCGCGCGGCATCCGGCTCGAGCGTGCGCCGTCGCCGCGGCCGCGACCCGCGGGCGTCCTCGGCGCCCACGAGCTCGGCGCCGCGGGCGTCGAGGCGCGCTTCAGCGCCGACGTCTGCGTGATCGGCAGCGGCGCGGGCGGCGCGGTCGCGGCGGCGCGCCTCGCCGAAGCCGGGCGCGAGGTGATCCTGCTCGAGGAGGGTGGCTGGTGGACCGCGGCCGACTTCACCGAGCGCGAGGCGGAGATGATGCCCCGCCTCTACGCCGACCGCGCCATGCGCGCGACCGACGACCTGAGCGTCACGCTGCTGCAGGGCCGCTCGGTGGGCGGCGGCACCACCGTCAACTGGATGCTCATGCTGCGCGCCGCCGACGCGGTGCTCGACGAGTGGGCGGAGGTGTACGGGGCGGAGGGCCTGGGCGCCGCGGCCCTCGCGCCGGTGTACGACCGGATCGGCGAAGCGGTGCACGCGCGACTCGTCCCCGACGACGCGCACTCGGCCCAGAACGATCTCCTCCTCGAAGGTGCGCGGCGCCTGGGCTGGCGGGCGCGGGCGGCGCGCATCAACGCCGAGGGGTGCGTGCGCGCCGGGAGCTGCGGGCTGGGCTGCCGGTGGGACGCGAAGCGGGGGATGCATCTCACCTTCGTGCCGCGGCTCCTCGCGGCGGGCGGGCGCGTGCTCGCCGACGTGCGCGCGACGCGCATCGAGGTGCGGGAGCGCGGCGGGCGGACCGGCGCGGCGGGCACGCCGCCGCTCAAGCGGGTGCACGCCGCCGTGCTCGACCCGGTGAGCGGCGCGCCGCGCGGCCGCGTGACGGTCGAGGCGCCCGTCGTGGTGCTCGCGGGCGGGGCGGTGGAGACGCCGGCGCTGCTCGCGCGCTCGGGCCTCGCGGGCGGCGGGGTGGGCCGCTTCCTGCGCCTCCACCCGACGAGCGCGGTGGTGGGGCGCTACGAGCGCGACGTCTACGGCGCGGCCGGCATCCCGCAGTCGTCGCTCTGCGACGAGTTTCTCGCCGGCGAGGGCGACGGCTACGGCTTCTGGATCGAGGCGGCGCCGATCTACCCCGCGCTCGCGAGTGTCGTGGTGCCGGGCTTCGGCGCCGCGCATCGCGCGATCATCCGCGAGTTCCCGCGCCTCGCCGGGCTCATCACCCTCGTGCGCGACGGCGCCGAGCGCGACCGCTCGCAGGGCGAGGTGCGGCTCGACCGGCGCGGCCGCGTGCGCATCCGCTACCGCCTGGGCGAGCCGGAGCGGCGCCAGCTGGCCAGGGGCATCGCGGCGACCGCGCGCCTGCATCTCGCGGCCGGCGCCACCGAGGCGCTCACGCTCCATTCGCGCCGCACGCGCCTGCGGAGCGAGGCCGACCTCGCCGTCGTCCCCACGCTGGGCTACGGGCCGAACGAGGTCGGCCTCTTCTCGGCCCACGTGAACGGCACCTGCCGCCTCGGCCGCGACCCGCGCACGAGCGGCTGCACGCCGCAGGGCGAGCGGCACGGCGTGCCGGGGCTCTACGTCGCCGACGGCTCCCTGCTGCCGACCGCGCCGGGCGTGAACCCGCAGTGGACGATCATGGCGGTGGCGAGCGTGGTGGCGGACGGGATCGCCGACCGCCACCGCGCGTAGCCGTCGCCGGGGTCAGTCTTCGGGGAATACCGCCTCGATCGTGGAGGCGGTGCCCAGGAGCTCCTTCGCGGCATTGGCGAAGGGCATCAGCTCACCGAGGCTGCCGCGGGTGAGCCGGAGCCGGCCGCTCATGAGCGCGAAGACCGGCGACTGGCGCAGCGAGAGCACTTCGCGCCACGTCTCCCGCGTGGCCTCGAGGACGTAGCGCGCATCCGCGAGGACGTCGAGGTCGCCCGTGCGCACACCGCGACACTCGCCGTGCCAGAGATCGAGATAGACGGCGCGGGGCGCGTCGGGGGGATTCGTCATCACCAGGCCCGCTGCGCCTTCCCACGTCGCGGCGGCGGTGCGGTAGGCGGGGCTCGCGTTGAGGGCGTCGCACCAGGCGCGGGCCCAGGTGTCGCTGAAGGCGTCGGCTCTCGTCGTCTCGGTCACACGGATCCCACAGCTGCAGGAAGAAGGGTTGGAAGGCCCGTAGGTTAGACGGAGGGCCGCCCCCGCGCCAGCGCCCCTCCCGCCCTCCGACCCTCCCATCCTCTCACACGAGGATTCTCCATGTCTCTCCCGCCCTTCGCGCTCGAGCGCTGGTTCGCCCGCTGGGAGTTCGTGGCGCCGCATCTCCTCGGCACCTCCGACGTCGAGGCGTGGCGGCTCGCCGACCTGCTCGCGCTCGCCGATCCGGATGCGCGGGCGCGCTGGGACGCGCTCACCCTGGGCTACACCGAGCCGGCGGGGCTCCCGGCGCTGCGCGAGGCCATCGCGGGCCTCTATGCCGACGTGGCGGCCGACGAGGTGCTCGTCACGACGGGCGCGGAGGAGGCGATCTACGTGCTCCTCCGGTCGCTCCTCGCGCCGGGCGAGCATTGCGTCGTGACCTGGCCCGCCTACCAGTCGCTGCACGCGGTGGCGCGCGCCGCCGGGGCCGACGTGACCCTGCTGCCGCTCCGGGCGGAGCAGGGATGGGTGCCGACGCCGGAGCAGCTCGCCGCCGCGCTGCGGCCCGCGACGCGGCTCGTCGTGCTCAACTTCCCCCACAATCCGACCGGCGCGCTGCCCGACGCCGCCACCTTCCGGCGCCTGGTCGAGGTCGCGCGCGCGCAGGGTGCGTACGTCCTCTCCGACGAGGTCTATCGCCTCCTGGAGCACGACCCTGCCGACCGCCTGCCGGCCGGGGTGGAGCTGCCGGGCCGCACGATCAGTCTCGGCGTGATGTCGAAGGCGTTCGGGCTCGCGGGGCTTCGGATCGGGTGGCTCGCGACCCACGATCGGGAGGTGCTCGCGCGGGTGGCGGGCTACAAGGACTACACCACGATCTGCGCCAGTGCCCCGAGCGAGGTGCTGGCGCTCGCCGCGCTCCGGGCGCGGGAGGCGGTGCTCGCCCGCAGCCGCGCGATCGTGGCGGCGAACCTGCCGCTCCTGGACGCCTTCTTCGAGCGGTGGGCGGGGGTCGTCGAGTGGGTGCGGCCGCGGGCGGGGTGCATCGGGTATCCTCGGCTCCTGCTGCCGACGCCGGTCGAACGGTTCTGCGAGGAGCTGGTGGAGCGGGAAGGGGTGCTGCTGCTGCCGGGCACGGTGTTCGGCGACGAGCGCAATCACTTCCGGATCGGATTCGGGCGGCGAACCGTCGCGGCGGGCCTGGAGGGGCTCGGGCGGTTCCTCGCGCGGGCGACCCGGTAGCGTTCCGCAGCGCCCGGCCCCTCAGTGCGCCGAGTCCGTTACGGTCACGACGAGCCGCCGGGCGGCGCCGGTCACGACGATGGCCGTCGAAACCAGGAGACGACCGGCGGGCGCGGGGCGGGGATCAGGCGGGCGCTGCCGTAGCTCCCGACTCTCGCCGCCCGGTGTGTGCTCCCCGCGACTCGCGCGCACCCCGCTCTCGAGCGCGTGCCGCAGCGCCGCCCGCGCGCCCTCCTGCAGCGTTTCCCCTTCCCGCGTATCCACGACCCGCGCGACGACTTGCAGAGTGCCAGTGGCCTGGGCCTGCAATATGCCGGAGCCCGCTGTCGAGATCGCGACACCGATCGCGACGATCCTGCCGAACCTGCCGTCCATGCCCGAAATCCCGACCACCCGCGAAGGTTTTCCTCGAGCCGCGCCGAGCGCGGGAGGCGCGCGACTGCCAAGAGGTTAGCCAATCGTCGGTCGGAACGGGGTATAGGGCGGTGGTTTGCGTCACAGGGTCCCGGATGCGGGGTGCGGGGGTGAGTGTCAAAAGAGTTGCCAGGCCCTCCAGGTCACGATCCCGGAGCGACGCAGGTTGCTGCAATGCATTGCGTTGGTCGGAGGTGTCGTGATTCTGGTCGGAGGCCGTACGCTGATTGGTCGGTGGCACATCGATTGCCCACCGGCCGGCCCAGCCCCTGAAGTCCTGGGCGCTCAGCCCAGCTCCCAAAGCGTGTCGGTCTCCCCAAAAACGAGGTGTGCAACGATGCGGAACTCCGTGAAGGTGGCGCTCGCGGTGCTGGCGTTCACGATGGGTGGTGCGGTGGTGGCGCAGGCGCAGGCGACCAGCGGGAGCGGGACCCTCAGCGTCTCCGCCAACGTGCTCTCGGCCATCACGGTGACCGGCAACGACCTCGTCTTCGGCAACGTCGCTCCGACGCAGACGAAGACGATCGCGGCGGCGAACGGCGGCCGCTTCGACATCACCGCGAGCCCGAGCTCGCAGGTCTCCGTGACCTTCGACCTGCCGGCCGACCTCGGCGACCCCAAGGTGTACGTCGACACCTGGACCGCGCTGACGAACACCACCAACGACCCGGTCACCGGCGCGAGCGCGCTCTCGACCGCCACGGCTGCGCCGGTCAGCGTGAGCGCCACCGGCAACGCCTACGTGTGGCTCGGCGGCACGCTGCATACGGCTGGCGCCACCCCCGGCAGCTACAGCGGTACGGTCACGCTCAACCTGACCTACAACTGAGCCGACCGGACTCCCGAGCGCGCGTCGACCGGTGCGCCCGCGTCTTCGGGCCTGGTGTGTGCCGGGGCTGCTGCTCCTCGCGGCGGTGCCCGGCCGCGCCGTCGGTCAGGCCTCCGGCCAGCTCAACGCGACGGCGAAGGTGCTGCCGGGAATCGGCGTGAGCTCGACGCCGCTCGACTTCGGCACCGTCACGCCGAGCCAGGCGCGCACAATCGCGCCGCAGGTCGGGGGCCGGGTGCAGATCCTGCTGACCAAGCAGGGGGCGGTGAAGAAGGGCGTGACGGTGGGCTACACGCTCCCGGCCACGCTCGGGCCGCGCCTCGCGCTGAGCGGCTGGTCCGCGCGGCGCAACACGGTGAACGATCCGGCGACGGCGACGGCCGTCGGCCTCGTCGCTCCCAGCGGCAGCTTCTCGGCCCTCACCGATACCGGCGAGCTCTATCTCTGGATCGGCGCGACCCTCACCACGACGAACGCCGCTCCCGGATCCTATAGTGGCCTGGTCACGCTCACCGTCGCCTACAACTGACACGTCGTGTCGTCCCGGGGCGGCATCCGGCGGAGGAACCGCCGGATGCGCTTCGGCTTTCGGGGCCGCGGCACGCCGGGGCAGCGCGCTCGTCGCGGCGCTGCTGCTGGGCGCCGGACCGCTCCGCGCCCAGGCCAAGCAGCCGCTCCAGGTCAGCGGCGTGCGGGACCTCACCTTCCAGAGCCTCACGCCCGGCGTCCCGAAGCAGATCCGCCGGACCGACGCCGTCAACGCCGCGCGCTTCGACCTCCTCGGCGGTCCGAACCGCTGGGTGCTCGTGCAGTTCACGCTGCCTACCGCGATGAGCGGGCCCGGCGGCGCGACGCTCCCGCTGACCTACGGGCCGGCGGCGGCCGGGTACTCGGAGACGCAGACCATCACCACCCAGACCGTCTTCGATCCCGCGCAGCCCTACCAGGCGCGGCTCTCGAACACCGGCCGGGGGGCCGTCTTCCTCGGCGCCACCGCCACACCGGCGCCGACGCAGCGCCCCGGCTCCTACACGGCGACCGTCACGCTGACCATCACCTTCATCCAATGATGCCGTTGAAGACGCTGCCGATGCTCCTCGCCTGCCTGCTGCTCCTCGCGCCCGTGGTCACCCGGCCGGCGGCGGCGCAGGGGGTGCTGGTCGCCCCGACCTCCATCGTCGTGGATGGTCGGGTGCGGACCGGCTCGCTCATGCTCGTCAACCCGAACGGGGAACCGGTCGAGCTCGAGCTCTCCACGATCTTCGGCTATCCGGTGACGGACTCCGCGACCGGCCAGCTGCGACTGCACACCGAGGAGCACCCCGACTCGGCGAGCCCGTCGGCCGCGAGCTGGATCCGGATCTTCCCTCGCCGGCTCACGCTGGCGCCGAAGGCGCAGCAGACCGTTCGGCTGCTCGTCACCCCGCCGCCGGGGCTCGCCGAGGGCGAGTACTGGGCGCGCCTCGTGGTCACCGCGCGGGGCGGGCACGTGCAGCTGGCGGACGTCGCGGACACGGCCCTGAAGGTCGGCCTGTCGGTCGAGGTGCGCACGATCCTGCCGGTGATGTATCGCGTGGGCAAGCTGCGCACGACGGTGGCGCTGAGCGGCCTGCGTGCGCAGGTTCAGGACGACTCACTGGTGGTCCGGAGCCGCATGGAGCGGCAGGGGAACGCCGCCGCGATCGGCACGGCGCGCGGCGAACTCGTGGACGCGAGCGGCAAGGTCCGCAGCTCGTTCAGCATGCCGGTCGCCGTGTACTACGGAGCGGAGCCGCGCTTCACCGCGCCGCTCGCCGGCCTGCCGCCGGGCACCTACCGGCTGCGGCTCGAGGTCGTGGGGCGGCGCGAGGATCTCGCTCCCGAGACGGTGCTCGCCTTCCCGGTGGTGCGCGACTCGGTGACGGTGTCCGTGCCGTGACCGCCGCGGCGGGACCCTCCCCGTGGCCGCTGCTCGCGTTGCTGTGTGCGGTGGTCCTGCCCGCGGCACCGGCCGTGGCGGCGCCGGTGGTGCGCGTGGCGGCGACGCGGGGCGACACGGCGCCCGAGGCCGTGCTTCTCGAGCTTCGGCTCGGCCGCCTCGCATCCCGCACGGTGAGCGCGTATCGCGTCGGCGACGAGGCGCTCCTGCCGCTCACCCAGCTCCTCTCGCTCGCCGAGGTGCAGCATCGGCTGCTGCCGGGCGGGCGGCTGGAGGGCGTCTGGCAGCCGGGTAATGTCCCCCTCGTCGTCGATGTGCACGCCGACACCGTGCGCCTCGGAGCGCGCCGGGTGCCGCTCGCGGCGCGCGACCGATGGCTCGACGACGCGGAGCTGTACGTCGCCGGCTCGGTGCTGCGCCGCCTGCTCGACGTCGACCTCGTGGTGAGCTGGTCGGATCTCGAGGTGGTCGTGCGCGATCCCGAGCGGCTGCCGCTCGGGATGCGGATCCGGCGCGAGGCGGCGCGGGCGGCGTTTCTCGCCGGGACCGGGCGGCCGGGCGCGGGGTCGGGCGCGGTGCTCGCGCTCGAGCGGCCGTCGTGGGACGGGCTCGTGCTCGACTACTCGCTCTCCGCGCCGAGCTCCGGTCCCATCGAGGACGGGACGTACGCGCTGGGGCTGGGTGCCGACGTGGGCGGCGGCGCCCTGCAGCTCGGGCTCTCCAACCAGTCGGCGACCGGCGGCGATCGCGTGCGCGCCGAGGCCTCCTGGCTCGGCGTCTGGCGGGGGAACCGGTACCTGAAGCAGCTCCGCCTCGGCGACGGCGGCCTCACCGGCGCCCACCCGCGCGCGATGCAGGGTCTGCTCGTCACGAACGCCCCCTACCTGCGTCCCTCGCTCCTCGGCGTCGCGCCCTACACCGGACGCCTGCCGGCGGGCTGGCAGCTCGAGGCCTACCGGGGCGGCCAGCTCGTGGCGCTCGACTCGGCGGAGGCGGGCGGAGCGTTCGCGGTCGACCTGCCCGTGCTCTACGGCGAGAACCCGGTCACCTTCCGCGCCTACGGTCCGCACGGCGAGGTGCGCGAGTTCGAGAGCACCTACCGCGTGCCGAGCACACTGCTCCCGGCGCGGCGATTCGAGTACGGGCTCTCCGCGGGGCGGTGCCGCGACGCCGCCTGCCGGGCCGCGGGGAACCTCGACCTGCGCTACGGCGTCGCCTCGCGCCTCACCGTGCAGGCCGGCATCGACCGCTTCTGGCGCGACTCGACCGGGAGCCTGACGCACCCGTACGTCGGGCTGGCGGCGAGCCTCACCAACGCGTGGGCGATCGAGGGCGAGGTCGTCGGGCACGGCTACACCCGCGGCGGGCTGCGCTTCGAGCCGTCGCTGGACCTGCGGCTGGCGGCCGACGTCGTCCGGTACGACACGGGCGTGGCCGCGCCGCTCCTGCAGCCGGCCGCCCGGCGCACGCAGTGGATCGTGACGGCGTTCGTCCGGCCGCGGGCGGGGAGCAACCGGCTCTACTTCGACGCGCGTGCCGAGCACCTCTCCACCACCACCGGCACGCTCGACGACGCTCGCCTCGGCGCCTCCGTACAGGTGGCCCACGCCCGCGTGATGCCGTACGTGCGACTGGAGCGCCAGGGCGTGAACGGGCTCGCGGCCACCCGCACCTTCTCGGGGGCGGAGGCCTTCGTGCTGCCGTCGCCGAGGTGGGGGCCGCTGCTGCGCTCGATGTGGTTCCGCGGGCTCGTCGAGACGGGAGACGGCACGTCGGTCTCGCGCGCCTTCGCGCGCGTCGCACGCCCGCTCGCCGCGGGCGTGCGCATCGAGACCGGCGCCGACTGGACCCGCGACGGGGGCGCGGCCGTCACGCTGACGCTCTCCTCCTATCTGCGGTCGGTCCGCACGCTCACGACCGTCGTGGCGCCGAGCCGCGGCCCCACGGCCGCGAGCCAGCTCGTGCAGGGCTCGGTGCTCTTCGACCGGCGCCGACGGGCGGTCGCCTTCGCTGCCGGACCCGCGCTGCAGCGCGCGGGCGTCACCGGCCGTGTCTTCCTCGACGCCAACGGGAACGGCCTCTACGACGTCGGCGAGGAGGGCCTCGGCGGCGTGCGCGTGCGCGTCGGGCTCGGCAGCGCGGTCAGCGACTCGACGGGCGAGTACCGGATCTGGGACCTCACGCCCTTCGAGCCGGTGCAGGTCGAGGCGGACTCGCTGTCGTTCGCGTCGCCGCTGTGGCTCGCGGGGGCGCCGGTCGCCTACATCACGCCGGGGCCGAACCGCTTCACGGTGCGGGACGTCCCGATCGTCAACGGCGGGCTGCTCGAGGGACGGGTGATGCGGGAGGGAGTCAGGCTGGAGGGCGTCGGCGGCGTGACGCTGGTGCTCACGAACCGCAAGTCGGGCGAGCGGCGCACCTTCACCACCTTCGGCGACGGCGCCTTCTACACGCTGGGCATCCGGCCCGGCGAGTACGACCTCGGCGTCGCACCGGCGGTGCTGGAGCTGCTCGGGGTCGACGCGGACCCGGTGCGCCTGACGATCGACGCGGACGGCGAGGTGCAGGAGGGCGGCTCGCTCGAGATCCTCCTGCACCCCCGGTAGCTCGACTCAGCTGCCTCTGCGCAGCGTGATGCTCCCGTTGACCGTTTCCAGCTCCAGCGTCCGACCGCCCGAGCCGATCGTGCCGTTCATCCGCCGCGGGCCCCACTTTCCGCGCACGGTGAGCGGGAAGTCGCTCTCGAGGCTGCCGTTCACCGTGGACGCCTCCACCTCGGCGCTCGTGGAGGCGGGGAGGGTGACGTTGATGCTGCCGTTCACGGTGGCGAAGTGCAGGCGCCCGCTCCAGTCGGCCTGACCCATCACCACGTTCACCTTGCCGTTCACCGTGCGACCCTCGCCGGTGCCGCGCGTCTGCAGGTCCACGCTGCCGTTCACCGTGCTCACCGACGCGTCGGCCGTGAGGCCGGTGGCCTGCACGCTGCCGTTCACGGTGCTGCCGTCGAAGCGCACGCCGGCCGGCACCCGCACGGTGAAATCCACCTCGGTGTCGTTGCGCTCGTTGCTCGAGCTGCCGCCGCGGCCGGGCTCGCAGGTGTTCGCGGGCCGGCCGCGGCGCGCCGGGTAGAGGGCGCAGATCGTGACGCCGTCGGCGCCCTCCACCGCGACGATCTTCACGTCGGCCGGGTCGCCCTCGCGGCCGGCGCGCTTGACCGCGCTGACCTCGACCTCGCGGCCGCTGGTGCCGCTGGCCTGGATGTCGCCGTTGATCCCCTTGATCGTGACGGTCTTGCCGGCGGCGAGCGCGCCGTGCCAGCGGAAATCGGCCTGGGCCTGCGCCTGAGCCGGCGCGGCGGGCGCGACGAGCTCCGTGAGCGCGACGGCGGCGGCGCCGAGGAGGAAGCGAAGCGGGGTCGGGGTCATGCCGGGCTCCGAGACAGGGGTGAGGTGACTGACGCTCAGCGGGCCGCGCGCCGCAGCGCGATGGTGCCCTGGAACGATTCCAGCTCGATGCGGGCGCTGCCCGAGCCGAGGGTGAAGTTGAAGCGCTTCCGCCGCGTCGACGTGAGCGTCACGGGGAAGTCCGACTCGAAGTCGCCCTGGAACGTGGAGACGTAGACGCCCGCGTTCGGCGTGCCCGGCAGCTCGAGCGTGACGTCGCCATTGTGGGTCGCGAAACTGTAGCGGCCGCCGGCCGCGATCGGCCCGCTGAAGGTGACGTCGCCGTTCACGGTCGTGACCGCGACCGAGGCGGAGGTGACCCGACTCAGCGTGACGTCGCCGTTCACGGTTTCGGCGCTCACCTGGCCGCTGATGTCGGTGAGCCGCAGCTCCTCGTTCACGGAGCCGACCTCGATCCGGCCGCGGGCGTTGCGCAGGGTGACACTCCCCTGGACCGAGTGCAGCGTGATCTGGTCCACGCCGCCGTCCACGTCCACGCCGCCCTGCACGGTTTCGACCTCGACCGGCGCGGCCAGGCCGCTCACCGTCATGTCGGTCTCGACGCCGCTCAGCGAGACGCCCATCCAGGCCGGCGCCGTGATCTCGAAGGCGACCTCCACGGGGCCGCCGCGCCGGCCGCTCGCGCTCACCGAGACGCGGCTCCCGCGGGTGTCCACGTCCACGCCGCCGCCCTCGTCGGTGCGGGCGCGGATGCGCACGGCGTTCCGGTTCCAGCCGCGCACCGTGATGCTGCCGGAGTGGGCCGCCACCTCGAGCCGCTGGCCGCGCTGCACCGCGACCGTGGTGTCGGTGGTCTGCTGGAGCGCCGCCGCGGGGAGGAGCAGGGCGGTGGCGAGGGTCAGGACGAGCACGGGTCTCCTCTCAGCTCGACTGGACGAGCGTGGCCGCGCGCCGCAGCAGATCGAGCTTCTGCCGCATGGTGCGCGCGAGGTGAGTGCTGAGGTACGCGTTCTGGGGATCGGCGGCGAGCGCGTGCTGCGCCTCCGCGATCGCGGTGTCGATCACGGCGAGGTTGCGCTCGAGCACCCGCACGGTGGCGGGGTCGAGCCGGCCGCGGCCCGCCTGGAGCACCTGCTGGAGATCGCCGACGGCGCGATCGTAGGCCGCGATCTCCCGGGCCTCGCCCGGGGCCGCGGCCGCGGGCTGCACGGACAGCGCCCCCGCCCCGGGGCCGCTCGCCACCGCGGCGGCGGGATTCGCCGCCGGGGCCGGGTGCTGCCGCGTGAGCAGCGCCGTGGCGCCGGCGGAGAGCACGGTGAGGGCGAGCCCCGCGGCGGCGAGCTGCGGCAGCGAGAAGCTGATGCGCCGGCGCCCGGCCCGCGGGTCGCGCGCATCCTGCGCCTCCCGCCCGGCGTCGAGCGACACGACCGGCGCCTCGGGCCCGGTGAGCGCCGCGAGCGCGGGCACCCCCTGCGGCGGCGTCGCGCCGATGCGCGCGGCGATGCCGCTCCAGAGCTCGCGCGCGGGCGGGCGATCCTCGAGACTCCGCGCCCGGGCGACCACCCGCCGCAGCTCGTCGAGCGTCGCGCGGCATTCGGCGCAACCCGCGAGGTGCGCCTCGCACGCCGCGCGCTCCGGCGGGGTGAGCTCGTCGTCGAGATACTCCGACAGCCGGTACATCCAGAGATCCGTCGTCACTGCCAGTCTCCCGACCGGGTGGTCCGGTCCGTGTCGTTCATCGCGGCGGCCGTCGCGGCGTGCATCGCCGCGCTCACCGCTCGAGGTACTGCCGGAGCGCCATCCGCGCCCGGTGCAGCTGCGACTTCGAGGTGCCGGTGGCGAGGCCGAGCATCTCGGCGATCTCCTCGTGGCGATAGCCCTCGACGTCGTGGAGGACGAACACCTCGCGCGCCCCCGCCGGCAGGCGGCCGATGGCCTGCTCGAAATCGAGCGACAGCTCCGGCGCGGCGCGCCGTCCCGGTACCAGCTCCATCGCCGTCTCCCCGTCGTCCACGTAGCGGGTGCGCCGGGTGCCGAGCGTCGCGCGGCGGGCGAGAATGACGTTGACCGCCAGCCGGTGCAGCCAGGTGCCGAAGGCGGCCTCGCCGCGGAAGGTGCCGAGCTTCTCCCAGGCGCGAACGAAGACGTCCTGCGTCACCTCGTCGGCCTCGCCGTCGTCGAGCATGCGCCGCACGAGGTTGTGGACCCGGGCCACGTGGGCGCGGTAGAGCCGCTCGAAGGCATGCGCGTCCCCCGAGGCGGCGAGGGCCACCTCCACGGCTTCGGCATCGCTCGTCCTGGGGGACTCCTGGTCGTGCCGCAGGTGGCTCACTCCGGCGCTCGGGTCGCTCATGTCGGGGGGTTGGATGGGCGGCACCCCCGGAAGGTTGCAACGGCCGCCGCCCGGCCGGCCAGCCGGCCGTCGCCGCGCCCGCAAAGGCCGATGCGGCTTGAAGTTGTCGCGCCCGGCGGGTATATACCAGACCGGCCGGGCCGTGCCCGCCGCTCCCCGTTCACCGCGTTCGCCTCTCTCAGCCAGGGAGCCGGGGCCCCCGCCCCGGTGCCACGCCGCCATGGTGGCCGATCACCTCGACGCACTGCGGGCCGCGCTCGCCGACCGCTACGACCTCGAGCGCGAGCTCGGGGCGGGGGGGATGGCCACGGTCTACCTGGCCCGGGACCGCAAGCACCGACGGGCGGTGGCGATCAAGGTCCTGCGGCCCGACGTGGCCGACGCCATCGGGCACGAGCGCTTCCTGCAGGAGATCGAGACCGCCGCCGGCCTCGCCCATCCGCACATCGTCCCGGTCTACGACTCGGGGGACGCGGGCGGGTTCCTCTATTACGTCATGCCGTACCTCGCCGGCGAGACGCTCGGGGAGCGTCTCGCGCGCGTCGGCCAGCTGCCGCTCGAGGACGCACTCGGCGTCGCCCGCGACGTCGCGGAGGCGCTCGCCTACGCTCACAGCCACGGCGTCGTCCACCGCGACGTCAAGCCGGCGAACATCCTGCTGAGCGGCGGGCATGCGGTGGTGGCCGACTTCGGCATTGCCCAGGCGATCAGCGCGGCTCGCGCCGCCGAGGTCGAGGGCCGCGCGGCCGAGCCGGACGAGCCGGACGAGGCGGCGCCCGGCGAGGTCCCGGCGCGCCGCACGCCGGTGGTGGGCACGCCCGCCTACATGAGCCCGGAGCAGTGCCTCGGCTCCGCCCGGCTGGACGGCCGGAGCGACATCTACAGTCTGGGCTGCGTGCTGTACGAGATGCTCGCGGGCCATCCGCCGTTCCGCGGCGAGACGGCGGCCGAAATCGGCGCGCAGCACTTCGCCGACCCGCCGCCGCCCCTGGCGGCGAGCGGGCGGGCGATCCCGGTCGAGGTCGAGCAGGCGGTGCTCGCCGCGCTCGCGAAGGCGCCGGCGGACCGTCCCCAGACGGCGCTGCGCTTCCGGGAGGCGCTGCCGGCGCCCTCGTCGCTGCGCGTGAGCGGGCCGACGCTCACGCCCCGGCCTCCCATCGCGCGGCGCCGCTGGTCGTGGCCGCTCGTGGCGGCGGCGCTCGCCGCGCTGCTCGCTGCCGGCGCGTTCGCGTTGGCCGGCCGCTACCGCGCGGAGCGGGGCCTCGACCCGTCCCTCTACGTCCTGCTCCCCTTCGGCCACCGCGAGGGCGCCGCGCCCGAGCTCCTCACCGGGGACCGCTGCGAATCGCTGCTCTACGAGGGCATCTCCCGCTGGAGCGACGTGCGGCTGGTCAATCTCCTCCGGGTCCACGACGCGAAGGCGCGGCGCGGCAACGCGCCGGTCACCTTCACCACGGCGATGGACATCGCGCGGGAGCTCGGCGCCGGGCGGTTGATCTGGGGCGAGGTGCAGGAAGCGGGCGACAGCGTGCAGGTGCACGCGGCGGTCTACGACGTGGCGCGGCGCGGGCTGGTCGTGCGCGAGCACACGCTGCGGCTGCCGCGTGCGGGCGCGCAGCTCGGCGCCGCCTTCAACGCGCTCGCCGACTCGCTCCTCCTCAGCCCCGGCCGGGCGCCGCTCGCCGTGAGCGGGGCGGCGGGCACCGACCGGCTGGCGGCGTGGCGGGAATATCAGGCGGGGCACGAGGCGCTGGCCCGCTGGCAGCTGGCCGCGGCCGAGTCGGCGTTCGCCGCCGCCGCGGCGCTCGATCCCGACTATCCGCACGCGCGGCTCTGGCTCGCGCAGCTGCTGCAGTGGGAGGAGCGGCCGGCGAGCGAGTGGACGCCGCACGCCGAGGCCGCGCTGCGCGGGCCGCGGCGCCTCGCGCCGCACGACGCCGCGGTGGCACGCGGGCTCGCCGCGCTCGGCGCCGGCCGCTACGTGGAGGCGTGCGGCGAGTACGACGCGCTCATCGCCCACGACTCGGCCGACTTCCAGGCGTGGTACGGCCGGGGCGACTGTCTGCTGCAGGACCCGATCGTGCGGAAGGATCCGCGCAGCCCGTCGGGCTGGCGCTTCCGCGGCGGGGTGGAGAGCGGCATTGCCGCCTACCTGCGGGCGCTGCGGCTGGTGCCGTCGGCGCACGTGGCCTTCCGCGGACAGGCCTACGCGCGCCTGCGGCGGCGGCTCTTCGTCGAGATGAACCGTTTCCGGCACGGCTACGCCGCGGCGGCGGGCGACACGACCTGGTTCGCGGCCTTCCCGTCGCTCGCGCACGACACGCTCGCCTTCGTGCCCTATCCGATGGCGGCGCTCTTCAGCGGCGCCTATCCGGCGGCCACGGCCACCACGTTCGACGCCACGGCGCGGAGCCGGAAGCTGCTCGCCGCGCTGAGCGCCGACTGGGTGCAGATCTTCCCGCGGAGCCCCGACGCGCTCGAGTCGCAGGCGATGGCGCTCGAGCTCCAGGGCCGGCTCCGCGAGCCACTCGCCGCGACGCCCGGCGCGCTCGGCGTCTATCGCGCGGCGCGGGCGCTCGCGCCGGACTCCTCCGCGCAGCGGCTCCGCCTCGCCGCGGGCGAGGTGCGAGTGCTCCTCAAGCTGGAGGCGTTCGACTCGGCCGCGGCCCTCGCCGACTCCCTCCTCGCCGCCGCCCGGCCGGGCACGCCCGACGAGGCGGCGATGCTCGCGGGCCTCGCCGCCCTCACCGGCCGCGTGCAGCGCACGGTGGAGCTGCTGCGCATGACGCTTCCGGCCTTCGAAGAGGGCTTCGACGAGACCGGCGGCCTGGTGAGCGTGCCCCCGGCGATCGGCGAGGCGGCACTCGGGCTCGTGGGCTTCGGCGCCTTCGGCCAGCCGGAGGACAGCGTCCGCCTCGGCGCGAGCCGGGCGCTGCGACTGGTGGACCAGTGGGCGGCGCCGGCGGCGCGTCGGACGGTCACGTACGCGGCGCTCAACCAGGGGATCACCTTCGCCTTCCCCGTGCTCGGCCGCACCACGCTGCACCGGTCCGACTCGCCGAACTTTCTGCTGCAGCTGCAGACCGCCGCGTTCCGGCAGGACACCGCCTTGGTGCGGCGGCGCCTCGCCGAGCTCGACACCCTCCGCGCGTCGGTGCGCGCGGGCAGCCTGCCGGCACACGGGACGCATCAGGAAGCGCTCCTCGCGCTCCAGATCGGCGACACGGCGACGGCGGAGCGCCGCCTCGACCGCCTGCTCGGGGCGCTCTCCACGCTCAACGAGGAGATCCTGGGGGCCGAGGCGGTCGCGTCGGTGCCGGAGGCCGCCGGGCTCGTGCGCTGCATGGCGCTGCGTGCCCGCCTCGCGACGCTGCGGGGCGACACCCCCACGGCACGGCGCTGGGCACGCGCGGTCGTCACGCTCTGGCGAGGGGCCGACGTCGGGCTGCAGCCGATCGTCGGCCGGATGCGGCTCCTCGCGGCGGCGCCGGGCCGCTCGTAGCGGGTTGCCGCCCCCCGCCCCGGGCCGGGGCGCCGGGACCGCCGCGCCGCGCCGCGCCGCGACTACCATCGGGGCCCGGGGCCGCCCATTTTTCGGCCCGACCGCGGGCCCGACCCGCGGCCCCACTCCAACGCGTCCCGATCATGGCCACGACCAGCACCCCGTCCCGCCTCGTCACCGCCCCGACCGGCCCCACCCGCTCCTGCAAGGGCTGGCACCAGGAGGCGGCGCTCCGCATGCTCATGAACAACCTCGACCCGGCGGTCGCCGAGCGGCCCGACGAGCTCATCGTCTACGGCGGGGCGGGGAAGGCGGCGCGCAACTGGGCGAGCTTCGACAAGATCGTCGAGACGCTCCGGCGGCTGGAGAACGACGAGACGCTCCTCGTGCAGAGCGGGAAGCCGGTGGGCGTCTTCCGCACGCACGAGGAGGCGCCGCGCGTGCTCATCGCCAACGCCCACCTGGTGCCGCGCTGGGCGACGATCGACGAGTTCCGCCGGCTGGACGCGCTGGGGCTCACGATGTACGGCCAGATGACGGCCGGGAGCTGGATCTACATCGGCACCCAGGGGATCGTGCAGGGCACCTACGAGACGTTCGCCGAGTGCGCGCGGCAGCACTTCGGCGGCACCCTCGCCGGGCGGCTCGTCGTCACGGCGGGGCTCGGCGGGATGGGCGGGGCGCAGCCGCTCGCGGCGACGATGAACGGCGCCGCGTTCCTGGGCGTGGACGTGGATGCCGCGCGCATCCAGCGCCGGGTGGACACCGGCTACTGCGATCGCATCGCCTACGCGCTCGACGAGGCGCTCCGGCTCGTCGAGGAGGCGCGAGCGACGGGCGCGCCACTCTCGGTGGGGCTCGTCGGCAACATCGCGGAGGTGCTGCCCGAGCTCGTGCGGCGCGGCGTGACGCCCGACGTGCTCACCGACCAGACGAGCGCGCACGACCTGCGGCTGGGCTACATCCCGGCGGGCCTCTCGCTGGCGGCGGCGGCCGAGCTCCGCGAGCGCGATCCCGCGGGCTACGAGTCGCGCGTGCTCGACTCGATGCAGGCGCACGTCGCCGCGATGCTCGAGATGCAGCGGCGCGGGGCGGTGACCTTCGACTACGGCAACAACCTCCGCGGCCAGGTCGCCGACCGGCGCGGCATGACGGAGGCGTTCGAGATCCCGGGCTTCGTGCCCGCGTTCATCCGGCCGCTCTTCTGCAAGGGCGCGGGGCCGTTCCGCTGGGCCGCGCTTTCGGGCGACCCGCGCGACATCGCCGTCACCGACGACGCGGTGCTCGAGACCTTCCCGGAGAAGGAGGCGCTCGCGCGCTGGATCCGGCAGGCGCGCGAGAAGATCCACTTCCAGGGCCTGCCGGCGCGCATCTGCTGGCTCGAGTACGGCGAGCGCGCCGAGATGGGCGAGCGCTTCAACTGGCTGGTGAAGACGGGGAAGGTGCAGGCGCCGCTCGTCATCGGGCGCGACCACCTCGACACGGGGAGCGTGGCGAGTCCGAACCGCGAGACCGAGGCGATGCGGGACGGCTCCGACGCGATCGCCGACTGGCCGCTCCTCAACGCGCTGCTCAACACCGCGTGCGGGGCGAGCTGGGTGTCGCTGCACCACGGCGGCGGCGTCGGCATCGGCTACTCGATCCACGCCGGCATGGTGGCGGTGGCCGACGGGACGGAGATGGCCGACCGGCGCCTGCGGCGCGTGCTCACCGCGGATCCCGGCACCGGCGTGATGCGCCACGCCGACGCCGGCTACGAGCTCGCGATCGAGACGGCGCGCGAGCGCGGCATCGATCTCCCGATGATCACCGGCTGAGCGGCGAGCCCGGCCCGTGCCGCTGCTGCGCAACATCGGCCTGCTCGCCACCTGCCGCGCCGAGGGCGGGCAGGGCGAGGTGCACGCGATCCCGGCCGCCGCGCTCGCCTGGCGCGGCGGCCGCGTCACGTGGGCCGGGCCCGAGGCGGAGCTCCCGCGCGAGTTCGCGGGGGTGAGCCCGGAGGAGACGTGGGACGCGGGCGGGCGGCTCGTCGTGCCCGGCCTCGTGGACTGCCACACGCACCTCGCCTTCGGCGGGTGGCGCGCCGACGAGTTCGCCCGGCGGCTCGCGGGGGAGAGCTATCTCGAGATCGCGCGCGCCGGGGGCGGGATCATGTCCACCGTGCGGCAGACGCGCGCGGCGGACGAGGAGGCGCTCCTCGCGAAGGCCGCCGCCGCGCTCGCCGAGATGACCGCGCTCGGCGTCACGACGGTCGAGTGCAAGAGCGGCTACGGGCTCGACCGCGCGACGGAGCTCAAGCTGCTCCGGGTCTACCGCCGCCTGGGCGAGCAGACGGCCACGCGACTCGTCCCCACCTTCCTCGGCGCACACGTCGTGCCGCCGGAGTACCGTGACCGGCGCGCGGCGTACGTGGCGCTCCTCGTCGACGAGCTGATCCCCGCGGTGGCGCGCGAGCAGCTCGCCGTCGCCTGCGACGTCTTCGTCGAGGACTCGGCGTTCCACCTCGACGAGGCGCGCCGGATCCTCGAGGCGGGGCGGGCGCACGGCCTCGCGCCGAAGCTGCACGCCGACCAGCTCACCTCGGGCGGCGGCGCGGAGCTCGCCGCCGAGCTCGGCGCCTGGTCGGCGGACCACCTCGAGCACGTGTCCGAGGAGGGGATCCGCGCGATGGCCGCGACTGGCGTCGTCGCGGTGAGTCTCCCGCTCGCCACCCTCTATCTCGCGCAGCCGCCGATGCCGGCGCGCCGGCTCATCGAGGCGGGCGTCGCCGTCGCGGTGGCGAGCGACTTCAATCCGGGCACGGCGCCGAGCTACCACCTGCCGCTCGCGATGACGCTCGCGTGTACGCTGCAGCGGATGACGCCGGCGGAGGTGCTCAAGGGGGCGACGCTCTACGCGGCGCGCGCCGTGGGGCTCGAGCGGGAGACCGGCTCGCTCGAGCCGGGGAAGGCCGCGGACTTCGCGGTGATCGACGCGCCCGACGTCAATCACTGGCTCTATCACTTCCGCCCCAACGCCTGCGTGTGGACCGTGATCGGCGGCCGCACGGCGTGGGCGGCGTGAGGCCGGCATGAGCGGCGAGTCCGCGCCGCGCTTCGTGCCGCCCGATTACGCACCGCCGCGCACGGCGGCCGACGACCCGCGCATCGGGCAGCTCATCGGCCGCGGGCTCGCGGGCGGCGCCGCGCCGCGGGTGGTGATCGTCGGCTTTCCCTCGGACGAGGGCGTGCGTCGCAACGGCGGCCGCCCCGGCGCCGCCGACGCGCCGCAGCCGATCCGCCGCGCCCTGGGCCGCCTCACCCCCGACGCGCGCTGCTGGGAGGCGATGGCGGAGCTCTTCGAGCGCACCCTCGACCTCGGCGACCTCGAGCTCACCGGCGACCTCGAGCGCGACCAGGCGACGCTCGCCGCCGTGCTCGCGCCGCATCTGCGCGCCGGCGCCTTCGCCATCGTGCTCGGCGGGGGCCACGAAACCGCCTACGGCCACTTCCTCGCGCACGCGGGGCTCGGCCGCACGCTCAGTCTCCTGAACTGGGACGCGCACGCCGACGTGCGGCCGCTCAGGGACGGGCGCGGCCACTCGGGCTCGCCCTTCCGCCAGGCGCTCGATCATCCCTCGCGTGCCTGTCGCAGCTACACCGTCGTGGGGCTGCAGCCCCAGGCGCTCGCCGACGCGCACCTCGCGTTCCTGCGGGCGCGCGGCTGCCGGCCGGTGTGGCGGAGCCGCGTGACGCTCGAGCGCGTGGGGAGCTTCTACGACGAGCTGGTCGCCCCGGCGCTCGTGAGCTTCGACCTCGACGCGGTGGACCAGGCGTTCGCGCCCGGCGTGAGTGCGCCGTGCACCGGCGGCTTCGGCGTCGACGTGTGGCGCGAGGCCGCCTACCACGCCGGCCGCTCCGCCGCCGTGGTGGGCTGCGACATCGTCGAGCTCAACCCGCGCCACGACCGGGACGACCAGACCGCCCGCCTCGCGGCGCTCACGGTGTGGGAGGTGGTGCGGGGGATGGCGGAGCGATAGGCGGGACGGCGGCAGGCTCCGTGGGCCGGGGAACTCCGGTGGCCCACGGGCGGGACGGCGGAAACCCATCAATGCAACGAGCCTCCGGTGATGACACCGGAGGCTCGTCTCACAGCGGACCCTCCCGCCGTCCCGCCTCTCCCGCCGTCCCGCCCTGTCTCTCCCGCCCCTACGCCTCCTCCGGCCGCCCCGCCCGCCGCAGCAGCGGAATCAGCGCGAACGCCGGCAGCCCCAGGACGAAGGTGAGCAGGAAGTACTCCCGGTAGCCCAGC
>DASTSO010000099.1:0-78908 GCA_035760645.1 Gemmatimonadales bacterium
TCGCTCGAGGCAATCCAGAGCAAGCCCGCGGTCTTCGATACGCAGAAGCTCGAGTGGATGAACGGCCAGTACCTCTCGATGACCCCGGCCGACGCGCTCCTCGCGCCGGTGCGGGAGCAGCTCGCGCGCCTCGGCGTCGAGCCCGGCGCGCGCGACCTGCGGCCGATCATCGACGCCGCGAAGGCGCGCAGCCGCACGATCGTGCAGCTCGCCGAGCAGGTGGCGGTGCGGCTCCAGGGTCCCGACGGGAAGGTGGACGCGAAGGCCGAGGCGCTGATGAAGAAGATGGGGGCGGGCTTCGCCGAGAATCTGCGCGGGGCGGCGCGCGCGCTGGAGGGGATTCCGCCGGCCGAGTGGGACGCTCCCCGGCTCGAGGCCGCGCTGCGCCAGGTGGCCGAGTCGCGCGGCGCCAAGCTCGGCGACGTCATGCAGCCGATCCGCGTCGCCCTGACCGGCTCCACGGTCTCCGAGCCGGTCAACGAGCTGCTCGCCGTCGTGGGGCGGGAGCCGAGCCTGGAGCGGATGCGGAAGGCCGCTGACGCGGCCTAGGACGCCGCCTGGACGGGAGGGCGGAAGACTAGACCGTCATCCCCATCCGGAATTTCCAGATCCGCCGCAGCAGCTCGTCGAGCTGCCCGTGGATGACGAACCCCTCGACGGCCGAGGCGGTGGCGGCGGCGTTCATGCCCCAGAGGGCGGCGCGCTTGCGCTCGTCGTCGAAGTCGAGCTGGATGAACGCCTGCTCGTCCTCGTCCTTCCACACGACCGGGAGGGCCGACGCGAACTGCTGCGCCACCGCGTTCGCCCCGGGGCCGCCGACGGCGACGGTGGGATTGAGATGGAAGACGCGGTTGGCGAGGTACCACGCGTCGCCCACCACGACGGCCTTGCGCCACGGGTGGCCTACCCCGCGCTGGTCGATCTGCTGCTTGAGCCAGTAGGCGAGCGGCCGGTCGCGGTCCTCGGCCGTCAGCTCGGTGCCGGTGACGATGAGAATCGTCTCCTCGGTGTCCACCACCTTCATGGCGCGCGCCTCATCGCGGGCTCCGGCTCCTCGAAAGTCACGGTGTCGGGGGACTCGCCGGCGGCGCGGCGGGCGGCGTGGCCGCCGGGTCGGGCGGCGTCGCCTGGTTGCGGCGGAACTCCTCCTCCTGCTGCTTCCGCTCGCGGATCGCCTTGATCTGCCGCTTGAACTCCGCCGCGTTCTCGGCGCGCTGCGCCGCCTGCATGAGATCCGTCCGCAGGTCCATCGCCTGACGCCACGCCTTGTCGCGGTCGTAGTTCGTCCCGCCCGCCGGCAGGGGCAACAGGGCGAGCACCGCCGCCGGGATGCGAAGTCCCGCGACGTAGAGATACTTCTGGTCGATCCCGAACTTCTTCCCCGCGATCTGGGTCGTCCAGCTCGGCATCGCCGCGCCGCGCGAGCCGGGATCGGCCTCGACCGAGTCGAGGAACTGCTGGATCGCCCGGTTGACGACGCTGTCGGCGAGCGCCCGGGGATTCCCGCTCAGCCGCTGCGCGAGCTCCCGCGGTGGGAGCGGCAGCGGGCGGACCCAGAGCCTTCCCTGGGCGTACTCGGGGGCGATGCGGCCGGCGTGGCCGGCGGGCTCGTCGCCGGCTTCGGCGGACGGAGCCGCTCGCCCGGAGTCGGCCCCTGAAGGGGCCACTCGGCCGGAGGCCCCTGAAGGGCCCTCGGCGGGCGGCGAGATCGCGGCGGGGGTGCGTGGCTTCTCACGCGCACGGGGCGCCGCTGCCTCGGAGAGCCCTTGAGGGCTCGCCGGCCGAGTGGCC
Organism: Gemmatimonadales bacterium; assembly: GCA_035760645.1. Classification (GTDB taxonomy): domain Bacteria; phylum Gemmatimonadota; class Gemmatimonadetes; order Gemmatimonadales; family GWC2-71-9; genus DASSTY01. Next base: position 1,792 of record DASTSO010000099.1, read on the forward strand.
CCTTCAGGGGCCGGCCGAGCGCGGGGTGCCGCCGTCATGTACGGCATGTCCAGCACCACCCGCGTCGTGTCCCCCGGCGGCGCCGCGATCAGGCCGCGCCCGAAGCTGCCGGGGCGCACCACGGTGCTCATCCAGAAGAGGACGAAGAGCACGTGCAGCGCGAGGCTCGCCGCGAGGGCGAGCCGGCGCCGCGGGCGCGCACGTGGCTGCTCGAAGGACCGCTCAGGCGGTCGTGGCGAGCTCCCCATTGCGGACGGCCTCCAGCATCCGGCCGAGGCGCTGCGCCGCCTCGGCCAGACGCTCCGGACTCACGGTGAGGGCGATGCGGAAGAAGCCCTCGCCCGCGGGCCCGAACGAGCTCCCCGGCAGCGCCACCACCCCCTGCTCTTCCAGCGCGCGCTTCGTGAACACGGCCGACGGCACGCCGGCCGGGAGCGGCACCCAGAGGTACATCGCGCCCTTGGGCGGCTCGACCTCGAAGCCCACGGCGCGCAGCGCCGCCACACCGGCGTCACGCCGGCGCTCGAGCTCGGCGCGGATCGGCGCCGAGAAGCCCTCGGCGCCGTCGAGCGCCACGCAGCCGGCCTTCTGCACCGCGAGGAACGGCCCCGTGTCGGTGTAGCTCTTCACCCGCGTGAGCGCGCCGACCAGTTCCTTGCGGCCCACGGCGAAGCCCAGCCGCCAGCCGGTCATCGAGAAGCTCTTCGAGCAGCTGAAGAACTCGATCGCCACGTCGCGCGCGCCCGGCACCTGGAAGATGCTCGGCGCCACGTAGCCGTCGAAGGTGAGATCGCAGTACGCGTTGTCGTAGGCGAGGAGGATGTCGTGCTTGCGGCAGGTCGCGACGAGGCGCTCGAGGTAGTCCATCGGCGCGATCGCGGCGGTCGGGTTGTTCGGGTAGTTGACGTAGACGAGCTTCGTGCGCCGGAGCGTCTCGGCCGGCAGGCGGTCGAGCTCGACGAGGAACCGGTTCTCGGGCCGCAGCGGCGCGATCTCGGGGGTGGCGCCGCAGAGGATCGTGCCGCCGAGATAGGCCTGGTAGCCGGGCTCGGGGACGACGACCATGTCGCCCGGGTTGCAGACGGCGAACGGGAGGTGCGAGAGCCCTTCCTTCGAGCCGATGAGCGGGAGCGTCTCGGTGAGCGGCTCGAAGGTCTGCCCGAAGCGGCGCTCGACGTAGTGCGAGCAGGCGCGGCGGAACTCCGGCAGCCCCTGCTGGAAGCCGTACTTGCTGTAGGCGGGGTTGTCGAGGGCGGCCTTCATCTCGGTCACTACCGCGCTCGGCGGCGGCGTGTCGTTGTCGCCCGCGCCGGTGTCGATGACGTCCACGCCCTGCTCGATCAGGCGCCGCTTGATGGTCGGGATCTCGGCCAGGGGATAGCCCGGCAGCGCCTGCACTCGCTCGCTGAAGCTGATCATCGCTGATTCGCGTTCCCTTCGGTCCGTACGGGGTTGGAGAGGACGCCGACGCCGGGAATCTCGACCTCCACCACGTCGCCGTCGCGCAGCGGGCCGACCCCGGCCGGGGTCCCCGTGGCGACGAGATCGCCCGGCTCGAGGGTCATGATGCCGCTGATGTAGGATAGCAGCATGGGGATCGGGAAGTGCATCTCGCTCGTCCGGCCCCGCTGCCGCTCCTCGCCGTTCACCCGCCCGATCACCTCGAGCTCGCGCCAGTCGAGCCCCATCGCCACGCGCGGCCCCACCGGGCAGAAGGTGTCGAACCCCTTCGCGCGGGCCCACTGGCCGTCGGTCTTCTGCAGGTCGCGCGCGGTGACGTCGTTGAGGCAGACGATCCCGCCGATGCCCCGCTCCGCCTCCGCCTCGTCGGCGTGCCGCAGCCGCTTGCCGAGGACGATACCGATCTCCGCCTCGTGCTCCACCCGCTCCGAGGCGGGCGGGAGGACGATGGCCTCGTTGGGGCCGATCAGGCTGCTCGGCGGCTTGAAGAAGAGCAGCGGGCGCTCGGGGACCTCGTTGCCGAGCTCCTTCGCGTGGGCGGCGTAGTTGCGTCCCACGCAGACGATCTTCGACGGCTTCAATGTGATCACGTGCCGGCTCCGGTCGGGCAGAGGGGGTCCGATCAGACTCGTCGGTCGCGTGCTGCGGTACTACACGTCAGTGTGAAAGCGCGCTGATGCGCGTCGGCGCTCTGCCAGGTCGGCCCCTGAAGGGGCCACTCGGCCCGAGGCCCCTGAAGGGCCCTCTGGGGGCACGGGGATCGCCCTGCGGGTGCGACGCCCCTCTTGTGCACGGAGCGCGGCTGCCTCGGAGAGCCCTTCAGGGCTCTCAGGCCGAGTGGCCCCTTCAGGGGCCGACTCGCGCGCGAGCGCCATGCCTCACACCCCCGCGTCGATCCCGTACCGCGCGAAGAAGTCCTCGCACCTGTTGCGCACCTGCGCCCAGCTCCCGACCACCTTGTCGGCGCGCGGGAGCCCCGCGAGCACGAGCGGGCCGTAGCGCTTGGTGACGACGCGGGGGTCCAGGAGCACCACCACGCCGAAGTCCTGCGCGCTCCGGATCAGCCGGCCGAAGCCCTGCTTCAGCTTCAGGGCGGCGTGCGGGAGCAGGTAGTTCATGAATCCGTCCTCCCCCTGCTCCGCCAGGCGCTCGAGGCGCGCCGACGTGACCGGCTCGGACGGCACCTTGAAAGGTAGCTTGGTCAGGACCAGCGCGCGCAGCGCCCGGCCGGGGACGTCCACCCCCTCCCAGAAGCTGTCGGTGCCGAGCAGGATGGCGTTCCCGGTCTCGCGGAAGCGCCGCAGCAGCTGGTCGCGCGGGGCCTCGCCCTGGACGAGGATCGGCCAGCGGCCGCCGAGCGCGGCGCGCACCTCCGCCGCCGCGCGCCGGAGGGTGGCGTGGCTCGTGAAGAGGACGAACATCCCGCCGTCGGCGGCCCAGGCGAGGTCGGTGACGGTCTGGACCACCGCCGCGAGGTGACCCGCCTCGTCGCCGCGCGGCTCGGGGAAGTCCTCGGGGATCCCGAAGACGCACTGCGACGGGTAGTCGAAGGGCGAGGGGAAGCTCTCCTGCACCGTCACCGGCGACGCCTCGCCCGCGAGGCCGAAGCGGCCGCGGATGAAGTCGAAATCGCCACCCGCGGCGAGCGTCGCGCTCGTGAGCACCGTGGTCTTGAGCCGGTCGAAGAGGAGCTCGCGGAGCACGGGTGCGAGGTCGAGCGGCACGGTCGAGAGGCTCACCTCCTGCCCCCGCTTCCCGCTCCGCTCCATCCAGCGCACCACCGGCGGCCCGCCCGGCGCTGGGCGCAGCGCCTGGTTGAGGCCGTCGCTCACGCCGTCGAGCCGGCGCATGACCCCCTTGAGTTCCTGCAGCAGCTGCACCCGCCGCTCGGTCTCGTCGATCTGGGTGAGCCGGTCCACGATCGTCTCGACGCTGTCCTTGAGCGTGCGGAAGGCGACGAGCGTCGCCTCCAGCTCGCGCGACAGCCCCATGGCCCAGATCTCGTCCTGCGCGAACTCCTCGGTGAGGCGGAGCTGGCCGCCCGGCCCCTCCTCGAGGCGGGCGTGGAGCCGCAGGAAGAGCTGGTCGGTGGCGCGCCGCGCGTCGGCCACGGCGGGCACCAGGCGCTGGTGCAGCAGGTCGAGCGAGGCGCGGCTCAAGAGGTCCTGGCTCGCCGAGAGCTCGGCGGCGAGCGTCGGCAGGAGGCCGCGGCCGTTCCGCTCGAAGCGGCCGAGGAGCCGCCGCACGCCGCGGCTGCCGACCTGGGCACCCAGGTGGCTCGCCGCGACGTCCTCGAGGTGATGCGCCTCGTCGAGGATCAGGCGCTGGTAGGGGGGCAGCACCGCCGCCTCCTGCCAGTTGTCGCTCGTGCGGCGCACGCTCAGGTCGGCGGCGAGGAGGTGGTGGTTCACCACCACGACGTCCGCCTCCGCCGCCCGCCGGCGGGCGCGGAAGAGGAAGCACTTGTCGAAGTGGGGACACTTGAGCCGTGGACAGAGATCCGACTCCGCGCTCACCTCGTCCCACACCTCCGGGCTCGGCGTGAAGGGGAGATCGGAGAGGGTCCCGTCTCCGGTGTGCCCGCCCCAGGCGGCGATGTCGTTCAGCTCGGCGAGCTTGTCGGGCTCGAGCAGCGAGCGCTGGGCCGCCACCGCCATCTGGAGCCGCGCCTGGCAGAGATAGTTCCGCCACCCCTTGAGGAGCGCGAAGGTCGGCTGGTAGTCCTCGGTCGAGAGCGCCTGCTTCAGGAGCGGCAGGTCCTTGCCGACGAGCTGCTCCTGGAGGTTGATCGTGTTGGTGCTCACGACCGTGCGCTCGCCGTTGGCGCGGGCCCAGTGGAGCGCCGGGACGAGATAGGCGAACGACTTCCCGACGCCGGTGCCGGCCTCGAGGAGCAGCGTGCCGCCGTCGTTGTAGCCGTCGGCGATGTAGGCCGCCATGTCGCGCTGGCTCTGCCGGTCCTCGTACTGGCCCAGCACGCCCGCGATCGGCCCCTGCTCGCCCAGGGTGTCGAGGACGTCGAACGGGTCGATCTTCACCGTCTCGTCCGCCTTCGGCACCTCGACGACGACGTAGATGTCGGTCGCCCGGTTGTCGATGATCCCGAACCCCACCCCGCCGTCGTGCAGCGTGGCGGCGACGTTGAGATCGGGGCCCGAGGGCTGGAGGTGGCCGCTCGGATGGTTGTGCAGCAGCATCTCCCCGCGCCGCGCGCAGCCGGGGAGGGCGAGGACGCAGTCCACCGTCCCCCGTGCGACGACGCGCGCGTCGGTGACGACGCCGTCGCGGTCCACGGTGGCCACGAAGGACACTTCGCGCCCGCCGGCCGCGGCGATCTCCGAGGCCAGGTAGGCGCGGACGCCCGGGGCGATCCGCTCGCTCACGTCTTCAGCTCTTTCTTCTTGGCGGCCGGGAAGAGGACGTTGTTGAGGATGAGCCGGTAGCCCGGCGAATGGGGGTGCAGACTGAGGTCCGTCGGCGCGTCGCCGACCTGGTGCTGGGGATCTTCGGGATCATGGCCTCCGAAGAACGTCCAGGTACCCTGTCCGTGTTCCCCGTGAATGTACTTCACCCAGGGCGCCCCCGGCTCGTCGGCCAGCACCGTCACGGCCGGCTTGAGGGTGCGCCGGGTGAAGCTCGTCGTCAGCCCGTAGAAGTCGGGGATCACCTGCCGGTGGTTCTGGACGAGCATGGTGGCCACGGGGTCGATCTTGGCGCTGAAGTTGAACAGGGTGAACGACCCGAGCGGCTGCCGCCGGCCGGGGACGTTGACCTGGTGGCCGTCGATGTCCGAAAAGGCCGAGACGACGGGACTCGTCTCGAGCTGCGCGTTCTGGAAGGCGAGGGCCCGGTCCCAGTGCATCTTGGCGCTCGCGTCCGGGTCCATCGGCGTGCCGTCGGCGTAGGCCGCCGCGATGTCCACCCCGTCGCTCGCCAGCGCGAGATCGAGCGTCTCGGTCGCGGTGCACATGGCGAAGAGGAAGCCGCCCCGTTCGACGAAGCCCCGGATCCCCTGCGCCACCGCCCGCTTCTCCGCCGGCACGCTCGGGAAGCCCAGCTGCTTGGCCATCGCCGTGTTGCGCTCGACCATCTCGACGAGCCACGGGGCGCCGGCGTAACTCAGGAAGAACTTCGAGTACTGCCCCGTGAAGTCCTCGTGGTGCAGGTGCAGCCAGTCGTAGGTGCGGAGCCCCTGCCCCACCACCTCCCCGTCCCAGATCTTGTCGAACTCGATCCCGGCATAGTCCAGCGCCATGGTGACGGCGTCGTCCCACGGGGCGGCATTCGGCGGCTGGTAGACGGCCACCTTCGGCGCCTTCTCGAGGGGGATGGCGTCCATGTTCCCGCCCTGGATCCGGGCGCGGATCCGCGCGACCTGCCCGTCGTCCACCTGCTCCACGGTGACCCCCGCGAGCGCGGCATCCTTCATCGTTTCCGCTTCGGCCGGGAGCAGGAACGCGCCGTTGCGGTAGTTGAGGAACCACTCGCCCCGGGTGCCGCGCTGCAGGACGCGGTAGGCGAGGCCGTAGGCCTTGAGGTGGTCGTCCTGCGCGTCGTCCATCGGGACGAGCAGCCAGGGCGCCGCGAGGCGGCGCCCGCCGGAGAGGAGCCCCGGCACGATCGCCGGGAAGCCCCGGAGCGCGGGCGAGAGCGCCGCGAGCCCGCCCGCGCTCCGGAGGAGGAACTCGCGGCGGGAGATGCCGGACGGGCCGGCGGGATCGCGCGGAAACGGTGCCATCAGCGCCCCTCCGTGCCCTGGTGGCTCCTCATCGGCCCGCCGCCCCCCGCGGCGGGACCGCCCCACGAGCCTCGTCGAGTGCGCGACGGGCCTGGGGGACGAGCGCGCTCTGGGGATAGGTGAGGATGAGGTGCTCGAGCTGCTGCACCGCGGCGTCGCGCCGTCCGCTCGCGAGCAGGAGTCGGCCGAGCTCGAGCTCGGCCGCGGGCCCGGTGACCGGCGACGAGTCCGCTGCCGCGGCCCGCAGCAGCCGCTCGGCATCGGCCGGCCGGCCCGCGCTCGCCGCGAGGCGCCCGGCGAGGAGCTGGAGCGCCGCGCCGCCCTCGGCCGGCGGCAGCCCCTTCGCCGCCCGCTCGAACGCGGGGATCGCGCGCGCCGTGTCGCCGCCGTCGAGCGTGCGGAACGCTTCGCCGAGCGCGGGCAGCGACGGCTGGCGGACGGTCTGCAGCGTCGCGAGCAGCGCTGCCCGGGCCGTCGCCTGGTCGCGGCTCCCGGCGTAGGGCCCCGCATCGCGCAGCCGCGCGACCGCGCCGGCGACGTCGCCCCGGTAGAGCCGGACCCGCCCCGCCGCGGCGAGTCCCTCCACGCTCGAGTCGGCCGCGACGAGGCTGTCGGCGTGGTCGAACCGCCCCTCCAGGCCCCAGGCGAGCGCGAGCCGGCGCTGGAGGCCGAGCCGCGTGTCGGCGTCCATCGAGGCGGCGCTCTGGCCGAGCTTCCGCTCGGCCTCGTCCACCTTCCCCGCGTCGAGCAGCGTCGTCACCAGCGTCACCGTTGCGTCACCCCCGAGCGCGGGCGCGCCCGCCTGCGCGTCGACCCGGGCGAGGAGTCGCCGGCTCCCCACGCGGTCGCCGCCCGCGGCGTAGGCCTGCGCCGCCTGCAGCCGCGTCTCGCGCGCCTCGGTCCCGCTCTGCCGCTCGGCGAGCGCCTCCAGCGTCTGGCCGAGCGCGCGCCGCGCCTCGGGGCCGTCGAGCATCCGCAGCTGCTCGGCGAAGAACTGGAGCTGGCGCGTCGCCGTCGCGCCGTCGCCCGAGAGGACGACGCGGAGCGCCTGGAAGCCCGCGAGCGGCTCGCCGAAGCGGGCGCGGAGGCCCGCCTCGAGGAGCCGGGCCTCGGGCACCGGCTCGCGCTGCAGCGCGCGCAGCAGGTCGGCGCGCTGCGCGGGCGTCGTCGCGCCGTCGGCGAGGACGCGCACGGCCGCGGGCAGATCCTCCGGCCGCCGCGTCACGGCGACCACCCACTCGCGCACCGCGCCGGCCACGTCGCCCTGATGCGCGGTGAGCTGGGCCGCCTCGGCGGCGAGCGCGTCCGGGCGCCCGAGCCGCTCGCGGGCGAGCCGGAGCGCGGCGCCCGCCGTCGCGAAGTCCCGCCGCTGCGCGGCCGCCTGGATCCACTCGCGCCACGGCGCCTCGGACTTCGCGTCGAGCTTCGCCCAGCGCTCGGCCGTGGCGCGCGTGCTGTCGGTCGCGCCCGCCGCGGTGAAGGCGCGCACGAGTACCGCGTAGACCTGCGGCCCCGGCGGCCCCGCGGCGAGCGCCGCGCGCGCCGCCGGAATCACCTCCGCCCCGCGGCCGAGCGGCACGAGGGCGCGCTCGAAGCCGAGGAGCGCCGCGAGATTGCCGGGCTGCTCGGCGAGCGCCGCGCGGTACGATTCCGCCGCCTCCGCATAGGCGCCGCGGCGCTCGAAGTCGAAGGCGCGGTCCATCGCGCTCTGGGCGGCGGGCTGCACCCGCTGCGCGGCGAGCGGCGTCCTCGGCGCGAGCGCTGCGCAAAGGAGCGCGAGGGCCGCGCCGGCCGCGGTGGCGCGACGGCGCGCGCTCATCGGGCCGAGTCCCCGGCGGCAGCTGCCGGAGCGGGTGCCGCCGCCTGCCGCTCGGCGAGTCGCCGGAAGTAGTCCACCACCAGCCGCCGCTCCTCGGGCGAGAGCCGCTGGAGCTCGTCCCAGCTCGGCACCCGCGGCCGGTCGTCGTCGCCGAGGAGCCGGGCGCGCAGCACGGGCGGGATGCTGATGCTGTCGCCGCGGGCGGTGGTGCTCTGCCGCTCGGTCGAGTCCTCCTCCTGCCCCTGCAGCGTGCGGCCCGCGTCGAGCATCCGGCGGAAGAGCCGCTGCTGGCGCTCGACGGTGGTGCGGTCGAGCCGCCCCGCCTCGAGCTGGCGCGCGAGGTCCTTCGCCTCCTCGGCCAGCTCGCCCGCGCCGGCGAGCTGCCCCTGCCCGCGCATCCGCTCGAGCTCGGCGGCGAGCGCCCGCTGGCGGCCCCCCAGCGCCTGCAGCTGCGGCCCGATCTGCCCGCCGCCCGCCATCGGCAGGAGCCCGCTCGCGTCGCGGCTCAGGCCGCTCTGCTGCTGCGCGAGCCGCTGCATCCGCTCCATCGCCTCGCCCAGGCCCGAGCCCGACGACGCGCCCGAGACGTCGGCGCGCGCCTGCATCATCTGGTACGCCGCGGTGTTCATCGCGTCCACCGCGTCGCCCGCGCGCTCCGCCGCGTCGCGCGGGCTCCCGCCCGCGCTCGACATCGCGTCGAGACTCTGCTTCATCTGCTCCTCCGCCCCGGCGAGCGACTGCCCGATCTGCGGCGGCACCAGCGCATTCTTGCCCGCCGTGCTCTGCATCTTCTCGGCGAGCTTCCGCACCCCCTCGGCCACCGCCGCCTGATCGCTCCGGAGCTCCTGCGGCGAGGCACCGCGCTGCAGCTGCTGCTGGATCGCGAGCTGGCGCTCGGCGAGCCGGCTCGCTTCGCTCATCGTCTGCTCGAGCGCCTGCGCGATCTCGTCGCGCCACCGCTGCGCCATCTCCTGTCGCGCCTGCTCCACTTCGTCGCCGACCGGCTGGAGCCGTTGCGCGGCCTCGCGGCCCAGCTGCTGCGCCTCCTGCCGGCGGCCCTGCTGCGCCGCGCGACTCGCCTGCTGCATCCGGCCCGCCGCCTGGCCCGCCTGGTCGCCCGCGCGCTGGAGCTGCTGCCGCTGCGCGTCGGCCAGCTGCGCGGCGCGCGCGGAGTCGCCCGCCAGCCGCTGGAGCGCGCGGGCGAGGCTATCGGCGCGCTGCGCCAGCCGTCGCTCCTCGGCGCCGGCGCGCGCGCTGTCGGCGGCGGCCACGCGGTCGGTCCACTGCTGCTGGTCGCGCGTGAGGTCGCGGGCCTCCTGCCGGAGCGAGGCGACGTCGCCCTCGAGCGCGGCGCGCTCGAACAGCGCGCGGCTCCGCTCGAGCGCCTGCCGGAGCGCCTGCTGCGCCCGGGCGAGGTCCTCGAGCGCCCGTTTCGTCTGCTCGGCGTCGAGGTTCTCGAGCGAGCGCTGCAGCTGCGCGAGCTTCGCGCGGAGCTCGGGCGTGAGCGCGCGCTGGAGCTGCGCCTGCACCTCGGCGAGCCGCCGCTGGAAGGCGGAATCGGTGAGCCCCGCCGCCTTCGCGTTCTTCGCGAGATCCTCGAGCGCCTTCTGCACCGCTTCGGCCTGCTGCACCAGCGCCTGCTGGTCCTTGGCCGCCGCCTCGGCGCGCTTCGCCTGGTCGTAGCCCAGCGACTGCGCCCGCTCCTGCGCACGCTCGGGCGGCGTGCCGGCCGGCGAGTCGTTGCGGCCGGCGGAGCCGCCCGCACGCTGCTCGCGCGCGAGGTCCTCGGTCTGCCGGGCGACGCGCCGGCTCTGCTCGGTCACCGAGTCGAGCTGCTGCGCGATGGCCGTCGTCGCCTGGCGCGCGGCGGCGCGCAGTTCGCCCACGGTCGCGAGCCGCACGACGAACTCGCGCGAGCGGCCCGCGTGCGGCCGCGGCGCCGCGTCGAGCGCGACGGCCGCATAGCGCAGCGTGTCGCCCGGCTGGAGTCCGAGCGCGGCGAGGTCGAGCGCGGCGCCGAGGATGGCGCGGTCGGGCCGGCCGGGCGGAAGGGCCACGGCCTGGCGCCGCACCGGCTCCGCGCCCGCGGCGCGGCTCACCCGGCGCGTCTCGATGACGACGCTCGCGAGCCCGTGGTCGTCGCGCACGTCGATGACGAGCGGGAGCCGGAAGTCGGCCGCGGCGCTCGTGTCGGCGCCCGGCACCGGGATCTCCACCACCGGCGCGCTGTCGGGGACGACGCGGATCGGGAGCCGCACCGTGTCGCCCGCGAGCGGGGCGCCGTCGGCGGTGGTGGCGACGAGGCGGTACTCGCCCGAGCTCGCCGGGGTGAAGCTCCCGCGGAGCGTCCGGCCCGTCACGGCGAGCGGCATCTGTCCGAGCGGCGCGCCGTCCGAGGCGACGCCCGTCCAGCGCACGTCGCGCAGCTCGGCCGTGGCCTCGCCGGTGGTCTCGAGCCGGGTGCCCGCGGGCAGGAGCAGCGTGTCGCCGCTCGTCGGCACCGGCTCGGCCTCCATGCCGAGATAGGCGGGATAGTGCGCCGTGACGGTGAGCGTGCCGAGGAAGGCGGGAGTCCGCACGCGCACGACCACCGTGTCCGAGGCGCGGCTGCCGCTCGTGACGCGGGCGAAGAGGTCGCTCTCGAGCGGCCCCACCGTGACCGAGGCCCGGCCCGTGGAGTCGAAGGCGAGCGGCTGGGGGCGCCAGCCCTCGCCGGGCGCGCGGGTCCAGAGCGTCGCCGCGCGACGGCCGATCGCCTCCGCCATGAGCGTCACCCGCGCGCCGCGGTCCACCGTGGTGGCGCTCGCCGCGAGCGTCACCGGCGCCACCACCGCGCGCCAGGCGCGGGCCGGCGCCCAGAGGGCCGCGGCCGGGCCGTGGCGCGGGCCGGCAGAGACGAAGAGTCCGAGGCCGAGCGCGAGACAGAGGGCGCCGGCCATTCCCTGCCGCTGCACCGTCGAGGCCACCGGGGCGAGTGCGTCCCGGCCGCGTCGCAGGACGTCCTCCGCCTGCGCGCGGTCGGCGGCGTCGAGGAGGGCCGCGCTCGTGCCCGGCGCGGCGCGCTCGAGCAACGCGGTGAGCGCGCCGCGGCGCCACGCGCCGCTCGCCTCGAGCGCGCGCGCGAGGCCCGCGGCCGCGAGCGCCGCGTCGCGGCGGCGCGCATGCCAGGCGAGCGCGAGCGCCGCGACGAGGGCGAGCGCCCAGGCGCCGAGCACCCAGAGCGGCGTCGTGAGCCACCCCAGCCGCACGAGCCACGCCGCGCCGCCCAGCAGGAGCGCCACGAGCCCGAGCCCCGTCGCGAGCCAGGCGGCGCGGCTCCGGCCCCGGAGCGGGCGGGCGAGCCGGTGCAGCGCCTCGCCGGTGCGGCTCACCCGGTCACCCGCCGTACCCCACGGCGTAGGCGAAGAGATTCACGCCCATCCGCAGCGCCGCCTCGCGCTTCTCGGGCGGATCGTGGTGCACCTCGGGATCCTCCCAGCCGTCGCCGAGGTCGCTCTGGTAGCTGTAGTAGACGGCGAGCCGGCCGTCGAGGAAGATGCCGAAGCCCTGCGCCGGCTTGCCGTCGTGCTCGTGGATCTTGGGGATCCCGCGCGGGAGGTCGTAGACGAGGTGATAGATCGGATGCGCGAGCGGCACCTCGACCATCGGGTGGTCGGGAAAGAGCCGCCGCAGCTCCCCGCGGATCGAGGCGTCCATCCCGTAGTTGTCGTCCACGTGCAGGAAGCCGCCCTGCTCGAGGTAGCGCCGCAGCGTCTTCAGGTCCGCGTCGCTCCAGTGCACGTTGCCGTGCCCCGTCATGTAGATGTACGGGACGTTCCAGAGGTCGGCGTCGGCGAGCGTGACGGTGCGCTCGACCGGAGCGACCCGGAGCGTGGTGCGCGTGCGGATCGCGGTGAGCAGATTCGGCAGACTCGAGGGGTTCGCGTACCAGTCGCCACCGCCGTCATAGTGCAGCCGGCCGATCGTCATCGTCTGCGCCTGCGCGCGCGCGGGGGCGAGCGCCGCGGTGCCCAGCGTCGCGAGCGCCGCGAGCGTGGCGCCGACGAGCGCGGGCCGGAAACGGGAGACGGCAGTCCTGGAAACGGCGAACCTGACGGCGGTCATGCGGGCAGCTCCATCACGAGCCGGTACGCGTCGTTGCGCGCGAGGCCCAGTCCCTCGGTGAGGCGGCGGACGACTTCCTTGCGCGTGAGCCCGTCGGCGAGCAGCGCCGTGGCGAGCTCGGCCGCCTCCTCGCTACGGTCGGGCGGCGCGGCGGGTTTCCCGGCGCCGCCCAGCACCACGGTGAACTCCCCGCGCGGCTCGGTCCGCGTGAAGTGCGCGATCAGCTCCGCGAGCGTGCCGGCCACCACCTCTTCGTGCAGCTTCGTGAGCTCGCGCGTCGCCACCGCCGGCCGGCCGGCGCCGGCGAGCGCCGCGAGGTCCTCGAGCAGCGCCACGAGCCGGGGCGGCGCCTCGAAGAAGACGACCGGCCACTCCTCCGCCGCCGCGCGCGCGAGGAGCGCCTGCCGCTCGCGCCCCTTGCGTGGGACGAAGCCCAGGAAGAGGTACCGGTCGCCGCCGAGCCCCGCGACGCTGAGCGCCGTGGCCACGGCCGACGGCCCGGGGATGGGGACGACCGTGCCCCCCGCCGCGCGCACCGCCGCGACGAGCTCGGCGCCGGGATCGCTGATCGCCGGCGTCCCCGCGTCGGTCACGAGCGCCACGTCGCGCCCCTCGCGCAGGATGGCGAGCAGGACCTCGATGCGCCGCGCATCCGAGTGCTGGTGGAAGCTCAGGAGCTGCGGGCTGGCGCCGAGATGGGTGAGGAGCCCCCGCGTCCGCCGCGTGTCCTCGGCCGCCACGACCGGCACCGCCCGCAGCGTCTCCGCCGCGCGCAGCGTGAGGTCGCCCAGGTTCCCGAGCGGCGTGGCGACGACGTAGAGGGTGGCGAGGGGCATGGGAGGCGGGAGGTGTCGGGGTGCGGGTTGGGTCGTACCGGCACGGGCGGGAGGGCGGGACGGCGGGAGGGCTGCTCGGGTGCACGGAATCGCTCCGTGCGAGGCAGCCACCTCCCGCCGTCCCGCCCCTTCCCGCCGTCCCGCCTAGCCGAGGTGCTGCTTGATCTTCCCCTCGAGCGTCGCGCGCGGGACGCTGCCGACCACGGTGTCCACGTGGCGGCCGTTCTTGAAGAAGAGGATGCTCGGGATCGAGCGGACGTTGTAGCGCATCGCGGTGCGCTGGTTGGCGTCGACGTCCACCTTGCCGACCTTGAGCTGGCCGTTGTAGTCCGAGGCGATCTGCTCGAGGATCGGCGCGATGGCCTGGCAGGGCCCGCACCACGTCGCCCAGAAGTCGACGAGGACGAGCCCGTTGGACTGCTCGATCTCGCTGGTGAAGTTGTCGTCCGTGACGGCTACGGTCAGACCGTTCGCAGTGCCCATGCTGTTATTCTCCAAGGTCGGCCGGGCCACGGCGGCCCGGGTCGGCGGTCCATGGTACTTCCCTACTTCGACTGACAATCCACTGGTTCCCGGAGACACCCGCGTGTCGGATCGTCCCCGCATCGCCCACATCGGCATCGCCGTCGAGAACCTCGAGACGGCGCTCGGCTTCTACCGCGACGTCCTGGGGCTCGAGCCCCACGCGCCCGAGGAGGCCGACGGCGCCACCATCGTCTCGCTCCCGTTCGGCGAGTCGGAGGTCGAGCTACTCACCTCCGACCGGCCCGACAGCCCCATCGGCCGCTTCCTCGCCCGGCGCGGCCCCGGCATCCACCACGTCTGCTACCGGGTGCCCGACCTCGACGCGGCGCTCGCGGCCTGCCGCGCGGCCGGCTACCGGCTGATCGACGAGGTGCCCCGCCAGGGGGCCGGCGGCCGCCGGATCGCCTTCGTGCACCCGAAGACCACGGCCGGCATCCTGCTCGAGCTCACCGAGTAAGATAACCGGGGCCGGGAGCGGACCGGTTCCCCGGCCTGCGCCCGGCCCCGAAGGCGGCCGCCGGTGCCGCCTACTGCTGCTGCGCCTGCACGCCCTGGTCGTCGCAGGGCCGGCCCGGCGCGCCGGCGGCCCGCAGGTCGAACCGGTAGACCAGCCACCCGTCGCGGTTGCTGCGGATGGTGGTGAACGGTACCATGTACGCGCAGTCCTCGCGGCGGATCTGGACGTGCACGATGCGCTGGTTGTCGGTTTCGCCCTTGTCCTCGGCGACGATCTTGTGCGTCGTGCCGCGCAGGTAGGCCTGCATGATCAGGACGCGGCGCTCCCAGTCGGCCGGCTGGCCGGTGCGGGTCGCCGCGCCCTTTTCGGTACCCCACAGCGTCGCCATGCGGGTGAGATTGCTGTCGGCGACGGCCTGGAGGAAGGCGCTGACGGTCTCCTTCGGCGACGCCGCCGGGGAGGTGGCCGACGCGCCCGCGGCGGCCGACGCGCCGCAGCCGGCGGCGCCGAGCGCGAGCCCGGACGCGAGCACGAGCGCGGACGCGAGGCGGCGCGCGGAGCGGCGCGGGCCGCCGGTAAGCCAGCGATGGGTCACGGATCTCTCGCAGTGTGAGGGGTCAGAGCGAACTTAACGAACGCGACAGGTCCCGGGCAATGCGCCTCTACGTCAACATCGATCACGTCGCCACCGTGCGGCAGGCCCGCCGCACCGACGAGCCCGACCCCGTCGAGGCCGCGGCGTTCTGCGAAGCCGCGGGCGCGCACGGCATCACGGCGCACCTGCGGGAGGACCGGCGGCACATCCAGGACGACGACGTCGAGCGGCTCGCGCGCTCGGTCGGCACCGTGCTCAACCTGGAGCTCGCCACGCACCCCGACATCGTCGCCCTCGCCTGCCGGCTCCGCCCCTACCAGGCCACCCTCGTCCCCGAGCGGCGCGAGGAGGTGACGACCGAGGGCGGCCTCGACGTCCGGGCCGGCGGCGCCCGCCTCGCCGACGCGATCGCGCGGATGCGCGACGCGGGCATCCACCTCAGTCTCTTCATCGACCCCGACCCGCGCGCCATCGACGCCGCGCGCGCCCTCGGCGTCCCCGCCGTCGAGCTCCACACCGGCCGCTACGCCCACACCTGGCGTGAGGGCGACGCCGCGCTCGACGAGCTGCGCGCGGCCGCGCGCCACGCCGCCGAGCAGGGGCTGCACGTGCACGCGGGACACGGACTTACCTATCGGAACGTCACCCCCGTCGCCGCGATCCCCGAGCTCGAGGAGCTGAACATCGGCCACAGCATCGTGAGCCGCGCGGTGATGGTCGGAATGGAGGCCGCGGTACGGGAGATGCTCCGCCTCGTCACCCTGGCGAGGGCCGGGTCCGCGGCCTAGACTTCCTCTTCCGTATCCCGTTCCCCTGCCCACATCCAGAGCGAGGCGCCATGACGAGTCCCCTCGGGACGGCTGACTTCTTCGCGCTCGAGGCCGGCGACTATCTCGACCGTCTGGAGACGCTCGTCACCCGCCCCGACGGTCCGGACCCGGTCGAGCTGGTGCGAACCGCGCGCGGGCTCCGCGGCTCGGCCCTCATGGCCAACCAGCCGCAGATCGCCCGGGCCGCGGCGGGGCTCGAGGCGCTCGCACGCGCCTTCCGCGAGGACCGGCGTCCGTGGGATGCGGCGACCCGCGAGCAGTCGGCGCAGGCGGTCGAGGAGTTCCGTCTCCTCGTGCGCCGGAGCCGGGAGTGGACCGACGCCGAGACCCAGCGCGCGACCCGGCTCGCCGGCGCGCTCGAGGACCTCGCCGGCGGCGCCCTGGGCGAGCGCGGCTGGACGCCGCGCGCGCGGCCCGGCGAGCTCAACCCCGGGGTGCGCGCCTTCGTCGCGCGCGAGGGGGCGCTCATCGCGAGCGCGCTCGACCGCGCCGCCCGCGCCTTCGATGCCGACCCCGCGAACCGCGAGCCGCTCCACGTCGTGCTCCGGCGGATGCAGTCGCTGCGGGGGCTCGCCGAGCTGTCGGACCTGTCCCCGCTGCCCGAGATCCTCGACGGGCTCGAGCTCGCCATGGGCGACCTCACCCGGCTCTTCGCCCCCCCGCCCGGCGTCGCCCGGGTGCTCGACGCCGGCGCGCAGGCGCTCACGCGGGTCTCGCGCGACGTGGCCGACGACGGCCGCCCGACGCCGGACACCGAGGAGGCGCGCCGCTTCACCGACCTGCTGCTGCGCGCCTTCGCGGCCGAGCGCGACGTGGTGCCGGTCGAGTCGCTGCTCGTCGCGGGGGATCCCGACGCGATGCGCAGCCCGACGCAGCCGCCCTTCACCGCGCCGGCCCCGCTGGGCCCGCTCGAGCTCGTGAGCCACGGCGAGCACCTCGCGCAGACCGCCGCGGGGCTCGAGGATGCGCGCTCCCAGACCGAGCGCGACCTCCGGCTCTACGGCCTCGTCGCCGCGCTCCGCACACTCGCCACGGCGGCGCCCGCGTCGGTGGCCGCGGGCGCGGGCGCGTTCGCCGACGCCGCGCGCACCGCCATCGCGAGCGGCGCCGCGGCGGCCGACCCGGCGGGCTTCGCCGCCGTCCTGCGCGAGGCGGGCACGCTGCTGCACGGCGCCGCCGAGCCCGGGCGGCTCGGCACGCTCGGCGACGCGCTCGCCGCCCTCGCGACGCGGCTCCGCGGCGCGGCCGCCGCCGCGCCGGCGGCGGAATCGGCCCTTGAGACGCTCGTCGAGAGACCCGTCGCGCCCCCGCTCGCCACCGCGGTCGAGGAGCCGATCGCAGCCCCGCTCGCCGTGCCCGTCGAGCCGGCCGATGGGGTGGTCGCGATCGAGGCGCTCGCGCTCGAGGGCGAGCCGCTCATCGTCCGCCGGGGCGACCCGGCTGCCGCCGAGCTCGCCACCTCTCCCGTCGTGCCGATCGAGGCGCTCGCGCCCGACGGCGCCGAGCCGCCGATCGTGCCGATCGAGGCGCTCGCCCCGGACACGCTCGCCCCCGAGGCGGTCGCCCCTGAGGTGGTCGCGGCCGTGCCGGTGACGCCGCCCGACGCGGTGCCCGAGCCGGCGGCGCAGCCCGCGCTCACCCCGTTCGAGGCGAGCTTCGCCACCTACGCCCTCCTCGTGCGCGAGCGCGGGCTCGGCGAGCCGTCGCTGCGCGCACTCGTGGCCCCCGCGACCGGGGTGCCGGTGCGCGAGTCCTATCTCGAGCCCGCCACCGTGCCGGGCGTGGTCGAGCCGGAACCGGAGCCGGAACCGGAGCCGGCGGCCGCGCCGGAGCCGGTCGCCCCGACGCTCGAGCCCGCGATCGTGGATATCGGCGCCCTCTGCTACCGCGGCCGGGCGGCGCTCGAGCGCGCCCGTGAAGTGCGCGACGCGCTCGCCGCCCGGCTCGCCGGCGACGGCGTCGCGCCCGCCGACGCCGCCGTCCGCCCGCTCCTCGACGAGCTCCTCGACCTCGTCCCCCTCGCGCTCGACGACGCGTGACCCCGACGTCTCCCGATACCATCACCGCCATGCCGCCCGCGCCCTCGCGCGGGCGGCGGCTCGTCGCGTCGTTCGTCGGCGTCGGCGTCTCGCTCGCGCTCCTGGTGTGGGCCTTCCGCGGCGTGCAGCTGCACGAGTTCCTGGGCTACGTCGCCGGCGCGCACCCGGGCTGGCTCCTGGCCGCCGTCGCCGTCGCGACGTTCTGCTTCGTGGTGCGCGCGCTGCGCTGGCGCCTCCTGCTGCGCCGCGACGACGGTGGGCCGGTCGCCTGGGGCCCGCTCTGGCACGCGACGGCGATCGGCTTCATGGCGAACAACGTCCTCCCGCTCCGCGCGGGCGAGGTGCTGCGCTGCGTCGCGGTGAGCCGGCTGGGGGGCACCCGCCTCAGCGCCGCCTTGAGCTCGATCGCGGTGGAGCGGATCTTCGACGGGCTCGCCGTCGTGCTCCTGCTCGCCGTGGCCCTCTTCTCGCCCGGGCTCTCGCCGAACGTCACGGTCGGCGGCGTCTCGGTCTCGCACGCCGCCACCGGCGCCGGCATCGTCTGCCTCGTCGCGCTCGCGCTCGCCGGCGCCGTGGTCGCCTGGCCGCTCGCGGCGGAGCGCGTGGTGCGGCGGCTGGTGCCCGCGCGCGGGCTCGCCGACCGGCTCGTCGCCCTCATCGACGGCGTGCGGCACGGGCTCGCGGTGCTGCGCTCACCGGGACGGCTCCTCGCCGTCCTCGCCTGGTCGCTCGCGCACTGGCTCCTCAACGGGCTCGCGTTCTACCTCGCCTTCCTCGCCTTCGACCTGCAGGTCGGGCATCCGGTGAACTTCGCCGCGGCGCTCCTCGTGCAGGGGCTCCTGATCTTCGGCATCGCGGCGCCGAGCACGCCGGGCTACGCCGGCGTCTTCGAGGCGGTCATCGTCGCGGCGCTCGCGCTCTACGGCGTCGGCAACGGGCCCGCCTCCGCCTACGCCGTGACGTACCACCTCACGACGTTCGTGCCGATCACGCTGCTGGGCCTCTGGTCGGTGGCCCGGATGCCCGGCGGACTGCGCGACCTGAGCCGCGCGGGCGAAAGGGCCGCGGCGGCGACCGCGACCCCGGCGGAGCCCGCGACGGATTCCACGACGGATTCCGCGGCGGATTCCGCGGCGGATTCCGCGGCGGGCGCCGCGGCGACGCCGGCGCGCGGATGAGCGCGGGGGCGGCATGAGCGACGCCGTCACGCTCCGCGCGCACGCGAAGCTCAACCTCTTCCTCCGCGTCCTCGCGCGCGAGGCGGACGGCTACCACGGCCTCGAGACGCTCTTCTGCCTGGTGAGTCTCGCCGACGAGCTCACCGCCGAGCGGCGCGAGGGCCGCGGCTTGACGCTCGAGGTGACGGGCGCCGACACCGGCGCCGAGGCGGACAACCTCGCCGTGCGCGCGGCGAAGCTGGTGCTCGACGGCACCGGCCACCGCTTCGGCGTGCATCTCCGGCTCACCAAGCGGATCCCCGTGCAGGCCGGTCTCGGCGGCGGCTCGAGCGACGCGGCCGCGGCGCTCCACGCCGTCAACGCGCTCGCCAATCACGCGGTCCCCCGCCACGAGCTGCTGCAGTACGGTGCCCGCCTCGGCGCCGACGTGCCCTTCTTCGTGAGCGGCGCCCCGCTCGCGCTCGCCTGGGGCCACGGCGAGCGGCTGCTGCGGCTGCCGCCGCTCCCGGCCGCGCCCGCGCTCCTGCTCACCCCCCGCGTCGCCGTCGGCACGGCGGAGGCCTACGGCTGGGTCTCCGAGGCCCGAGGCGCGACGGCGCGCCGCGGCGGGCTCGCGCTCGACCTCGACGCGCTCTCCACCTGGGGCGACGTCGCCCGGATGGGGGGCAACGATTTCGAGTCCCCCGTCTTCGGCCGCCTCGCCGAGGTGCGCGCCGCCTTCGAGGCGCTGGCCGGCACCCATCCTCTGCTCTGCCGCATGAGCGGCTCGGGCTCCACGCTGTTCGCCGTCTACCGCACCGCGCGCGACCGCGACGACGCGAAGCTGATGCTCGGCCGCAAGTACGGCACGACGACCGCGGTCGAGACCCTCGCCACCGCCGCGCCGGGACCGGTCACCTCCCCGGCCTGAGGCGGCCCGCCTCCCTCCGCCCCGCTTCCCGGCGCCGACGAGCCGCCCCCCCGACGAGCCGCCCACCCGACGAGCCGCCCACCCGACAATCGGTCGGCTGCGTGTCATTCGATTGAGAGGACCGGCGACGCAGGTCCGTCGTCGTCGCGACGGTCCGCTACGCCTGTTCCGAACGACACCCGATCCGCCGGACGGCTCGGCCTCCGGCGCGCACCCCGAGGGTAGTCAGCGCGCACCATCCAGACGACTCACGCGCCACGCCGTGCTGCCGCGTCGTCTCGCCGGCCTCCGCTCCCGAGCAACGCCCCGCCCGACGCGACGTGTCCCGACTCATGGGAGGCGTCATGCTCGACCGGCCGTTTCAGCACCCGCACCGCCGCCTGGGGCCGCGCGCTCTGGGTCTGGGCCTCGGCCTCGCCCTCGCCGCCGCCCCCGTCGCCCCCGCCGCGGGCGCGCCCGCGCCGCTCTCCGGGGGCCGCCCGGATTACGCGTCCTACATCCGCAGCCGGCCGAACACGGTCGTGGTCTACGACGGCCGCGTCTGGGTGCGGCACGCGCACTCGGCCATCCCGGCCTTCGCCCGCAAGTACGGCCTGGCCTGCTCCGCCTGCCATACCGCCTGGCCCGAGCTCAACGCCTTCGGCCAGCGCTTCAAGGACAACGGCTACCAGCTCGGCAACGACCGCGACTCGCCCATCTGGCAGGCGCCGGCCTACTGGCCCATCGCCGTGCGCACCACGCCCCAGTGGCGCCTGGAGCGCACCACGCACCAGCCGATCGACCTGGTGCCGGGCGACACCGCCGGCGGGGTCGCCGAGGGAACGGTCACGCAGTCGGGGTTCGACATCTCGGGCGCCGACCTCCTCCTGCTCGGCACGCTCTACCGGAACATCACCTTCGGCTTCGTCCCGACGATCGACGCCGACGGCACGGTCGGCATCGAGGCGGCGTTCGTCCGGCTCGACAACCTGCTGAAGTCGAGCTGGGCCAACCTGAAGCTGGGCAAGTTCGAGCTGGACAATCTCCTCTCCGAGAAGCGGATCGTCACCCTCTCCGGCAACGGCGGCCTCTACCAGAGCTATCACTTCGTCCCGATCGGCGATGCGACCACCTTCGGCCTCGGCGACAATCAGATCGGCGCCGAGCTGATGGGCCACTCGGCCAACAGCTACAGCCGCTACAGCCTCGCCGTCCTCACCAACACCAGCGGCGAGCCGGGGCTGACGGCCAGCGGCGCCTACGACGGCATGCTCACGCTGAGCCAGGCCGTGGACGCGGGCCGCCTCGGCATCGAGCGGCTCGGGGTGTTCGGCTACGTCGGCCAGCGGCCCACGACCTTCACCACCGCCGGCGGCGAGCCGGTCCCCGGCACCGGCACCAACCACAAGCGCTTCTATCGGATCGGCGCAGTGGGCGACTTCTTCCTCGGCAACCTCGAGTTCCTGCCGTTCTACGTGCATGCCTCGGACGACAAGTACCTCGCCACCGGCACCCCGGTCGGCGCGCCGCTCCCGACCGGGGCCCAGAGCCCGATCTGGAATGGTGCGCTTCTCGAGACGCACTTCTATGTCGGCACCCAGCTGCTGCTGATCCAGCGCAGCGAGATCGTGCGCATGGCCCGCCAGGCGCTCCCCGACACGCCGAAGTCGCTGGGCAACGTCGACGCCTTCACGTTCGGGGTCCGCGGGTACCCGATCATGTTCAGCCGGGCCGGGCTCGCCGCGACCGCCGAGGTCGCGTTCAGCAAGACCGTCGGCGGGGTGCCGCTGAGCGGAGACGGCGTGGGGCTGCCGCCCCTCGCGCCGGACACCGACGTGTGGAGCACCAGCGTGCTGGTCGCGTTCGATTTCGCCTTCTGACGAACGGAGGGCCCAGATGTGCCAGAGGAGAACGAAGGTTTCGGCGCTCGGCTCCGCGGCCGCCCTGGTCCTGCTGCTGCTGGCGGCCGGCGGCGGCCGCCCCGCCGCGGCCCAGGAGACCCGGGTGGACGGCATGCGGGGCAACGCGCACGCGGGCGCAGCGGCCTACCGGCGCTACTGCATCGGCTGCCACGGCCCGGCGGGCGACGGCAACGGGGAGAACGCCCAGTGGATCGAGCCCAAGCCCCGCGACTTCACCGCCGCCACGTTCAAGTGCCGCTCGACGCCGACCGGCGCGCTGCCCACCGACGAGGATCTCTACCACTCGGTCTCGCGCGGCTTCGTGACGACGAACATGCCGCCGTGGCTGCCGCTGCCGCGCCAGACCCGGGTCGATCTCGTCGCCTACATCAAGACCTTCTCGCCGCGCTGGGCGAGTCCCGGGGCGCGCACCCCGCTCGCCATTCCGCCCGAGACGCCCGTGACGGTGGAGAGCATTCTCCGCGGCCGGGCGCTCTTCCAGAAGATGGACTGCTGGAAGTGCCACGGCACGACCGGGCACGGCGACGGCCCGTCCGCCTCCAGTCTGACCGACAGCAAGGACAACCCGATCCGGCCCTACAACTTCTCGACCGGAACGCGCTTCAAGTGCGGGGAGACCAACCAGGATCTCTACCGCATCTTCATGACCGGCGTCGACGGCACGCCGATGCCGTCGTTCGCCGACAACCTGCGGCCGGCGGAGGCGTGGGACCTGGTGCACTTCCTCCGCACCATGCAACGACTTCCCACCCCCGAGGCCAGGCTCTGGCAGGCGTGGCTTCCCGCGCACGCGCGGGAGCTCCCGCCCCTCGGCCCCGACCAGAGCGGCCAGTAGCCCCGCTCGCTTCCCGTCTCGCGCAGTTCGCGCAGGGGTGTTCCGATGCGTATTCGCTCCCTCCAGTTCCCGCTCCTCGCCTCCGCGCTGGTCGTCGTCGGAGGGGTCGCCCTCACCGGCGCCTCGCGCCCGGCCCCGGCAGCGGGCTCCGTCAGTGGCACCGTCACCTTCACCGGCACACCGCCGAAGATGCGTCCGATCGACATGGCCAAGGAGCCGGCCTGCGCGAAGGAGCACGCCACGCCGATCATGGTCGAGAACGTCGTGACCGGCCCCGGCAACGCGGTCGAGAACGTCGTCGTCTACGTCTCGGCCGGCGGCGCGGCCGGCGCCGCCGCGACGACGCCCGTGCGCTACGACCAGAAGGGCTGCCAGTATCTGCCGCACGTGGCCGTGATGCAGGCGGGCCAGCCGCTGACGATCTACAACGACGATCCGATCTCGCACAACATCCACCCGATGCCGAAGGCGAACCCGGAGTGGAACAAGTCGCAGCCGACGGGGAGTCCGCCGATCCGGACCGCGTACGCGAAGCCCGAGTTCATCCCGGTCAAGTGCAACATCCATCCCTGGATGCACGGCTACTTCGCGGTCCTGCCCACCTCGCACTCCGCCCTGACCGGGAACGACGGGAAGTTCGAGCTGACCGGCCTCGCGCCGGGCAAGTACACCATCACCGCCTGGCACGAGAAGTTCGGCACCCAGAGCCAGGAGGTGACCGTCACGGGCACCAAGGCCGCGACGGCGGACTTCGTCTTCAAGGCCCTGCCGTACTGACCCCGGCGGGTCGCGGCGCGCGAAGGGCGGACGCAACGTGGGCAAACTGTTCGCAGTCCTGGTGGCGCTGATCACCCTGGTCTCGACGGGGATCTTCGTCGCGCGCATCTGGTGGCCGCCGCCGGACATCTCGACCCTCGGCATCGGCATCGACCGCCAGCTCACCGAGACGATGGTCGCGGCCGGGGTCCTGTTCGTCGCCGCGCAGCTCACGCTCGCGGTCTTCGCCTGGCGCTACGGCGGGCGCAGCGCCGCGCACCCGATCCGCGTCTTCCCCGGCGGCGCCGCCCCGATGGTGGGCTTCGCCGTCGTGCTCGTCGGCCTCGAGATCGCCGTGCTGACGCTGATCGGCACCCGGGTCTGGAGCCGGATCTTTCTCACGCCGCCCGCGCCGAACGCGCTCGCGATCGACGTCCAGGCCGAGCAGTTCGCCTACTGCTTCCGCTATCCGGGGCCGGACGGGAAGCTCGGCGCGGTCCACCCGGAGTTGATGGACGAGGGCAGCGGCAACTTCTTCGGCCTCGACCCCGCGAACGACACCGCCGCGCGCGACGACATCATCTCCGCCACGCTCGAGGTGCCCGTCGGCCGGCCGATCCTGCTGACGCTGCACGCCAAGGACGTGGGGCACTCCTTCTACGTCCCCGATCTGCGCCTCCAGCAGGACTTCGTGCCGGGACTGACGATTCCCCTCCACTTCACCGCGACCCGCGCGACGAAGCGGGAGATCGTCTGCACCCAGCTCTGCGGTCTCGGGCACTACAACATGCGGGCCTATCTCGAAGTCCTCCCGCCCGACCGCTTCGCGCAGTGGCTCAAGGAGCAGAGCCCGGAGTAGCAGGAGCGCGCCCCATGTCCGATACCGCCCCCCCGCCGGTCGTCCGCCGCCACGCACTGCAGGGCCGGGTCCGCCCGCCGCACCCGGCGGCCCCGCCCGGCTTCCTGCGGCGCCACGTCTTCAGTCTCGATCACAAGGTCATCGGCAGGCAGTACCTGGACCTCGCCCTCGTCGCGGTGCTGACCGGCATGGTGCTCTCCTGGCTCATGCGCTTCCACCTGGCCTACCCCGAGGCGGCGCTGCCGGGGCTCGGGGCGCTGGCGCCCAACCGCGCCCCCAACGGGGTGATGACGCCCGAGCTCTATCTCTCGCTCATGACGATGCACGGCACGATCATGGTCTTCTTCGTGCTGACCACGGCGCCGTTCGCGGGCTTCGGGAACTTCGTGCTGCCGCTCCAGGTGGGCGCGGAGGACATGGCGTTCCCGCGCTTCAACATGATGTCCTTCTGGGTGACCCTCGCGGCGTTCCTGGTCCTGGTCGCCGCCTTCTTCGTCCCGGAGGGACCACCGCTCTCGGGGTGGACCGCCTACGCTCCGCTCAGCGCGATCGGGAAGGACGCGGGCCCCGGACAGGGGCTGGGCCAGACGCTCTGGGTCTGCTCGATCGCCCTCTTCTGCGTCGCCCAGCTGCTGGGCTCGCTCAACTTCATCGCCACCACGCTGGACTGCCGCACCCGGGGGATGTCGCTGATGCGCCTGCCCCAGTCGACGTGGGCCTGGTTCATCACCTCGGTCATCGCCCTGATCGCCTTCTCGGTGCTGCTGCCGGCGTGCATCCTGCTTCTGCTCGACCGGGTGGCGGGCACGAGCTTCTTCGTCCCCGGCGGCCTGGTCGTGAGCGACCGGCTGCAGCCGCACACCGGCGGCTCGCCGCTGCTCTGGCAGCACCTCTTCTGGTTCTTCGGGCACCCCGAGGTCTACATCGCCATCCTGCCGGGCTTCGGCATCGTGTCGCACATCCTGCCGGCCTTCGCGCGCAAGCCGCTGCTCGGGCCCCGGGTGGTGATCGGCTGCATGGTCGCGATCGGGTTCCTCAGCTACACCGTGTGGGGTCACCACATGTTCCTGAGCGGAATGAACCCCGTCTCGGCCACCCTGTTCTCCGTGCCCACGCTGATCATCACGATCCCGGCCACGATCGTGACGCTGCTGTGGATCGGCACCCTCTACGGCTCCCGGCTCCGGCTCACGACGGCGGCGCTGTTCTGCCTCGGCTTCGTGTCGGTCTTCGTGACCGGCGGCATGAGCGGTTTCTTCCTCGCGCAGCCATCCATCGACACCTATCTGCACGGCACCTACTTCGTCGTGGGGCACTTCCACTTCGTCATGGGCGTGGCCGCGATGTTCGGGATCTTCGCGGGCGTCTACTTCTGGTTCCCCAAGATGTACGGCCGGATGCTCGACGAGCGGCTCGGGAAACTGCACTTCGTGCTGACGCTCGTGGGGGTCTACTGCATCTTCATGCCGATGCACTATCTCGGACTGGCCGGGAACGTGCGCCGCTACTCGGCGTTCACGGACGACTACATGAAGGGCTCGCTCCCGCTGCACCGGTTCATCACGATCGCGGCGCTGTTCACGGGGGCCGTGCAGCTCGTCTTTCTGGCGAATCTGATCCGGAGCCGGCTGCGCGGCGCGAAGGCCCCCGACAACCCCTGGGAGGCGACCACCCTCGAGTGGGCCACGTCGTCGCCCCCGCCGGCGGACAACTTCGGCGGCCACCCTCCGGTCGTCGCCCGCGGCCCGAACGAGTACGGGGTGCCCGGCCCCACCGGCGACTTCGTGATGCAGGCCGCTCCCGAGCTGGGCGAGGTGTGAGGTGGACGCCGTGCCCCGGCCGGCACCCGGCGCCGCCATCCGCACCGGCGTCTGGCTCGGCATCGCGGCGATCGCGATGTCGTTCGCGGCCTACACGAGCGCCCTGCTCGTCCGCCAGGGCGGGGCCCCGGATTGGCGGCACCTCCGACTGCCGCCGCTGCTCTTCGGCAATACCGTGGTGCTGCTCGCGAGCAGCGCGACCCTGGAGCTGGGCCGGCGCGGGTTCGGCCGGCGGGCCCCGGCCGAGGGCCGCCGCTGGCTCCGGATCACGCTGGGGCTGGGGCTGCTCTTCGTCGCCGGCCAGGTCGCGGCGTGGCGCGAGCTCGCCGCGCAAGGCGTCTACCTCGCCACCAACCCGGCCAGCTCGTTCTTCTACGTCCTCACCGGGCTCCATGCGCTCCACCTCCTCGGCGGGATCACGGCGCTCGGATACGCGCTGAGCCGGGTCCGCGGCCCCGTCCTCCTCCCGCCGCCCGCGCTCGACGGCGCGGCGCTCTACTGGCACTTCATGGACGCCCTCTGGCTCTATCTCCTGGGCCTCCTCGTCCTGCGGCTGTAGTCGTCCTCGGAAGGGGCGTGCACGCCATGAGCGACCCCGAGCTGTTCCTGCCCCGCGACGCCGCCGCCCCGGCGGTAGGCCCCACCGCGCCCGTCTCGCACGTCGCACACGTCGCGGTGGAGGCGTCACCGCTCGGGCTCCCGTCCCGCAACCTGGCGATCTGGCTCTTCATCACGGCCGACGCCGCCACCTTCGGCGCCATCCTCTTCGGCTACGGCTATCTGCGGGTGGGCAGCCCGACCTGGTCCCGACCGTTCGCCTTCGTGCCGACGATCCTCAACGCCGTGATCATGACCGTGATCCTGCTGACGAGCAGCCTCACGATGCTCGCCGCCACCCGCGCCGCCGAGGCCGGACGGCGGGAAGCGACCGTGCGCCGGCTGGGCGCCACCGTGCTCCTCGGGCTCGCGTTCGCGGGACTGCATCTGCGGGAGTGGTTCGCCATGATCGCCGAGGGCTGGCGGCCGGGCACGAACCCGCTGGGCGGCCCGCCGATCTTCGGCGCGACGTTCTTCAGCATCACCGGCCTGCACCTGCTGCACGTGGTGGGCGGCGTGGTGGCGCTCGTCGTCATCGCCCTCGGCGTCCGCAGCGGCCGCTTCGGGGCCGGGCACGTCGAGACCACCGGACTCTACTGGCACTTCGTCGACCTGGTGTGGATGTTCGTCTTCCCCCTGGTCTATCTCATGAACGCGCGGTGACCGCGCGATGCGCGCGCTCCGCGGCAGGAGGTGATCGCATGGCTCCGGCAGGCACCGCCCACCGCCACCGGCTTCCGGCCTACGTCGGCGTCTGGCTCGCGCTGGTCCTGATCGTGGGCATCGAGGTCCAGGTCACGTACGCGCGGCTCCCGGCGCGGCTGCTGCTCCCCGTGCTGCTCGGCCTCGCGGTGATCGAGGCCCTGCTCGCGCTCCTCTACTTCATGCACCTGCGCTACGAGCGGCCGCTGGTGTTCTGGAGCGTGATCTCGACGCTCCTCTTCGTGCTGCTGATGATGAACCAGTTCTGGGCGGACGCCCGCCGCCTCCTGGCCCTGCACCGATGACGGCGCCGGAGGAGCCCCGCCGGTGACGCTGCCGTCGGTGCACGCGATGCTGCCGGCGATGGCGATGCTGGCGATCCCGGCCTTCCTCGTCTGCGTCGGTATCACGCTGCTCGCCTATCGCAAGCGCCACTCGCGCGGCGGCGAGTAGGCGGGCGGGCGCGGCGGGATACCGTGAACACGAAACCCTCCGGGGGCTCATCGCGATGAGCCCCCGGAGGGTTTCCTCCATCCGAACCGCCTGCATTGCCCCGCCTGGGCTC
Source organism: Gemmatimonadales bacterium (assembly GCA_035760645.1). GTDB lineage: Bacteria > Gemmatimonadota > Gemmatimonadetes > Gemmatimonadales > GWC2-71-9 > DASSTY01. The sequence continues at coordinate 29,319 of DASTSO010000099.1, forward strand.
GAACCAGGAGTCTTCTGATCCAAAGTCAGACGTGTTGCCGATTACACCACGGGGCAGCGCGGTCAAAGGTACTCGCTCGCCCGGGTCGCGACCAGCCGCGCGGCGCCGGGCGCGCCGGGCATGAGGGCCGCGGTGTGGCGTGGCGCACCGCCCGCGCGGGCAGGGGCTCGTAGCATGGCCGTGTCGCCCTTCCCCGCACCACGTCGGCCCGGAGTCCGCGCCATGCCCGCGTCCCTGCGTCCGCTCACCGGCCCGCTCGCCCTCGCCGCCCTCGCCCTCCTCCTGGCCTGCGAGGCCGGCTCGGGCACCTTCGGCACCTCCACCCCCGGCGTCATCACCACCGGCGGCGGCACCCCCATCGGGACGCCCGCCGACACGGCGAGTCCGGGCGGGCCCGGCAGCGCACCGGGCGGGGCGCCCGGGAGCGGCGCGGAAGCCCTGCGGATCACCCCGTTCGGCGACACGGTGAGCGTGGGCGACAGCGTGCGCTTCGCCGCCGTCGTGCTCGACGCCTCCGGCGTTCCCGCCCCGGGCCGGATCATCCACTGGAGCGTCACCGACACCACGGTCGCCATCGTCGACGCGAGCGGGCTCGTGCACACCCGGCGCCCGGGGCTCGACAGCATCGTGGCCGCCTCGGGGACGCTCACGAGCGCGGCGATCCTCGTCGTGGTCGACACCGGCACGACGCCCGGCGTCGTCACCGCACCGCCCCTCCCGCCGCAGCCGCCGGAGTCCCTGCCGCCCGATACGACGGCTCCGCCGCCGCCGCCGCCACCGCCGGCCCCCCCGCCGCCCGACACGGGGCTCACGCGCCGCGGCTGACGCGGCGCTCCGCGCGCCGTCCCTGGACAGTGCTGTTAGCTTTTCCGCCTGATCCGGCCCCGCCCGCGCCCGCCTGCCGTCCCGGTTGACGCCCGTGGCCCTAACTGGGTATTTTTTCGGGCTGTAACCTATGACGGACCTTTCGCTGTCGCGCAGCCAGATGCTGCTTCTGAGCGGGTCGGCCAACCGCCCGCTCGCCGAAGAGGTCGCCGCCCACCTGGGCCAGCCGCTCTGCCAGGTGACGCTCAAGCGCTTCGCCGACGGCGAGCTGTTCGTCAAGATCGACGAGAACGTGCGCGGGCGGGATGTGTACATCATCCAGCCCACCAACCCGCCGGCGGAGAACATGATGGAGCTGCTGCTCCTCATGGACGCCGCCCGCCGGGCCAGCGCGGCGCGGATCACCGCGGTGATCCCCTACTTCGGCTACGCGCGGCAGGACCGCAAGGACCAGCCCCGCGTGGCGATCAGCGCCAAGCTGATGGCCAACATGGTCTCGACCGCGGGCGCCGACCGCGTGCTGGCGATGGACTTCCACCAGCACCAGCTGCAGGGGTTCTTCGACCTGCCGGTCGATCACCTGTATGCGGCGCCGGTGTTCGTCAACCACTACCGCCAGAAGAACCTCAAGGATCTGGTGGTGGTGGCGCCCGACGTCGGCTCGGCCAAGATGGCGCGCGGCTTCGCCAAGCGGCTCAACGGCTCGCTGGCGATCATCGACAAGCGCCGCCCCTCGGCCAACGTCGCCGAGGTGCTCAACGTGGTGGGCGAGGTCGCGGGGCGCGACGTGCTGATCCCCGACGACATGATCGACACCGCGGGGACGATGGCCGAGGCCGTGACGGCGCTCAAGCGCCTCGGCGCGAACGACGTCTACTGCTGCGCGACGCACGGCCTGCTCTCGGGCCCCGCGATCGAGCGGCTCGTGAACTCGCCGGTGAAGGAAGTGGCGGTGACCAACACCATCGCCATCCCGGCCGAGCGCCGGTTCGACCGGCTCCGGGTTCTGTCCATCGCGGGCCTGCTGGCCAAGGCGATCGGCTTTACGCACAGCGACCAATCGGTGAGCTCGCTGTTCGACTAGGCGACGACCCAGCCCGTCGCCCTTACGACACGAAGGATCGGACAACATGGCGAATGTGAATCTCACTGCGGCGACCCGCCGCGAGCACGGCAAGGGCGCGGCGCGCGCGCTCCGGCGCGAGGGCAAGGTCCCGGGCGTCGTCTACGGCCACAACCGCGAGCCCGCCTCGGTCGTCGTCGACGCCCCGGCGCTCGCCAAGATGCTGGCCGGCGCGACGTCGAGCACCGTGGTCGAGCTCTCGCTCGACGGCCAGGCGCCGGTGCGCACCCTGCTGCGCGAGATCCAGCGCAATCCGGTCCGCCACACCGAAGTCCTGCACGTCGACTTCTACGAGATCAGCGCCGACGAGAAGGTCACCGTCTCGCTGCCGATCCACCTGAGCGGCACGCCGGACGGGGTGCGCAACTTCGGCGGCGTGCTCGATCACGTGCGCCACAGCGTGGACGTGAAGGTCCTCCCGGCCGACCTCGTCGACCACGTCGAGCTCGACGTCACCAACCTCGGCATCGGCCAGTCGCTCTTCGTGCGCGACATCCAGCTGCCGAAGGCCGAGATCCTCGACGATCCCGATCTCCCGGTCTGCTCCGTCGTCGCGCCGCGCGTCGAGGCGGAGGCCGCGGGCACGGTCGAGACGCCGTCGGGTGAGCCCGAGCTCATCCGCAAGCCGAAGGCCGAGGAAGGCGAGTAAGGCAGGCCTCCGCTGCGCGTCATCGTCGGGCTGGGGAACCCCGGCCAGGAGTACGAGGAAACCCGGCACAACGCCGGGTTTCTGCTAGCGGACCGCCTCGCCGCGCGCTGGGGCCTCGGCACATTCAAGCGGGGCGACCAGGCGCGCGAGGTGCAGGGCCGCGTGCTGCAGCAGACGGTCCGCATCCTCAAGCCGCAGACCTACATGAACCGGAGCGGCGCCGCGATCGGCGGGCTCCGGAACCGCTCCGACTTCGATCCCGCCAACGACCTGCTCGTGCTCGTGGACGACGTGGCCCTCCCCGTCGGGCGCTTCCGCCTGCGCGGCGCCGGCAGCCCCGGCGGCCACAACGGGCTCAAGAGCATCCAGGGCGTGCTGCAGCGGCAGGACTACGCCCGGCTCCGCATCGGCGTGGGCCAGAAGCCGCCCGAGTGGGACGACCTCGCCGACTGGGTGCTGAGCCGCTTCCCGCGCGAGGAGCGCCGCGCGCTCGACGAGCTGCTCGACCCGATGGCCGAGGCCGTGGAGACCTGGCTCGCCGAAGGGATCGAGAAGGCGATGAGCAAGCACAACAAGGGCCCCGAGAGGGGCTGAGATCCGGACGACTATGCTGCGCATGGGAATCGTGGGCCTGCCGAACGTCGGCAAGTCGACCCTCTTCAACGCCCTCACCAGCGCCGGCGCGCTGGTGGCCAACTACCCCTTCGCCACGATCGAGCCGAACACCGGCGTCGTGCAGGTGCCCGATCCGCGGCTCGACGCGCTCGCGAAGATCGTCGAACCGGAGCGCACGCTGCCGGCGACGGTCGAGTTCGTGGACATCGCCGGCCTCGTGAAGGGCGCGAGCCAGGGCGAAGGCCTCGGCAACCAGTTCCTCGCCAACATCCGCGAGGTGGACGCCATCGTGCACGTGGTGCGCTGCTTCGAGGACGAGGACGTGAACCACGTGATGGGCGCGGTCGATCCGGTGCGCGACCGCGAGATCATCAACATCGAGCTCGGCCTCGCCGACCTCGCGAGTGTGGAGAAGCGGCTCGACAAGGCCACCCGCACCGCGAAGAGCGGCGACGCGCAGGCGAAGCTCGAGGCGAAGCTCCTCGAGCGCCTCCGGGCCGCGCTGGCCGACGGCCGCGCGGCGCGCACCGTCGTGCCGACCGACGAGGAGCGCGCGGCCTATCGCTCGTTCAATCTCCTGACGTCGAAGCCGGTGCTCTACGCGGCCAACGTCGCCGAGGACGAGATCAACGCGGGCAATGCGCACGTGAACGCGCTCCGCGCTGCGCTCGCCGCCGAGGGCGAGGAGGCGGAGATCGTCACCTTCTCCGCCAAGGTCGAGGCCGAGCTCGCCGAGCTGCCGCCGGAGGACCGCCGGGAGTTCCTCGAGTCGCTCGGCCTCGCGGAGTCGGGGCTCGACCGCCTGGCGCACGCGGCCTACCACCTGCTGGGTCTCCAGAGCTACTGCCCCGCCGGCGAGAAGGAGGTCCGCGCCTGGACCATCCACCGCGGCGACAAGGCCCCGCAGGCCGCCGGCGTCATCCACTCGGACTTCGAGAAGGGCTTCATCCGCGCCGAGACCGTCGCGTTCGACGACTTCGTGCGGGTGGGCGGCTGGAAGAACGCCCGCGAGCAGGGCCTCGCCCGCGCCGAGGGCAAGGAGTACGTGGTGCAGGACGGCGACGTGCTGCTGTTCCGGTTCAACGTCTAGACGGGCGGTCGAGGGCGGTCACGTAGCCCCGCTCGAGAAGAACCCTCCGGCGCTCATCGCGAGCGCCGGAGGGTTTCTGGCTCATGCGGTTTCCGACCGTCTGACCGCCCTCGACCGCCCGTCTACCCCCTCCCGAACCGCTCCCGCGCCGCGCGCTCGAGCGCCTCGCGGTGGTCGGGGTGCGCCACCTCGATGAGCGCGCGGGCGCGCTGGCGCAGGTTGCGGCCGTAGAGATAGGCGGCGCCGTACTCGGTGACGACCCAATGGACGTGCGCCCGGGTCGTCACCACCCCCGCCCCGGGCCGCAGCAGCGCCACGATGCGCGACTCGCCGCGGCGGGTCGTGCTGGGGAGGGCCAGGATCGGCTTCCCGCCCGGCGAGAGCGCCGCGCCCCGGATGAAGTCCATCTGCCCGCCCACCCCCGAGAACTGCCGGGTCCCGATCGAGTCGGCCACGACCTGGCCGGTGAGGTCGATCTCGATCGCGCTGTTGATCGCCGTGACCTTCGGGTTGCGGCGGATGGTGGCGGTGTCGTTCACGTAGTCGGCGCCGAGCATGACGACCTGCGGGTTGTCGTCCACGAAGTCGTAGAGCCGGCGCGAGCCGAGGACGAAGGCGGCGACGAGCTTGCCGGGATGCGACCGCTTCTGGGTGTTGGTGATCACCCCACAGCGCACGAGCTCGATCACCCCGTCGGAGAACATCTCGCTGTGGATGCCGAGGTCGCGGTGGTCCGCGAGCCCCGCGAGGACGGCGTCGGGGATGGAGCCGATCCCGAGCTGCAGCGTGGCGCCGTCCTCGACGAGGGCCGAGACGTGCCGGCCGATGGCGCGCTCGACCTCGGTGAGCGGCGCGGGCCGGCGCTCCGGGAGCTCGTAGTCCACTTCGACCGCGAGGTCGATGCGGCTCGCCGGCACGAGCGCGTCGCCATGGGTGCGCGGCATGCGCGGGTTGATCTCGGCCACCACCGTGCGCGCCGTCTCGACCGCGGCGCGCGAGACGTCGACCGACACGCCCAGGGTGCAGAAGCCATGGCGGTCGGGCGGCGAGACCTGCACCAGCGCGACGTCGAGCGGCAGCAGGCCCCGGCGGAAGAGGGCCGGGACCTCGCTCAGGAAGATCGGGATGTAGTCAGCGTCCCCTGCGGCCACGGCGTCGCGCACGTTGGCGCCGACGAAGAAGGCGTTGGTCCGGAAGCTCTCCCGCAGCGCCGGCGCGGCGTAGGGCGCCGGGCCCTCGGTGTGCAGGTGGCAGAGCTCGACGTCCCGCAGCTCGCCCGACCGGGCGGCGAGCGCCGCGACGAGCCGCTGCGGCGCCGCCGCCACCGAGTGGACGAACACCCGATCCCCCGACTTCACCGCTCCCACCGCCGACGCCGCATCCACCAGCCGCATCCGTCCTCCTCCGGGTTCGTGGTCTCCCAATCCTAACCCCACCCGCCACCACCCCGGGCGCCCCGCTCCCGCCGTCCCGCCCGTTCCCGCCGTCCCGCCCCTACCATCTCCCCCCGATCCCGGCTATTTTCAAGGGCTTCACAAATTTCTCCTCCTCGGCCCCACACCAGGGCCGGGGCCACTTGGTCCAAAGGACGGTGTCATGACCCGCCAGTACGAGGTGGTCTACATCTTCGACAGTGCGCTCGAAGAGTCGGCCATCAACGAGCGCCTGGAGCGCTTCCACGGCCTCATCAAGCAGGACGACGCGACCCCCGACGTGAATCACTGGGGCAAGCGCACCCTGGCCTATCCCATCAAGAAGCACGAGACCGGCTACTACGTCGTCGCCAAGGTCGAGACCGACCCGGCGGCGCTGCCGGAGTTCGAGCGTGCCATCAAGCTCGACGAGGGTGTGCTGCGCCACCTGGTCGTCGTGAACGAGGGCGCCCAGCCGGTGCCCCCGACCGAGCGCAAGAGCGACGAGGAGGACGAGGACTGATGCGACGCCCTGCGAAGACCTGCGCCATCTGCGAGTCCGGCGTGCGGGTCGTGGACTACAAGGACGAGCGGACCCTGAGCCGGTTCCTGACCGAGCGCGGCAAGATCCTGCCCAGCCGGCTGAGCGGCACCTGCGCCCGGCACCAGCGGCAGCTGAGCACCGCCATCAAGCGGGCGCGTGAGCTGGCGCTGATCCCCTACATCAAGGGCTACGGCGGCTGACGGCGCGCCCCGCGGCGCCCCCCCGGGGGCGCCGCACACCCTGGGGGATGGCACTCCTCCTCCTGGGCCTTCTCCTCTCCGCCCCGGGCTTCGTCCTGGGACCGCTGGCCGGGCTCCTCGTGTTGTCCCGGCCGGCGTCGCTTCGGGAGTGGCTCTGGCTCGCCATTGCCGCGGCCGGGGCCGGATGGGCGCTCCAGGTGCCCGGCACCCTCTCGACCGCGGTGACCCACAGCGCCGCGGTGCTCGTCACCGGTGCCTTTCTCGCTCTCACCCTCTGGCGGCCGATGCCGGTCTTCCGGCGGGCGGTGCTGGCCGTGACGGCGGCCGCCGCGGCGCTGGTGCTCTGGTGCGCGGTCTACGGGGTGAGCTGGAGCCGGATCCAGCAGGCGGAGCGGGCCGAGTGGTCCGCCTGGCGCACGGCGGTCGTGGCGCAGGTGCGGGCCCAGAGCCCGCCGCAGGACCGGGAGACGCGCGAGCGGGTCGAGGAGCTCGCGGGCCAGATGGCCGAGTCGGCTCCCCCGCTCTTCCCCGGCCTCCTCGCCCTCGGCGCCCTGCTCGGCGTGGTGACGGCCTGCGGCTGGTACGACCGGATCGCGCGGCGGCGGCACGTGGGGCCGCCGCTCGGGCGCCTGGCGGACTTCCGCTTCAGCGACCACGCGACCTGGGCGCTGATCGCGGCGCTCGCGCTGGTGCTGGTGCCGGGGCCGCCGGCGCTGGCGGGCGTGGGACGCAACCTGCTGCTCGTCATGCTGGTGCTCTACGCGCTCCGCGGGCTCGGCGTCCTCCGCCACGCCAGCGAGCGGGTGCCGCGGCGGGTGGTGGTCGCCCTGGGCGTGATCGCGTTCTTCATGCTGCCCTTCGCGGCGAGCGGGCTCGTCTTGCTCGGACTCGCCGATACGTGGATAGATTTCAGACGGCGCCTGGCGCCGTCCTCACCCGGAGGAGTGGACCGATGATGGAAGTGATCCTTCGCGACAACGTGCCGAACCTCGGCAAGGCCGGCGACCTCGTGCGGGTCAAGCCGGGCTACGCCCGCAACTTCCTGCTCCCGCGCGGCCTCGCCTACGAGGCGAGCGAGGGCAACAAGAAGCGCATCGCCGCCGAGCAGAAGGCCAAGTCGGCCCGGGCCGAGCAGGAGAAGGCCGAGGCGCAGGCGCTGGCCGGCCGGCTCGGCCAGGCGAGCGTGACGCTCACCGGCAAGGCCGGCGAGGAGGGCAAGCTCTTCGGCTCGATCACCGCCCAGGACATCGCGGGCGCGCTCGAGGCGCAGGGGCTGCCGGTGGACCGCCGCCGCATCGAGCTCGACCAGCCGATCAAGACGCTGGGCTTCCACTCGGTCGCCGTCCGCCTCCACCCGGAGGTCCAGGCCGAGGTGCGCGTCAACGTCGTCGCGGAATGAGCGCGGCGCCGTCCCCCTTCGCCTCCGAAGCCCCGTGACGGTCGGGATCTCGTACGTCGATGGTCCGCGCCTCGCCCGATCGCTGTTCGCCGCCGCCGACTGGGTGGCGGCGGGGCGGGACGAGATCAACCGGATCAACGTCTTTCCGGTCCCCGACGGGGATACCGGCACCAATTTCAGTCTGACCCTGCGCGCCGTCGCCGATGCCCTCCGGGCACTCGGCGACGCGCCGCTTCCGGAGACCGCCCGCACCGCCGCCCGCGCCGCCGTTCTCGGCGCCCGCGGGAATTCCGGGATGATGCTGGCCCACTTCCTCATGGGCTTCAGCGAGGGGCTCGACGGCCGCGCCACGGCCACCGTCCCCGACATCGCCCGGGCCATCCGGCAGGGCGCGCTGCAGCTCGAGCAGTCCCTCGACGAGCCGCGGGAGGGCACGATCCTCACCGTGGCGCGCGAGGCGGCCGGGGCGGCCGAGCGCCTGGCGCGCGGGGAGCCGGACATCGGCGCCTTCATGCGCCGGCTGCTGGCCGAGGGCGAGGTCTCGCTGGCGCGAACCCCCGAGCTCATGGCGGTGCTCAAGGAGGCGGGCGTCGTGGACGCCGGCGGCAAGGGCTTCGTGCGCATGATCGAGGGCGTGGTCCGCTTCATCGAGGGCGACCCGATCCTGCCGATGGACACGGCCGAGTGGCGGGCGGCCGCGGCCGAGCGGGCGCCGGCCGCGCATGTGGACGTGGCCGCCGAGCGCGACTTTCAGTACTGCACCGAGGTGCTGGTGCGGGGCGAGGCGCTCCCGCCCGCCAACGAGGTGCGCCAGGCGATGCACGCCTTCGGCGGCTCGGTCGTCGTGGCCGCGATGGGCGACATCCTCAAGGTGCATGTGCACACGGACACCCCCGAGGCCGTCTTTACCTACGCGGCTCGCTGGGGGACGATCGAGAAGACCAAGGCCGACGACATGCGCGAGCAGCACCGGCTCCTCGCGCACGACGACCGCCGCCCGGTGGCGGTGGTCACCGACAGCTCGGCCGACCTCCCCGATAGTGTGCTCGACCGGCACCGGATCGCCCTCGTGCCGCTCCAGGTGGTCTTCCCCGACCGGACCTACCAGGACCGCCTCGAGCTCAAGCCGCAGGAGTTCTACCGGCTCCTGCGGACCGCGAAGGAGCTCCCGACCACGAGCCAGCCCACGCCGGGCGACTTCGTGCGGGTCTTCCGGGGCGCGACGCAGGAGGCGGAGGAGATCGTCGCCGTGCTCCTGTCGGCGGCGCTGAGCGGCACCTATCAGAGCGCGCTCGCGGCGGTCAAGGCGGCGGGGCTCGAGCGGGTGCGGGTGGTGGACAGCGGGAGCGCGAGCCTCGGGGTCGGGATGCTGGCGCTCCGCGGCGCGGAGCTCGCCGAGTCGGGGTGGCGCGCGGCCGAGATCGCGGCCGAGCTGGAGCGGGTCAAGGCGCAATCGGGGATGTTCCTGACGGTGGACCGCTACGACAACCTCCTGCGCTCGGGCCGGGTGACGCGCGGCAAGGCGTGGCTCGCCGGGATGCTCGACGTGAAGCCGATCCTGAGCCTCGACCGCGGCGGGCGGGTGGTGCCGATCGACCGGGTGCGCGGACGGGACAACGTGGTGCCCCGGGTGCTGTCGCTGCTGGAGAAGCGGCTGACCCCCCGCCCCAAGGTGGTGCGCTTCGGCGTGGCGCACGCCGACGCCCCCGAGGTGGCCGAGCGGGTGCGGAACGCCCTGGTGGCGGCCTACCGCCCGCGCGACTGCTTCGTGACGCTCGCCACCGGGGTGCTCGGCACCCACGTGGGCGAGGGCGCCTGGGGAGTCTTCTACCAGGTCGAGGACGGGACGCCGACCCGGCTCGACCACGGCCGCGTCGAGGACGCAGGCGGTGACGCCCGTGAGACGTGATCCCCGGCTCCCCGAGGCGCTCCGGGCGGCGATCGAGGCGATCCGGGACCTGAAGGGCAACGACGTCGTGGTGCTCGACCTGCGCGGGCTCAACGATGCGACCGACTTCTTTGTAATCGCCTCGGGGACCTCCGATGCGCACGTGCGCGGCCTCGCCGAGTCGGTGATGGCCAAGCTGGACCGCCGGGGGGTCGGCACCCACCACGTCGAGGGTCTCGTCGGCGGCCGCTGGGTGCTCCTCGATTTCGTGGACTTCGTCGTCCACCTCTTTCACCCGGAGCAGCGGTCCTTCTACCAGCTCGAGCGCCTGTGGAGCGACGCCCCGGAGCTGCTGATCCCGTCCTCCGCGTAGGAGTGCGTATGCGTCGTCGTCTCGGTCTGGCAGTCGTCGCGGCCACCCTCGTCGGGGTGGCCGCGCCGCGCCCGGCCACGGCCCAGTACTTCGGCCAGAACAAGGTCCAGTACAGCACGTTCGAGTTCAAGGTCATCCAGACCGAGCACTTCGACGTGCACTTCTACGAGCAGGAGCGCGCGGCGGCGCTGGACGTGGCCCGCATGGCCGAGCGCTCGTACGCGCAGCTCTCGCGGGTGCTCAACCACCAGTTCCGCGAGCGCAAGCCGATCATCGTCTACGCCTCGCACGCCGACTTCGTGCAGACCAACGCCACCCCGGGCGAGGTGGGCGAGGGCACCGGCGGCTTCACCGACTTTCTCAAGCATCGGAACATCTTCCCGCTGACCGGCTCGTACCGGGACAACGAGGAGGTGCTGATGCACGAGATGGTGCACCAGTTCCAGTACGACATCTGGTCGCGCGGGCGCGCGGGCGCGGGCATCGCCACGATCGTCGCGGTGAACCCGCCGCTCTGGTTCGTCGAGGGCATGGCCGCCTACCTCTCGCGCGGCCCGTACGACCCCGAGACGGCGATGTGGCTGCGGGACGCGGTGCTGGAGGACAAGCTCCCCACGATCGCGCAGCTCACCGACGACCCGCGGATCTTCCCCTATCGCTTCGGCCAGGCGCTGATGAGCTACATCGGCGAGCGCTGGGGCGACGAGGCGATCGGCGCCGTGCTCGCCGGCACGATGAACGGCGGCCTCGAGGGCGCGGTGCGCCGGGTGCTGGGGCTCACCCTCGACCAGCTCTCCGAGCAGTGGCGCAACGCCGTGCGCCAGCAGTACCTCCCCGAGCTCGGCAGCAAGGTGAAGGCGGCCGCGATCGCGCAGCCGCTGCTGACCGAGAAGCAGTCGGACGGCACGCTGCACCTGGCGCCCGCGATGTCGCCCGACGGGTCGCAGGTGGCCTACTTCAGCGAGGGAAACTTCTACTTCGTCGACCTCTACCTGGCCGACGGCGTCACCGGCAAGCGCAAGCGGCGGCTCTTCAAGTCCACCTTCAGCAGCAACTACGAGACGTTCCGCTTCATCAACTCGCAGGCGAACTGGTCGCCCGACGGGCAGTATCTCGCCTTCGCCGGCAAGCGCGGCGCCACGGACGAGATCATCATCCTCGACGTGAAGCGCAACAAGCAGGTCGGCCGCATCCGCGTCCAGGTGCCGGACGCGAACGGGCGGATGCGCACGCTGAACGGCGTCACCACCCCGGCCTGGAGCCCCGACGGGAAGCAGATCGTCTTCACGGGCTACGACGGCGGGCTCTCGGACCTCTTCGTCGTGAACCGCGACGGCACCAACCTGCGGCGCCTGACGAACGACAAGTACGCCGACCTCCACCCGGTGTGGTCGCCCGACGGGCGCTACCTCGCTTTCACCACCGACCGCGGGCCGAAGACCGACTTCCAGACGCTCACCTTCGGCAACATGCGGATCGCGCTCTACGACCTCGAGACCGGGGCGATCCGGCCGCTCGAGCACATGGACGTGGGCCGCAACGTGAGCCCGCAGTGGTCGCCCGACGGGAAGGCGATCGCGTTCGTCTCCGACCGCACGGGCGTCAGCAACGTCTACGTCCTGGAGCTCGAGCGGAACCAGCTCTTCCAGATCACCGACCTCTTCACCGGGGCCGCCGGGATCACGACGCTCTCGCCCGTGCTCTCCTGGGCGCAAGGCGCCGACCGGCTCGCCTTCGTCTACTACGAGGACGGGAAGTACGACGTGTACACCCTGGCGCATCCGCGCCAGATGGAGCGGCGGCCCTGGACGCCGGCCGACGCCGACAGCGCCAAGGTGCTCGCCACCACCGCCGCCGAGCCCGCGACGCCGGCGGCGGCCGCGGCGCCCGCCCCCAGCGCGCAGGTGGGCGCGGGCGGCACGATCTACCGCACCCCGCAGGGCTTCCGGGCCGCCGACTCGGTGCCCACCCCCGCCCCGGGCGACACGACCCGGCCGCCGGCGCCGGTATCGATCGCGGCGCTGCTCGACTCGACCACGCTCGCCCTGCCCGACACCAGCGAGTTCGCGATCCACGACTACCACGTCCGCTTCACGCCGGACTACGTGGCGCGGCCCTCGATCGGCTACGTGCGCGACAACTTCGGGCGCGGCGTCTTCGGCGGCAGCACGATCTCGCTGAGCGACATCCTGGGCAACCAGCAGCTCATCTTCTCGGGCTACATCAACGGGCGGATCACCGAGGCGCAGGTGCTGGCGGCCTACGCCAACCTGAGCCACCGGATGAACTACGCGGTCGGCATCACCCAGGACCCGTACTACTTCCTCGAGCCCAGCGAGATCCGGCCCGACCCCCAGGTGCCGGGCGGCGCGGAGTTCGTCTCGAACTTCCGCCGGATCGTCATCCGCTCGGCCTTCGCCCAGGCGTCGTATCCGTTCAGCCGCTTCCAGCGCGTCGAGCTGGCCGCGCGGGCGGCGAACGTGAGCGACGACATCCTCAGCCTCGTCGAGCCCTACGACCCGGCGAGCGGCCTCTACACGCGCGACCCGTTCGAGGAGTCGAGCAACGGGACGAACGTCAGCTACGTGCAGCCCTCGCTCGCCCTGGTCTACGACAACACGCTCTTCGGCTACGTCGGCCCGTTCTTCGGGCGGCGCTACCGCTTCGAGATCTCGCAGAACATCGGCGGCTGGCGCTTCACCCAGCTGCTGGGCGACTACCGGCGCTACGACCGCATCGTCGGGCCCGTCGTGCTCGCGACCCGCGGGCTCTACTTCGGCCGCATCGGCCGTGACGCCGACGAGTTCCGGCTCTTCCTCGGCCAGTCCGACCTGCTGCGCGGCAACACCTCGGGGAGCTATTTCCGCCACGAGTGCCAGACGCTGAGCGACGTGGGCACCGAGACCGGCTGCGCCGCGCTCGACCGGCTGATCGGCACCCAGCTCGCCGTGGCCTCGGCCGAGGTGCGCTTCCCGCTCCTGCCGCAGAAGTGGATGATCCTCCCGCTCGAGGGGGCCCTCTTCTACGACGTCGGCGTGACCTGGGACGCGAACAGCACGGTGAAGCTGAGCCGCGCCCCGGGCGACGACCCCCTCAAGGTCCGCACCCCGCTCCAGACCGTGGGCACCTCGATCCGTACGAACCTCTTCGGCTTCGTGGTCGCGCGCTTCGATTACTCCTTCCCGCTCCACCGCCCGGGGGTAAAGGGGTACTGGACGATCAGCCTGGGGCCGACGTTCTAGGGCGGCACGGCGGGACACTCATCACGCGAGCGAGCCTCCGGTACCCACACCGGAGGCTCGTTCGTCGGCGGAACCTCCCGCCGTCCCGCCTCTCCCGCCGTCCCGCCCTCCCGCCTATTTTCCGTCCGTGATTCGTCATACCCTCCTCTCTGCCGGCCTGCTCCTGCTCGCGGTGGGCTGCGGCCGGGGCACGCCCGCGGCCCGCGGCGGCGACACCGCCTCCGCCCTCGCCGAGGGGGGCACCGCGCCGGCCAGTCTCCTGCGGCTGCCCCGCGAGGGCGGCGCGCCGCGCCTCTACTCCCCGGCTCTCGAGCCGCGCGACTGGCAGGCCGGCGGCAAGCTCCCCGCCCTCGAAGCCGTCATTGGGCCCGACGCGGACCAGCGGGTGGTGTTCCTCACCGACCGGAAGCGCAATCTCTTCGCCCTCGAGCTGGAATCGGGTCGCACCCGCGCGGTGCTGCCCCAGGTGACCCGCGCGGTCGTGGGGCCGGACGGGAGCGTCTACGCCGTGGACACGGGCCGGGCCGTCACTCGCGTCGCCCGGCGCACCCCGACCCGCTACCGCGACCGCCTCGCCGCCGACCCGACGGCCCTCTACCCGACCCAGGATGGCGATCTCCTCGCCATCGAGCGTGGCCGGGGACTGGCGATCTTCGGCCCCGACCACCCGCGCCAGCGCGTCGAGGAGGTCCCGGCGGGCCCGAGCGCGGCGACCCAGTGGGGCGACCTCCTCGCGGTGGGCACCGACACGGCGGTCATCCTCTTCGCCCCCGACGCGAACCCGAAGCAGCGCCTCCGCTCGGTGGACGCGGACGGCCCGGCCGGGGCGCTCCTGTTCTCGCCCTCGGGGCACCGGCTCTACGTGGCCGAGACCGAGGCGCCGGCCCTCCGCGTGATCGGCCGCTTCGACCGGGACGTCGTCGCCACGGTGAAGCTGCCGGGCCGCGCGGTGGAGCTGCGTGGGGACCGCTACGGCGACTGGCTCCTCGCCCGCCCCGAGCGGGGCGACTCGGCCTGGGTGATCGACGCCGTGGACCACCGCCTCGTCGGCACGGTCCCTGCACGCTGGGGCGCCGATCTGCCCGCCTTCGTCGGCGCCGGCACGCTCGTGACGCGCCAGGGCGCGGACCTCGTCGCGCTCGACCTCTCGCGCCGGGGCTTCCCCGTCGTGGGCACGGTGAAGGACGGCGCGAAGGACCTCTGGGCCCCGGTGAGCTGGGTGCCCGCCTCGGAGGCGCCGGCGCTGGCGCGGCGCGACTCCGCGCCGCCCATGGCCGGCACGCCGGCGGCCGACTCCGCCGCCGCGAGCCGCCAGGTGGCCGCGGCCGACAGCGAGGGCGACACGGGCGAGGACGGCGGCGCGCGACGCCCGGCCGAGCGGGTGTATTTGCAGGTCAGCAGCTCGCAGAACCCGGACTGGGCCAAGGACCTCGGCGACCAGCTCACGAAGGCTGGCCTGCGCGCGGCGGTGCTCCCGCCGCATGCCCAGGGGGATCCGTACCGGGTGGTGGTCGGCCCCTACGACAGCCGCGAGGCGGCCGAGGCGGCGAGCCGCCAGCTCGGCCGGCCCTCCTTCATCATCTCGGCCGAGCCGGACAGCACGTCCGGCGCGGACCGGCAGTAGGCAGCCGCGGGACGGGCCGCCCCCACACGCTCGCACGGCATCCAGGACAGGACAGCGGCATGAAGCTCACCAAGCTGGAGCTCTCCGGCTTCAAATCGTTTGCGGACACGGTCACCCTCACCTTCGAGCAGGGCGTGACCGCGATCGTGGGCCCCAACGGCTGCGGCAAGTCGAACGTCTCCGACGCCGTCCGCTGGGTGCTCGGTGAGACCAGCGCGCGCCTGCTGCGCGGCGGCAAGATGGAGGACGTGATCTTCCAGGGCGCCGCCACCCGCCGGCCGGTCAACGTCACCGAGGTCTCGCTCTACCTCGACAACTCCTGCGGCACGCTGCCGATCGCCTACCAAGAGGTGGTGATCACGCGCCGGCTGAGCCGGTCGGGCCAGAGCGACTACCTGATCAACGGCTCCCCGGTGCGCCTGCGCGACGTGCACGACCTGCTGCGCGGCACGGGCCTGGGTGGCGAGGCCGGCGTCGTCATCGAGGCCAAGGCGATCGACCGCCTCCTGAGCGACCGCGCCGACGAGCGCCGCTCGCTCTTCGAGGAGGCGTCGGGGATCGGGCTCTACCGCGACCGCAAGCAGTCGAGCGAGCGGCGGCTCGAGGAGACCGCGCAGGACCTGCAGCGGGTCGAGGACCTCATCGCCGAGGTGCAGTCGCAGCTCCGCAGCCTCGCGCGCCAGCGCGGCAAGGCCGAGCGGCACGTGAAGCTCACCGAGGAGAAGTACGCCGTCACCCTGACCCTCGCCCGGCGGCACCTCGATCGGCTGCACGAGGAGACGGGGACGATGGAGGCGCGCTTCACCGAGCTCGCCGAGCAGCTCCCGGCGGCGCGCACGCGGCTGGCGGAAGCCGAGCAGCAGCGCGCGGCGACGGCCGAGGTGCGGAGCGCGGCGGAGGCGGAGCGCGCCGACGTGGCGCGCCGGCTCGCGCAGGTGCGCGTCGAGCTGGGCAAGCTCGAGGGCGACATCGCGCTCGCCGCGGAGCGGATCTCGAACGCCTCGCACCGCCGCACCCGCGCGGCCGAGGAGCGCACGCAGGCCGCCCTGCGCGGCGAGCAGGCCGAGGTCGAGGTGCAGGCGGCGGCGGCCGAACGGGCGGCGGCCGAGACCGAGCACCGGCAGATCCAGGCCGAGCTCGCCGGGCGCGCGGCGGAGGAGGAGAGCGGGCGCCAGCGCCTCGCCAACCAGCGCAACGCGATGCGCGAGCAGGAGCAGGCGCTCCAGAAGCAGGTGCAGGCGATCCGCTCGCTCGAGGGCGAGCGCACCGCGCTCGAGAGCGAGCTGGGCTCGCTGCGGGAGCGCGCGGCGCAGGCCGAGGCGCATCGCGAGCAGCTCCGCGCCTCGCTGGGCGAGGCGGAGCGCCGGCGCGACCACCTGGTCGAGCGCGCCGGCTTCCACAGCTACGAGGCGAAGCGCGCCGCGGAGGCGGCCGAACAGGCGCGGCACACCGTGGCCGAGACGCGCGAGCACGAGGCGGCCGACCGCTCGGCGCGGCGGCAGGCCGAGGAGGCGCTCGCCCAGCTCACCGCCCGCCGCGCGGCGCTCGAGGAGCTCGAACGCGACCGCGTGGGGCTCGCCCCGGCGGCCGCGGCGCTGCTCGCCGCGCGCGCGGAATTCGACGGCGCGGTGCTCGGCCCCTTGAGCGACTTCGTCTCCACCGGCCGCGAGGACGCCGAGCTCGCCGAGCGGCTGCTGGGCGAGTGGATGCACGCCGTGCTCGTGCGCGACCGCGCCGCGGTCGAGCGCATTCAGGCGTGGCACGCCGAGCAGCAGCCGGGGGCGCTCGTCCTCCTGCCGCTCGATCCGGGCCCGGCCGCGATGCCCGACCACCTGCCACTCGACTCGCGGCTCGAGGTGCAGGCGCCGGCGCTGCCCTGGGTGCGCGCGGCGCTGGGCGGGAGCGAGGTGCTCGACGCCGCGGGCCGCGTGCTGAAGCGCGCGAGCGGCGCGATCTTCCTCACCGGCGCCGTGTCCGCCACCGGCCCGCTCCGCCGCCGCGCCGAGCTCGCGAGCCTGGCGCAGGACGTGGCGCAGGGCGAGGCGACGCTCGAGGCGGCGCAGGCGGCGCTCCAGGCCACGACGGAGCGCCTCGCCGACGCGGAGCGGATGCTGCAGGCCGCCTCGCAGCAGGCGGAGGCGGCGCGCCAGGCGGAGCGCCAGGCGACGGCGGCGCGCGAGGACGCGGTGCGCCTCGTCGGCAACCTGACACGCGAGGTGCAGGACTCCGAGGCGCAGCTCGCCCGCATCGCCGAGCGGGTGGCGCGCTCCGAGGGCCGCCGGGCCGAGATCGACGCCGCGCTCACCGAGAGCGAGGTGCAGCGCGCCCGCCTCGACGAGGCGCTCGGCGCCGCCCAGGCGCAGCTCGCCGGGCTCGAGGCCGAGCAGGAGAGCGCGCGCGAGGAGCGGGTGCACTGGCAGGTGCAGGAGGCGCACGTCGCGGCCCGGCTGAAGGCGGCCACCGAGCGCCTCGAGCGCGCGAGCCGCACGAAGCGCGACGCCGAGCAGGCGGTCGAGTCGCTCGCGGCCGAGCTGGCGCGGCTCGAGACCGACATCCAGGCGCTCGACGCCCAGCAGGCGCAGTGGCTCGAGGCGCGGGCCGAGCGGGTGGCGGCCGTGAACGAGCTCGAGCGCGCCGCGGCGCAGAGCGAGGAGGCCCTCGCCGGCGCCATCGAGGCCCTGGCCGCGGCCGAGCGCGAGCTCACCGTGGCGCGCCACGAGCTCGAGCGCGCGAGCGAGGAGAGCCACGGGCTCCAGGTGCGGCTCACCGAGGCCGCGGGACTCCGGCGCAGCATCGTCGAGCGAGTCGAGCACGAGTGGAAGAAGCCGCTGGACGAGCTCTTCCAGGGCGTCACCTTCCTCGACCTCGACCTCGAGACGCTCGAGAGCGAGGCGCAGCGCATCGTCGAGCAGCTCGAGTCGATCGGGCCGGTGAACCCGCTCGCCGTCGAGGAGCACGCCGAGGAGAGCAAGCGCCTCGAGTTCCTCATCGCCCAGCGCGACGACCTCGTCAGCGCGCGCCAGTCGCTCATCCAGGCCATCCGCGAGATCGACGGCACGGCGAAGCAGATGTTCCTCGAGACCTTCACCGCCGTGCAGGCCAACTTCCAGAACGTCTTCCAGACGCTCTTCGGCGGCGGCGAGTGCGAGCTGCGGCTCGCCAACCCCGAGGACCCGCTCGAGAGCGACATCGACATCCACGCGGCGCCGCGCGGCAAGCGCACGCAGCGCATCCACCTGCTGAGCTCGGGCGAGCGCACCCTCGTGGCCGTCTCGCTGCTCTTCAGCATCTACCTGACGAAGCCGAGCCCCTTCTGCCTCATGGACGAGGTGGACGCGCCGCTCGACGACGCGAACGTCGGCCGCTTCACCCGGCTCCTCGAGGAGTTCAAGAGCGGCACGCAGTTCCTCGTCATCACCCACAACCCGCGCACCATGCAGTCGGCCGACGCGGTCTACGGCGTGACGATGCAGGAGCCCGGCGTCTCGACCATCGTCGGCGTGCGGCTCGGCGAGGCGGCGGCCCCGGCGTGAGCCGGCCCCCCTCGATTCACGCGGAGCGGAACGGATGCTGGTCGTCATGAGCCACGACTGCCCCGAGGAGGCCATCCGGCGGGTCGTGGCCGTCATCGAGGAAATGGGCTACCAGGCGCGGCCGATGCCCGGGAAGCACCGCACGGCGGTCGGCGTGGTCGGCAACGACGGCCGGGTGGACGATTCGCAGCTCCTGGCGCTGCCCGGGGTGCAGGACGTCGTGCACGTCACCCGGCCCTACAAGCAGGTCTCGCGCGAGTGGAAGCCCGAGGCCACGGTGGTCCGCCTGCCCGGCGGGCTGGCGATCGGCGGCGACGAGGTGGTCGTCATGGCGGGCCCCTGCTCCGTCGAGACCGAGCGGCAGATCCTCGAGGCCGCGCACCGCGTGCGCGAGGCCGGCGCGACGGTGCTGCGCGGCGGCGCCTACAAGCCGCGCAGCTCGCCCTACTCCTTCCAGGGGCTGGGGCGCGAGGGGCTCCGGCTCCTCGCGAAGGCGCGCGCCGAGACGGGGCTGCTCGTCGTCACCGAGGCGATGGACGCCGAGGGCGTGGACGCGGTGGCCGAGGTGGCCGACATCGTCCAGATCGGCGCGCGCAACATGCAGAACTACTCGCTGCTCAAGCGCGCCGGGCGCGCCGGCAAGCCGGTGCTCCTCAAGCGCGGCATGGCGGCGACGATCACCGAGCTGCTCCTGTCGGCCGAGTACATCGTGGCCGAGGGGAACCCCGACGTCATCCTCTGCGAGCGCGGCGTGCGCGGCTTCGACGGCGCGACGCGCAATCTCTTCGACCTGAGCGCCGTCGCCGTGGTGCACGGGCTCTCGCACCTGCCGATCGTCGCCGACCCGAGCCACGGCACGGGCCACCGGCAGATGGTCGTCCCGATGGCGCGCGCCGCGGTCGCGGCCGGCGCCGACGGCCTCCTCGTCGAGGTGCACCCGCAGCCCGAGCGCGCCCTCTCCGACGGCGCGCAGAGTCTCTACCCCGAGCAGTTCGCCGAGCTCATGCGCGAGGCGCGCCTCATCGCCGAGGCGATCGGCCGGCGCGTGGCCGAGCCGGCGGAGCTGCGCGCATGAGCCGGGGTTCCTGCCCGGGCCTGCGCAGGAGTGTTCGCATGTGCATGACCCGCACGTCTGCCGCCCGCGCCGCGGCCCGGCTCGCGCTCGCCACGAGCCTCGCCGCCGCCGCCGCGAGCGTTCCCGTGACCTCGCCCGTCGCCGCGGCGCCGCTCGCCGCCCAGCAGCAGCGCACGCCCGACGCGGGCGAGATCATCGGCCGCGCGGCGCGCGTCTACCGCTCGCTCGGCTCGCTGCGCGCCGACTTCGCCCAGCAGATCGACGACGAGATGGTGGGCCGGTCCGAAAGCCGCGGCACCCTGGCGCAGGCGGGCGAGGCGCGGCTCGCGATGCGCTTCAGCGAGCCCGCCGGCGACGCGATCATCATCGACGGCAGGCAGATCTGGGTCTACACCCCGAGCACGACGCCGGGCCAGGTGATCCGGATGACGCTGCCGAGCGGCGGGCCGGTCTACGGCTTCAACCTCCTCGCCTGGCTGCTCGATCGGCCGGCCGAGCGCTATCAGGCGCGCTATCTCGGCGCCGACCGCGTGAGCGGCGTCCCGGTGGACGTGATCGAGCTGGTGCCGCTGAGCCAGGACATGCCGTTCACGCGCGCCGTCATCTCCCTCGGCCGCGCCGACGCCCTGCCCCGCCGCCTCGAGATCCACGAGCGCGCGGGCGGTACCCGCACGCTCACCCTCTCCAATCTCCGCGTGAACCGCGGTGTCCCCGACGCGACGTTCAAGTTCGAGGTGCCGGCGGGGGTGCGGGTGGTGGACCAGTAGGCGGGAGGAAAAAGGGCGGGACGGCGGGAGATACCGCAGCGGGACGGCGGGAGGTCCCGATCACGAACGAGCCTCCGGTGATTTCACCGGAGGCTCGTCTCACATCGGGGCGGCTTCCCGCCGGCCCGCCGCTCCCGCCGTCCCGCCTACGGCTCCTCGTTGAACACCGCCTCGATCAGCCGCGCCGTGCTGGGATCGAGACCGGCGTCGCGGGCGAGGGCGACGGCGAGGCAGCCCAGGGTGCCGTAGAGGTGCTGGTCGTCGGGGTCGAGCGCGGCGAGGTGGGCGAAGATCGTGCGGACGTCGCCGCGGCGGATGGGGCCGGTGAGGGCGGCGGCGGGGCCGAGCTCGGCGATGTTGCGCGCGGCGCCCTCGAGGAGCGGCACGAAGAGCTTCCCGGCCAGCTCGGGCGCGATCCCGGCGCGCACGGCGAGCCGCTCGGCGACGCCGACGAGGACCACGGTGTAGTTCGCCGCGATGGCGGCGGCGGCGTGATAGAGCGGCTTGCCGGCGGCGGGGACCGGCACCGGCGTCATCCCCACGGCGCGCGCGAGCGCCTCGGCCGCCGCGACGGCCCGCGCGTCGCCCTCGACGGCCGCGTAGGCGCCCCGGAGGCGCTCGGGGGCGGTCGCGGGGTCGGCGACGGTCTGGAGCGGGTGAAGCGAGCCCAGCCCCGCCCCCGACTCCTCGAGTGCGACCAGGGCGCCCCGGTCCAGGAGCCCCGAGAGGTGGAGTACGATGTGCTCGGGGCCGACCACCCCGCCGTCGGCGAGCGCGCCGGCCACGTCGCCGATCGCGGTGTCGGGCACCGCGATCACGAGGGTGTCCGCGTCGCGCACCGCCTCGCTCCAGGCCCCCGGCTCCCGCTCCCGGCCCAGCAACGCGACGGGCCGCGCCGCGCGCTCGAGAGCGAGCGCGAGGCCGCGGCCCATCCGGCCGGTGCCGATCACCGCGATCCGCGATTCCGGCATGCCGCCGCCGTCCGACACGCGTCCGGCGGGCGGCTCAGTGCGTGTCGTGCCCGCTCGGCTGCGACATCGCGAGCGTCAGGAGCTGCTTCGGCGACTGCGCCTGGCGCAGGAGCTTGAGCGCCATCTGCATCTGCGGGTCGTCCAGCGCCCGGCGGCGCAGCTCGGCCGGCTGGCCGAAGGCGTAGCGCGCGATCTCGTAGCCCAGCTGCTGGCCCACGAGCGTGCGGGCGCTGTCGAACACCTGCGGCGTGAGCTTCACGCCCTTCGTCGTGAGGCGCTGGTAGACCTGGTCGAGCATCGCCGGCGTCACGGTGAAGTTCTCCGCGTGGACCAGCTTCTTGCTCTTCGCCTCGAGCGCGAAGCCGGTGATCACGTCGCGGTAGACGCCGACCTTGTCGCCGATCGCGCGGGCGAACTGCTTCTCGCCCTCGGTGAGCGAGTCGGGCCGCACCACGATGTCGGGCACGATGCCGCCCCCGCCGCGCACCACCCGGCCCGCGTCGGTGCGGTAGGCCGGACGCGCCTTGATCGACGTGTCCTCCTTGGCAACGAGGCTGTCGGCGACCTCGCCGCCCTCGCTCATCGCCTGGAGGGCCTGGTCCTCCTCGTCCTTCGCGGTGCGCTGGATCGTGCGGCCGCTCGGGGTGTACCAGCGCGCCGTGGTGAGCTTGAGCGCCGTCCCCTCCCCGAGCGGGAAGAGGGTCTGCACGAGCCCCTTGCCGAAGGTCGGCGTACCGACGACGACCGCGCGGTCGTGGTCCTGGAGCGCGCCGGCGATGATCTCGGCGGCGCTCGCCGTGCCCGCGTTGACGAGCACCACGATCGGCAGGTCGGGCCACTGCTGCTTCGCGTCGTCGAAGAACTCGCGCGACGAGCCGCGCGCCCGGCCCCGGGTGGAGACGATCTCCTGCTTCGGATCGAGGAAGATGTCGGCCACCTTCACGCCCTGGTCGAGGAGGCCGCCCGGGTTGTTGCGCAGGTTGAGCACCAGCGTGCGCATCCCCTTCTTCCGGAGCGATTCGATCTCGTTGCGCAGCTCGTCGGCCGAGCTCTCGCTCACCGTGGTGACGGTGATGTAGCCGACGCCGTTGTCGAACAGCGTGCCCGCCGGCACCGAGCGCTGGTGGATGGTGGCGCGGGTGAGCTCGTAGTGCTGTACCTGCTGCAGCCCGACCCGACGCACGGTGATCTTCACCTTGGTCCCCGGCTCGCCGCGCAGCGCCTTCACCGCCTGGTCGTTCTTCCAGCCCTCGGTGGACTTTCCGTCCACCTCGATGATCTGGTCGCCGCTCTCGATCCCGGCGCGCTCGGCCGGCGTCTCCGGCAGCGGCGTGACCACGGTGATCCACCCGCCGCGCACGTCGATCTGGATGCCGAGGCCGGCGTAGTTGCCCGAGGTCTGCTCGGTGAGCGCCTTGTAGTCGTCGCCCGTCAGGAGCACCGAGTAGGGATCCTTGAGCTCCTCGAGCATCCCGCTGGTGGCCCGCTTGTAGAGCTCCTGCTCGCCGAGGGAGTCGACGTAGTAGTTGGCCACGTGCTGCATCACGTCGTCGAACAGCCGGGCCTGCTGGAGCACGGTGCCGTTGCCCGCCACGCCCCGCTGCAGCAGCCAGCCGCCGCTGAAGAACGAGATGGCCGACACGAGGCCGATGATCCCCCACCGCTGCTTCATGGTATCCTCCGAACCGGGACTCACTACGGGGCGTCCTGCCGAACTGCGGTCCTGCCGTATTTCTGCTTAACCGGCGACCGGCCGGAAGGTTTCCGGCTCCGCCGTCCGATCCCGCGTCCGGGCGGCCAGGGCCTCCTGCACCGCGGCCCAGGCCGCCTCGAGCAGCGCCGCGGGAGGGCGGGTCGCATCCAAATGTCGCACACCCGGGCCCCGGGCGGCCAGGTAGTGCGCACCGACCCGGGCGTGGAACTCGGGGCTCTCGCGGTCGAGCCGGTCCTGGTCCTTGCCGGCCGCGACCTGGCGGGCGTGGCCCACACCGGGCGGCAGGTCGAGCACGAGGGTGAGATCGGGCCGCAGCCCCTGGGTGGCAACCGCGTTGACGGCGTGGACCTGATCGAGCGGGAGGCCGCGCCCCGCGCCCTGGTATGCCTCGGTCGAAAGGTCGTAGCGGTCGGCGACCACGACGCGGCCCGCCGCGAGCGCCGGCCCGATCACATCCTGCACGAGGTGGGCCCGCGCCGCTGTGACATACAGCAACTCGGTGTGCGGCGCGAACACGTTCTCCCGGTCGAGCAGCGCCCGCCGCACCGCCTCCGCCGCCGGCGTCCCGCCCGGCTCACGCACCGCCACCACGTCGTGCCCCGCCGCCCGGAGCCGGGCGACGAGGGCCGCGGCGAGGGTCGTCTTGCCCGCCCCCTCCGGCCCCTCGACCACGAGGAAGAAGCCGCTCACGCGTCCCGCCCCGCGCCGATCCCGCTCACGAGAGCGTGATGATGCTGCTGGTCGCGCCCTTCTCCATCCCCTGGCTGATCTGCTCGTTCACCTTGGCCATCAGCTTCTCGAAGTTGGCCCGGGCGGTGACGTAGGCCTGGCCGGTCACGCTCGTCTCGAGGGCCCGCACCGCCTGCTCGTACTCGTCCGTGACGGTCTGCTCGGGGAGCTGCCCCGTGGCCATCTGCTGGTCGATCTGGCGCGCGAGGGTCTGGATCTGGTCCAGCTTCGCCACCGTGTCGCGGTCGTCGCGGAGCGCCTGCTCGGCGCGCCGGAGGGCCTGGAATTCGTTGGACTGGCCGATCAGCCGTCCCAGCTCCTGCGCCTTGTCCCAAATCACCGTGCCTCGCTCCTCCGCGCGAGCAGGTAGCGCTCGCGCCCGTAAAGGTCAGCCTCCACCGTCACCCCGGTCCAGCCCAGCGCCGCCGCCCGCCGCGCGGCTTCCGCGGCCCGGGTGCAGTCCACTTCGAGCGCCAGCAGCCCGCCCGGCCGCACCACCCGCCGGCCATCGTCGAGCAGCCGGGTCGTGGCCTCGAGCCCGTCGGTCCCGCTTGGCAGGGCGAGCCGGGGCTCCCAGGCGCGCACCGCGCCGTCGAGCCCGGCGTACTCGTGCTCCGTAAGATAGGGGGGATTGGAGACGAGTGCGTCGAGCGCCCCCGTGGCGAGGGGGGCCGTGAGATCCCCGCGCACCAGCGTCACCCCCAGGCCGGTGGCCCGGACGTTCTCCCGCGCGAGCGCCAGCGCCTCGGCCGAGAGGTCGAGGGCGAGCACGTCCGCATAGCCCCCCTCGGCCCGGAGGCTCAGGGCGATGCAGCCGGTCCCCGTCCCCACGTCGGCCACCCGCCCCGCGGGGGCGAGCGCGAGGACGCGCTCGACCAGTCCCTCGGTCTCGGGCCGCGGGATCAGGGCGCGCGCGTCGGCGCGGAGGACCAGAGTGCGGAATCCCGCCCGCCCGGTCGCGTAGGCGAGCGGCTCGCCCCGCGCGCGCCGCGCGACCGCGGCCTCGAAGCGCGCGGCCTCCTCGGGAGCGACGGCGCGGGCGCGCTCGAGCCACGCCTGGCCCGGATTCTCGTCGCGCAGCCCCGCCCAGAGCCGCAGCGCCTCGCGCCGCGGCTCCGCCGCTCCCGCCGCGGCGAGCCGCTCTTCCGCCCGGACGAGGAGGGCGCCCAGCACCAGCGCGCCCTGCGGCCCCGCCGCCGGCTCAGTCCGCGCCATGCTCCTCGCGGCTCGCGAGGCGGAGCGCATCGACGAACTCGTCGAGCGCGCCGTCGAGCACGTCGGCGAGGTTGTGCACCGAGAGCCCGATGCGGTGATCGGTCACCCGGCTCTGGGGAAAGTTGTAGGTGCGGATCTTGGCCGACCGGTCGCCGGTGCCGACCATCGCCCGCCGCTCGCTCGCGCGGGCCGCCTCCTGCTCGGCGATCATCCGGTCCAGGAGCCGCGCGCGCAGCACCTCGAGCGCCTTGATCTTGTTCTGCAGCTGGCTCTTCTGGTCCTGCTGGCTCACGACGAGCCCGGTGGGGAGATGCGTGATGCGCACGGCGCTGTCGGTGGTGTTCACGCTCTGCCCGCCGGGGCCGCTCGAGCGGAAGACGTCGATGCGGAGCTCGTTGGGATCGATCCTGACGTCCACCTCCTCCGCATCCGGCAGCACCGCGACCGTGGCCGCCGAGGTGTGGATGCGCCCCTGCGTCTCCGTGACGGGCACGCGCTGGACGCGGTGGACCCCCGACTCCCAGCGCAGGAGCCCGTAGGCGTCGGAGCCGCGCACGGCGAAGATCGCCTCGCGTACGCCGCCCAGCTCGGCCTCGCTCGTCGAGATCGGCTCGACCGCGAGCCCGTGGCTCTGGGCGAAGCGCTGGTACATGCGCACCAGCTCGCCGGCGAAGAGGGCGGCCTCGTCGCCGCCGGTGCCGGCACGCACCTCGACGATCGCGTCGCGGTCGTCGTGTGGGTCGCGCGGGAGGAGGAGCGCATGGAGCTCGTGCTCGAGCGCCTCGATCTCGGCCGGGAGGCGGGCGAGATCGGCCCGGGCCAACGCGACAAGCTCGGGATCGGCCTCGTCGGCCATCTCCCGAGCTTGTGCGAGTTCGTCCCTGAGCCGCGTGAGCCGCTCCGATACCCGGACCACCGGGGCGAGCCGGGTGTGCTCGCGGCCCAGCGAGCGGAGCTGGCCGGGATCGCGAGCGACGTCGGGATTGGCCAGCGCCTGCGCCACCTCCTCCGCCCGCGCGAGCGCCTGGCGGAGTCGGACTTCCATCGCTTAGGCCTTGGCGGCCTCGCCGCCGGCGTACTTGCGGCGGAAGCGGTCGACGCGACCGGCGGTGTCGATCATGCGCTGCTTGCCCGTGAAGTACGGGTGGCACTGCGCGCAGACTTCGACGTGGATCGACTTCGACGTCGAGCGCGTCTCGAACGAGCTGCCGCACGCGCACTGCACGGTGAGCTTCTGGTAGACCGGATGGAGATCGGGCTTCACTGGCTGCTCCTTGGATCACGGGCGCGGCCGCGCGTCCGTTCGTCTGGGCGTCGTATCCCGCGCCTGGGGTCGACCGGCGGTCGCCGCGGGGCCACGCTCGGACCACCCGTGCCGCAAGGATCCTTCCCCGAGGGGTGCCCCTGCAAGCGTCGTCGGCCGGGTCGGTTCGGTGACTAGCCGTGGAATTTACAAAGGCTTAACGGCGGGGGGCAAGGCGCGGGTTCCCGGGCGGGACGGCGGGAGAGGCGGGACGGCGGGAGGCTCGCTCTGCATCGGACCCTCCCGCCGTCCCGCCCGGGGGCCATCGGCGCTCCCCGAGCCACCGGAGGCTCCCGCCGTCCCGCCCTGATTGACACCCGGCCCATTCGCAAGTAACGTAAGCCCATACACTTCCGTATCCTTCCCGCTACCGCGAGGTGCTCGTGCCCCTGTCCCCGATGGAGGTTCTCCGGAAGGTTCCGCTCTTCTCCGGCCTCTCGGACGCCGATCTGCAGGCGTTCGCCGAGCTGACGCGCGAGCGGAGCTACCCGAAGGGCAGCGTCATCGTCTTCGAGGACGACCCGGGCGACTCGCTCTTCCTCGTGGCCTCGGGCCAGGTGAAGGTCGTCCTGATCGCCGAGGACGGCCGCGAGGTGATCCTCTCGGTGCTGGGCGAGGGGAGCTTCTTCGGCGAGATGGCCGTGATCGACGAGGAGCCGCGCTCGGCCCACGTGATCGCCATGGAGGACTCGTCGCTGCTGGTGCTGCGGCGCGAGGACTTCCAGGCCCAGCTGCGCCGCTCGCCCGAGGTGGCGATCTCGCTGCTGAAGGAGATCAGCCGGCGGCTGCGGCGCGCCGACGAGAAGATCGGCAGCCTCGTCCTGCTCGACGTCAACGGCCGGGTGGCGCACCTGCTCCTCCGCATGGCCGACGACGAGGGCGGCGACCGCATCACCCGCAAGCTCACCCACCACACCATCGCGCAGATGATCGGCTCGAGCCGCGAGACGGTCTCGCGCACCATGCGCAATCTCGTCGAGCGCGGCGTGATCCAGGTGACCCGCAAGGACATCACCCTGAAGGACCGCCACTCGCTCATGCTCGCCGCGCGCCGGTCGTGACTACCCTCACCCGGGGGTCGTGACTGTCACCGCTGCCGGTCGGGGTACCTGAGGGGAAGTTTGGGCATGCCTGACGCCCTCCTCGGGGAATACCTGTGCGCGAGACGCTGATGTTCTGGGGCACCCGGGGCTCGATTCCGACCCCGGGGGCCGACACTGCCCGCTACGGCGGCAACACGCCCTGCGTCGCGGTGACGCGCCGGCCCGACCGGCTGCTCATCCTCGACGCCGGCAGCGGCATTCGCCCGCTGGGCCACGCGCTGATGCAGCACCAGAACGGCGGGCTGCACGCCGACATCCTCCTCTCACACACCCACTGGGACCACATCCAGGGGCTGCCGTTCTTCAAGCCGCTGGCGCGCCGCGCCAACAGCATCGCGATCTACGGGGCGCCGCAGGAGAGCCCGCAGGGCCGCGTCGCGCTCGAGGAGATCCTCGACCGGCAGATGGACCCGATGGTCTTCCCCGTCCCGCTCCGCTCGCTCGGGGCGAGCATCCACATCACCGAGATCGGCGAGCAGGAGCTCGAGGTGGACGGCTTCCACGTGCGCTCCTTCCGGCTGCGCCACCCGGGCGTGACGCTGGGCTACCGCCTCACGCCGCGCTCCGGGGCGCGCGAGGTCGCCTACACGACCGACAACGAGCTCGGCCCCGGCGGCGCCTACCCGCTGCCCGCCGACTGGCGCGCGCGCCTCGCCGAGGCGCTCGCGGGCGTGGACACGCTGATTCACGACGCGATGTACTCCGACGCGATGATCGACGCGCGCGGCGGCTGGGGCCACTCCACGCCGCGCCAGGCGGTAGAGCTGGCGGCCGAGTGCGGCGCGCGCCGGCTCGTGCTCTTCCACCACGAGCCCGAGCACGACGACGCGATGATGGACGCGCTCCTCGCCGACGCGCGCGCGCACGCGCGCGCGGTCTGCCCCGCCCTCACGGTCGACGCGGCCGTCGAGGGCATGACGATCGAGCTGTAGCCCCGCCTCCGCCGACGCCCGCGGGCCGACGCCGGGCCCGAGGACTCGATGCGCTTCCTCCTCCTGCACAGCCCCACCTGGCGGCCCGACGCCGCGCTCGCCGAGGCGTTCGCGGCGACGGCGGTCGAGACGCGCGCGGTCGCCGCGCCCGCCGACGTCCGGCCCGACGCGCGCCCGACGGTGCTGCTCGTCGATCCCGCGGCGCGGGGCGCGCTCGACGCCGAGACGCAGGCGGGTCTCGTCGAGCGGGGCCTCGCCCTGGTCGCCCTCGGGGCACCGGGTGAGACGGAGCTGCCCGGAGAGCTCCCCGACGCCGGGCTCAGCGCCTTCGTCGCCTGGCCGGCGGCGCCCCGCCGGCTCCTGCTCGCGCTGCGCACGGCCTTCCGCGAGGCCACCGCGCGGCGCGAGGCGCGGCTCGCGCGCGCGGAGGCGGCGGTGCGCACGCACGAGGTCGCCGAGCTCACGGAGATCGGCATCCGGCTCCTCACCGAGCGCGACCACGACGCGCTCCTCGCCCTCATCCTCCAGCAGGCGCGCCGGATCACGAGCTGCGACGCCGGCAGCCTCTATCTCGTCGAGACGGACGACGCGGGCGCGCGGCGGCTCCGCTTCCGCCTCGCCCAGAACGACAGCCGGCCCGACCTCCCCTTCGCCGAGCACCTGCTGCCGCTCGACCCCGGCTCGCTCGCCGGCTGGGCGGCGACGAGCGGCGAGCCGCTCGTGCTCGACGACGTGCAGGACCTCCCGCCCGCGGCGCCCTACGCCTTCAACCGCTCCTTCGACGCACGCTCGGGCTACCGGACGAAGTCCATGCTCGTCATCCCGATGTCGAACCACCACGGCGAGGTGATCGGCGTCCTCCAGCTCATCAACCGGAAGCTGCACCCCGACGCGGTGCTCGCGAGCGCGGAGGACGCCGAGCGCGAGGTCCTGCCCTTCAGCCCGCACACCGTGAAGCTGGTGCGCGCGCTCGCGGGCCAGGCCGCCGTGTCGCTCGAGAACGCCCAGCTCCATGCGGCGATCGAGCGGCTGTTCGAAGGCTTCGTCCGCGCCGCGGTGACGGCGATCGAGCAGCGCGACCCGACCACCTCGGGGCACTCCGAGCGGGTCGCCCGCATGAGCGTGGCCCTCGCGCAGGTGGTAGATGCCGCGGACGACGGCCCCTACGCCGCCGCGCGCTTCGACGCCGACCAGGTGCGCGAGCTGCGCTACGCGGCGCTCCTGCACGACGTGGGCAAGGTGAGCGTGCGGGAGGAGGTGCTCACCAAACCGCGCAAGCTGCGCGACGGCGACCTCGCGCTCATCCGCCAACGGCACGCCTATCTCATCCGCACCGCCGAGTGGAGCTACGAGCGGGCCCGCGCGGCGCACCTCGCCGAGCAGGGCCCGCCGGGCGACGCCGCGGTGCTCGCGCGCCTCGCCGCCGAGCGCGCGGCGGAGCTCGCCGCGCTCGAGCGGCTCCTCGCGCTCGTCGAGGAGTCGAACCAGCCCCTGATCGTCTCCCCGGCCGACACCGTCGTGCCGCCCTCGGCGGCGGAGCTCGCCGCCCTGGGCCGCCGCACCTCGCCGGGCCTCGACGGCGCGCCGCTCCCCTGGCTCACGGGGCGCGAGCTCGCCGACCTCGCCGTGCGGCGCGGCAGCCTGAACGCGGCGGAGCGGCGGGAGATCGAGAGCCACGTGACGCACACCTACGCCTTCCTGCGCAGCATCCCGTGGACCCGCGGGCTCCGCGGCGTGCCCGAGATCGCGCGCGGCCACCACGAGAAGCTCGACGGGAGCGGCTATCCGCTCGGCATCGGCGGTGCGGCGATCCCGGTGCCGACGCGCATCATGACGATCACGGACATCTACGACGCGCTCACGGCCGCCGACCGCCCCTACAAGCGGGCGGTCGCGGCCGAGACGGCGCTCGACATCCTCCGCGACGAGGTCGCCGCGGGGATGCTCGACGCCGGGCTCTTCAGGCTGTTCGTGGAGGGACGGGTGTGGACGACGGGAGCGGGGCCGGACTGAGCTCCACGGCTTCGAGCGGCGGTGCCGCGGTCGTCGCCTCCACCGCGGCGGCGAGCCACCACACCCCGGCGAGCACGCCGAGGTGGACCGGCAGCATCAGGGCGATCATCTCGCCGTTGTGCTGGCTGAAGCCGGGGAGGAGCTTCGCGACGAGGCCCAGCGCGGCGAGCCCCGCCACGACGAGCGCGAGCCGCCGCGCCGCGCGCGCCGCCCACGGCGCCCCCGCGGCGAGGCGCGGCAGCACCACGACGAGCGGCAGCGCCAGCAGATTGGCGAGGAAGAGATTCTCGTTGCGGTAGGCTGCGTGGTGGTCGGTCGCGGCCCAGAGCAGCGTGACGATCACCCCCGCCACGCCCGCGAGGAACATCCAGAGCGCGGCGACCCCGGCGAACCAGCGCCCGACCCCCCGCCGCGGCCGCCCGGCGCGCCGGGCGGCCGCGGCGCGCCGGCCCAGCCAGGCGACGAGCCCGCCCAGCAGCACCCCCGCGACGAGGAAGGGCGGGACCATGTTCGGCGGCGCCCCCGGATCGGCGAAGGTCCGGCTCGCGTGCACCGCGTACTCCGTCTGCACGAGCTTCGTCGGCCGGCCGTCGGGGCCCGGCACGGTGAGCTCGTTGAGCCGGTCGCGCAGCTTGAGCGGGAGGAACATCTCCTCCCACTCCGAGATGGTCCGGTCGGTCGGCTCACCGAGGCCGAACATGATGCCGGCGTAGATCGGGAGGTCCGAGCCCGTGAGGCGCGCGGTGTGCCAGCGGTAGGTCGTGCCGCTCGGCGCCGTGTCGGTGGCGGCGCGGAGCCGGCCGCCGATCACCCGGTCGATCGCGTCGCGCACGCGGGTCGCGCAGTTGTCGCGGTAGTAGTCGTAGAAGTAGTACTTGTGCTCGTCGCGCGCGTTCCAGGCGAGAAAGTCGCGCAGCTCGCGCCGCGCCGCGAGCGGCAGGGCGAGCTCCTGCACCCACACCGAGCGGTCGTGCTGGACGTAGGTGTCGATGTAGGGCACCGCCGGATACCCCGCCATCCAGTACCACATGCGCCCCTGGACGAAGCGGAGCAGGAAGTTCTCCTGCTGGAAGGAGAACATCCCGTAGTTGTACGCGATGCTCGTCCCGTCCGCGGGGTCCTCCACCCACAGCGCCACGTGCCCGAACCGCTCCCACACCTCGGCGCCGGGCCCCATGGTGACGACGTAGACGCGGAGGGCCGTGTCGGGCGGGACGGCGGCAGGGCGGGACGGCGGGAGGCTCACTCCCTGCGCCTGCAACGCTCCGGCCGTCAGCAGGAGCAACCAGAGCCCGAGGAGGGCACGGAGTCCCGCGGGCCACCGGAGCCCTCCCGCCGTCCCGCCGTCCCGCCGTCCCGCCCTCACAGCGCCACGTCCCTCCCCTCCGCCGCCGACTTGTAGATCGCGTCGAGGATGCGGTGCAGCGTGAGGTGCTCCTGCAGCGAGGGAGCCTTCGCCTCGCCGCGGATGGCGGCGAGGAAGTGCGCCCACTCGGCGCGGTAGGAGGCGGTGAAGGCGCTCTCGCGCGAGCTCGAGCCGGTGGGGGCGACGTCGGTCGGGGTGCCGTTCAGCTCCTTCCAGACCCGCAGCGGGTTGATCCCGGCCGTGCCCTTGCTGCCGCGCAGGCCCACGCCGAAGCGCTCGCCCTCGCCGACGTGGTGCCAGGTGACGTCGAGGAAGAGCGCCGCGCCGTTCTCGCAGGCCACGAAGGCGCTCCCCGACTGCTCCACCCCGCGCTCCTTCCCGCCCCCCTCGAGCACCGCGCTCACGCGCGCCGGCTCGGGGTTGCCCGCCAGCCACAGCATGAGGTCGAGCACCGTGAGCCCCAGGTCGAGCATCGCGCCGCCGCCGGAGAGCTCGCGCCGGGTGCGCCAGCCGAGCTGGCTGCGGCTCGGGCGGAAGACGTGCCAGCTCCCGCGCACGCTGTCGATCGTGCCGAGCTCGCCGCTCTGGACGAAGCTGCGCACGAGCTGCACGTCGTGGCGGTAGCGGTGGTTCAGGCCGACCATCACCACGCGGTCCTTCTTCTCGGCCGCGCGGATCACCTTCTGCACGCTGGCCGTCGTCGTCGCGAGCGGCTTCTCGACGAGCACGTGCAGTCCGGCCGAGAGCGCGGCGAGGATGTGCGACTCGTGCAGGTGGTTCGGCGTGCAGAGCACGACGGCGTCGAGCTCCTCGCTGTCCAGCAGGTCCTCGATGTCGTCGAAGGCGTTCGGCACGCCGAAGCGGTTGGCGAGGGCGCGGGCCTTCGGCAGGTCGGTGTCGCAGACCGCGCGCACGTCCGTCCCCTTCAGCTTCTTCAGCACCGGCAGGTGGGCCACCTGCGCGATCGCCCCGCCGCCGACGATGCCGACCTTGAGGTCGCTCATGAATGCGCTCCCATGAAGACGAGTCCGCTCCGCGGCTCAGTAGAGCCGGTCGAGGGTGGTCGTAGGATAGTAGGCCGCGAGGATCTCGTCGTAGCGCTGTCCCGCGCGGGCCCGGCCCACGGCGCCCCACTGGCACATGCCGACGCCGTGTCCCGCCCCGGAGCCCTCGGCCACGACCTGCGTGATGCGCCGCGGCGCGCCGGTGACGGCGAGGGTGAAGAGGTTGCTGCGGAGCGGCTCGCCGGTCACGGTCTGGAGCGCGCTCCGGACCTGGGGACCGTCGACGCGCACCTCGCCCGTGCGCACGCGCGCGGCGAGCTCGCCCACGCGGCCGCTCCCGGTGCGCAGCGTGACGCGGAGGTCGCGCACCTCGCCGACCCCATCGGCGCGCACGCCGGCCACGGCGGGAAGCGTGCGCTGCAGCGTCGCATTGAGCTGCGCGCCGCTCCACTCCTCGGTCCAGCGGAAGCGCGGCGAGATGCGGCACCAGGCGCCGTCGGGACCGACGTCGCTCACCGAGCGCAGGTAGGGCCGCGCCGCGCCGCGGAAGACCTCGGTGCCCTCGGCGGTGCGCCCGCCGCAGGTCGAGAAGAAGAAGGCGTCGATCGGCTGGCCGCCCCAGGTGACGGCCTGGCCCCGCGTCGCCTGCACCGCGTCGGCCGCCGCCGGGTACTCGGCCGTCACCCCGCCGTAGACCTGGTCGGCGACGCCGGCGTAGAGGTCGAAGCCCTGCGCGGCCCAGCGGCCCATGTTGCGCAGCGCGTAGGTGCGCGAGACGACCGCCTGCGCGCGCAGCGCCTCGCGCTCGGCCACCGGGTCGCGGCGCCCCATCTCGCCCGCGACCACGCCGACGAGATAGCGCTCCAGCGCGACGCGGTTGACGGCGGTGACGCCGGTCCGATCGCGAAGCAGCGTGACCTCGCCGGCGTAGTCGCGGCCGTTCACGCGCACCGTGCCGTCGGCGTCGCGGGGCACGACGGTCACCTGCTCGACCTGCGTCGTCACGCCGCCCGGACCCGCCGCGAGCGCGAGCCCGCGCGCGGCCGGCAGCACCCGCAGCGTCGTCCCCGCCGCCAGCGCGTCCATGAGTCCCGCGTCGGTGGCCTGCAGCCGGAGCGCGCCGCCGCCGCCGATCGTCACCGCCGAGGCGCCGACCGCGAGGCCGACGCGGATCGGCGGGCCGGCGCTCGGCGCGGGCGTCGCCCCCGGCGCGCCGGGCACGCCCCCGCCCGCCGGCCCGCCCGCCCGGATGCACCCCGCGGCCGCAAGCCCCGCGAGCGCCGCGGCGAGCGCGGCGGCGGTCAGCCGCGACGCGGCTGCGCGCCGCAGCGCGCGCCGGAGCGCGTGCCGCCGACCGAGGCCGCTCACCCGCGGTAGTTGCCGAACTTCAGCTCGATGCCGAAGTCCTGCGAGCGCAGGAAGGCGATCACCTGCTGGAGCTCGTCCCGGCTCGGGCTCGTCACCCGCAGCTCGTCGCCCTGGATGCTCGCCTGCACCTTCTTGAAGCCCTGGTCCTTGATCGCCTTCTGGATCTTCTTCGCCGTCTCCTGCGAGATGCCCTGCGTGAGCTTCACGGTGCGGCGCACCGACTGGCCGGTGGCGGGCTCGAGCTCGCCCAGGTCGAGGTTCTTCACGGGCACCCCGCGCTTGATCATCTTCGCCTGCAGCACGTCGACGAGTTGCTCCATGCGGAACTCGTCGTCCGCGGCGAGCCGGATCTCGGCCTTCGCGCGGTCGTAGTCGATCGTGCAGTGGGTGCCCTTGAAGTCGTAGCGCTGGGCGATCTCCTTGACCGCCTGGTTCACCGCGTTGTCGACCTCCTGCAGGTCGGCGCCGGTGGAGATGTCGAAGGACGGATTGCTGGCCATGGGGGCGGAGTTCGGGTGGACGGCGGCGTGACGTGGGACGCCGTAGCTTAAGCCCGGCGTGCGGCGGCCTCAAGGCGCCCGCGGGGCGCGGCGCCTGGCCCCGAACGCCCACGGGCCTCCCGAGGGAGGCCCGTCGCGTTCAGCCGGTCGGCCCCTGGGGCCGGTCTCACCCCAGGAAGCTCTCGAGCGCGCGCGCGCGGCTCACGTGCCGCAGGCGCGAGAGTGCCTTCTCCTTGATCTGGCGCACCCGCTCGCGCGTGATGCCGAGAAGGCTGCCGATCTCCTCGAGCGTCATCGGCTCGGGGCCGTCGAGGCCGAAGTAGAGGCGGAGGATCTTCGCCTCGCGCTCCTTGAGGCTGCCGAGCACCTCCTCGATCGACTCGGTGAGGGCGTGCTCGAAGGTCTCGCTGTCGGGGCCGGGGTTCTGGGTGTCGGGGAGGTAGTCGAGGAGCTTGTTGTCCTCGCCGGGGGTGAGCGGGGCGTCGAGCGAGAGGTGGTTCTGGCTGATGGAGAGGGTCTTCTGCACCTCCTCCATCGAGATGTCCATCCCCTCGGCGATCTCCGACGGGGTGGGCTCGCGCCCGAGCTCCTGGAGGAGCGCCGAGGAGCGCTTGCCGATGCGGTGCAGCGTGCCGGCGCGGTTGAGCGGCACCCGCACGATGCGGCTCTGCTCGGCCAGCGCCTGCAGGATCGCCTGGCGGATCCACCAGACGGCGTAGCTGATGAACTTGATGCCCTTGGTCTCGTCGAACTTGTGGGCCGCGCGGATCAGGCCGAGGTTGCCCTCGTTGATCAGGTCCGCGAGCGACACGCCCTGGTTCTGGTACTTCTTCGCGACCGAGACCACGAACCGCAAATTGCTGCGGACCAGCTTGTCGAGGGCTTCCTGATCACCCTCGCGAATCCGCTGCGCGAGTCTCACTTCTTCCTCCTGCGGAATCAGCGGATACTTGCTGATCTCGCGCAGGTACTGATCCAAGGAGCCTTCGTCGAACGAGGGACCACGCTTGGAAGATCCGACCTGCATGGGACGCATGCGTCTCGACCTCGTGGCGGATATCGTGTAGGCGGCTGCGAAGCGACGGGGGCGCAGACCGGCCGTGACAATTGTGCGGTTGAGAGGAGAACCCGCGAGCCCGCGCCTGGGGGACCTCCGGCCTGGGGCCAGGAAGCGGTCCTGGCAGGGGCACTTCGCGGACCGGCGCAGCAGTGCAGCGAGGCGATTCTGCGAGACGTCGCCTGCGGCGCCGGACGGCGCATCGCTCGTCCTACGACATTCCTTGCTCCCACAGCCGTGCGATGCCGGATCGAGTGATCCTGACGAACCTTAGCGCAAGGTCTGGACGCGCGCAACCACTCGCGGCACCGGCAGATGCGCGCGGCGCGGCGTGTGTGACCCACCACACGCCGCGCCGCCGTACCGGCTCACGCCGGCGCCTCCGAGGGCCTCCCCGCCCCCCGCCCGCGGTTCCGCCTACAGCTCGTACGTGTCGAGCTGCGCGCGCTGGAGCCGGCCGGAGTAGTCGGTGTAGCAGACCTTCGTCTCCGAGTAGAACTCGTAGACCTCCCACCCGCCCTCGCGATGGCCGTTGCCGGTCGCCTTGACGCCGCCGAACGGCAGGTGCGCCTCGGCGCCGATCGTCGGCGCGTTGACGTAGGTGATCCCGTTGTCGAGGTCGCGCATGGCGCGGAAGGCGGTATTGACGTTCGACGTGTAGATCGAGCTCGAGAGCCCGTACTTCACGTCGTTGTTCACGCGGGCCGCCTCCTCGTAGGAGCTCACCTTGATCACGCTGAGCACGGGGCCGAAGATCTCCTCCTGCTCGAGCCGGCTGCCCGGCTTGACGTTGGTGAAGATCGTCGGCTGGTAGAACCAGCCCTTCGCCAGCCGGCTGCCGCGCGGACGGGCGCCGCCGGTGACGAGCTCCGCCCCCTGCTCCTGCCCGATCCCGACGTAGCGCTCCACCTTCTCGCGCGCCGCCTCGTGAATCAACGGACCGACGTCCACCTTCTTCTGCCGCCCGTCGCCCAGGCGGAGCGCCTCGGCCGCCTCCTGCAGCCGGGCGACGAACTTGTCGTGGATCTTCCGGTGCAGGATGAGCCGGCTCGTCGCCGTGCAGCGCTGGCCGGTGGTGCCGAAGGCGCCCCAGAGCACCCCCTCGAGCGCGAGATCGAGGTCCGCGTCGTCCATGACGATCATGGCGTTCTTGCCGCCCATCTCGAGCGACAGCCGCTTGTGCATCCGGCCGCACTCGGCGCCGATGATCGAGCCGGTCTCGGTCGAGCCGGTGAAGCTGATGAGCGGGATGTCCGGATGCTCGACGATCGCCTTGCCGACCGTCTCGCCGCGGCCGTGCACCAGCTGGATCACCTCGGGCGGCAGCCCCGCCTCGAGCAGGATCTCCACGAGCACGGTGACGGTATGCGGCACCTCCTCCGCCGGCTTGATGATCACGCTGTTCCCGCAGACGAGCGCCGGGAACATCTTCCACGTCGGGATGGCGAGCGGGAAGTTGAACGGCGTGATGAGCCCGGCGACCCCGATCGGACGGCGGTAGCTCATCGCCCACTTCGAGCGGAGCTCGGAGGGGACGACCTTGCCGAAGAGGCGCCGGCCCTCGACCGCGGCGTAGTAGGCGGTGTCGATCCCTTCCTGCACGTCGCCCGCCGTCTCGGCCACGACCTTGCCCATCTCGCGCGTCATGAGCTCGGCGATCTCGTCCTTGCGCGCGACGAGGAGGTCGCCGACGCGGCGGAGCACGTCGCCCCGCAGCGGCGCCGGCGTCTGCGACCAGAGCTCGAAGCCGCGCCGGGCCGATTCGACGGCGCGCTGGACGTCGGCCGCGTCGGAGTCCGGGAAGCGGCCGATGAGGTCCTCGGTGTCCGCCGGGTTCCGGTTGTCGAAGTACTTCCCCGTGCTCGGCGCGACCCACTGCCCGCCGATGAAGTTCCTGAAGTTCTTGGCCATGACTCTGCGATTCGGTGGTGAGAGGAGACGGGCCGCGGCGGCTACTGCGCCGGGGCCGGGGACGGCGGGGCCGACGTGGTCGGCGCCGGGTTCGCGGGCGCCGGGTTCGCGGGCACCGGATTCGCGGGCACCGGATTCGCGGGCGCGGCCGCGGGCGGCGCCGTCGTGGGCGCCGGCGCGACGCAGCGCCAGGTGAGCGCCTCACGCGCGTAGCCGATGCGCGGCAGCACCTCCATCGCCAGCGCGACCGCGCCCCAGCCGAGCGCGAGGAGCGCGACGACGTGGCCGAAGCCGCGCCGGTGCCGCCAGGTGCCGAAGGCGGCCCAGAGCGCCATCAGCACCGTGAGTGCCGCGACGACCAGATAGCCGGTGAGCTGGAGCCCGCAGCTCTTGGGATAGGGCCAGAAGACGAGCGCGACGCCCAGCGCGACCGCGAGCAGCACCCGGAGCCACGCCGCGGCGACGTGGCGGCCGGTCGTCGCGGCCGGCCGCCCCGGCGCCGCCACGCGCGAGGAGCCGACGGGAATCGCCGCGGCGTCGGGCCCGCGGCCCACCGCCGGCGCCGGCGGCGAGCCGCCGGGGGCGCGCTCGGGCGCCGGCGCCGGCATCCGGCCCATGGCGCGGTCGATCTCGGCCAGCTCCTTGTCCCAGTCCCGCGGCTGATCGCTCATGACTGCTCCCGGGAGATTCCGTAGCGCTCGATCTTCTTGTACAGGTTCGAGCGGGGCATCCGCAGCGCCCGCGCCGTCACGCTCACGTTCCAGTCGTGCTCGCGCAGCTTCTGGATGAGGAACAGCTTCTCGGTATCCTGCCGGAACCCCTCGAGACTCGGCACCTCGCCCTCGGCACCGAAGGCGAAGTCGGCCGGCGTGGGCGGGATGATGCGGTCGACGTCCGCCGCCGTGACGAGCCGCTCGGACGCGAGGATCAGGATCCGCTCGACCGCGTTGCGCAGCTCGCGCACGTTGCCGGGCCAGACGCGCCGCTGCAGCCGCTGGAGCGCGTCGGGGCCGAACTCGCGCGCGGGCACGCCCCCCGTGGCCGCGAGCTGGTCGGCGAAGTGGCGCACGAGGAGCGGGACGTCCTCGAGCCGCTCCCGGAGCGGCGGCACCTGGATCTCGACGACGTTGATCCGGTAGAGCAGATCCTCGCGGAAGCGCCCCTCCTCGATCTCGGCGCGGAGGTCCTTGTTCGTCGCGGCGAGGACGCGCACGTCCACCTGGATCGCCTTCGAGCCGCCGATCCGCGTCACCACGCCCTCCTGCAGCACCCGCAGCAGCTTCGCCTGCGCGGAAAGCGACATGTCGCCGATCTCGTCGAGAAAGAGCGTGCCGCCGTCGGCCTGCTCGAACTTCCCCGCCCGGTCGGCCATCGCGCCGGTGAAGCTCCCCTTCATGTGCCCGAAGAGCTCGCTCTCGATGAGCTCGGAGGGGATCGCGGCGCAGTTGACCTCGATGAAGGCCCGCTCGCGCCGGGGGCTCGCCGCGTGCAGCCCGCGCGCCACGAGCTCCTTGCCGGTGCCGTTCTCGCCCAGGATGAGCACCCGCGCCCCGGTGGGCCCGACCTTGGCGACGAGCTCCTTCACCTCCGCGAGCGCGGGGCTCTCGCCCACCATCGCGTAGCGGCGGTCCACCGCCTCCTTCAGCCGCACGTTCTCGTCCCGCAGCTCCGCCTGGCGGAGCGCGTTGCGCACGGTGACGAGGGTGCGGTCGGTGTCGAGCGGCTTCTCGAGGAAATCGTAGGCGCCGCGCTTCGTGGCCTCGAGCGCGGTGGCGATGGTGCCGTGGCCCGAGATCATGACGATCTGCGCGCGCGGATCGAGGTCGCGGAGCCGGGAGAGGGTCTCGAGCCCGTCGAGCCCCGCCATCTTCACGTCGAGGAAGACCAGGTGCGGCCGGTACTCGCCGTAGACGGTGATCCCCTCGCCGCCCGACGCG
Source organism: Gemmatimonadales bacterium (assembly GCA_035760645.1). Lineage (GTDB taxonomy): Bacteria > Gemmatimonadota > Gemmatimonadetes > Gemmatimonadales > GWC2-71-9 > DASSTY01. The sequence continues at coordinate 68,801 of DASTSO010000099.1, forward strand.
GCGGTGCGCACTTCCATCCCCTCGTACTCGAGCACCTGCTTGAGGGCCTGCCGGATCCCGGCCTCGTCGTCGATGATGAGGACCCGATGGCTCATGGCCGCGCTGCTCCTCGCGTAGTCCGGGAAGTGGTCCCGTACAGGGTGACGCCCTCGGGCGTGATGCGCAGGTCGCGGACGCCGCGCGGCAGCGCGACGGGCACGCTCCGCCGCGTCGAGTCGCCGAAGGCGCGCTGCACGAGGCGCGGCACGAGATCGGTCGGCACCGGCACGCCCCGCACCTGGACGCGGCGGATCTCCCAGTCGCCCTGCCCGGCGGCCGCGGCGCGCAGCGGCCCTTCGGCGCGGACCGGCTCCCACTGCCGGAGCCCGAGCGCGAGCGGCCCGACGAGCTCCTTCGGCAGCCGCGCCGTGTGCAGCCGCGCATCCACGCGGATCGCGTCCCGCTCGAGCCCCACGCGCACGCTGTCGAGCTGCCGGCGGAGCAGCGGGTCGAGCCCCGCCGCGATGAGCGACGCCGCCTCGCCCGGCGAGAGGACGACCGAGTCCGCGGTGCCGCGCGCGAGCCCCCCGAGCTTCGTCCTGGCGCTCGCGAGCGCCTTCGACGTCGGGCGCCCGACGGTCACCGCGTGCGTCTCGAGGCCCAGGAGGCGGCGCCCCTCGGGCACGAGCCGGTCGCGGTAGAGCCAACCGAGCGCGAGGAGCACGATGAGCCCCAGGCAGCCCAGGAGCCGGAACGGCAGCGTCAGGCAGCCCACGTCAGCGGCGCGGCACTCGGGCGCGGGTCACGTCAGGCCGCCCGCCGCTCGCCGAGCGGCACGGTGACGCGCGGCGTGTAGCGCGGTCCCTCGCGCCCCAGCTCGCTCTCGAAGAGCACGGCCGCGTCGACGAGGAAGGCGAGCGCGGCCTCTCCCGGCGCCGCCGCGGCGAGCCGGCGGGCGGCGTCGGCCGGCAGCGCGGCGTCGCGCCGCACCCGGCCCAGGGTGACGTGCGGCCGGAATGCGCGCCCCTCGGTCGGGAAGCCGAGCGCGGCGCTGCCGCGCTCGAGCCGGTCCACCAGGAGCTCCAGCGCGGGCGGCGCGTCGAGCGCCGCGATCACGACCCGCGCCCGCCGCCCGCGCGGCAGCGTGTCGAGGGCCGTCGCGACGAGGTCGAGCGGCCGCGTGCCGTCCGCCGCCGCGCGGAGCACGTCGCCCACCGCGTCGAGCCGCTCGGGCGCGACGTCGCCGTAGAACTTGAGCGTGAGGTGGAGCTGCGTCTCCGCCACCCAGCGCACCGGCCAGCCGGCCTCGCGGAGCGGGCGCGCGAGCGCCGCGAGCGCCGCGCGGGCCGGTGCGGGAAGGGGCAGCGCGGCAAAGAGGCGCATCAGCGCTCCGACGGCTCGAGCACGGTGAGGAGCCCGCCGCGGCGGTAGCCCTGCGGATCGAGCTCGACCGCCGCGAAGCCCAGCGCGCCGAAGACGCGCTCCACCTCGTCCCAGCGCGCGCGCAGCGCCGCCATCTGCCCGGGGCTCACCTCCAGCCGCGCGCGCTCGCCGTGGTGGCGGACGCGCAGGTCGCCCGTGATGCCGGCGACGTCGCGCAGCCACGCCTCGCCCGCCTCGACCTGCCGGAGCCGCTCGGGCGTGATGGCGAGGCCGTAGCGCACGCGGCTCGCGAGGCACGGCGCGGCGGGCGCGTCCCAGGTCGGCAGCCCCAGCGCCTGCGACACGGCGCGGATGCGCGCCTTCGTCCACCCCAGCTCCGCGAACGGCGAGCGCACCCGGCGCTCGCCGGCGGCGCGGAGGCCCGGCCGGTGCTCGCCCAGGTCGTCGGCGTTCGTGCCGTCGATGACGACGTCGAAGCCCCGCTCGGCGGCCACTTCGCCGAGGCGGGTCCAGAGCTCCGATTTGCAGAAGTAGCAGCGGTTGGTGGGATTCGCGAGGTAGTTCGGGTCCTCCATCTCGCGCGTGCCCACCTCGAGCAGCGGCACGTCGAAGCGCCGCGCGACGTCGAGCGCGGTCTGGTACTGCACCTCGGGATACGACGCGCTCCGGCCGATCACGGCGAGGAAGCGCCCGGGGCCGAGCGCGCGCCGGCCCGCCACGGCGAGCAGCGCCGAGTCCACGCCGCCCGAGTAGCCGAGCAGCACGCGTCCCATCCCGGCGAGATGGGCCTCCAGCGCCTGCAACTCCTGCGACACCACGGCTTCCGTCATGCCCGAAAGCTAACGCCGCCCGGGCCCGAGGCGAAGCGCGGGCGTGCCGCCGCCGCGCTGGCGCGGGCTGCCGTCGCGACGTTGATTTGCTTCATGCCCGACGCCCCGACCGACGTTCCCGGCCTGCTCGCGATCACCCCCGCCCTCGCCGTGCCGCGTGCCGAGCTCGAGTACCGCGCCTCGCGCTCGGGCGGCCCCGGCGGCCAGCACGTCAACACCAGCTCGACCCGGATCGAGCTCTGGTGGGACGTGGCCGGCTCGCAGGCCCTCTCCGAGGCGCAGCGCACCCGCCTGCTCGAGCAGCTCGCGACCCGGCTCGACGCCGCCGGCCGCCTGCGGCTCGTCTCGAGCGGCAGCCGCAGTCAGCTCCAGAATCGCGAGGAAGTGACCGAGCGCTTCGTCGCCCTCGTCGCCCGGGCGCTGCACGTGCCCAAGGCGCGGAAGAAGACGAAGCCGACGCGCGCCTCGAAGGAGAAGCGGCTCGAGGCGAAGCGCCGGCGCGGCGCGACGAAGCGGATGCGCGGGCGGGTGGATCGGGAGTGAGGGCGCCGCCTCACCCGCACCCCCGCACCGCCGCCTCGATGAGGTCGGCGGCGCGCTCGAGCGAGAAGGTGCCGGTGTTGAGGATGAGATCGTAGTTGTGCGGGTCGGCGGCGTCGACGTGGTAGTAGCGCTGGAGGTAGTGCTGCCGGTCGGCGTCGCGATAACGCACGTCCCGCGCGGCCTGGTGCGGCTCGAGCCCGGTCCGCCGCGCCACCCGCTGCACCCGCACCTCGAACGGCGCCGCGACCCGGAGCCGCAGCACGTCGGGACGGTCGCGGTAGAGGATGTTGCCGCCGTGCCCCACGACGATGAGCGGCAGCTCCCGGGCCGCCTCCAGGAGCACCTCGCGCGTGGCCTCGACGAGGCGGTCGGGGTCGGGCGCCGCGACGGGCGTCGGCAACTCGGCCGCGTCGGGCGCGGTCACCGCGAAGCTCGCCACCAGGCGCTCGAGGAGCGACGGGGCGTGCTCGTCGAGCGCGCGCACATCGCTCTCCTCGCACCGGAGCCGCCGGGCGATGCGCCCGGCAACCTCCTGGTCCATCACCCGCCACCCCAGCCGCTCCCCGAGCAGCACGCCCAGCTCGCTCCCCCCCGCCCCGTACTCGCGCGAGATCGTGAGCAGCCGGATCGGCTCGCGCGCGCTCGCCTCCCGCCCCATCGGCTCCATGACGTCCTCCGCGTGCAGGGCCCCAGACAGGCTCTCTCCAATATGCGACGCCCCCTCGGTGCGCGCCGGGGCGCGTCGGCGCGCGTCGGGGCGCGTCAGTGCGCGTCGGGCGGCGGCGCCCGGCCCTCCTTGGCCGGCCGCAGCAGCAGCACCGCCGGCGACACCGCGACGAAGCTGTAGAGCAGGAGCATCCAGGCGTCGTTGTAGCTGAGCATCGCCGCCTGCTGCATCACCTGCTGGTCGAGGACGGCCATCGCCGCGTGCTGCGCCTCGCCCGGCGACATCCCGCGCTGCAGGAAGGGCCCCTGAAGGAGCTCGATCCGCTGCTCGACGGCCGGGTTGCCGGCGTAGACGTTGGAAACGAGGTCCACCCGGTGCTCCTGGGTGTGATTCGTCACGAACGTGGCGAGGATGGCGATGCCGAACGAGCCGCCGAGCTGGCGCGAGAGGTTGATCAGCCCCGAGGCCTGCTGCGCCTCGCTCGGCTTGAGGCTCGCGTAGGCGACGTTGTTGATCGGCGTGAAGAGCATGCCGAGGCCGAGGCCGCGCACGATGAGCGCGATGCGCACGTCGGGCTCGCCGGCCACGGTGGTCAGGTGGCCCAGGTCCCACATCGCGCCGAGGAAGAACCCGATCCCGATGGCGATGAGGATGCGCGCGTCCACCAGCGGCCGGGCACCGTTGAGAAGCCGGCCGCAGATGAGCGCCGTGCAGGCGGTCGCGATGCCGCCGGGCATCATGACGAGGCCCGTCTCGGTCGGGGTGAAGTGCAGGATGCTCTGGGTGAAGAGCGGGAAGATGAAGGTGCCGCCGTAGAGCCCGAAGCCCAGCGAGACGAAGAGGAAGATCGAGGCGGCGAGCTCGCGGTTCCGGAGCACCCGGAAGTCCACCACCGGGTGCTTGTTGCGCGGCGAGAGCTCCCACCACACCATCGCCACGAGGCAGACGACGGACAGGATGGTGAGCCGGAGGATCGTCCGGCTCGCGAACCAGTCGTCGCGGTTCCCCTCCTCGAGCACGTACTGGAGCGCGCCGATGCCGACGGTCAGGAGCCCGATGCCGGCCCAGTCGATCGGCACCCGGTGCGCCTGCTGGCCCGGCGGGTCCCGGAGGAAGGTGGTGACCAGGAACGCCGAGGCGATCCCGATCGGGATGTTGATGAAGAAGATCCAGCCCCAGTGGTAGTTGTCCGTGATCCAGCCGCCCAGCGTGGGGCCCAGCGTCGGGGCGACGATGATGCCGAGGAGGAAGACGGCCTGCACCATCCCCTGCTCCTCGCGCGGGAAGATCTGGCGGATCGTCGCCTGCGCGGTGGAGAGGAGGGCGGCGCCGCCGGCGCCCTGGAGGATGCGCCAGAAGACGAGCGTGAAGAGCGAGTGCGAGTTGCCGCAGAAGAACGACGCGACGACGAAGAGGAAGATCGAGAACGTCAGGTAGCGCTGCCGGCCGAAGCGCGCCGTGAAGAAGGCGGTCATCGGCAGGAAGATCACGTTCGAGAGGATGTAGCCGGTGGCGACCCAGCTGATCTCCTGCTGGGTCGCACCGAGGTTGCCGGCCATCTGCGGCATCGCCACGTTGACGATGGTGGTATCGAGCACCTCCATCACGGCGGCCGTGATCAGACCCAGCATGATGAGCCAGCGGTACTGGCGGACATAGGCGGCGGCCGCGGCGGCGGCGGCCGCGGTGGCGTCCGGCCGGGCGGCGGCGTGCGCCCCCGCGAAGGCCGGACGTTCGGCGGCGTGCGAAGTCATGGGGCGCAAAATAGTCTGGCTGTCCACCCCGGGCGTACTACATTTGGCCCATGGTGCCTCCAACGATTCTCCCCGTGGATCCCGCGCACCCGGATCCGGCCGCCATCGCCCGCGCGGCGGGGGTGATCCGTCGCGGCGGGCTGGTCGCCTTCCCGACCGAGACGGTCTACGGCCTGGGCGCCGACGCGCTCGACGCGGCCGCGGTCGAGCGGATCTTCCAGGCGAAGGAGCGGCCCGGCTACAATCCGCTCATCGTCCACGTCCCCGATGCCGAGGCCGCCCGCGCCCTCACCCGCGTGTGGCCGGAGGCGGCGACGCGCCTCGCCGAGCGGTTCTGGCCGGGGCCGCTGACGCTCGTCCTCCCCAAGCGCCCGGCGGTTCCCGACCGCGTCACCGCCGGGCTCGATTCGGTGGCGCTCCGCGTCCCGGCGCATCCGGTGGCGCTCGCCCTCCTGCGGGCCGCCGAGCGGCCGATCGCCGCGCCGAGCGCGAACCGCTTCACCCAGCTCTCGCCGACGACGGCCCAGCACGTGGCGAAGGGGCTCGACGGACGAGTGGAGCTCATCCTCGACGGCGGCCCCACGACCGTCGGCATCGAGTCCACGGTGGTGGATCTCACCGGTCCGCGCCCCGCGGTGCTCCGTCCCGGGATTCTCGGGCGCGACGCGCTCGCGGCCGTCATCGGCGCGCTGGACACTCCCGACGTCGTCCGCGCGGACGAGGCGCCGCGGCGCGGGCCCGGGATGCTCGACCGGCACTACTCGCCGCGCGCCACCGTGCGGCTCTTCGATCCGGGCGCCGGCACCCCGCCGCTCCCGCCGGACGCCGTGAGCGGCGCCCTCCTCCTCCGCGCGCCGGATCCCGGCGTCGACCACCCGGTCGTCCTCCCCGCCGATCCCGAGGGCTACGCGCGCGAGCTCTACGCCGCGCTGCACCGGCTGGACGATCTGGGCTGCGCGCTGGTGCTGGTCGAGCGTCCGCCGGACGGCCCCGCGTGGGCCGGGGTGCGCGACCGGCTCGAGCGCGCGGCACGCGCGTAGGCGCGGCGCGGAGGCGCCGCGCGCAGAGATCCGCGCCGGCAGGCACGGCAGGCAGGATGGAGGCGCAGGTGACCCGCAGCGAGATGGAGAAGATGGTGGCGGGGGAGCTCTACGATCCGATGGCCCCGGAGCTCGTGGCGGCGCGGACCCGGGCGCGCGACCTCTGTCACGCGCTCAACGCCACCCGCGAGGTGGAGCAGCCGGAGCGGCGGCGCCTCCTCACCGAGCTCTTCGCCGCGGGCGGCGACACGGTGTGGATGCAGCCGCCCTTCTACTGCGACTACGGCTCGAACATCGAGCTCGGCGAGCGCGTCTACTTCAACTTCAACTGCGTCGTGCTCGACGTCTGCCCGGTGCGGATCGGCAGCTTCACGCTCTTCGGCCCCGCGGTGCAGATCCTCACGCCGCTGCACCCGCTGAACGCATTGCTCCGGCGGCGCGAGGAGTACGGCAGGCCGATCGAGATCGGCGCCGACGTCTGGGTGGGCGGCGGCGCGCTCATCCTGCCGGGGGTGCGAATCGGCGACGGCACCGTGATCGGCGCCGGCAGCGTGGTGACGCGGGACGTCCCCGCCGGGGTCCTGGCCGCGGGCAATCCCTGCCGGGTGATCCGCGAGATCACCGAGGGAGCGGTCCTATCTTCCGAGGACTAGTCCCGCGGGTTGGTGGCCCACACGCTCAGCTCGGGGATGAAGCCCACGTCCTTCATCGTCAGCATCGCCACGACCGCGTGGGCGATCTCGATCGGGTGCAGCTTCGTCGGGTTCTCGGCTTGCTCCCGCCCCGCGCGGGTGAAGAACTCCGTGACCACCTCGCTCGGATTGATCAGCATGACGCGGACGTTGTGCTGCCGCAGCTCCGCCCGCCACGACTCGCTGAGCCCGCGCAGCGCGAACTTGGTCGAGGCGTAGGCGCTCCCGCCCGCCCCCGCCCGCAGCCCCGCCGTCGAGGCGACGTTGATGATGTTGCCCGTGCCCTGTGCGACGAAGTGCCGGGCGGACTCGCGCGCCATGAGCGTGGCGCCCAGCACGTTGACCTCCCAGACCCGCCGCATCTGCTCGGCCGTGACGTCCACGAGCGGCGCGAAGGCGCCGATCCCCGCGTTGTTCACGAGCACGTTGAAGTCGCCGAAGGCGGCGATCACCTCGCGCACCATGCGCACGGCGTCCGCCTCGACGCTCACGTCGCCCCGGATCGGCGTGGCGCCGATCGCGGCCGCGGCCTCGCGCAGCCGCGCCTCGTCGCGCCCGCAGATCGCCACCTGCGCGCCCCGCTCGACGAGCAGCTGCGCCACGCCGTATCCGATCCCGCTGCTGCCGCCCGTCACCAGCACCTTCGCCTCGTTCAGCCACATCGCGACACCCTCCCCGGTTCTCGCCCATCGTCCGTCGGGCCTCGAAGATCCGCCCGAACGCCCGCGGGACCGCCCCCGCGGACGCGCGTCGGGAAAGGTAAACCCGGACCGGCGTCAGGCCGCGCCGCTCAGGAGGCGCGAGCGGTCGAGGGCGCGGTACTGGATCGCCTCCGCCGCGTGCGCAGTGCCGATCTCCTCGGCGCCGTCCAGGTCGGCGATCGTGCGCGCGATCTTGAGCACGCGATGGTAGGCTCGCGCCGAGAGCCCGAGTCGGCTCACCGCGCCCCGCAGCAGCGCCTCCACCGGCGCTGCGACCCGGCAATGGCGTCGCAGGTCGCGCGCGGTCATGTGGGCGTTGGCGTGGACGCCCGGCTGGTCGCGGAAGCGTGCCGCCTGGCGCGTGCGCGCCGCTTCGACCCGCGCCCGCACGGCGGCGCTGGTCTCCTCCCCGCCCTCGGCCGCGAGCTCCTGGTAGGGCACCGCCGGCACGGCGAGGTGGATGTCGATGCGGTCGAGCAGCGGCCCGGAGACCCGGCCGAGGTAGCGCTGGATCGCCGCGGGGTCGCACTGGCAGGTGTGCACCGCGTCGCCGTGATAGCCGCAGGGGCACGGGTTCATCGCGGCGGCGAGCATGAAGCGGGCGGGATAGCTCAGGCTGATGGCGGCGCGGCTCAGCGTGACGACCCCATCTTCGAGCGGCTGCCGCATCACCTCCAGCACGCTGCGGCGGAACTCCGCCAGCTCGTCGAGGAACAGGACGCCGTGGTGCGCGAGGCTCACCTCGCCCGGCCGGGGACAGGAGCCGCCGCCGATGAGCCCCGCGTCGCTGATCGTGTGGTGCGGCGCGCGGAACGGCCGCACCGTGCGCAGCGCCTCGCCGGGGGCGAGGGTACCGGCGACGCTGTGGATCTTCGTGGTCTCGAGCGCCTCGTCGAGACTCATCGAGGGAAGGATCGTCGGGAGCCGACGCGCGAGCATCGTCTTGCCGGCGCCCGGGCTGCCGAGGAGCAGAATGTTGTGCGCCCCCGCCGCCGCCACCTCGAGCGCGCGCTTCGCCGCGGCCTGACCGCGCACGTCGGCGAAGTCCACGACGTCCGAGCCGCCCAGCGCGGCGACGGCGGCGAGGTCGGCCTTCGCCACGCCGAGCGGCACGCCGTCGCGCAGGTGGGCGCAGACGTCGAGGAGCCGCCGCGCCGGGCGCACGGCGATGCCGTCCACCACCGCCGCCTCCGCCGCGTTCGCTTCGGGAAGGATGATCCCCCTGAACCCTTCCGCCCGCGCCGCGATGGCGATCGAGAGCGCGCCGCGCACCGGCCGCAGGTCGCCCTCGAGGCCCAGCTCGCCGACGACGACGTGCTCGGCGAGATCGCCCATCGGGAGCTGGTGGCTGGCGACGAGGGTGGCCAGGGCGAGCGGGAGATCGAAGCCGGAGCCGGATTTCGGGCGATCCGCCGGGGCGAGGTTCGCCGTCACGCGCCGGAGCGGAAAGTCGAACCCGCTGTTCTGCAGCGCCGCCGTCACCCGCTCGCGGCTCTCCTTCACCGCACCCTGGGGCAGCCCCACCGTCGCGAACGACGGCAGCCCGTTGGCGATGTCGATCTCGACGTCGACGCGATAGGCGTCGACGCCGAGCACGGCGGCGGAATGGACGCGCGCGAGCATGACCCCGGTCCCGGTGGGCGACCCCGGGACGATGCACGCGCCGGTGCGGCCCTACGGCATCATTCGAGCGCCACCAGTGCCGTCGCCCCGCGGCGCGCGCCCGGCGCGCCGCCCGCGCGCTCGACGAGGGCGTGGAACGCGTCCAGCACCTCGGGCCCCGTGAACGCGCAGTGGCCGTAGCGCGCCACTTCGCGCGCGGTGGCGCGATCGTCGCCCAGTCCGGCGGCACGGAGCGTCGCCAGATACTGCCGGGTTTGCGCCACCGGCACGATCGGGTCGCCGGTGGTGTGGAGGAGGACGAGCGGCTTCGTCGGCCGGCCCGTCGTCGTGAGGGTCGCCTGGATCGCGGCGAGCGCCGGCGGCGAGGCGGCGAAGCGGCCCACCCCGGCGTTGAGCGCCGCGTCGTCGCGCGAGCCCGCGTAGGCGCGGCCGCTGTTGTCGAAGGGCTGGCCCCCCAGCACCTGCGTGGCGTTCGGCGTGGCGAAGATGCTGTACCAGAGGATCCCGGCCGCGGTCGCGACGACGGTCCGGGGATCGGCCGGGTCGATCGGCGCGCCGGTCACGGCGAGGAGCTGGGCGGTGCGCCCCGGGTCGCCCGCGAGCGCGGCGGCGATGGCGGGTACGTAGGTCGAGGTCCAGCGGGCGGGCGCATCGGGCGCCACGTCGGCGACGCTCCCCGGCAGCACGCCGGGAAAGAAGTAGTCGAAGACCACCCGGAAGTCGCCGGAGTGGTTCAGCTGCCCGAGGCGCCGACCACGAAGGTGCGGCGGGGATCGGGGCGCACCAGCGCGCGGACCTTCGCCGTGAGCTCGACCAGGTCCTCGACGCCGTCCGCCACGACGAGCCCGTTCGCCCGATAGCTCGTCGTGGCGAAGGCGTAGCCCAGCCCCGTGACG
>DASTSO010000100.1:0-16167 GCA_035760645.1 Gemmatimonadales bacterium
GCGTCGTCGAAGATCATCTGCACGACGCAGAAGCCCTCGTCGATCGACTCGAAGAGCGAGCGGTACTTGCTCTCGCGCTCCCGGAGCGCGGCCGCCGTGCGGTGCAGCTCGGTGACCTCGTGCACCACGCCGACGACGTGCACGATCCGGCCGTCCGGGCCCCGGGCCGGGCTCGCGCTCAGCGACGCCCAGACGGCGGTGCCGTCGGGTCGCAGATAGCGCTTCTCGAGCGACACGCTCCCGCCGCCCGCGGCGATCCGCCGGTAGACGTCGAGGCTCGCGGCGACGTCGTCCGGGTGGGTGACGTCCAGGCTCGAGAGCCCCAGCAGCTCCTCGCGCGAGCGGCCGACGAGGGTGCAGAAGCGGTCGTTCACCGTGACGAAGCGGCCGGCGAGGTCCACCACGAGGATCCCCGCCGCCGCCTGCTCGAAGAGGGCGCGCAGCCGCGCCTCGCTCTCCTCGGCGGCGGCCCGGCCCGCCTGCGCGGTCATGAGCGCCGTGACGTCCTCCGAGCAGTGGAGGAGGTGCGTCACGGTGCCGGCCGCGTCGAGCACCGGGATCGTCGTCGCCCGCCACCAGCGCGTCTTGAAGCCGCCCCCGGGGCTCGGGATGTCGTAGCGCTGGGCCGGGAGCGCGTGGGGGCCGCGGGTCGCGACCGCGAGCTCGAACGACTGCCGCAGCCGCGCCGAGCCCGCCCCCTCCGGCTCGTCCGGCCGGTCGGGAAACGCCTCGAAGAGCCCGTGCCCCACCAGCGCCTCGCGGGGCCGCAGCGAGGCGTGGGCGTAGGCATCGTTGACGTCGAGGATGCGGTAGGGCGGGCGCGGCTCGAGGACGACGTGCGCCGAGGGGAGCGCCGCGAAGAGGCTGCGGTAGTCGAGGGAGGCGGTCACCGTTCGAAGATAGTCCGGAACGGCAATGAGCCCCAGCGGGGCCGTCGGGCCGCCCCGCCGGGGCTCATCTGCCGAATTCACGTGCGGGCGAGCCCGCCGCTACTTCGTCACTTCGCCGCCTTCGCCAGCGCCGTGATCGCCGCGGCCATCGCCTCGACCCGCTGCGAATCGGCGGCGCCCTTCGCGTCCTTCTTCACCGCGGCGGCCAGCTTCTGGAGCGCCGCGCGGCGCTTCGCGCCGCTCTGCTGCTCGGCGGCGTCGAGCGCCTGGGCGATCGCCGTGGTGCGCCGGGCGGCGAGGCCGTTGCCGCGCACGAGCTGGTCGAGGTAGGCGCGCACCACCGGGAAGGCGGCGGGCCACTCGATCTTCGGCTGGCTCTGCGGGTTGTACTGCGCGAAGCGCACCAGCTTCGCCGCCTCGAGCTCGTTCGCCGAGAGCAGGTCGCTCGGCACGAGCTCGAGGATGTCGAAGCCGCGATCGAGCTCGCTCGAGTAGATCAGGCCGTTCCACCAGTACGCGCCCCACGAGCCGCCGATGGTGCCGAAGCGGCGGGTGGTGTCGCCGGGGGCGGCGGGCGCGTCGATCGGGCCGCGGTCGAAGTACGCCAGCTCGCGCGGATGGTCGGGATCGGTGAACTCCATCACGCTCACGCCGCCCTGGTACCAGCCCTGGACCATGATGTCGCGCCCGGGGACGGGGATCAGGCCGCCGTTGTGCGAGACGCAGTTCTCCTCGGCCGTCTGCGCCGCCGGGATCTTGAAGTAGGCGTGCTGCGTGTACTTGCCCTTCTCGATCGTGAGGACGGTGTTGCCGCCCATCTCCAGCATCGACGTGGCCTGGCACATCGGGCCGGTGCCGCCACCCCACTCGTCAGTGAAGACGACGCGCTTGCCGTCGTTGCTGAAGACGGCGGTGTGCCAGAGCGAGAAGTTCGTGTCGGCCACCGCGTCCAGCCGCTTCGGCTGCAGCGGGTTCGAGATGTCCACCAGCAGGCCGTGGCTCGCGCAGGCGCCGGCGAGGAGGTTCATCGCCGGATACGCCGTCACGTCGTGGCAGTTGCGCGGGCCGGTCGGGCTCGCGCGGCGCTCGGGGCGGCCCGCGGCGTGCGGCGCCGGCTCGAGGCCGGTGAAGATGCGCGCCCCCGTCACCACCTCCGCCTGCTCCGGATTGGCGAGCGGGACGCGGATCACGTCGAGCCGGTAGAGCGAGTTGGTCTCGTCGGCCGGGTCGGTGCCTTCCTTGCAGCCGGCGAGCTCGCTGTCGGGGCGCGCGCCCTGGTTGCCCGAGACGTAGACGTAGATGACGCCCTTGTCCTTCGGGTCCGGGACGATCGTGTGGGTGTGCGAGCCCTTGCAGGTCTGCACGTTCTTGATCAGCCGCGGCGCGGCGGGATTCGCGACGTCGTAGATGCGGACGCCGGCCATGTGGTCCTTCGGGTCCTGCACGCCGCCCTTGGCGCAGTCGTTCCGGTTGCCGCGGCCCTCGGCCGAGATGAAGAGGAGGTTGCCGTAGACCGAAGGATCGCCCTGCGCCGTGATGCACGCGACCACCGAGACCACCTTCGGCGCCTTGGGCTCGCTCACGTCCCACACCGTGAAGCCGGCGAAGTTGCCCTGGTAGACGTACTTGTCGCTGAAGGCCAGGTCGGAGTTGATGAACGTCAGGCCGCGCGCCGTGTCGAACTCGGCCGGCTTCGGCGCGGCCGCCACGAGGCGCATGTTCTGCGCGGCGACGCCGGCGTCGAGCCGGCCGGGCTTGAGCCCGCTGCGCGGATCCTGCTGACTGGGATAGCTCTGCGCGGCGAGGAGCGCCGGCACGAGGACGAGCGGCGCGGCGAGCGCGAACACCCTGCGGAACGAGCGGAGGTGCATCGAGAGAGCTCCGGGTGACGAGGGAAGCGGGGTTACTTGCCGGTGGGAGGCAACTGGGCGAGCAGCGCGCGCATCGCGCCGATCTCGGCGGTCTGCACCGAGACGACGTCGTTCGCGAAGACGTTCGCGTCCACCTCCTGCGCGGCGCCGGCGGTGGCGAAGAGATCCTTGACCATCAGCAGCGCGCCCTCGTGGTGCCGGATCATCAGCTCGAGGTACGCGCGGTCGAACGCCGTACCGGCGGCGGCGGCGAGCGCGTCGAGCTCGGCCGCGGTGAGCATCCCCGGCATGTGCATGTCGCGCCACGCCGAGGTGTCGGGCACGGCCTGGCCGCGCCGGGCGAGCCACTCCTGCATGATGCGGATCTCGGCCACCTGCGACTGGTCGATCTTGGTGGCGAGCCGCTGCACGCGCGCGTCGGCCTGCCGCCCGGCGGCGAGGCGCGACATGTAGATCGCCTGGCCGTGGTGGGCGATCATCCCCTGCATGAACTCGACGTCGGCCGCGGTGTAGCCGGCGCCGGCGGGGATCGTGATCGGGGTGTGGGCCATGTGGTGGCCGTGCGCCGAGTCGTGCCCCTGGGCGGCGGCGGGCCGGGCGAGGAGCAGGGCCAGCGCGGCCAGAGCGGCGGTGACGGCGAGCGCGGGACGACGGACGGAGGTCATGGGCCCGCCGGGGTCTCTATATGAAGGAAGCATCGGAGTCGGTCGGTCGGTCGGGTGGGCCGGGGGCGCCCACCGGGGGTGTCGAAGGGAATGTAACGTCTGTCGCGGCCCGGGCGAAGTCGACCACAGGACGCGCCGGAGCGCGGCGTGGCAAACCTGATGAGTCGGCGCTCGGCCCGAGATGTGTTACACCCTGAAACCGCTGTCGGCCGCGCCCCGTACGGTGCGGTGATCCGGCGCAGCACTCCCGCTCCTCATCCTCCCTCCCCCCGGAACGATGCACCTCACCATCCGCGGCGTCTCCAAGACGTACCCCAACGGCGTGCGCGCTCTGCGGAACGTGGACCTCGAAGTTCCCCGCGGAATGTACGGCCTCCTCGGGCCCAACGGCGTCGGCAAGTCGACGCTGATGCGCACGATCGCCACGCTGCAGGAGCCCGACACCGGCTCGATCACGCTGGCCGCACCGGGGGCGGCCCCGGGGCAGGCCATCGACGTGATCCGCGAAAAGGACCGCGTACGCCGCACCCTCGGCTATCTGCCCCAGGAGTTCGGCGTGTACCCGAGCGTGAGCGCCGAGCGGCTCCTCGACCACTTCGCGGTGCTCGAAGGCTTCACCGATCGAGCCGAACGCCGCCGCGTCGTGGAGGCGCTGCTGCGGCAGACCAATCTGTGGGACGTGCGCCGGGAGCGGCTGGGCGGCTATTCCGGCGGCATGCGCCAGCGCTTCGGGATCGCCGTCGCCCTCCTCGGCGGCCCCTCGCTCATCATCGTCGACGAGCCCACGGCGGGCCTCGATCCCGCCGAGCGCGTGCGCTTCCTCAACCTGCTCAGCGAGCTCGGCGAGCAGGCCGTCGTCATCCTCTCGACGCACCTCGTCGAGGACGTCGCGGAGCTGTGCAGCCGGATGGCGATCATCGACCAGGGGGAGATCCGGCTCGAGGCCGAACCGCTGGCCGCCGTCGCCGCGCTGCGCGGCCGGGTGTGGCGGCGCGTCGTGGCGAGGGCCGAGCTCCCCGACGTCGAGCGCCGCCACCGCGTGATCTGCACGAAGCTCCAGTCGGGACGCACCCTCGTGCACGTGTACGCCGAGGCGCTCCCGGGCCCCGACTTCGAGCCGGCGGAGCCGGACCTCGAGGACGTCTACTTCAGCGTGATGGCCGGCCACCTGGGCGCCCGCGCCGGGGGGGCGATGCCCCAGGCGGTGGCATGACGGCGCTCGGCGAGGTGTTCCGCTTCGAGGTCGAGTACCGCCTGCGCCGGCCGTCGACCTGGGTGTACGCCCTCCTGCTCCTCGGGATGCCCTTCCTGATGATGCACGCACTCGGCGGGAGCCGATACCATCTCAACGCACCGGCGATGGTCACGAAGGCGTCGCTCGTCCTCGGCGGCGTCGGGCTGCTGGTGACCGCGGGCATCTTCGGCGATGCCGCCGCGCGCGACGTGCAGTCGCGCATGCAGGCCCTCTTCTACACGTCGCCCCTCCCCGAGTCGCACTACCTCGGCGGGCGGTTCCTCGGCGGGCTCGCGGTGAACGCGGCCCTGCTCCTCGGCGTGCCGCTCGGGCTCCTGCTCGCGTCGGTGATGCCGTACATGCCGGCCGGGAAGTTCGGCCCGGTGCAGCCGGCGGCGTACGTGCAGGCGTATTTCCTCTATCTCCTCCCGAACCTGGTGGTGGTCGGCGCGTTCATGTTCGCCGCCGCGGCGCTCACGCGGCGCTCGCTCGCCACGTATCTCGGCGGCGTCGCGCTCTTCCTCCTCGGCACCATCGCTCCCGACCTCGGCGACGGCCTGTCCGGCCGGACGCTCTCGGCGCTCGTCGATCCGTTCGGCGCCCGCGCGGTGGCGCTGACGACGCGATACTGGACGCCGGCCGAGAGCAACGCACGGCTCGTCGGCTGGCCGGCGATCGTGCTCTGGAACCGCGCGCTGTGGCTCGCCGTCGCGGCGGGCCTGCTCGCGCTGCTCGTCGCGCGCTTCCGCTTCGCGCACCCGGGCGGGGCGGCGCGCCGCCGCCCGTGGCGCCGCCGCCCGTGGCGCCGGCGTCCGGTGGTCGACACGGTGCCGGACCGCCGCGCGCCGGTCGAGGCGCTGCCCGTCCCCGCCGCGGCGCGCTCGTTCTCGCCCGCGGCGCGGGTGCGGCAGACGCTCGCGGTCGCGGCGCGCGCGTGGCGCGAGATCGCGGCCACGCGCGCGTCGCTCGTGGTCCTCGCCGGCGCGCTCGCGTTCGTCTTCCTCTTCGGCTGGGACGTCGGCGCGGAGATCTACGGGACCGCCACCTGGCCCGTCACCCACCTGATCGCCGGCACGGTGCTGAGCGCGGCGCTCGCGCCGGTGATGGCGCTGCTCGTCGCCATCTACGCCGGGGAGCTCGTGTGGCGCGAGCGCGAGGTCGGGATGGGCGACATCGCCGCCGTCGCGCCCGTGCCGAACGGCGTCGTGCTCCTCGGCCGCTGCCTCGCGCTGGTCGCGATGCTGGTCACGCTCCAGGCCGTGCTCATGGGGGCCGGCGTGCTGCTCCAGACGCTCCGCGGCTGGCATCGCTACGAGCTCCCCGTGTACCTCGAGCTCCTCTTCGGGATCAAGCTCGTCGACTACGTGCTCCTCGCCGCGCTCGCGATGGCGGTGCACGTCGTCGTGAACCAGAAGTACCTCGGCCACCTCGTGGTCGTGCTCTGGTTCGCGTCCACGCAGGTGCCGGAGCTGCTCGGCCTCCGCCACCACATGCTCGTCTACGGCTCGGACCCCGGATGGATCTGGTCCGACCTGAACGGGCTCGCGCCCTTCGCGGCGGGGCTCGTCTGGTTCAAGCTGTACTGGCGGCGTGGGCGCTCCTGCTCGCCGTGGTGGCGAGCCTGTTCTGGGTGCGCGGACGGGAGGGCGGCGTTCGGGCGCGGCTGACGCTCGCGCGACAGCGCCTCCGCGGCCCCGCCCTGCGCGCGGCGGCCGTCGCGATCGGGCTCATCGTGTCGCTGGGCGGCTTCGTCTTCTACAACACCAACGTCCTGAACGAGTACCGCGCCCCGGACGCCGTCGCCGCGCGGTCCGCCGAGTACGAGCGGCGGTACAAGCGCTTCGAGCATGCACCCGAGCCGAGTCTCGTCGCGGTGCGGACGCACGTCGAGCTCTACCCGGCGGACCGCGCGGCGGAGATCCGCGGCACGTTCCGGTTCGTCAACCGCACCGCGCAGCCGATCGACTCGCTGCACGTGCTGCCGAGCCCCGACGTCGAGACGCGCGCGCTCGGCTTCGACCGCGCCGCGCGGCTCGTCGTCGACGACCGCGCGCTGCGCTACCGCATCTACGCGCTCGAGCGTCCCCTCGCACCGGGGGACTCGCTCGCCATGCGCTTCGCGGTCGCCTCGCACCCGCGCGGATTCCCGAACGCGGGAGCGCCGACGGAGGTCACGTCGAACGGGACGTACATCGACCGCCGCTGGCTCCCGGCGCTCGGCTACCAGCGCGGCCGCGAGCTCGCGGACGCAGAGGCGCGGCGCGAGCACGGCCTGCCGCCGCGGGAGCTCCCCCCGACCGCGGGCGACGTGGAGGCGCGCGAGGCCGGCCCGGGCGGGCGCGACGTCGAGCTCGCGACGGTGGAGACGGTGATCGGCACCGACGCCCGCCAGATCGCGGTGACGCCGGGCGCGCTCGTGCGCGAGTGGCGCGCGAACGGGCGGCGCTACTTCCACTACCGCATCGACGAGCCGACCCGCTACGGCGGCGCCGTCATGTCCGCGGAGTACGCCGTCCGCGAGGCGCGCTGGAACGGCGTCGCGCTGCGCGTCTACTACCACCCGGGGCACGACGTGAACGTCGATCGCATGCTCCGGAGCATGCGGGCGGCGCTCGCGTACTATGGGGAGCGCTTCGGGCCCTACCCGTACCGGGAGCTGAGCGTCGTCGAGTACCCGCGCTACGCACCGGGCGCGCGCGCGCACCGGGCCATGATCTCGTTCTCGGAGGGAAGCGCGTTCCTCACGCGCGTCGATTCGGGCGACGTCGATCGGCCCTTCTTCGTCGCCGCGCACGAGACGGCGCACCAGTGGTGGGGCGGGCAGGTGATCCCGGCGAAGGCGGCGGGGGCGTCCTTCGTCTCGGAGGCGCTCGCGCAGTACAGCGCGATGATGGTGCTCGAGGCGACGTACGGCCCGGAGATGGCGCGGCGCTTCTACGACTACAACATGGACGAGTACCTCCGCGCCCGGGGGGTCTACACCAACCGCGAGGTCCCGCTGCTCGACGTGGTGGACCAGCGGTACGTCCACTACTTCAAGGGCGCCGTCGCGATGTACATGCTGCGCGAGCGTCTGGGGGCGGAGGCGGTGGACGGGGCGCTCCGACGGTTCCGCGAGAAGTACGCCGGGCCCGAGGCGCCCCCGCCGACGTCGCGCGCCCTGTACGCGGAGCTCCGGGCCGTCACTCCCGACTCGCTGCGGCCGCTGCTGTCGGACCTCTTCGAGCACATCACGCTCTGGAGCGTGCGTGCGGACTCGGCGCGTGCCGAGCCCGCGGGCGGCGGCGCCTGGCGAGTGACGCTCTTCGTCGACGCGTCCAAGGCGCGTGCCGACAGCGTCGGGAAGCAGACGCCGGCAGCGATGGACGACCTCGTCGAGGTCGGCGTCTTCGCCGGCCCGCGGCGGAGCGGCTCGCCGGGGGAGCCGCTGTATCTGCAGCCGCACCGCATCCGTGCCGGCAAGCAGGCGATCGTGCTCACCGTGCCGCGCCGGCCCGCGCGCGCCGGTCTGGACCCGTACCGGAGGCTCATCGAGCGGGAGCGCGACGACAACATCGCCGAGGTCGAGGGCAGGCCCGCGATCAGCCCCCCGTAGTCGGGGCCGCCGGCACCGGGGCGAGCATGTTGGCGTCCCGCGCCAGCACCCAGCGCCCCGCCTCCTTCCGGAAGACCGAGAGCGTATCGCCGGCGCGCGTGACCGCCGGGCCGCCATCGGGCGGCGTCGCGACGACGGTCAGGTGCGCCCAGACGAACGCCCAGTCGCCGCTCACCCGCACCTCCCGGACGTCGCTCGCGGCGTCGATCCGCGGGGCCGCGGAGCCGCCGGCCCGCGCGAGCGCGGCGAACGCCGCCTTCCCGCGCAGCGGCGGCCGGCCCGCGCCCAGGAACACGACGTCCTCGGCCATGAGCGCGAGCACCGCGTCCACGTCCCCGGCCCGCGTGGCCTCGTGCCAGGTGGCCATCACCTCGCGAATCGCCCGCTCGTCGCCGTTGCTCGTCATCGGTCGTCTCCGGTAGTCTCCGTGTGTCGTTCGGAACGATGCCGGCGTCCTTCTCGAGCTCCCCGGCCCGCCGCGTCGATTCCGGCTCCCCTCGTTCGACGTATCGGTAGCGGCCGGACCGCGCCGGTCGCCTCGGCCGGCGCCGAACCCTCGTCCCCGGGAGTGCACTGCATGGGGCGCCTGATCGTCTGGAATCTGATGACGCTCGACGACTTCTTCGAGGGCCCCGGCAGTGGGACCTCGACTGGCACACGTCCGCCTGGAGCAGGGAGATGGGGCGCTTCCAGGAGTACCGACCCGTCATGACCGGACGCGCACTTCCGGGGCGGGTGATCGGCGCCCGCTCGCGATGACGACGGCTACACGATGGACGACATCCCCCAGAGGTGACATGCGGCGACTCGTGTGCGTGGTGTTCGTGTTCCTCGGTCTCGGGCTCGGGCGGCCGATGGCGGCGTCTGCCCAGCGTGGTCCCGCGGCCGGACCGCTGTCCGAGGCCGAAGTTCGCGTGACCGGCCCGACGGTCATCGCCTTCTGGACGGTGCCGGCATCGGACACCGCCCTCGCGGCCGATCCCGATCTGGCCAGCGCGCTGGACGAGCAGCAGTACTACTGGGCCGAGAGCCGTACGGCCCTGGCGGCTGCGGGATTCACGCCGGCGGAGCAGCCGGGGCGCCGGTTCCGGGTGCGCGAGCCGGGGCGGACGTGGCGCTTCGCCGCCGCCGCCGACAGCGCGGCGATCGGCTATCTCCTGGTGCGCCCCGGGCAGCCGGCGTGCGTGCTCTACCGGCTGCGGCACCCGGACGAGCTCCTCGCCGCGGCCCGGGCGTTCTTCGGCGCCGCCGCCGGCCGCGGCGCGCTCGACTGCGCGCGGACGGACCGCGAGACGTTCACCCTCGACTCGCGCGCGGTCGGCGAGCGCCGTACGATCAACGTCTATCTCCCGCCCGCCTATCGCGCGTCGCCGGAGAAATCGTTCCCGGTGCTCTACATGCCGGACGGCGGGCTGGAGGAGGACTTCCCCCACGTCGCGGGCACGATCGACTCGCTGATCGCCCTCGCGAAGATTCCGCCGGTCATCGTGGTCGGCATCGAGAACACCCAGCGCCGCCGCGACATGACGGGCCCGACGACCGTGGCCCGGGACAGTACGATCGCGCCGCGGGTCGGCGGCTCCGAGGCGTTCCGCGCCTTCATCCGCGACGAGCTGATGCCGGCGGTCCGCACGCGCTATCGCACGACCGACGAGACCGCGATCGTGGGCGAATCGCTCGCGGGGCTCTTCGTCGTGGAGACCTTCCTGCTCGAGCCGCGGCTCTTCCGGCGCTACGTCGCGCTCGATCCGAGTCTCTGGTGGAACGGCGGCGAGCTGGTGCGCACGGCCGAGCGCCGGCTGCGCGCGCTCGACGCCCGCGGGCGGACGCTCTATGTCGCGGCGTCGCACGAGCCGGAGATCGCCGCCGACGCGGCGACGTTCGCGGCCGCGCTCGAGCGGCACGCGCCGCGCGAGCTCGACTGGCGCTTCGAGTCGCGGCCCGACCTGGAGCACGGCACCATCTATCGCGGCGCGTCGCCGGCGATCTTCGCGCGGGTGCTCCGGTGACGAGCGCCCATGGCGCCGTGGTCGTCGTGCACGACGAGGTCCGCTGGCACGCGGCGACCCGCACGCTGCCGGAGCTCTTCGCCGCGCTCGGCGCCTACGTCGCCGAGCAGGCGCCGCTCCGGCTCTGGCCGCAGGACGCCGACCGCGTGGCGCGCTGGCTCGAGCGCGGCGACCCCGAGAAGGCGGTCCTGAGCTACTTCGCCGCCGAGCGCTGGCGCTGGGACCCCGAGCGGCTGCACCTGGTGGGTCCGGACGAGCCGGAGGCGGGTCGTTCCGATGAGAGCCGCGCGGAGGCGAGCCAGACCGAGGTCGCGGCGCAGCTGCGCGCCGCGCTCGAGCACCTGGCCCGCGATCCCGTCGTCTTCATGCACCCGCCCGATGCAGGGTGCGCCGAGTGCGACGAGGTGCGGCGACTCGGCAGCGAAGGCTCGCGATCATCTTCCACCGCGGAAAGGAAGTGAGTATGGCCAGGCTCGTGTTCGGAATGAACCAGTCCCTCGACGGGTACGTCGATCACACGAGGTTCGCGCCCGGTCCCACGCTGTTCCGCCACTTCGTCGAGGAGGCTCGGGGGCAGGCGGGCAGCGTCTACGGCCGCCGGATCTACGAGATCATGCGCTACTGGGACGACGACCATCCCGGATGGGGTGAAGACGAACAGGCCTTCGCGGCGGCGTGGCGGAAGCAGCCGAAATGGGTCGTCTCGCGCTCGTTGAAGTCGGTCGGCCCCAACGCCACGCTCGTCGGGGAGGATCTCGAGGGCGCGATCCGCGCGTTGAAGGCCGAGCGCGACGGGGAGATCGAAGTCGCCGGCCCCGACCTGGCGCGCAGCCTCACCGAGCTCGGCCTGATCGACGAGTATCGCATCTACCTGCACCCCGTCGTGCTCGGTCACGGCACGCCGTATTTCGCCGGACCCCGGCCGCCGCTCCGCCTCGTGACTCATGATCGGATCGGCGAGGACGTGCTCCGGTTGACCTACGTTCCTGCCTGATCCGAGGTCGCCCGTTCAGCCCTGAGCCTTGCGGTACTCGGTCGTGAGCATCCCGGCGAAGCCCCAGTTCTCGGGCTCGACCTCGTCGATGACGATGTGCGTGTGCTCCGGGCGCTTGCCGAGGACCCGCTGCAGGGTGCCGGTGATCTCGGCGACGATCTGCGCCTTCTGGGCGGCCGTGACGCCGTCCCTCGTGATCCGCACGTTGACGTAGGGCATCTGTTCTCCAGTGAGGGAGGTGCGCTGCTCGGGGCCACCGAATACAACCCCGTCACCCCGCGCGGGGAAGTCCCGACCCGCGCGGGGGGCGGGGCGCGATCATCGTCGCCGCCGTCGCGCCCGCGCCCACCGCCAGCCCCGCCGCCAGCAGCATCACCAGCCGGAACGTCTCCCCGAACGCTCCATCGACGACGCCGCGCAGCGCCACGCGCTCGCCCTCGGGCAGCGACGGCGGGATCTCGATCCCCGCCAGCCGGTCCCGCTGCCCCGCGAGCACCGCGCGCGCCGCCGGCGACACCCGCCCGGCGTCCGCCGCGAGCCGCCGGTCGAGCGCGGCGCCGAACCGATCCGCGCCGGCGAGCCCGAACACCGCCACCGCCAGCAGCCCCGCCGTGCGCGCCACGGCGTTGTTCACGCCGGACGCGAGCCCGGCGCGCGCCGCCGGCACCGCGCCCATCACGGTGGTCGTGAGCGGCGCGACGCTGATCGCCATGCCGAGGCCGAGCGTCGCGATCCCGGGGAAGAACGTCGTCCAGTAGCTCCCCCGTCCGCCCGCGAGCGCGGCCAGCAGGGCGTAGCCGGCGGCCGCGACCAGCGGACCGGCGACGAGCGGCCGCCGCGCGCCGTGGCGCCCGGCGACGCCGCCGGCCCACGGCGAGACCAGGAACATCAGCGCGATCATCGGCACCATCGCCCCTCCCGCCTCGGCGGCGCCGTAGCCGTGGACCTGGATCAGCATGAACGGCAGGAAGAACAGCGCGCCGCCCATCGCGGCGTAGAGGAAGAGGGTGAGGAGGTTGGCGCCGCTGAAGGTGCGCGCGCGGAAGAGCGAGAGCGGGACCAGCGGGTTGGACGCCGCGCGCTCGGCGGCGACGAAGCCGGCGAGCAGCGCGACGCCGACTCCGATCGGGACGAGCGTCGGAGCGGTGCCGGCCGCGCGGTCCGACGCGATCAGCCCGTACACCAGCGCGCCGAGCCCGGCGGTGACGAGCGCGGCGCCGGGCCAGTCGAGCGCGCCGCGCGCCGCCGGATCGCGGCTTTCGGGGACGCGCGCGAGCGCGATCGCGAGCGTCAGCGCGGCGAGCGGGAGGTTGATCCAGAAGATCCAGCGCCACGACGCCGCCTCGATGAGCCACCCGCCGAGCACCGGCGCGATCCCCGACGTCGCGGCCGACCAGGCCGACCAGCGCCCGATCGCGGGGCCCCGCCGCTCCGGCGCGAAGCCCGCGCCGATGAGCGCGAGGCTCCCGGGCACGAGGAGCGCCGCGCCCACCCCCTGCACCGCGCGCGCCGCGATGAGCCAGCGGATCCCCGGCGCGAGCCCGCACGCCGCCGAGGCGGCCGCGAAGAGCGCGACGCCCGCGGCGAAGACCCGCTTCCGTCCCAGCCGGTCGCCCAGCGCACCGCCGAGGAGGAGGAGCGCGGCGAGGAAGAGGGAGTAGGCCGCGATCACCCACTGCACGTCGCCCACGCCGGCGCCGAGCGAGCGCTGGAGCGCCGGGAGCGCGACGTTGACGACGCCGGCGTCCACGAACGCCATGCTCGAGCCGAGAATGCTGGCGAGGAGCACCCACCGCTCGGCCGCCCGGCCCGCCGCCGGCGGGGCGGCGCCCCGGACGACGCCCTCGTCGCAGGGTGTGCGGATCGCGGTCATGCGCGGGCCCTCCTCCCGAGCCGACGATACACCCGCCCGGCGCCCGGCGCGAGCGCCCTGGCGTCGGGGCGCCGGCATTGCGCTTTCCCGCGGCGCGCCGCACCATCGTCCGGATGACCGCCCGGCCGCTCCCCGCCCCCGCCCCCGTGCTCCAGGCGCTCGGCGTCGTGAAGCGCTTCGGCGGCGTCGCGGCGCTCGACGGCGTCTCGCTCGCCGTCGCCGCGGGGGAGTGCGTCGCGGTGGTGGGCGAGAGCGGCTCGGGGAAGACCACGCTGCTGCGCTGCTTCAACCGGCTCGTGGAGCCCGACGGCGGCCGCATCCTGCTCGAGGGGGAGGACGCGCGCCGCGCCGATCCGGTGGCGCTGCGGCGCCGGATCGGCTACGTCCCGCAGGACGGCGGGCTGCTGCCGCACTGGCCGGTGCTCCGCAACGTCGCGCTCGTCCCCTGGCTCTGCGGCGACGGCGGCGCGGAGCGCAAGGCCGCCGACGCGCTCGCGCTCGTCGGGCTCGAGCCGGCGGCGTTCGCGGCGCGCTGGCCGCGCGAGCTCTCGGGCGGGCAGCGGCAGCGGGTGGCGCTCGCGCGCGCGCTCGCCGGCGCGCCCGCGATCGTGCTGCTCGACGAGCCGTTCGGCGCGCTCGACGCGATCACGCGCGCCGATCTCCAGGAGATGTTCGCGCGGGTCCGCCGCGAGCTCGCGGCGGCCGCGCTCCTCGTCACCCACGACCTGCACGAGGCGCTCGCCCTCGGCGACCGGATCGTGGTGCTGCGCGGCGGGCGGGTCGAGCAGGACGCGCCGGCGGACGCGCTCGTCGCGCGGCCGGCGACCGACTACGTGCGGCGGCTGCTCGAGCGGTCGCGGGTGATCCGATGAGAGCGATGACGTGGCTGCTGGCGGCGATGAGTGCGGGCCTGGCGCCGCAGGCGCCGCCCGCACCGGCGCGGCCGGTCGTCGTCGCCTCGAAGCCGTTCGCCGAGTCGTATCTTCTCGCCGAGATGTTCGCGCAGCTCCTCGAGGCGCGCGGCTACGCCGTGGACCGCCGCCCCGGGCTCGGCGCGACGGAGGTCGCGTTCGGCGCGCTGCGCGCGGGCGCGATCGACGTCTATCCCGAGTACACCGGCACCGGCCTCATCGCGATCCTCGGTGAACGGCCGGCGGCCGACCCCGCGGCGGTCTACGCCCGCGTCGCCGCCGCGTTCCGTGAGCGCTGGGGCATCCGCTGGCTCCCGCCGCTCGGCTTCGAGAACACCTACGCGATCGCCGTCCGCCGCGCGACCGCCGAGCGGTACGGGCTGCGCACGCTGAGCGATCTGGCGCGGGTGGGCGGCGCGCTCACCGCGGGGCTCACCCCCGACTTCGTGGGCCGGGCCGACGGGCTGCCGGGGCTCGCGCGCGCGTACGGGCTGCGCTTCGAGGCGGTGCGCCCGCTGGTGCCGGCGGTGAAGTACCAGGCGCTCGCCGAGGGCGCGGTGGACGTGATCGACGGCTACTCGACCGACGGCCAGATCGCGCGCTACGATCTCGTGGTCCTCGCCGACGACCGGCACTTCTTCCCCGCGTACGAGGCGGCGGCGCTGGTCGGCGCCGACCTCGCGCGCACGTCGCCGGGCGCGGCGCTCGCGCTCACCGAGCTGAGCGGCCGGCTCGACGTGCGGCGGATGCGGGAGCTGAATCGCAGGGTGGAGGTGGACCGCGAGCCGGTCGCGGCGGTGGCGCGCGACGCGCTCGCCGGGCTCGGGCTCGCCGGGCTCGGGCTCGCCGGGGGAGCGCGCGCACCGGCGGCGTCGCGCGCGGCATCGCAGTCGCGGCCGCCGTCGCTCCTCGCTTATATGCTCGAGCGGCGGGCGCTGCTCGCCCGGCTCACGCTGCGGCACCTGCTGCTGGTCGCGGGCTCGCTCGCCGCGGGGATCGCGCTCGCGCTGCCGCTGGGTCTCCTGCTCGCGCGGGTGCCGCGGCCGGCCGGCGCGGTGCTCGGCGCCGTGGGGCTGCTCCAGACGATCCCGTCGCTCGCGCTCCTCGCCTTCATGCTCCCGCTGCTCGGCATCGGCGTGGTGCCTGCGCTGGTGGCGCTCTTTCTCTATTCCCTCTATCCGATCCTCCGGAACACGTACGCCGGCGTCCGCGCCGCCGATCCCGTCGCCGCCGAGGCGGCGCTGTCGCTCGGGATGACGCCGGGCCAGGTGCTCCGGTGGGTGCGCCTTCCGCTCGCGGCACCGGTGATCATGGCGGGGATCCGCACCGCTGCGGTGATCGGCGTCGGCACCGCGACGCTCGCGGCGCTCATCGGCGCCGGCGGCCTGGGCGACCCGATCGTCGCGGGGCTCGCGCTCGCCGACGCGCGGATGATCCTCTCGGGCGCGATCCCGGCGGCGCTGCTGGCGCTGGTGGTGGATGCGGGGCTCGGGTGGATGGAGCGGCGGGTGACGCCGCGGGGGGTGCGGGGGTAGGTGTGCAGCCCCCCCAGCGCTTCAGGACTGGAGGATCGTCCCCGCTCGCCCCGAGGACGACGGCGCCGATGGTCGTGCGTGAGCCGATGGACCTGGGGACTCCAGTCGTCACGACACGTGACGTACGCGCGCGTGGTCGGCCCGACATGCGACATGGCTGTTCCTGGGCGCTGTCGCACGCGAGCGCGAAACGCCGAGGACCGCGACACTAGGGAAACCCCCAGTGTCCCCCTCCGCTCCCGGGCTGTAGGATCGTCCATCCTCGCGCACGGCGCGGGAATCGGATTATCGTACGTCTTCCCGACCACATCTCCCAGGAGCGACCCATGCCAGGCACCGGCCCGGACGGTCACGACATCACGCCGGCGGAAGCCCGCGAGCTGATTCGACGCTTCCGCGAGGCCCATGGGAACGATCCGGCGGTCGTGCGCTCGCACCGGATCGGGCGCGAGGTCATCGACCGGATCCTGCGGCAGGACGGGTGCACCGGGCTCCGGATCTATCACGGCCTCGAGGCGGCGGGCGACGAGCGCGGCGGCCCCGAGGCCCTCGTCTTCGTGGGCGTCACGGCCGCGGACGACGACCTGACC
>DASTSO010000101.1:0-5982 GCA_035760645.1 Gemmatimonadales bacterium
GTTCTTCGAGGACTGGCGCCTCGACCAGGCGATCGCCGGCGTGGCGGTGCGCGGCGACTCGGCGGCGATCACGGTGGAGGACCGCGGCCTCGTGCCGATGCCGGTGCGGCTCGCGGTGACGCACGCCGACGGCAGCGTCGAGCGGATCGAGGCGCCGGTGGACCCGTGGCTGCAGGGCGCGCGGCGCTACGTCGTCACCGTCCCCGCGCGCGGCGGCGTGACGAAGGTGGAGATCGACCCCGAGCAGCAGTTCCCGGACGTGGACCGCACCAACCAGGTCTGGACCGGCGCGGCGGCGCGCTGAGCGGCACGGGAACGGGTGACGGGGTGAGCGCGGCCGCGCTCACCCCGTCGTCGTTTGGCATGAGTCGGCGGCTGAAGGGGCCGAGCCGCAGGGGCTGACTCGCGTGCATGCCAGCGCCCGCAGCGCGTCTCTCTGGCACCCACCCCTCTCCCATCCAGCTCTCGAGGAGACCTGATGCCCCCCAGCCCGCGGCGAGGTGGCCCGGACCCGGAACTGGATCGACACCCGGCCCCGGTGCTCATCCTGCCGGGCCTCGGCAATTCCGGCCCGGAGCACTGGCAGAGCCACTGGGAGCGGCGTGATCCCACCTGTCGGCGCGTGCTGCAGGACGAGTGGGACGCCCCGCACTGCGCCGCCTGGGTGACCCGCCTCGACGAGGCGCTCGCGCGGCAAGACGTGCCGGTCGTGCTCGCCGCCCACAGCTCGGCCTGCGCCCTGGTGGCCCACTGGGCCGCGGGTACCGCGCCGGCCCGAAGCGCGCGGGTGCGCGGCGCCCTGCTCGTCGCGCCGAGCGACCCCGAGGGGCCGCACTACCCGGCGGGCCCGGTCGGCTTCGGTCCCGTGCCGTTGCGCTCGCTGCCGTTCCCGTCGATCGTCGTGGCCAGTTCGGACGATCGCTACGTCACCCCGGCGCGGGCGCGGTGCTACGCCGAGGCGTGGGGCAGCCGGTTCGTCCTCGTGCCCGACGCGGGCCACCTCAACGCGGCGAGCGGGTTCGGGGCCTGGCCGGAAGGGTACGCGCTGCTGGACTCGCTCCGCTGCGCCGCAGTCGGTGCCACCTGACCGAGGCAGGCTGCTCACGGGGCCGCTGAGCGTGTGGAAGGTGAGCCGGCCTGCGAACGCCCACTCGCGCACCCCCGCCCCCGCCGCGTATCTTCCGCCGCTCCCCCGCTCATCCGAACGACAGCCCCGACCCCGATGCCCGATCTGGCCGACGGCCTGGTCTACTATCTCGTCTTCCTCTTCTCGACCACGCTGCACGAGGCGGCCCACGCCTGGGCCGCGCGGCGCGGCGGCGACTCGACCGCCTATCACGGCGGCCAGGTCTCGCTCAGCCCCCTCCCGCACATCAGGCGCGAGCCGATCGGCATGGTGCTGCTGCCGCTCCTCTCGGTGGTGGCGACGGGCTTCCCGCTCGGCTTCGCGAGCGCGCCGTACGACCGCCGCTGGGCGGCGCGCCATCCGACGCGCGCCGCGTGGATGGCGCTCGCCGGCCCGGGGGCGAACATCGCGCTCCTCCTGCTCGCGGGCCTGCTGTTGCGCGCGGGCGAAGTCGGCGGGCTCTTCTACGCCCCCGATTCGGTGCGCTTCGGCGAGGTCGCCGGCACGACCGCCGGCGGGCTCTGGCCGGCCGTCGCCTTCATGCTCGGCGTGCTCTTCAGCGAGAACCTCCTGCTCGCCGCCTTCAACCTCCTCCCGCTCCCGCCGCTCGACGGCAGCGGCGCGCTCCCGCTCCTCCTGAGCGAGCAGCGGAGCCGCGCCTACCAGGAGTTCCTCTGGTCGACGCCCGCGATCCAGATGATGGGCCTGTTCGTCGCCTGGCAGGTCTTCGACGTCCTCTTCGACCCGATCTTCGTGCAGGCGGTGAGCCTGCTCTATCCCGGGGTGAGCTACCACTGAGCCCCGTCCCACCGCCATCTTTGTCGGCACCATGCACATCCACCCCGCCCGACCCGCCGATCACGCCGACCTGCTGGCGCTCTGGGAGCGCTCGGTGCGGGCGACGCACACCTTCCTCGCCGAGGAGGACGTGGCGTTCTTCCGGCCGCTCGTCGCCGAGGCGTTCGCGAGCGGCGCGCTCGAGCTCTGGGTGCTCGCGGCCACGGCCGACGCCCCGCCGCTCGGCTTCCTGGGCCTCGCCGGCGACCGGATCGAGGCGCTCTTCCTCGATCCCGCCGCGCGCGGCCGCGGCGGCGGGCGCCGGCTGGTCGCGCACGCGCAGGCGCTCCGGGGCGGCGCGCTCGAGCTCGACGTGAACGAGCAGAACCTCGCCGCGCGCGGCTTCTACGAGCGGCTCGGCTTCGTCGTGGTGGGCCGCTCGCCCCTCGACGGCACCGGGCGGCCGTATCCGCTGCTGCACATGCGGCGGGAGGCGGCGGGCTGAAGCGGGGGGGCGGGGCGCGGAGGTTCGGGGCGACGGGTCGCGTCGCGTTACCCCGCCCGCGCGAGTCGGCCCCTGAAGGGGCCACTCGGCCTGAGGCCCCTGAAGGGCCCTTTGAGGGCGGGGAGATCCGGCGCGCTCAGCGGAGGTCCTCGGGGGCGGAGAAGGGGTGCCAGCCGGGGATCGCGTCGCGGGGGTGGTGCTCCGATTGGCCGCGCAGATACGCGCGGACGCGATCGAGCTGGCGGGGACTCACGGTCTCGGCGGTGTAGCCGTCGGCCCAACGGAGCTCATGCGGCGCGGCGAGCCCTTCGCGGTTCGCGAGGTAGACGCTCGCCCCCTTCCAGCGCTGCAGCAATCGCGGCAGCTGGGTCATCGGCGCCAATGTGACGAGCACGTGCAGGTGCGTGGCGACGATGCCGACTTCGAGCACCCGCGCCCGCTCCTCCTGCGCCACGTGGCACAGGTGCCGCACGAGAAACTCGGCCGTGCGCAGGTTGATGAGCGGCTCTCGCCCACGGGTTGTCCAGACGATGTGGAAGTAGATGCGCCGGCGCATGCTGCAGCATGCGGCCAGCTCCGCCCGGCGCACCAACCATTCGCGCACAGAGGGCCCTTCAGGGGCCTCAGGCCGAGTGGCCCCTTCAGGGGCCGACTCGCGCGGGCGGGGTAACGCGACGCGACCCGTCGCCCCGAACCTCCGCGCCCCGCCCCCCCGCCCACTCCACCACCGGCCCCAGCCACGCCGCCCGCGGCACGAAGAACGTCCCGTGCCCGAGCCCCAGGTCGAGCGCGATCTCCCGCGCCTCGGAGCGCGGCCCGCGGCGCGCGAAGAGCGGCGCGCAGGAGACGCCGAGCGAGTCGCTGCGCTCGTAGAGCGAGAGCAGGCGGCCGGTGACGTGCAGGTCGGGCCGCTCGAACGCCCACGGCCCGCACGCCCCCATGAAGACGAACGACACCGCGGGATTCCGGAGCCGCGCCGAGGCGAGGATCGCGATCCAGCCGCCCTTCGAGAAGCCGACCACCGTGATCGCCTGCGGTGGGACGCCGGCGGCGAGAAGACTGTCCACCCGCCGCACCACGTGCGTCGCGAAGGTGTCGGAATTCGCCTGCGGCGGTCGCTGCTCGCTCAGCACGACGAAGCCGGCGGCGCGCAGCGAATCGAGGATCGCGTCGTACTCGTAGGGCCCGAAGGCGGGATCGGTCGCGTGGCGGCCCTGCTCCTCCACGATCTTCGCGTGCAGGTAGAGCAGGTACCGCGGCGCCGGCGCCGGCAGGGCGCGCGGCGGGGCGTGGCCGCAGGCCGCGACGAGGGCGAGGGCGAGCGCGAGCGACTGGGGGCGGATCATGGGTCCCTCCCGGGGTTATCTTTGGCGGCGTCGGTCCGACACATCCCAGAGACGAAACTACGAGCCGGAGAGTACGATGGACGGAAGTGCCGTTCAGACCGGGGGCAAGTGCCCCGTGATGCATGGAGAGCGCACCGTCGCCCCGAGCGGCGCGATCAGCAGGCGCACGAACCGCGACTGGTGGCCCAACGCGCTCGACCTCGCGATGCTGCACCAGCGCGCGCCGGCCTCGAATCCGCTGGGCGCGGAGTTCGATTATAAGGCGGAGTTCGCGAAGCTCGATCTCGAGGCGGTGCGGCAGGATCTCCGCGCCCTCATGACCGACTCGCAGCCCTGGTGGCCCGCCGACTGGGGGCACTACGGCCCGCTCTTCGTGCGCATGGCGTGGCACAGCGCCGGCACCTACCGCACGGCCGACGGCCGCGGCGGCGCCTCCTCGGGCACCCAGCGCTTCGCGCCGCTCAACAGCTGGCCCGACAACGGCAACCTCGACAAGGCCCGCCGGCTGCTCTGGCCGATCAAGCGGAAGTACGGCCGCGCGATCTCGTGGGCCGACCTCCTGATCCTCGCCGGCAACGTCGCGCTCGAGTCGATGGGCTTCACGACCTTCGGCTTCGCCGGCGGCCGCGAGGACGTCTGGGAGCCCGAGCAGGACATCTACTGGGGCCCCGAGGCCGAGTGGCTGGGCGACGCGCGCTACTCGGGCGAGCGCGAGCTCGCCACCCCGCTCGCCGCGGTGCAGATGGGCCTCATCTACGTGAACCCCCAGGGCCCGAACGGCACGCCCGACCCGCTGGCCTCGGCGCGCGACATCCGCGAGACGTTCGCGCGGATGGCGATGAACGACGAGGAGACCGTCGCCCTCATCGCCGGCGGCCACACCTTCGGCAAGGCGCACGGCGCGGGCGACCCCTCGCTCGTCGGCCCCGAGCCCGAGGGCGCGCCGATCGAGGCGATGGGCCTCGGCTGGGCCAACCGCCACGAGACCGGCCTCGGCGCGCACACCACGACGAGCGGCCTCGAGGGCGCCTGGACGCCGACGCCCACGCAGTGGGACAACAGCTACTTCGACACTCTCTTCGGCTGGGAGTGGGAGCTCACGAAGAGCCCCGCCGGCGCCTGGCAGTGGGCGCCGACGGATCCCGCGGCGGCCACCGTGCCCGACGCGCACGACCCGGCGAAGAAGGTGAAGCCGATGATGTCCACCGCCGACATGGCGCTGCGGACCGACCCCAAGTACCTCGAGATCTCGCGGCGCTTCCACGCGAACCCCGACCAGTTCGCCGACGCGTTCGCGCGCGCCTGGTTCAAGCTCACCCACCGCGACATGGGCCCGCGCACGCGCTACCTCGGCCCGCTGGTGCCCGAGGAGGAGCTGATCTGGCAGGACCCGATCCCCGCGGTGAACCATCCGCTGGTGGACGCGGCCGACGTCGCGGCCTTGAAGCGCACGATCCTCGAGTCGGGGCTCTCGATCGCCGACCTCGTCTCGGTCGCCTGGGCCTCGGCTGGGCCAACCGCCACGAGACCGGCCTCGGCGCGCACACCACGACGAGCGGCCTCGAGGGCGCCTGGACGCCGACGCCCACACAGTGGGACAACAGCTACTTCGACACCCTCTTCGGCTGGGAGTGGGAGCTCACGAAGAGCCCCGCCGGCGCCTGGCAGTGGACGCCGACGGATCCCGCGGCGGCCACCGTGCCCGACGCGCACGACCCGGCGAAGAAGGTGAAGCCGATGATGTCCACCGCCGACATGGCGCTGCGGACCGACCCGGCGTATCTCGAGATCTCGAAGCGCTTCCACGCGAACCCCGACCAGTTCGCCGACGCGTTCGCGCGCGCCTGGTTCAAGCTCACCCACCGCGACATGGGCCCGCGCACGCGCTACCTCGGCCCGCTCGTGCCGCAGGAAGAGCTGATCTGGCAGGACCCGATCCCCGCGGTGAACCATCCGCTGGTGGACGCGGCCGACGTCGCGGCCTTGAAGCGCACGATCCTCGAGTCGGGGCTCTCGATCGCCGACCTCGTCTCGGTCGCCTGGGCGTCGGCCTCCACCTTCCGCGGCTCCGACAAGCGCGGCGGGGCGAACGGCGCGCGCATCCGCCTCGCGCCGCAGAAGGACTGGGCGGTGAACCAGCCGGCGAAGCTGCAGCACGCGCTCGAGATCTACGAGACGATCCAGCGCCGCTTCAACGACGCGCAGCGCGGCGGCAAGCGCGTCTCGCT
>DASTSO010000102.1:0-10206 GCA_035760645.1 Gemmatimonadales bacterium
GCCCCAGCGGGCTCCCGGGCCGCCGCGGCCCGCGCAACCTCGCCTTCGCCGAGGACATCGACAACGGGTATGCCGACATCGCCTTCCCGGGCGTCGCCGAGACGCTCCGGCGCGGCGAGGTCGAGCCCGCGCGACTGGAGACGCTCGACCTCGCGCAGCGCATCCGGATGGCCGCAGCCCGTCTCGATCAGGCGGCCGCCGCACTCTCGGGCGTCTCGGCGGGCACGCCCGCCGGTGCCCGGGCGGGCGCGCCGGGCCGGTGAGCGGCTTCACATCGGGCCGCGGCGGTGCACCCTAAGGTGGGGGTCCCCACCAGCGGAGGAGTCCCGATGAACGAGCTCATCGACATGGTTGCCCAGAAGACCGGCATCGGCGAGGAGAAGGCCCGGCAGGCGGTCGACACGGTGGTCGGCTTCCTCAAGGACCGCCTGCCGGGACCCGTCGGGGCGCAGCTCGACGGCATCATCAGCGGCAGCCCGAACCAGGTCGCGGACGATCTGCGCAACAAGGCCGCGGGCACCATGGGCGGCCTCTTCGGCGGCGGCACGGGCAACGCCTGATGTACGGCCGGAACGGCAACGGCAGGCCCGTCGGGCCTGCCGTTGCCGTTCCCACCCTGCATCTACCCCGGCGGGGACTCAGCGGGTCGTCGGGGCATTGCTCCAGGCGTCGTTCGAGGCGTTCACGTCGGGGAAGCCCCCGTCGGGATTGACCCGCGCCGCGACGATCGGCTTCGGCGCCGGCACCCGCGCGACGTAGCGGTTGCCACCGTACCAGATCTCGACCGGGAAGCGCACCACCTCCTTCTGGCCGTCGGCGTACGTGAGCTCGAGCTCGACCGGCATCACCGCGCTGCCGAGATTGCGAAGCACCACCTGCGCCTCCCCGCCGCTCTGCTGCACGCTCTCCACGGCCTGGTCGAGCACGGCGGTCGTGAAGAAGAACTGCCGCCAGAACCAGCTCAGCTCCTCGCCCGAGACGTTCTCCATCGTGCGGAAGAAGTCCGAGGGCTGCGGGTGCTTGAACGCCCAGCGCCGCGTGTACTCCCGGAAGGCGCGGTCGAAGACCTCGGGGCCAAGCACCTTGTTGCGCAGCGCCAGCAGGACGATCGAGGGCTTCACGTAGGCGAGACTGCCGAGGTTGTTGTTGTTCAGGTAGCGGTTCGCCGGCGTCATGATCGCCTGGGCCGTGGGCTGCTGGTCCAGCATGAAGACGAAGCGCGCCTCCTGTCGCCGCGTCGGCGTGTCGTTGCGCTTCCAGTAGTCCTCCTCCGAGAAGGTGTTGATGAACGTGTTGAAGCCCTCGTCCATCCAGGCGTAGCGCCGCTCGTCGGAGCCCACGATCATCGGATACCACATGTGCCCGATCTCGTGCGTGACGACGTTGTAGAGGTCCTCGGGGCTGTCGCCCTTCGCCTCCATCGCCACCATCGGGTACTCCATTCCCGACACCGGCCCCTCGATCGCGCTGATCTGCGGATACGGGTAGCGGAACCAGCGCGTGCTGTACTCCTGGATCGAGAACCGGCTCATCTTCGCCGCGTCCTTCCACGTCGCGACCGCCGACGGGCGGTAGTAGGCGTGGGCCAGGATCCCCTCCCACGACGACGCGTCCCACAGGTACTCGGGCGAGGCGGCCCAGGCGGCGTCGCGCACGTCCTTCGCGCGGAAGTGCCAGGTGGCGGTCCCGCTCCTGGTGGGCCGCGCAGCGCCGCTCGCCAGCTCCTCGGCGGTGACGACATGAATCGTCGTGTCCGACTTGGCCGCCTGCGCGAGGCGGGCGCGCTGCGTGGCGGTGAGGACCTCCTGCGGGTTCACCAGCGTCCCGGTGCCCGCGACGATGTAGCCCGCCGGCACGGTGACCTGGTAGTCGAAGTCGCCGTACTCGAGATAGAACTCGCCCTGGCCCAGGTACTGGATGGTGTTCCACCCGTGCACCTCGTCGTAGACCGCCATGCGCGGATACCACTGCGCGAGCTCGTAGAGCGAGCCCTCGCGTCCCATGCGGTCGGCGCCGTGCTCGGGGATCGCGAAGTGATAGTCGACGACGAGCGTCGTCGCGGCCCCCGGCGCGAGCGGCGCCGAGAGGTCGACCTGCATCATGGTGTCGTCCACCCGCGACTTGAGCGGCGCGCCGGCCGCGGTCGAGGCGGGTGCCGGCCGGGCGCCGCGGCCGGCGCGCGCCGCGGGGCGGGCGGCGGTGCGCTCCTCCACGAGCCGGTCCACCTCGAAGCCGCCCTGGAAACCCGCGCCGCCGAAGCGGCTGCCGGCCGCGAAGAGCAGCGAGCCGGTGCTCCCCGGCCGGAAGAGGTTCTGGTCCATCTGTAGCCACACGAACCGCAGCGTGTCGGGCGAGTTGTTCGTGTAGCGGATGCGCACCTGGCCCGTGAGGCGCTGCTGCGCCGTGTCGAGGGTCGCGCGAATGGTGTAGTCGGCGCGCTGCTGCCAGTAGCGCGGCCCCGGCGAGCCGTCGGCACTGCGGTAGACGTCGGGCGGCGCGAGCGGAACCGGGCTGAAGATGCCGGTATCGGCGACCGGCGGCCGGTACACGACGCTCCGGGGCGCCGCCGGCGCGGCCGGCGCGGGCTGCTGCGCGGCGGCGGCGCCGGGGCCGGCGAGGGCAAGGAGCAGCGCGGCCGCGGCCGACGTCGTCGTCGCGACGACCGGGCGCAGGGAAGTGCGGAGTGCGGACATGGGGGCCAGGGTTGAGGGTGAGCAGGGCGCGCCGGCGGCGACCGTCAGGCGCGGGCGATCCCGAGCAGGGCGGCCGCGGTGGCGACCGCCGGATGGTCGATCGCGAGCGTCTCCGGGTCGCCGATCGCGAGATCCGCGCCACCCAGGCGATCAGCGAAGAGTACCACGCCGTGCCACGCCCCGGTGAGGGACGACCACCACCGGAAGCCCGGCTCGCCACGCGCGTGGAGCTCCCGGGCGATCGCCTGGGTGGTGCGGCGCTCGTGCGACGCGAGCGCGTCGGGCCGGATGCCGAAGAGCGCGAGGGTGGCGGGGTCGGTCAGATCGGACAGGCGGGTGGACAGATCGTCCCCGAGGAGGACGGACACGAGCGCGAGCGGATGGCCGTGGCGGCGCAGGTGCGCCGGGCCGATGCGGCGACCGCGGAAGCCCTGCAGCACCTCGCCGACGGCGTGCTCGGCCGTTTCGGCGAGATAGAGGACGGGCGGACGGTTCTGAAGGTCGAAGCGGCCGGCCGTCTGCCCGGGATGGATCCAGGTGGCCGTGAACGGGGCGCCCGGGACGGCGGTCGGGTCGTGCGGGTAGACGCGCCAGCAGCGCAGGGGCGGCCGCACGCCGGACGGGTCAGGCGTAGGAGCCCGCCCGCTCGGCCTCGACCGCCGCGATCACGTCGGCGAGCCGGCCCGCCCGAAGGACGTCGAGCGGGCGCTGGTGGTTGAGGTGGGCGTTGATCCCCTGCAGCCAGTCCGGAATGACCTCCGCCTCGAGCACCTGCCGCAGCGCCGCCACCACCGCGTCGAGCCCGAGGAGCCGCCAGGCGGCTTCGCCCCGCGGCTGCTGGCCCCGCTTGTAGCGCGTCAGCTGGCTGCGGTCGACGCCGAGCCACTCGGCGAGTTCCGCCTCGCTCTCGAAGGCGGTACGGGCCGAGATCGTGCGGACCCGGGTCGTCAGACTGGCGACGTCCTCGGTGGCCCGCACGGCGGCGAGTGTGGACCTGGCGCTCATCGGCTCACCTCCCGAAGGGGACACCCGAATCATACGCAACAATTCTGTTGCGTCAAGCGCCGGATCGTGCCGCCCCGCTCAGCCCGGGGTCGCGAGCACCCAGCCGGCCCAGGCGACGAAGGCCCAGCCGGCCGCCAGGCCCAGCCGCCGGCCGGCCGGAAGCGCCTTCTCGGCGAGCATGAGCGCCGCGAGCGCGCCCATCCACAGGAGGTTCATCGTGCCGAGCACGAACATCAGCGCCATCAGCGCCCAGCAGCAGAGCACGCAGGTGAGGCCATGCCGCAGCCCCATCGCGAGCGCCCCGCGCGGGCCGGGCTCCCACTCGGTCAGGACGAACCCCATCGGGGTGCGGCAGCGATGCAGGCACACCTGCTTGAGGGGGCTCAGCTGGTAGGCCCCGGCCGCGAGCAGGAGGGCTCCCGAGAGGAGCGGGCGGGTGCTCGCGCCCAGGTGGGAGAGCAGGCCGAGGGCATGGAGTCCCGCCTGCGCCGCGGCGCCGGCGACGCTGACGCCTACCCACAGCGCGAGATAGGCGCCGGCGAAGAGGAGGGTGCGAAGCCGGTGCCCCCGCGGCGTCCGTGCGCTCACCCGCTCGTAGGTGAGCAGCATCGGGGCGGCGGCCGGCAGCATCATCCCGCACGTCATCACTGCCCACATCGGAATCGCCGCTGCCAGGCCCGGGCTGTGGACGACCATGGCGGCCCCCGCGTGCTCGAGCCCGTAGCGCCAGCAGAGCAGCGTGAGCATCACGATGCCACCCGCGAGCAGCACGCGCTCGGCCCGGAGCGGACTCCCGGCGACGTGTGAGGGAACGGCCGGCGCGCTCATGGCCCGGCGTACTGGAACGGGGCGACCATCGCCTGTCGGTCGGAGGCCTCGAAGCCGAGGCCGTGGTCGCGAAAACGGGCCCGGCCAGCGCGACCGACGACGGCGGGGTTCCCCGGCGCAATGGCCAGCGGATGTCCCTGGACCGTCACCGTCCCGCCGCCCTGACCCTCGATCGGCTCCCACTCGGCTGCGCCGGCACGGCCCACCTCCATCCGGCCGCGCTTTCCGTCGCTCTCGAAATGGATCGGCACGACCTCCACGCCGGCCACCGTGGCGACGTGCTCGGCGATGCGCGACGGGTGGCCGCCGGCCTGGCCCGCGAAGATCCGGGTGAGGGCGTACCGCTGTTCCTCCGTGGCGCGCTCGTCGAGGTAGAGCGCCGCGGTCCAGTCCTTCTCCTTCATGTTGCCCGGCGTGTGCAACCCCATGGCCACGTTCAGCCCGTCGAGCGCGATGTCGCCGTACCGCCCGCGCTCGATGTGCCAGCCGACGAGGGCGTCGCACGTCCCCTCCGTGGGCTCGCTCAGCGTGATGCAGGGGCACACGGCCTCGCACGTGCACGCCTCGGCATACACACCGTCCAGCTTCCAGGTCTCCATGATGCCCCTCCGTGAGCAGGGTCCGGGGCGCCGCCGGGAGCGGCGGTCCCTGTCTTCTGAACGGAGGATTCCATCCGGCGTGACGGCCGGGCGGGAGCTCGGAGGGCGCGGCCGCTCAGAGCCGCGGCAGCGTCACCCCGCGCTGCGCCTGGTACTTGCCGGCCTTGTCGGCGTAGCTCGTCTCGCAGACGTCGTCGGCGTCGGCCTCGAAGAAGAGCACCTGACAGATGCCCTCGTTGGCGTAGATCTTCGCCGGCAGGGGCGTCGTGTTGCTGATCTCGAGCGTCACGTGGCCCTCCCACTCGGGCTCGAACGGGGTGACGTTCGTGATGATCCCGCAGCGGGCGTAGGTGGATTTGCCGACGCAGATCGTGAGCACCTCGCGCGGGATGCGGAAGTACTCCACCGAGCGGGCCAGGGCGAAGCTGTTGGGCGGCACGATGCAGACGTCCCCCTCGAACTCGACGAAGCTGCGGCTGTCGAAGTCCTTGGGATCCACCACCGCCGAGAGCACGTTGGTGAAGATCTTGAACTCCGGGGCCACGCGCATGTCGTAGCCGTAGGAGGAGACGCCGTAGGAGATCACCCGCCGCCCCTGGGCGTCCACCTGCCGCACCTGGGCCTCGACGAACGGATCGATCATCCCGCGCTCCTGCGCCATGCGCCGGATCCAGCGGTCGGACTTGATGGACATGCGTACTCGATGGCTGGGGGGAAGGAGAGGGCCGGGGCCCGGACGGGGAAGCAATATAGCGGTCCCGGGAGGGCCCGGCGGAGGCGGCGCCGGGGGCCGAAAAAGGGGAGCAGCCGCGTCGGGTATCGAGGCGGGACAACTTCGCGCTCCACTTGGGGTTGCTCGGGTTGAACTGCCTTCCGGCCCCGTTTAGTTTCGGGTGCTTCGAAAAAGTGAATTTTTTCACGAAAGTCGCCCGGCCCGAGGCCGACCCAGCGTGCGAGGCGTATGCTCCAGCCCTACATCCCCATTCTGATCCTCGTCCTCTTCGTGGTGGCCAACGCCATCCTGATGCTGGGCGCGTCGCACGTCCTCTCCACCTACCGGCGCACGCCGACCAAGCTCGCCCCCTACGAGTCGGGCATGCCGGTCCTGGGCGACGCGCGCGAGCGGTTCTCGGTGAAGTTCTACCTCGTGGCGATGATGTTCATCGTCTTCGACATCGAGACGGTCTTCATGATCCCCTGGGCCGTGGCGTTCCGGCAGCTGCCGGCGATGGCCGGGCTGCTGATCGTCGAGATGCTCCTCTTCGTCCTGATCCTCGCGGTCGGGTACATCTACATCTGGAAGCGCGGGGCGTTGCAATGGGACTAGTGAATCCCGCTAGCGAGAACCTCGAGGTCGAGGGGACGCAGGTCTCCACGATGTCGCCGAACTGGGTCACGACCCGGCTCGACTTCCTCGTCAACTGGGCGCGCAAGAACTCGCTGTGGCCGATGCCGTTCGGCACCGCCTGCTGCGCCATCGAGTACATGGCCACGGCGGCGAGCCGCTTCGACATCGCCCGCTTCGGCATGGAGCGCCAGAGCTTCTCGCCGCGGCAGGCCGACGTGTTCATCTGCGCCGGGCGCGTGCCGTTCAAGCTCGCGCCGGTGCTGCGGCGCATCTGGGACCAGATGCCGCAGCCGAAGTGGTGCATCTCGATGGGCGCCTGCGCCTCGACGGGGAACGTCTTCGACAACTACACCGTGGTGCAGGGCATCGACACCATCATCCCGGTGGACGTCTACGTCCCCGGCTGCCCGCCGCGGCCCGAAGGGCTGATCTACGGGATCCAGCTGCTGCAGAAGAAGATCGCCGGCGAGACGTTCACCGATCAGGACCTCCGCCAGGAGGCGACCTACGGTCCCGGCAATCTCTTCCTGCCGCCGGCGCGGATCGACGAGCTGAGCGAGCCGTTCGGCAACTCCGTCCACCAGACCCGGTCGCAATGAGCGCTCCCGTCCAGGCGGCCGCCGCCTCGCCCGGCGGCCACTACGTGCCGCACGCGCCCCAGGGGGCGCAGCCCGAGACGGTCGCCGCGCTCCGCGCCGCCTTCGGCGACGCCATCGGGCGCGACGTGCTCGTCTGCGGCGAGACGATCGTCTACGTCGCGCGCGAGCGCGCCCACGAGATCCTGGCCTGGCTCCAGACGACGCCGGGGCAGGAGTTCGACTACCTCACGGACATCACGGCCGTCGAGTACCGCGACCCCGAGCTGCCGATCGAGGTGGTCTACCAGCTCCGCTCGCTCGCGCGCCGCGCCGATCTCCGGGTCAAGATCGCGCTCGACAAGACGCAGCCCCTCGAGGTCGACACGGTGTGGGACCTCTGGAAGGGGTGCGACTGGCTGGAGCGCGAGGTCTACGACATGTTCGGCATCGTCTTCCGCGGCCACCCCGACCTGCGGCGGCTCCTCATGTGGGAGACGTACGCCGAGGGCCACCCGCTGCGGAAGGACTTCCCCCTGCGGGGGCACTTCAGCCGGGCGGAGCAGACGCGCCAGGCGCTCGCGGCGCAGCCCGAGGCGCACTACAGCCTCGAGGAGCTGAGCATCGCCGACGCCTACCACGAGCTGCCCGCCGACATGCGGGAACGCCTCCTCAAGGGCGAGCGGGGGACACTGACATGAGCAGCACGCTGCGTACGGTGGAGATGGCGCTCGCCACGCCGGGCCTCGACGAGCAGGGGCGGGTCGTCCGCCAGCCGCTCGGCGTCGCCGACCGGGCGGAGCCGGGGGCCGAGGGCTCGTACGACGAGGGCTTCGGCGCCGAGCACATGCTCGTCAACATCGGCCCGCAGCACCCGGCGACGCACGGCGTGCTGCGCCTGGTGCTCGAGCTCGAAGGCGAGACGGTCAAGCGCTGCATCCCGCACATCGGCTACCTGCACACCGGCTTCGAGAAGCTGGGCGAGTACCGCTTCTACAACCAGATCATCCCGCTGACCGACCGGACCGACTATCTCGCCCCGATGGCGAACAACGTCGGCCTGGCGATGGCGGCCGAGAAGCTGATGGGGATCCGGATCACCGAGCGCTGCCAGGTGCTGCGGGTGATCGCCTGCGAGATGAGCCGCATCATCTCGCACCTCGTCTGGCTCGGCACCACCGGCATCGATCTCGGCGCCTACACGCCCTTCCTCTGGGCGTTCCAGCAGCGCGAGCGGATCTACAACCTCCAGGAGGCGTGGACCGGCGCGCGGCTCACGCCGTCGGTGACGCGCGTCGGCGGCCTGATGGCCGACGTCCCGGAGGGCTTCGAGGCGGGGCTGCGCGACTTCACGCGCACCTTCCCGAAGGTGCTCGACGAGGTGGACACGATGTTCACCCGGAACGCCATCTGGATCGGCCGCACCCAGGGCGTGGGCGTGATGACGGCGCAGGAGGCGATCAACTACTCCCTCTCCGGCCCCATGCTGCGCGCCAGCGGCGTCGCCTACGACGTGCGCAAGGACCGGCCCTACCTGGGCTACGAGGAGTACGACTTCGACGTGCCCGTCGGGGAGTACGGCGACATCTACGACCGCTACCGCGTGCGGCTCGAGGAGATGTACCAGTCGAACCGCATCCTCGAGCAGGCGCTCGACAAGCTCGCCAAGCTGCAGGGCGCGCCGATCAACGTGGACGACCCCCGCGTCATTCTCCCGCCGAAGTCGAAGGCGATGAACGACATGGAGTCCATGATCCACCACTTCAAGGTGGTGATGGAAGGCGTCAAGCCGCCGGTGGGCGAGGCCTACCTGGGCATCGAGAACCCCAAGGGCGAGCTCGGCTACTACTTCGTCTCCGACGGCACCGCCAAGCCGGTGCGCTGGCGCATCCGGCCGCCGGCCATGATCAACCTCGCGGCGCTGCCCAAGATGTGCGAGGGCGCGCTGCTCTCCGACGTGATCGCGATCAACGCGAGCGTCGACATCGTGATGGGCGAGGTGGACCGATGAGCGTTCCGAGCGGGCCGCAGACGGCCCCGCACCAGTCGGCCGGCCACGGCCACGCCGAGACGCCCTACGAGCCGGTGTTCGTCGGCGAGACGCGCGCCCGGCTCGAGCGGCTGTTCGAGAAGTACCCGACCAAGATGGCCTGCCTCCTCCCGGCGCTCTGGATGGTGCAGGAGGCGCGGGGCTGGATCCCGCCCGCCGGCATCGACGAGATCGCCGAGGTGCTGGAGCTGACGCCGGCCTACATCCGCGGCGTGGTCACCTTCTACACGATGTACCACACGCACCCCGTGGGGCGGCACTTCATCCAGGTCTGCACCACGTCGCCCTGCGGCATCTGCGGGGCGCAGGACGTGGTCACGGCGCTCCTCGAGCACACCGGCTGCGGCGAGCTCGGCGCCACGAGCCCCGACGGGCGCTTCACGGTGATCGAGACCGAGTGCCTCGGCGCCTGCGGCTTCGCGACGCCGGTGCTGATCGACGACGACTTCATCGAGAGCGTGACGCCCGAGAAGGTGCCGGCGCTCCTCGAGCGGTACCAGTGAGGGCCGCGAGCTAACCATGGGATATCCGCATCCGATCTCGCCGAAGGAGACCCCGGTCCTCTCGCAGTACTTCGGGGACCCCGAGGCGCGCACCTTCGACGGCTGGGTGGCCCGCGGCGGCTACGCGGCCATCCGGAAGATCCTGGCCGGCATGAGCCGCGACGAGGTCGTCGAGACGATCAAGGCCTCGGGCCTGCGCGGCCGCGGCGGCGCCGGCTTCCCGACGGGCATGAAGTGGTCGCTGATGCCCAAGCCGGACGGCCGGGCGCGCTTCCTGGTGTGCAACGCCGACGAATCGGAGCCCGGCACGTTCAAGGACCGCGAGATCATGCGGTGGACCCCGCACGCCCTGATCGAGGGCTGTGCCATCGCCGCGTACGCGATCCAGGCGGAGACCGTCTACATCTACATCCGCGGCGAGTACACCGAGCCGCTGCGCATCATGCAGCAGGCGGTGGACGAGGCCTACGCCAGCGGCGCGCTGGGCGCGAATGCCTTCGGCAGCGGGAAGCGGATCGATATCGTGCTGCACCGGGGCGCGGGCGCCTACATCTGCGGCGAAGAGACCGCGATGCTCAACTCGATCGAGGGCAAGCGCGGCAACC
>DASTSO010000103.1:0-7059 GCA_035760645.1 Gemmatimonadales bacterium
GACGACGACGACGGGGCTCGCGAGGTTCGGCGTGATGGTGCTCGGCGCGGCGGTGGCCGGGTGTCACGCCGCGACGGCCCGCGGCAGCGGCGGGGATGCGGTGGTGCGCCCGGTGATCGAGCACGAGCTGCCGCCGATGGACGGCGCCCGGCTCCGGACGACGGTGGTGGAGGTGGCCTACGGGCCGGGCGGCGCCTCGCCGCCGCATTCGCATCCCTGCCCGGTGATCGGCTACGTGCTCGAGGGCGCGCTGCGGTCGCAGGTCGCGGGCGAGCCGGAGCGGGTCTACCGCGCCGGCGAGAGCTTCTACGAGGCGCCGAACGGCACCCACCGGGTCTCGGCCAACGCCAGTGACCGCGAGCCGGTGCGCTTCCTGGCCTTCTTCACCTGCGACAGCGCGGGGCCGCTCACCGCGCCGGCCCGGCCGTGACGGCGATCCGGCCGTGATGGCGACGACGGGCGGACCCTGATTGATTTCCGCCCACCGTCACCGACCGCAGGAGGAGGAGACATGCAGGCACGATTCGACGCGGCCAACGCCGCGCCCGGCGCCTATCAGGCGATGCTCGGCCTCGAGCGCTACCTGCACTCGGCGAGCATCGAGGCGCCGCTCTACCATCTGATCAAGCTGCGCGCCTCGCAGATCAACGGCTGCGCCTACTGCATCGACATGCACTGGAAGGACCTGCGCGCGCTCGGGGAGAGCGAGCAGCGGCTCTACGCGCTCTCGGTCTGGCGCGAGTGTCCCTGGTACAGCGACCGCGAGCGCGCC
The DNA here is from genome assembly GCA_035760645.1 of Gemmatimonadales bacterium. Taxonomy (GTDB): domain Bacteria; phylum Gemmatimonadota; class Gemmatimonadetes; order Gemmatimonadales; family GWC2-71-9; genus DASSTY01. The sequence continues at coordinate 773 of DASTSO010000103.1, forward strand.
GCGCTCGCCTGGACCGAGGCCGTCACTCTCGTGGCGGAGGGGCAGGTGCCCGACGCCGTGTACGAGGCGGTGCGTCCGCACTTCAGCGACACCGAGCTCGCCGACCTGACGCTCGCCATCGCCACGATCAACGCGTGGAACCGCCTCGCGATCGCGGCGCGCACCGACCCGGGCCACTACCAGTCGCGGCTCGCGCCCGCGGTCGCGGCCGCCCGGTGAGCGCGCCCTCGGACGTCGGACGCGACGAGGCGGCGCGCGCCGAGGCGGCGCTCGCCGAGGCGGCGCTCGTCGAGCGGCTCCGCCGCCTCGAGCGCGCGGCGCGGCCGCTCGAGCCCGGGGTGACCCGCCGCCGGAAGCTGCGCGACGCGATCGTCGCCGTGGGCGAGCGGTTCCTCCGGCGGATCGACACGCTCAAGTCGTTCGTCGAGACGCCGGACAAGGGCCGCGCGCTGCTCGACGCGCCGATCGGCCGCCACGGCCGGCCGCTCGCGGAGGTGGTCGCCCACCTCGAGCACGACGTGATCCGCCCCGGCGCGAACCCCGCCGCGCGCGGCTATCTCGCCTACATCCCGGGCGGCGGGCTCTACCACGCCGCCCTCGGCGACTACCTCGCCGCCGTGACCGACAAGTACGCGGGGATCTTCTTCACCGGCCCCGGGCCGGTGCGGATGGAGAACCTGGTGGTGCGCTGGGTCGCGGACCTCGTGGGCTATCCCGCGGCCGCCGGCGGCACCATCGCCTCGGGCGGCAGCCTGGCCAACTTCACGGCGATCGTGACCGCGCGCGAGGCGCACGCGCTCAAGGGCGCCGACTACGCGACCGCCGCCGTCTATCTCACCGCCCAGGCGCACCACTCGGTGGACAAGGCGCTCCGCCTCGCCGGGATGGGCGAGGCGCCGCTCCGCCACGTGCCGATGGACGCGGGCGGCCGCATGCGCCCCGACGCGCTCGCCGGGATGATCGCGGCCGACCGCGCGGCGGGGCTCCGGCCGTGGCTCGTCGTCGCCGCCGCCGGCACCACCGACACCGGCGCGGTGGATCCGCTCGACGCGATCGCCGACGTCGCCGGGCGCGAGGGGTGCTGGTACCACGTGGACGCGGCCTACGGCGGCTTCTTCCTCCTCACCGAGGCCGGCCGGCGCGTGCTGCGCGGCATCGAGCGCTCGGACTCCGCCGTGCTCGACCCGCACAAGGGCCTCTTCCAGCCGTGGGGCGCGGGCGTCGTCGTCACGCGCGACGTGGCGCCGCTCGCGGCGGCGCACGCCTACACCGGCCACTACATGCAGGACGCCCAGCGCGACGCGAGCGAGATCTCGCCCGCCGACGTCTCGCCCGAGCTCAGCAAGCCGTTCCGCGCCCTCCGCCTCTGGCTCCCGCTCGTGCTGCTCGGCACCGAGCCCTTCGCCGCGGCGCTCGAGGAGAAGCTGCTCCTCGCGCGCTACTTCCACGCGAAGGTCGCGGCGCTGGGCTTCGAGGTGGGGCCCGAGCCGGATCTCTCGATCGTCACCTTCCGCTGGGCCCCGCCCGGCGTGCCGCTCGAGCGCGCCGACGCGCTGAACCGGCGGATCGTGGACGCCATCCGCGCGGACGGCCGCGTCTTTCTCACGTCCACCATGCTCGACGGCCGCTTCACGATCCGCATGGCCGCGCTCGGCTTCCGCACCCATCGGCGCGAGATCGACCTGGCGCTCCGGATCCTCGCGGAGCAGGTCGCGGCGCTGTCGCTCGAGTAGCGCCGGCACGAGCGCGCGGCGCGCGGCTCACCCCGCCGCGAGCCGCGCGGCCAGCCGTGCCTTCACGGCCGGCCACTCGTCGTCGAGGATGCCGTAGTAGACCGTGTCCCGCCACGTGCCGTCGGCGTTGCGCATGTGGCGGCGCAGGATTCCTTCCTCGACGCCGCCGATGCGGCGGATCGCCGCGCGGCTCCGCTCGTTGAGGTGGCTCGTCTTGAGCTCGACGCGCACGCAGCCCCACGCCTCGAAGGCGTGGCGCAGCATGAGGTACTTCGCCTCGGTGTTCGCGGCGGTGCGCTGCCAGGGCCGGCCGAGCCAGGTCCAGCCGATCTCCACCCGCCGGTCCACGCGCGAGATGTTGTGGAAGCGCGTGCTCCCGATGACGCGCCCGCTCGCCGCGTCGCGGGTCGCGAACGGCACGGCGAGGCCCGCGTCGCGCTGGGCGAGCGCCTCGCGCAGGTAGGTGTCGAGCGCCGCGGGCGAGTCGATGCGCGAGACGGTGAAGCGCCACAGCTCGGGGTCGCGCGCCACCTCCCAGAGCGCGGCGGCGTGCGCCTCCTCGAGCGGCTCGAGCCGGACGTGCCGCCCGGCGAGCGTGCACGAGGCGATCGCCATCGGTGGCGGGGGCGTGGTCAGGATCGCGGACAGGGTGGTCATCGGTGCCTCCACTGATCGGTGATGGCGGCGTAGCGCACCCACCAGCGCCACCAGGCGGCCGTCACGCGCCGCAGCCCGCCCGATTCCGGGGCCGCGGGCGGGGCCGGGACCGGTGCGGCGTGCTGGTCGGCGAGCGGTGGCCGCTCCTCGCGGCGGCGCGAGAGGGCAGGGGCGGCGGCGGGCGGGGCGGATGGCGTCGGCGTCGGCATGGCGATACGTTAGGGATCATCTGGTACCATGAAAAGCGCCAGAATCCTCCTGTAAGACTGGGCCAGAACCGTCGCTTCTTCGGGCACCCGATCATGTCGCCGCGCCGCGCCACCGCTCCCGACACCCTCGTCGCGCTCGATCCCGCGGCGCCGGTGCCCCTCTACCGCCAGCTCTACGACGGGCTGCGCGAGGCGATCCTCGCCGGCCGGCTCGCGCCCGGGGCGCGGCTGCCCTCGTCGCGCCTCCTCGCGGCCGAGCTCGGGCTCGCGCGCAACACGGTGGCGCTCGCCTTCGACCAGCTGCGCGCCGAGGGCTATTTCGAGGGCCGGGAGCGCGCCGGCACCTTCGTCGCGCGCACTCTCCCGGACCGGATGCTGCACGTCCCGTCGCGCGCCCGCGATGCCCGCGATGCCCGCGGCGAGCGCGGCGAGCGCGGCGAGCGCGGTGAGCGCGGTGCCCGGCCCCTCGGAGGTGCCTCGACCCGTCCCTCCATCCACCCCTCGGCCGCCGCGCGCGTCGCCGCGCGCACCCCGCTCGTCGCGCTCACCGTCGCCAACCGCTGGTGCCGCGTCGCCGAGGACTCGGGCCCGGCGGCGCTCGCCGCCCCTGCGGCGTTCCGGCTCGGCGTGCCCGCGCTCGACGCCTTCCCGCGCGTGCTCTGGGCGCGACTCACGGCGCGCCGCTGGCGCGACGCCGCGCTCCCGCTCGGCTACGGCGATCCCGCGGGCTACGCGCCGCTGCGCCGCGCGATCGCGGCCTACGTCTCGGCGGCGCGGGGCGCGCGCTGCACCGCCGAGCAGGTGATCGTGGTCGCCGGCTCGCAGCAGGGCCTCAACCTCGCGGCGCGCATGCTGCTCGATCCGGGCGACGAGGTGTGGATGGAGGATCCCGGCTACCCCGGCGCCAGCGCCGCCTTCACCATGGTCGGCGCGCGGCTCGTGCCGGTGCCGGTGGACGCCGAAGGGATCCGCGTCGCCGACGGCGAGCGCGCGGCCCCTGCCGCGCGCCTCGCCTACGTCTCGCCGTCGCACCAGTATCCCACGGGGGCGACGATGAGCGCCTCGCGGCGGCTCGCGCTCCTCGCCTGGGCCGCGCGTGCCGGGGCGTGGGTCGTCGAGGACGACTACGACAGCGAGTTCCGCTACGCGAGCCGGCCACTCCCGTGCCTGCAGGGGCTCGACGTCGAGGGGCGCGTGATCTACGCCGGCACCTTCAGCAAGACGCTGGTGCCCGCGCTGCGACTCGGCTATCTCGTCGTCCCCGAGCCGCTCGTGGATGCGTTCGTCGCCGCGCGCACGGTCGACGACCGACAGTCGCCCGTGGTGGACCAGGCGGTGCTCGCCGATTTCCTCGAGGGCGGGCACTTCGCGCGCCACGTGCGCCACATGCGTGCGCTCTATCTCGAGCGACAGGAGGCGCTCCTCGCCGCCGCGGCGAAGCACCTCGCCGGCCGCCTCGAGGTGCGCCCCGCCGCGTCGGGGATGCACCTCGTCGCCTGGCTCCCACCCGGCGAAGACGACGCGCGCCTCGCGGCGCGGGCGCTCGCCGCCGGCGTCGAGTCGCGCGCGGTCTCCCGGCTCGCCGTGACGCCGCTCGCGCGCGGCGGCCTCATGCTGGGCTACGCGGGCTTCACGCCGCGGCAGATCCACCGGGCGGCGGAGCGGCTGGCCGCGGCACTCGGCGCATGAGCCGCGCACGCGTCTCGGACGCGCCGTTCGTCCTGGTGCCGCTCGTCCCCGGCGACGCGCGGCCCCTGCACCAGCAGGTCTACGAGGCGCTGCGCAGCGCGATCCTCGCCGGCCGGCTCCGGCCCGGCGCGCGCGTGCCCTCGAGCCGCGCGCTCGCCGCCGATCTCGGCATCGCGCGCAACACCGTGCTGCTCGCCTACGACCAGCTGCGGTTCGAGGGCTATCTCGTCGGCCGCCGCGGCGGCGGGACGCGCGTGCACGAGACGATTCCCGATCGCGCGCTCGCCGTGCGGCCGGCCGCATCCAGGGCGGCGCCGGTCGCGCGCGGCACGGCCGGCGGCACGGCAGGCGGCACGGCCCACGGCACCGCACACGGCGTCGCCCACGGAGCGGGGGCCGCGCCGTCGCGCGGCATCGGGGCCCGCGGCCGGGCGCTGGCGGCCGCGAGCGCGGAGCGTACGACCGGCCCCGCCGTCGCGCGCCCTTTCCGCCTCGGGTTGCCGGCGGTGGATGCGTTCCCGGCGGCGCTCTGGGCGCGGCTCGACGCGCGCCGCTGGCGCACGCGCGACGTGCTCCTCGCCATGGGCGATCCCGCGGGCGAAGCGGCGCTCCGCGCGGCGATCGCCGACTACGTGACCCACGCGCGCAGCGCGCGCTGCACGGCCGAGCAGGTGCTCGTCACCACCGGCGCGCAGCAGGCGTTCGACCTGTGCGCGCGCGTGCTGCTCGATCCCGGCGACGCGGTCTGGATGGAGGATCCCGGCTACGAGGCGGTGCGCGGCGTATTCGCCGCGGCCGGCGCCCGGCTGGTGCCGGTCCCGGTGGACGACGAGGGCCTCGACGTCGCGGCGGGCATCGGCGCGGCCCCGGCGGCGCGGCTCGCCTACGTGACGCCGTCGCACCAGTTCCCGCTCGGGAGCGTCATGAGCCTCGGCCGCCGGCTCGCGCTGCTCGCGTGGGCGCGGCGCGCCGGCGCCTGGCTGCTCGAGGACGACTACGACAGCGAGTTCCGCTACGCCGGCCGCCCGCTGCCGTGCCTGCAGGGCCTCGATGCCGAGGGTGACTGCGTGCTCTACGTCGGCACCTTCAACAAGACGCTCGTCCCCGGGCTGCGGCTCGGCTATCTCATCGTCCCGGCGGCGCTCGTCGACGCGTTCCGTGCCGCGCGCGCGGTGACCGACGGCTACGTCTCCGGCTTCCTCCAGGGCGCGCTCGCCGACTTCCTCGGTGGCGGCCACTACGCGCGCCACCTGCGGCGGATGCGGACGCTCTACCACGAGCGCCAGCAGGCGCTGCTCGCCGCGGCGACGGGCCTCGCCGGGCGGCTCGACCTCGCCCCGAGCGCCACGGGGCTGCACCTGGTCGGTCGCCTGCCCGCCGGCACGGACGACGTCGCCGTCGCCGCGGCGGCGCGCGGCGAGGGCGTGGACGCGTACCCGCTCTCCCCGTTCTACCACGACCCGCGCCGCGCGCCGTATCCCGGCCTCGTGCTCGGCTACGCCGGCTTCGACCCGCGCGCCCTCCGCGCCGGCGTGCGGCGCCTCGCGCGCGCGCTCGACGCCGTGGGCGTGGAGCGCCCTCCGCACCCGGCCGCCTGATCGCAGCGCAGGGGCGCACGCGCGCCGGCGCGGCGCTCCCGCCCGTCCTACTCCACGTTCTCCTGCACGAACCGCTCGTTGAGATGCACCGAGAGGAGCACGAGCGGCTCGTCGCCGGTATTGACGAAGCCGTGCACCTCGCCCGCCTGGATCACGCGAATGTCACCGGGGGCCGCGTCGCGCGTCTCGCCCTCGACGAGCCAGCGACCGCGGCCCGAGCGCACGAACGTCACCTCCTCGTACGGATGGCGGTGCAGCGGCGCGCCGCGGCCGGGTGGCGCCTCGACGAGGTAGACCGAGATGCCCACGGGCCCGTGATCCGCGCCCACGAACGCGTGCGACATCCCGCGTTGGGGCAGGTCCTTCTGCGTGACGACGTACATGATCGGTCAGCGCTCCCG
>DASTSO010000104.1:0-1306 GCA_035760645.1 Gemmatimonadales bacterium
CTCGTCGCGAAGCACGGTGCCGGTGAACCAGCGCACCTGGGCATCGTCCTCGACGACCAGAATCAGGCGCGGATTGGGGGCGCGGTCCGGCGAAGAGCCGGGGGACCGGCGGGCGGCGGCGTTCATGGGCTCCGATCGAGAGAAGTCGAACCGGCTCGGGGGATCCGAGGTACCATACAGTGTAGCCTCCCCCGAGTCGGCGGGAAATGGGGACACCCCGCCGGACGGAAGTTCAACCCCTCGGTTCAGGCCCTGTCGCCCTCACAGCGGCAACCCGACGGGCGGCGACGGCGACCAGCCAGATCATCCACGCCAGGTCCAGCGCGTAGGCCAGTACGATCGCGAGCGTCTCCGCTCGCGCGAAGCCGGCGACGCCGACCACCCAACCCTGCACCAGATAGGCGAGGCCGGCGAGCCCCATCAGTCCGGCGATCGGCCGCGGAATCCACGCGGTCCGCGCGACCGCGGCGGCGAGGAGGAGCACCGCGAGGCCCAGCGTGACGTTCTGATAGCTCCGCACCCCCCACTCGAGCCAGCGGATCGCCTCGGCGCTGGCGAAGCGTGCCACCCGCTCGGCGGCCGGCGCGCTCGCCCACGCGTGCACCGCCTGCTTCAGGGCGACGCCGTCCACCGCCTGGAGGACGCCGGTGAGCGCCAGCGTCGCCACGGCCGCGGCGGCCCCGAAGCGGCTCGCCCAGCGCGCCGCCCCCGCCGCCACGTCCAGCGCGCAGGCGAGGGCGACGAGCCCCGCGAGGAGCAGGGCCATGGCCGCGAACTGGCCGAGGTGCACGGCCGTCCAGTTTCCGCTCGCGGCGTACGCGGCGAACACCACCGGATGGTCGTTCGCGGGCCCGTCGGCGTGGAGCAGCGTGACCCCGATGTAGAGGAGCTGCCCCACGAGCAGGAGCGTGGCCGGCAGGCGCAGCGCCGCGCGATCGGCGCGGCCGTCGCTCACCGCACGACCTCGAAGTGCGCCATCATGCCCCCGGCGTGGTGCTCGAGGATGTGGCAGTGATACATCCACTCGCCCGGCCGGTCGTCGGGCATCCAGGCGATGCGCACCGTCGCCGTCGGCGGCACGTTCACCGTGTCTTCCCACGAGCGGAACGCCGGCGGCTCGCCGTTCACCGCGAGCACCTGGAAGAAGAAGCCGTGCAGGTGGAACGGATGGTCCATCATCGTGTCGTTGACGACGTCCCAGACCTGCAGCTCGCCCACCCGGACCGGCTGGTCGCGGTGGTGCGGCTCCTGGTTGATGACGAACTGCACGCCGCGCCGCAGGCTCGGACGGGCGCCGAGGTGCACC
>DASTSO010000105.1:0-3331 GCA_035760645.1 Gemmatimonadales bacterium
ATCAGTTTCACGTCGACGGGCTGCGCGTCGACGCGGTCGCGTCGATGCTCTACCTCGACTACAGCCGCGCGCCCGGGGAGTGGCTGCGCAATCGCTACGGTGGGCGCGAGAACCTCGAGGCGATCGACTTCCTGCGCACGGTCAACGAGGTGGTGCAGACCGAGCATCCCGGCTGCGTGACGATCGCCGAAGAGTCGACGGCGTGGCCCGGGGTGACGAAGCCCGTGCGCGAGGGCGGGCTCGGCTTCACCTTCAAGTGGAACATGGGGTGGATGCACGACACCCTCGCGTACTTCCGGACCGATCCGGTCTACCGCTCGTACCATCACGACCAGCTCACCTTCGCGATGATGTACGAGTACAGCGAGCACTTCATCATGCCGCTCTCGCACGACGAGGTGGTGCACGGCAAGGGCTCGCTGCTGAACAAGATGCCGGGCGACCCGTGGCAGAAGTTCGCCAACCTGCGGCTCCTCTTCGCCTACATGTACACGCGGCCGGGAAAGCAGCTGCTCTTCATGGGGAGCGAGCTCGCGCAGGGGCGGGAGTGGAACCACGACACGAGCCTCGACTGGCACCTCGCCGGCGAGCCGCTCCACGCCGGGCTGGGCCGGTTCCTCGAGGCGCTCGGGCGCTTCTACCTCGCGCACCCGCCCTGCTGGCGGCACGATCCCGACCCGGAGGGGTTCCGCTGGATCGAGTGCTGCGACAAGGTGCACTCGGTCACCTCCTACCTCCGCTTCGACGGGCCGCGGCACGTCGCCGTCGCGCTCAACCTCACGCCGGTGCCCCGGCCCGACTACCGGCTTGGCGTCCCCGCGGGCGGCGAGTACCAGGTGGTGCTCGACAGCGACGATCCCGCCTTCGGCGGCAGCGCGATGGAGACGCCGCGGCGCTATCGGACGGAGCCGGTCGCCTGGCACGGCTTTCCGCAGTCCATCTGCGTCACCCTCCCGCCGCTCGGCGCGCTCGTGCTCGCGCCCGACGGTGGAGGCGCCGGATGAGCGAGCGGCCGGCGCTCCGGGCGCTCGCGGACGAGGTCGGCATCCTTCCGGCCTATCACGACATCGGCGGCCGGGAGCACCTCACGTCCGACGCGCAGTACGAGGCGCTCCTCGCCGCGATGGGCTACGACGCGTCGAGCGAGGAGGGCGCGGCGCGCGCGCTCGAGGCGCGACGCCGCGCGCGGATCGAGCGCGTCGTCGATCCGGTCGTCGTGGTGACCGGCGGCGGCCGGCATCCGGGCTCGGTGCCGGTGTGGCTGCCGGGCGGCGTCGAGGGTCGCGTCGCGTGGTCGGCCTCCGTGAGGCTCGAGAGCGGCGGGACGCTCCACGCCGAGGGTCGCGCGACGGCGCGTGACGGCTCGGCGGTGCTGCGGCTGCCGCGGCTCCCCGAGACGGGCTACCACCGGCTGCACGTCCAGGTCGAGACCCCCGCGGGCCCGCGCCGCGGCGACGCGATGCTCCTCGCCGCGCCGCGCACCTGCTGGACCGTGCGCGAGGCGCTCGGCGGCCGGCGCGCCGCGGGCATCTGGACCAACCTCTATACCGTGCGTCGCGCCGGGGACTGGGGCGTCGGCGACTTCGGCACCCTGCGCGAGCTGGCCGCCTGGGCGGGTCGGGAGGGCGCGGAGTTCCTGGGCGTGAACCCGCTGCATGCGCTCTGGGATCGGGGACACGACGTCTCGCCCTACAGCCCGATCAGCCGTCTCTTCCGGAACGCGATCTACGTCGACGTGGCCGAGGTGCCCGAGCTCGCCGAGTCCTCGGCGGCCGCGGAGCTGATCGCGTCGCCGGGGTTCGCGGCGCGCCTCGCCGACGTCCGCCACGCGCCGCTCGTGGACTACGCGGGCGTGATGACGCTCAAGCGCGCCGCGCTCGAGCGGCTCCATGCCACCTTCCGCGAGCGCCACGCGACCGCGGGCACCGAGCGCGGGCGCGCGTACGCCGAGTACCGCGAGCGCCAGGGCACCGCCCTCCGCGACTTCGCCACCTACACGGCGCTGGCCGAGCACTTCGAGCGGGAAGGCGGCTCGATCGACTGGCGCACCTGGCCCGACGAGTTCCGGCGGCCCGACTCGTCCGCCGTGGAGGCGTTCCGCCGTGAGCAGGCGGAGCCGGTGGACTACCATGCGTGGGTGCAGTTCGAGGCGGAGCGGCAGCTCGGTCTCGCCGCCCGGGGCGCGCGCGACGCGGGGATGGCGATCGGCCTCTACCAGGACCTCGCCGTCGGCTCCTCCGCCGCGGGCAGCGACGCGTGGAGCTACGGCGACCTCTTCCGCACCGGCGCCTCGGTCGGCGCCCCGCCGGACGACTACTCGACGGAAGGCCAGGACTGGGGCCTCCCGCCGATGGATCCCGACCGCCTCGCCGCGCGCGGCTTCGACTACTGGATCACCCTCGTACGCAGCGCGATGCAGCACGCGGGCGCGCTGCGCATCGACCATGCGATGGGGCTGCAGCGTCTGTTCTGGATTCCGGCGGGCCGCCCCGCGTCGGAGGGCGCCTACGTGCGCTACCCCGAGCGCGCGCTCCTGGCCATCCTCGCGCTCGAGAGCCGCCGGCACGAGGCGGTCGTCGTCGCGGAGGACCTGGGTACCGTGCCCGAGGGCTTCGGGACGCTGCTGGCGAGCTGGGGCATTCTCTCCTCGCAGCTCCTCTGGTTCGAGCGCACCGAGGGTGGCGGCTTCGAGCCCGCGGCGAGCTACTCGCGGCGCGCGCTCGTGACCACCACCACGCACGACCACACCCCGGTCGCCGCCTTCTGGGAGGGGGGCGACCTCGAGGTGCGCCGCGAGCTCGGCCTCCTCGACGACGCGCAGCTCGACGGCGCCCGCGGCCACCGCCAGCACGAGCGCCATCTGCTGATCGAGCGCCTGCGCGCGGACGGTGCGTGGGATGGGGAGGAGTGGCCCGTGACCGTCGGCGCGCTCGGCGCCGCGGTCCATCGCTTCCTCGCCCGCACGCCCGCGCCACTCCTCGGGCTCTCGCTCGACGACCTCGGTCGCGAGACGCGGCCCGTCAACATTCCCGGCGTCGGGCCCGACCGCTATCCCGGAACCTGGTCGCGGAAGATGCGGATGACGCTGGAGCAGCTCCGGGGCGATGCGGGGGTGCGGGAGATGCTCGCGGGGGCGGGGGAGCGGCTCAGGGCGCGCGGGCCTTGAAAGGCCGGCGGCCGCCAGGAGGCCCATGACGGAGATCCTCTCCACCTACCGTCTTCAGCTCCACGCCGCCATGCCGCTCACGGCCGCGGCGGAGCTGGTGGACTATCTCCGGGAGCTCGGCGTCACCCACCTCTACTCGTCGCCGCTGCTCCAGGCGCGGCCCGG
>DASTSO010000106.1:0-74500 GCA_035760645.1 Gemmatimonadales bacterium
CTCCGCGCTCGCCCCATTGAGATCTCTGTCGGGGCGAGCGCGGAGGCTCGCCCCCACAGCTGTGGTCGAAGCCAGCATCCCCATCTGGAAGCCGAGCTGCCCGCCGCCCGCGAGTCGCGCGGGGATGCCGGTCCGGCGGAGCCAGCGGGCGAGGGTGAAGACGGGGCGCCAGAGCGTCGCGTGGCGGAAGACGGCGAGCACCGCGCGGGCGAGCGGGGCGAGGCCGTTCGCGCGCGCGAGCTCCGCGCGCGCGGTCTCGAGGCCGCGGCCGTAGCCGACACCGGAGGGGCAGACGGGCTCGCAGCCGCGGCAGCCGAGGCAGGCGTCGAGGTGCTCGACGAGCGCGGGGTCGTCGGGCGCGAGCTCGCCGCGCTCGAGGGCGCGCATCAGCACGATGCGGCCGCGGGGGCTGTCGGCCTCGTCGCCGGTGACGAGATACGTCGGGCACGCGGAGAGGCAGAAGCCGCAGTGCACGCACGGGTCGAGCGCCGCGTAGCCGGCGCGGTCGGCGCGATCGGCGCGGTCGGCGCTCATCCTTCCACTCCCTCGAGCGCGACGCTCAGGCACTGCCCGGGGTCGAACGTCTCGCGCAGTCGGCCGACGAGGCGGCCGACGCCTTCGCGGTAGGCGCCGAAGTGGCCCACCGCGTGGCGCACCGGCCACGGCGCGCGCTCGAGGGTGAGCGGGATCTCGCGACCGGCGGCGGTGCGGCGGAGCGCGCGCAGGCGCTCGGGGCTCGCGACGCCGGTCCAGCGCAGCATCCCGCCGGCGGCGCCGGCGGACACCAGCCCCTCGTCGAGGTCGTGCGCGACGAGGTCGAGCGTGTCGTCGAGCCCGTCGGCGAGGACGCCCATGCGGAAGGTGACGGGCCCGCCGAGCGCGGCGCGCGCGGCGAGTCCCCAGAAGGCGCCGCTCCGCTCGGCGGGGAGCTGCTGCCAGACGACGTCGGTCGCGGCCGGGAGCCGCGCGGCCTCCGCCTGCGCCGCCTCGTCGGTGCCCATGAAGCGCGCGGCGAGCACCCACTCCGATTCCGCCGCGAGCGCGGGCGAGAGGAGCTCGAGCGCGGCGGGCGCCACCCCCGCCTCGGCGAGGGCGCGGCCGGCGTAGGTGAGCGCGTCGCGCGGGCCGCGCGCGACCCAGGTGGCGTCGGCGCGCGGGAGCGCGCGCAGCCGCAGGTGCACCTCGGTGATGATCCCGAAGCCGCCGAAGCCGCCGATCTGCAGCTTCGTGAGGTCGTAGCCGGCGACGTTCTTCACCACGCGCGCGCCGGCCTGCACGACGCGGCCGTCGCCGGTGGCGACGGTGCAGCCCAGCACGTGGTCGCGCACGGGGCCGAAGCCCAGGCGGAGCGGGCCGGCGGTGGCGGTGGCGAGCACCGAGCCGATGCTGCGCTCGGGGCGGCCGGGCGGATCGAGGGCGAGCCACATCCCGTGGTCGGCGAGGCGGCGCCGCACGGCGTCGAGCGGCGCGCCGGCCTGCACCGTGGCGACGAGATCGGCGGGGCTCACGGCGACGACCTGGTCGAGCGCGCGGGTGCTCACGGCGAGGTCGGCGGGGGCGTCGGCGGGGAGCCAGGTGCCCTGGCCCTCGACGCGCACCTTCCACCCCTCCTCGTGGGCGACGCGGCAGACGAGGGCGAGAGCGTCGGCGGTGTGGGGCGTCGCGCGCGGGAGCCCGTCGGGGTCGCGCTCGACCTGGAGCGGGCCCAGCAGCGCGCGCAGGCGGCCGAGCACCACGCCCTCGGGCGGGCGGCCGGGGCCGCCGCTGCTCACGCGACGCCTCCGGCGCGCCACTCGCGGCAGGCGTGCAGCGGGAGCACCTTGCCGGGGTTGGCGCGCTCGTCGGGATCGAAGGCGCGGCGCACCGCGCGCATGGCGCCGAGGGTCTCGGCGTCGAAGATCCAGGGCATGTAGTCCATCTTGTCGTTGCCGACGCCGTGCTCGCCGGTGATCGTGCCGCCGGCCTCGACGCAGGCGGCCATGATCGCGCGGCTCGCCGCCTTCACGCGCGCCACCATCGCGGCGTCGCGGCGGTCGAACGAGATGTTGGGGTGCAGGTTCCCGTCGCCGGCGTGGAAGACGTTGCTGATGAGGAGATCGTACTCGCGGCGCACCGCGTCGATGCGGTCGAGCACGTCGGGGAGCGCGGAGCGCGGCACCACGGCGTCCTGCACCGCGAGGTCGGGGGCGATGCGGCCCATCGCGCCGAACGCCTTCTTGCGCCCCTGCCAGAGCCGCGCGCGCTGCTCGGGCGTGGTGGCGACGCGCACCTCGGCGGCCGCGTGCGCGCGGAGGAGCGCTTCCACGAGCGTGGCCTCGGCGTCCACCGCGGCGGCGCCGCCGTCCACCTCGACGAGGAGCACGGCGGCGGCGTCGGTGGGGTAGCCCGCGGCGTAGATCGACGCTTCCACCGCCGCGACGCAGGCGCGGTCCATCATCTCGAGCGCGGCGGGGACGACGCCGGCGGCGATGATCGCGCTCACCGCCTCGCTCGCGGCGCGCACCGAGGGGAAGGCGGCGAGCATCGTGCGCACGCTCGCCGGGAGCGGCTCGAGGCGCACGGTGATCTCGGTCGCGATCCCGAACATCCCCTCGCTGCCGACGAAGAGCCCGACGAGGTCGGGGCCCCACGCCTCGCCGCTCTCGCTCCCCAGGCGCACCACACTCGCGTCGGGGAGCACCACCTCGAGCGCCGCGATGTGGTTGGTGGTGACGCCGTACTTGAGGCAGTGGGGCCCGCCCGCGTTCTCGGCGACGTTGCCGCCGACGGTGCAGGCGGTCTGGCTCGAGGGGTCGGGGACGTACTGCAGGCCCCAGGGGAGCACCGCTTCCGAGAGGCGGGCGTTGACGACGCCGGGCTCCACGACCGCGCGGCGGCGCGCGGGCTCGACGCGGAGGACGCGGGTGAGGCGGGTGAGGGTGAGGAGCACCGCGTCGCGCCCGGCGAGCGCGCCGCCCGAGAGCCCGGTGCCGGCGCCGCGCGCGACGAACGGGACGCCGGCGCGGTGCAGGAGGCGCACGACGTCGATCACCTCGCGCCGGCTGCCCGGGAGCACGACGACGCCGGGCTCGGCGGCGTGGGTGGGGAGCCCGTCCATCGTGTAGGTGGCGAGCTCCGCCGGCCGGTGGCGCACCCAGCGCGGGCCGACGATGCGCTCGAGCCCGGCGACGAGCGCGGGCGGCAGCCCGCCCGGCGGCGCGCTCATGCCTCCTCCGCCTCCGCGATGTCGGGGTGGTGCGCGCCGCGGCCGTTGGCGCGGGCGCGCGTCTGCGTGTCGCGCCCGCTCTCGGCGTTCGCGATGAGGAGCGGGAAGAGCGCGAGGAGGAGCGCGACGCGCTCGCTGGTGGAGCGCATCGCGAGCATCCGCCGCTTGAGGTCGTCGGGGCAGGGCACCAGCCCCGCCGCGAGGAGCGAGAGCGCGCGCGCGTCCGCGGGGAGCGCGGGATCGAGGTCGGGGACGATCCCGGCGACGGCGCTCACCTCGCGCACGAGCGCGAGCCAGCGCGCGAAGCGCGCGCGCAGCGCGTCGGTCATCTGCGCCTCGGGCAGCGTGTCGGCGGCGTCGTCGAACTCCTCGACCGCCGCCACCGCGTAGGCGCGCGAGGCGTCGGCCGCGCCCACCACCGTGACGCGCGCGCCGCCCACGACGACGATGTTCGAGCGCCCGTCGGGGAGTCCCTGCACCGCGCGCACCTCCGCCACGCACCCCACCGCCCCCGGCGCCGGCGCGCCGCCGTCCGCGCCCGGCGGCACGATCGCGAAGCGCCGGTCGCCCTCGAGCACGTCGGCCAGCAGCCGCCGGTAGCGCGGCTCGAAGATGTGCAGCGGGAGCGGGGCGCCGGGGAAGAGGACGACGTCGAGGGGGAAGAGGGGAATCGCGTGGGGCATTGGGGGGAATTTAACAGGGCGGGACGGCGGGAAGGGCGGGACGGCGGGAGGGCCCGATGACGCGCGAGCCTCCGGTGCGGTCACCGGAGGCTCGCTGGCGAGATGAGTTTCCCGCCGTCCCGCCTTTCCCGCCGTCCCGCCTACGCCGCCCCCATGAACCCCCGGAGCTGCTTCACGTCCGGCGACTCGCGGAGCTTCTCGAAGGCGCGCTCGCGGATCTGGCGGATGCGCTCGCGGGTGACGCCGAGGAGGTCGCCGATGCGCTCGAGGGTGAGCGCCTCGCTGCCCTCCTCGAGGCCGTAGTAGAGCGAGAGGATCTTGCGCTCGCGGGGGGTGAGGTGGCGGCGGAAGAGGCGGTCGATGAACTCCTTGCGGAGCCCGATGTCGGTCCACTCCTCGATGTCGACGCTCTCGACCCCGGCGACGCGCTCGCCGAAGGTGCTGGCGTTCTTCTCCTGCCGCTCGACGGGGGCGTCGAGCGAGAGCTCGACGGTGCTCATGCGGCGGGCGGCGCGGACGTTGTCGAGGGTGTCGCCGAGGGCGGTGGCGAGCTCCTCGTCGCTGGGCTCGCGGCCGAGCTCCTGGTGGAGGAAGCTGTGGACGCGGCCCATCTTGACGAGGGCGGAGTTCTGGTTGAGCGGGATGCGGACGCTGCGCGTCTGCTCGGCGAGCGCCTTGAGGACCGCCTGGCGGACCCACCAGACGGCGTAGGAGATGAACTTCACGCCGTGGTCGGGGTCGAACTTGCGGATCGCCTTGAGGAGCCCCTCGTTGCCGATCGCCACCAGCTCGGCGAGGTCGAGCCCGTGGCCCTGGTAGCGCTTCACGTAGGAGATGACGAACCGCAGGTTGGCCGTGACGAGCCGCTCGGCGGCCGTCTCGTCCCCCGCGCGCGCGAGCCGGGCGAGGCGCTTCTCCTCCTCCGGGTCGGTGATCATCGGCAGCTTCTTGATGTCCAGCAGGTACTGGTCGAACGAGTCGGCGGGCGACGCGCTGCGAGCGAGCGCGCGCGCCTTGCCCGAACGGACGTGAGCCATGCGTGCCCCTGCCTGAATTGGACGATGCTTTCCGAAGAATGCGCCGGAGGCGGCCAGACTCACGGGACGGGCGCCGGCATGTCCACGAACATGCCCCGCGGACCCCGGGAACACGGGGGGCGGCTGCGGCTGCTGCTGCTCTGGGTACGGCTACGGGTACTGCGGCGGCCGGGCTCGGCCGAAGGAGTGCGGATCCAAGATTGAAAGAAGGACGTGATCTGTCAAGAGTTTGGGGGTTTCCACATCACAAAACGGCGGAGGCGGGCCGGCGGGGCTGACGGGCGGCCCCTGCTCAAGTCGGCCCCTGAAGGGGCCACTCGGCCTGAGAGCCCTGAAGGGCTCTCCGAGGCAGCCAAATTCCGTGCGCTCTCCGGCACCCGAGCTCTCGCAGCGGAGCCCTGCGCGCGCACAGGGCCCTTCAGGGGCCTCCGGCCGAGTGGCCCCTTCCGGGGCCGACTCGCGGGGTGACGGCTTCAGCCGCCGACTCGCGCTTCCGCCACCGGCTCGCGGGGGGCGGTCAGCATGGACAGGGCGTCCCGCAGCGCGGCGTCGGCGCCGGGACGGGTCCAGGCACCGTCGGCCGGGTCCATCCGGCCGACGGCGGCGGGGAGGGCGCAGCGGATGGCGGCCTCCCGATTGCCTTCGGCGACCTCGCCTCCGGCCCGGTTCTTCTTGTCCGCGGCCATGGCGGCGAGGAGGGCGTCGGCGGGGAGCGGGGCGGGGAGCCGGGTCGGAAGTCCCAGCGTGGCCAGGAGTTGCGTGGTGCGCTCGCGGGTCCCGGGCTCGGCGACGCCGAGCGACTCGGCGAGGGCCGTCTCGGCGACGAGGCCCAGGGCGACGGCCTCGCCGTGGGTGAGGGCGTAGCGGGAGACGTGCTCGAGGGCGTGGCCCACGGTGTGGCCGGCGTTGAGGACGGCGCGGAGGCCGGCCTCGCGCTCGTCGGCGGCGACGATGCGGGCCTTGAGCTCGACGCTGCGGCGGACGAGGGCCGTGAGCGCCGCCTCGTCGCGGGCGAGGATCGCCGGGGCCGCCGCCTCCAGCCAGGCGAAGTAGTCCGCGTCGGCGACGAGACCGTGCTTCACCGCCTCGGCGAGCCCCGAGCGGAAGTCGCGCTCGGGGAGGGTGGCGAGGACGCGGGGGTCGGCGACGACCGCGGCCGGGTGGTGGAAGGCGCCGACCAGGTTCTTGCCGTGCGGCGTGTCCACCCCGGTCTTCCCGCCCACCGAGGAGTCCACCATGGCGAGGAGGGTGGTGGGGACCTGGACGTACGGGATGCCGCGGAGGTAGGTCGCGGCGACGAACCCCGCGAGGTCGCCCGTGACCCCGCCGCCCAGGGCGACGATCGCGCCGTCGCGGCCGAGTCCGAGCGCGAGGAGCGCGTCGGAGAGGCGGGCCCACTCGGCGCGCGACTTCGACGCCTCGCCCGCGGGGAAGGTGAGGACCGGCCACGGCAGCCCGCCGGCGTGGAGTGCCGCGACCGTGGCGTCGCCGATCACCGCGACCCGCGCCGCGCCCAGGTGCTCGCGCAGGAGGGCGGGGAGCTGTGCCAACAGCCCGCTCTCGACGTAGACCGGATAGCTCCCCGCCGCGTGCGCGACACGCACCGCCGCGTCGGCGGCCTTCACCAGGTGACGTCCCCCGTGCCGGCGCGATGATTCGCGAGCCGGGCCAGGGTGAAGAGCAGATCGCTGAGGCGGTTGAGATAGACGAGGAACTCGGCCGGCACCTCGCTCTCGCGCGCGAGGGCGATCACGCTGCGCTCGGCGCGGCGGCAGACGGTGCGGGCGACGTGGAGCGCGGCGGCCTTCGGCGTCCCGCCCGGGAGGACGAACGCCTTGAGCGGCGGCAGCTCGGCGTCGGCGGCGTCGATCGCCGCCTCGAGCTCCTCGACGCGCGCCTCGGCGAGATGCGCCTTCGCGAGCGCCTTCCGCACCTTCGCGGGATCGGGCGTGGCGAGGTGTCCGCCGATCGCGAAGAGGTCGCGCTGGATCGACTCCAGGAACGCGTCGGCAAGGTCGGTGGGCGCCGTCGCGCGCGCCACGCCGATGGTGCTGTTCAGCTCGTCCACGTCGCCGTACGCCGCGACGCGCGGATGATCCTTCGGCACCCGCCCGCCGCCGAAGAGGCCGGTCTCGCCGGTGTCGCCGGTTTTCGTGTAGATCTTGAGGGACATGGGGGAAAGATGGCAGGGGCTGGGGACTAGGGACTAGGGGCTAGGGGCTAGGGACTAGGGGCTAGGGACTAGGGCGCGGGCGAGGGGACTCGGGGCGAGGCGGCCGGCATCGGCACGGAATCACTAGCCCCTAGCCCCTAGTCCCCAGCCCCTGCCGTTATATTCCGCGCCGAATTCACCCAGGAGCCTCCGTGCAGGACCCCGCGACCCTCAAGGACGTCACCATCATCGGCGGCGGGCCGACCGGCCTGTTCGCCGCCTTCTATGCCGGGATGCGCGGGGCGAGCGCGCGCATCGTGGACTCGCTGCCGCAGCTCGGCGGGCAGCTCATGGCGCTGTATCCGGAGAAGTACGTCTTCGACGTCGCCGGCTTCCCGAAGGTGCTGGCGAAGGACCTGGTGCGCGACATGACGGCGCAGGCGCTCCAGTTCGGCGCCGAGACGCGGCTGGGGGAGACGGTGACGGGGCTGCGGCGCGAGAACGAGCACTTCGTCCTCGAGACCACCGGCGGCGACTACCCAACGCGCACCATCGTGATCGCGGCGGGGATCGGCGCCTTCGAGCCGCGGAAGCTCCCGCTCGACGGCGTCGAGCAGTGGGAGGGCCGCGGGCTCTACCACTCGGTGCTCGATCCGCGCGCCTTCGAGGGCCAGCGCGTGTTGCTCGTCGGCGGCGGCGACTCGGCCTTCGACTGGGCGGTGAACCTGCAGGGGATCGCGCGGAGCGTCACGCTCATCCACCGGCGCGACCAGTTCCGCGCGCACGAGGCGACGGTGGCGCAGGTGAAGGCGCTGAGCGCGGCGGGCCGCTGCGGGATCCACACCTTCACCGAGGTCTCGGCGATCCACGGCACCGAGCGCATCGAGCGCGTCACGCTCCGGCACGCGAAGACGAAGGAGGAGCAGGAGCTCGCGGTGGACGCGGTCGTCCCGCTCCTCGGCTTCCACTCCGATCTCGGCGCCATCAAGGAGTGGGGCCTCGACACCGAGAAGGCCGACATCAAGGTGGACCAGCTGATGCAGACCAACGTCCCGGGCATCTGGGCCGCGGGCGACATCACGAGCTATCCGGGGAAGCTCAAGCTCATCGCCGTCGGCGCCTCGGAGGCCTGCATCGCCGTGAACAACGCGGTGCACTGGATCAACCCGAAGGCGAAGGTCAATCCGGGGCACTCGTCGAACCTGGCGATCTTCGGGCAGTCGGAGGACTAGGCGAGCCGCTCGATCTGCTTCGGCCGCCAGAAGAAGCGCAGCGCCGCGCCGCCGGGCGCGATCGTGTCGACGTCGAGGCCCAGGACGCCGCTCTTGGGGAAGTCCACCGTGACGGCGTCGGTGGTGCCGCCGAGGAGGAGGGCGGCGAGCTCGCCGATCCAGGGCTCGTGGCCCACGAGGGCGACGGTGGCGTCGGCGTCGCGCTCGCCGACGCACGTCGCGAGGGCCGCGAGGTCGGGATCGGCGGCGAGGGCGGCGCAGGGGACGGGCTCGCCGTCGAGCTTCATCGCCGCGACGAGCACGTCGGCCGTCTGGCGCGCGCGGGTCCAGGGGCTCGTGAGGACGGCGTCGGGCCTGAGGCGCGCGCGGCGGAGGGCCTTGCTCACCTCCGCCTGGATCTCGCGCCCCTCGTCGGTGATCGGGCGCTCGCGGTCGTCGGGCCAGCGCGACGGGTCGCGCTCGCCGGCCTGGGCGTGACGAACGAGAAGCAGCAGCATCGCCGGACCCTCCCTTATCTCATTTTCCCATCTCGACCACGACGCTGTCGATCTGCGCGAGGATCGTCCGCGACGGCAGCGTGTGGTGATTGGCCTGCACCGAGAAGGTGAGCACCCGGCCGTCGGGGCGCTCGATGTAGCCGCTCAGCGTGTTGACGCGGGCGATGCTGCCGGTCTTGGCGCGCACGCGGCCCTCGAGCGGGGTGGCGACGAAGCGCTTCTGGAGCGAGCCGCGCTTGCCGCTCTGCGGGAGCCCGGCGGCCCACGCCTGGTAGTGCGGGTGGCGCCGCATGAACTGCAGCAGCTTCGTGAACGTGAGCGGGCTGATCAGGTTCGAGCTCGAGAGTCCCGAGCCGTCGGAGAGCGCGAACTGGGTGCTGTCGGCCTTCACCGAGTCGATCAGGAAGCGCCGCTCCACCGCGAGCCCCTCGTCCCAGCTCCCCGCCTTGCCGAAGCGCTTGCCCAGCTGCTTGAGCAGCATCTCGGCCACCCAGTTCTGGCTGGTGTTGAGGATCGGGAAGATCCAGTCGCGCACCGGGCGCGACTCCACCTCGGCCAGCGGCGGCGTGCGGCGCGCGGGGGCGTAGAGCATCGAGTCGGTGGTCGAGCGCACCGTGCCGAGGACGGCGATCCCCGCCTGCTGCAGCGCGGCCCGCAGCGCCTCGGCGGCGAAGCGGTTCGGGTCCTCGACGGCGAAGTACTGCGTCGTCGGCTTGCCGCCCTGCGCCACCGTGCCCTCGGCCCAGACGTGGGAGGTGGCGGGGACGCGGTAGAAGTCGATCGTCTCCCGCATCGCGGGCGGCACGGTGACGGTGCGGTTCTCGAGCTGGACCGAGCCGAAGTCCGGGGTGAAGGCGAGCACCGCCGGCGCGCCCAGCGTCGCGGCCGGGGCGTAGGTGATGTCGAGACTGTTGTCGTTGAAGCCCAGCCCCGAGACCGGCGCGGCGTACCACCAGTTGACGTCGTACACCTCCCAGCCGGGGTGCACGATCATCGGCTCGAAGTAGCTGCCGTCGCCGACGACGTCGCCCTGCACGGCGCGGACGCCCTTCTGCCGGAGCCCCTCGGCGAGCTGGCGCAGCTTGGCCATCGGATCGGTGTCGCAGACGCCGGGCGCGGTGGTGTCCACCGCGTAGCAGCGCTTGGCGAACGCCGGATCGCCGCGGCCGTAGAGGACGAGGTCGCCCTGGAGCACGCCGCCGTCGACGGGGCCCGCGGCGTAGACGCTCGTCTTCACCGTGGTCGCGGGATCGAGGAGCGCCGCCGCCACCGCGGTGACGACCAGCTTCGTGTTGCTCGCCGGGATGAACATCCGGTCGGCGTCGCGCCCGTAGAGGAGCGTCCCCGACTCGTCCACCAGCGCCACGCCCCAGAGCTGCCGGCCGAACGGCGCGGCGTCGAGGCGGGCGTCGAGGCGCTGGGCGAGGGAGGCGCGGGCGGGGGCGGCCGCGCTCTTGGCCTGCGCGGGAAGGCTGGCCGGCGCGCACGCGGTCACCGCCGCCAGCGCGGCCAGCGCGGCCAGCGCCGCTCGCACCCCAGGCCGTCGGTCAGTCATACGCCACCCGCGGATCCGCTTTGGCATAGAGTAGGTCCGTCAACAGGTTGACCACCACGAACACGAGACTCAGGAAGAGGATGCTGCCCTGCACGGCGGGGAGGTCGCGCTTGTCGATCGCGTTGAGCACGTAGCGGCCCACGCCCGGCCAGGAGAAGATCGTCTCGGTGAGGATCGATCCGGTCAGGTAGCTGCCGAAGTCGAGGCCGAGGACGGTGATCACCGGCATCAGCGCGTTGCGGAAGGCGTGGGAGAGGACCACGCGGCCCTCGCCCGAGCCCTTCGCGCGCGCCGTGCGCACGTAATCGCTCGCCAGCACCTCCTGCATCGCCGCGCGCGTCATGCGCGACATGAACGCCACCGAGCGCATGCCGAGGGTGAGGGCGGGCAGCACGAGGAAGGCGAGGCCGCCGTAGCCCGAGGGCGGGAAGAGGCGGAGGTTCACGGCGAAGAGGAGGATGAGGAGCAGGCCCACCCAGTAGACCGGGAACGAGACGCCGAGATAGGCGCCGAGGGCGGCGAGGCGGTCGAGGAGCGAGCCGGGGCGCCAGGCGCCATAGATGCCGATCGACACGCCCGTCACGGTGGCGAAGAGCATCGCCGCGGCGGCGAGCTTGAGCGTCGCGGGGAAGCGCTCGAGCAGGTCCTGGAGGATCGGGCGGCGGGTGATGTAGCTGGTGCCGAGATCGCCCTGGACGATGCCGCCGACGTAGTGCGCGAACTGGGTGGGCAGCGGGTCGTCGAGCCGGAGCTGCGCCCGGAGCCGCGCGATCGTCTCGGGATCGGCGCGCTCGCCCACCATCGCCTGCACCGGGTCGCCGGGGGCGACGTAGAGCAGGAGGAAGGTGACGACGAGCACGCCGAGGAGCGTCGGCACCAGCAGCGCGAGGCGGAGCGAGAGGAAGCGGAGCATCGGAGCGCGGCCGGCCGGTCGTCAGGGCGCCGTCGTGCGGTGCGCCTCGAGCCACTGCTGGCCGTAGAACACCTTGGGGACGTGCCAGCCGGTGACGTCGGGCCGCTCGGCCCAGAGGTCCACCGGGAACCAGAGGAAGATCCAGGGCGCGGCCTCGAAGACCATCGCGTCGCTCTCGCGCGCGAGCGACTCCTTGAGCGCGGAGTCGGGCGTGGTGCGGGCGCGCACGATGAAGTCGTCGAGGCGCGGGT
Organism: Gemmatimonadales bacterium; assembly: GCA_035760645.1. Taxonomy (GTDB): domain Bacteria; phylum Gemmatimonadota; class Gemmatimonadetes; order Gemmatimonadales; family GWC2-71-9; genus DASSTY01. The sequence continues at coordinate 11,526 of DASTSO010000106.1, forward strand.
CCTTGAAGAAGGCGTAGTTGCCGCCGGGCCCGAAGTTCGACGAATGGAAGAGCGGGTAGGTGAAGTTCTCGGGGTCGGGGTAGTCGGCCCACCAGTCGGTGAGGAAGAGGTCGGTCTCGCCCTTGCGGGCGGCGGCGCGGGCGCTCGCGGCGTCGCGCTCGACGATCTCCACCTTGACGCCGACCTTCGCGAGGTCCTGCTGCACCGCCTGCGCGATGCGGGCGTACTCGGGCCGCTGCGAGCGCCAGAGCTTGAGGGGGAAGCCCTTGGCGTAGCCCGCCTCGGCGAGGAGCTGCTTCGCCTTCGCGGGGTCGTAGGCGTAGGGGGCGCGGGTCGAGTCGTAGCCGGTGATGCCCGGCGGGAGCGCGCCGGCGGCGCGCACGCCGCGGTTGCTCATGACGGTGGCGAGGATCGTGCCGACGTCCACCGCGTGGTTGAGCGCCCGGCGGACGCGTACGTCCCGGAGGGGGCCGCGGGTCGTGTTGATCGCGATGTAGAGGTCGTGGATCGTGGGCTGGCGCTGCAGCTCCTTCGCGTGCCGCTCCTCCCAGCGCTTCGTCTCGCCGAAGGGCACCTCGACGACGCTCAGGCGGCCCGCCTCGTACTCGGCGGCCTGGGTGAGCGGCTCGGGGACGATGCGGATGCGGAGGGTATCGCTCTTCGGGGCGCCGGCCCAGTAGGCGGGGTTCTTCGCGAGCACGATCTGGTCGTCGTGCGACCAGCTCACGAAGCGCCAGGGGCCGCTGCCGACCGGGTTCTGGTCGAAGCCGGCCGGCGTCGGGGTCGGCACGATCGCCGCGACCGGCATGGCAAGGAGCTTGGGGAAGATGTTGAGCGGGGTCTGGAGGGTGAAGACGATGGTGGAGTCGTCCACCACCTTCATCCCCTCGACCGCCTTCGCGCTGTCGGCGGCGTAGGCGCGGGCGCCGGCGATCGGGTAGAGGGGCCAGCTCCGGCCGCCGCTGGTGCCGGGGGCGAGGGCGCGGAGGTAGGAGGCCTCGACGTCCCGGGCCGTGAGGGCGCGCCCGTCGTGGAACTTCACCCCGCTGCGGAGGTGGAAGGTGTAGGTCCGGCCGCTCGAGTCCGTCTCCCAGCGGGTGGCGAGGCCGGGCTGGAGATTCCCCTGGACGTCGAAGCGCGTGAGGTTGTCGAAGAGCATCGCCACCACCTCGCCGGTCGGCACGTCGGTCGAGAGCGCCGGGTCGAGGGAGCGGGGGTCGTAGGTGAAGTAGTAGTCGAGGGTATTGCGGCTCCCCTCGCGGCCGCCGCCGCAGGCGGCGAGGGCGAGGAGGGCGAGACCGGCGAGGAGTCGGCGCATGTAGTCCCGGGTGGGAAGGCGGTCGAGGGCGGTCGGGGCGGTCAAGGGCGGTCGGCCGCCCTCGTTGACAGCGCGCGGTAAGGCCGTCAAAATACGTAGCTTACAAAGCCTCGTCAATCATCGTGGAGCCGCCGAGCCGCATGCACTTGCCCCGTCTCCGAGCCCGGTGGGTCCGGCTCGCGTCCCTCATTCTGGCCCTCGCCCTCTGGGGGGCGGGGCGGGCCGGGGCGCAGGGGCGGCCGGGGCCGCCGGGGCCGCCGGGGCCGCCGGGGGCGAACGACCTGGTGGTGCGGCAGCTCGACTTCGAGGGGGCGAGCTCGATCCCGCAGGACGTGCTCACCAGCTCGATCGTGACCACGAACTCGAGCTGGTTCGCCACCAGCGGCTTCGTGCGCTGGCTGGGTCTGGGCGCGAAGCGCTACTTCGACGAGCGCGACTTCCAGGCCGACGTGCTGCGGCTCAAGATCCTCTACCGGAAGTACGGCTACCCGGACGTCCAGGTGGACACCCTGGTGCGCCGCACTCCCGAGGACGTCTACATCACCTTCAGGATCCACGAGGGCGCGCCGGTGCGGGTGGACACGCTCACCGTCACCGGGCTCGACTCCTTCCCCGAGCGGGTCCAGCGGCTCGTCACCCTCGACCTCCCGCTCCGCCAGGGCGACGTCTTCAACCGCTTCCTGATGCAGGCGTCGGCGGACACCATCACCACCCGCCTGCGCGACCACGGGTATCCCTCGGCCGACGTCTTCACGGGCTTCACGAGCCACCTGGCCGAGCGGCTCGCCGACGTCAGTCTCGACGTGCACCCGGGGACGCGCGCCGTCATCGGGCGGGTGGAGGTGATCGGCGCCCAGCGGGTGGACAGCGGCGTCGTCCGCGACCTGCTCGCCGCGCGGCCGGGGCGGCGCTTCTCGCAGACCGACCTCTACCAGAGCCAGCGCAACCTCTACGACAGCGACCTGTTCCGCTTCGCCTCGGTGCAGGTGGACACCGCGACGTTCGAGCCGGGGGCGGACTCGGTGCCGCTGGTGGTGCGGGTGACGGAGAACCCGCCGCTGCGGCTCCGGACGGGCGTGGGCTACGGCACGAACGACTGCTTCCGCGGCCAGGGCGGGGTGACGCTGCGCGACTTCCTGGGGCGGGGGCGGGTGGTGGACTTCAACGCCCGGGTCTCGAAGGTGGGCGTCGGGAGCCCGGCCGACTGGGGGCTGGCCGACAACTGGCTCTGCGGCCCGCTCCAGTCGGACTCGATCGCCTCGCGGAAGCTCAACTACAACCTGCAGACCACCTGGCGGCGGCCGGCCTTCCTGTCGCCGAACAACACGCTCAACCTCACGGCGTATACCGAGCGGCGGGGCGAGTTCAAGGTGTACCTGCGCCAGGAGACGGGCGCGAGCGTGGGGCTCGTGCGGCGGAGCCCGCGGCGGCGGATCCCGATCTCGCTGACCTACACCGTGTCGGTGGGGCGGACCGAGGCCTCGCGGGCCACCTTCTGCGCCTTCCTGCAGGCCTGCCTCGAGGGCGACGTGGCGCTCCTGAGCGAGCGGCGCGGGCTCGCCACCCTCACCGGGGCGGTGTCGTGGCCCGCGGTGAACAACATCGTGGATCCGACGCGCGGGCACGTCTACTCGACCGAGGTGACCTGGGCCTCGCGCTTCATCGGCAGCTCGCGCTTCCTGCAGTTCACGCGCGTGCAGGGCGACGCGGCGTGGTACCAGCCGCTGAGCCGCGACGTGGTGCTGAGCTACCACCTGCACGGCGGCCTCATCTTCGCCCCGCGGGTGCAGCTGACCAGCGGCGCGCCGGTGGCGTTCGTGCCGCCCGAGCAGCGCTTCTACGCCGGCGGCCCCAACGACGTGCGCGGCTTCCGGCGCAACGAGCTGGGGCCGGTGGTGTACGTGGTGAACGAGGGCTACTTCACCTCCGACTCGGTGCGGGGCGACCCGGGCAGGCTGAACGCCGACAGCGTGCTGGTGACGCCGATCGGCGGCAACACGCTGGCCATCGGCAACGTCGAGCTGCGGGTCCCGTCGCCGATCTTCCGCGAGCGGATGCGGCTGGCGGCGTTCGTGGACGTGGGCGGGCTGTGGCAGCGGGGGAGCGAGCCGTTCGCCCTGTCGCGCCTGCGGGTGACGCCGGGGGTGGGGCTGCGGATCGGCACGCCGCTCGGGCCGGCGCGGCTCGACGTGGCGTACAACGCCTCGACGCTGGCGCCGGGGCGGCTCTACGTCGCCTCGGAGAGCGGGGAGCTGACGGTGGCGCAGGAGAACTATCCGCTGCCCAAGGCGCGCCGCTTCACCTTCCACTTCGCCGTCGGGCAGCCGTTCTGAGGTGATGCACCGATGATGCGCCGCTCGCTCGCCCGCTTCGTGTTCGTCACCCTCCTCGGCGGCCTCGCCATGCTGCTGGGGGTGGTGACGAGCATGACGCTCACCCCGCCGGGCCGCGATCTCCTCGCGCGCACGGTGAGCGAGGGGCTCGACCGCGTCCTCATCGGGCACGTGGACGTGGGCGGGATCTCGGGCTCGTTCCTCTACGACCTCAAGCTCGAGCGCCTCGTCGTGCGCGACACGCAGGGGGTGCTGCTCGCCGACCTGCCGCGGGTGCACGTCACCTACCGGATTCCCAACCTCCTCGCCGGGCGCATCGTGCTGGGCTCGGTGCAGGTGCAGGAGCCGGTGATCAACCTGGTGAAGCACCGCGGCGGGCGGATGAACTACCAGGAGGTCCTCGGCATCGGGAGCGGGAAGAAGGGGACGGGGCGGAGCCCGCTGGTGGAGTTCTTCGACGTCCAGGTGACGGGCGGCACGCTGCGGATCGCGCTGCCGTGGGATCCGCCGCACGGCGCCACCCCGCGCCAGGCCGACAGCGCGCTCGCCGCCGAGCGGGCGAAGCCGGGGCGGCAGATCGTGCTGAGCCCGCACGACGGGCTGCAGCGCATCCTGCGCTTCGAGCAGCTCACCACCGTGATGCCGCGGATGGTGATCAGCACCCCCGACCACCAGCCGTTCACCCTCGATCTCGACACCCTCGCCACCCGGGTGAGCGATCCGCAGGTCGTGCTGCGCGACGCGCGCGGCCGGCTCCGCTTCCGGGGCGACAGCGTCGTCTTCGGCTTCACGCGGGCCGCGCTGCCGCGCACCGTCGTCTCGGGCGGCGGCGCCGTCACGTGGCCGCGCGACACCACCCTCTTCGACTTCGCGCTCGACGCGCCGCAGGCCGACCTGCGCGACCTGAAGTGGATCTCGCCCGACTTCCCCGACTTCCGGGGCCGCGCGCGGCTCCTCGCGCGGAGCGTCTCGGGGGCGCGCACCGAGTACACGCTCCGCGACCTGTCGATGCGGAGTCTCGACGGGGCGCAGCGGGTCGACGGGGCGCTCGTGGCCGTGACCGACCGGCAGCTCGGCCTCGGCGTGCGCGACATGACGCTGAAGACCGAGAACCTCGATCTCGCCGTCGCGCACGCCTACATCGACTCGCTGCCGTTCTACGGCACGCTGAGCGGCACGACGCGCGGCTCGGGGTGGCTGCTGGGGCGGCCGCTCGACCTCACGGTGGACTGGGCCTTCGCCGACGCGAAGGTGCCGGGCCGCCCGGTGAGCTACGTCCGGGGTGACGGCCGCGTCATCGTCTCGCAGGCGAAGGACAGCGGCCTCACCTTCGCGGGCTTCCAGGTGCGGCAGTCGGACGTGGACCTGGGCACCGTGCGGCGGATCGCGCCGGCGGTGATCCTGGAGGGCCGGCTCGCCGCGCAGGGGCGGCTCACGGGGCCGCTCCGCAACGTGACGTTCGAGGGCACCGCGACCCATCGCGACGACGGCCGCCCGCCGAGCGTGGCCGACGGCCGGCTGCACCTGGACACGCGCGGCAAGATCCTCGGGCTGAACGCCGACGTGGACCTCGCGCCGCTCGCGTTCGAGGGGATCCGCCGCACCTTCCCCACGCTCGCCGCGCGGGGCGAAGTGCGCGGGCACGTCACGCTGGACGGCACGCTCGAGCGGATGGCGGTGCGGGCCGACCTCGCCGGCGAGATCGGCCACGTCGTCGCCGACGGCTACATGACGATGGACCCGCCGCACTGGGCGGCGGAGGACCTGCTGCTGCGCTTCTCGGGCCTGGACCTCGCCGCCCTGCGCGGCGTCGGCCCCGCGACGCGGCTCGACGGCAGCCTGCGGGTGACGGGCTCGATCGACACCCTGCGCGCGCCCGAGGGCGCGCTCGAGCTCGCGCTCGACCGGAGCCGGGTGCGGGAGTGGCTGCTCGACACCCTCTACGCGCGCGCCGCCGTGGCGGACAGCGTGATCCGCCTCGACACCCTGCTGCTGGGGTGGCGCGGCGCGCGCGCCGGCGGCTCGGGCACGCTGGGCTGGGCGGCGCCGCACGACGGGACGATGCGCTTCACGGTGAACGCCGACAGCCTCGTGGGCTTCGACTCGCTCGCGCTCGCCGTGACGGGGATGACGCGCGACACCGGCGCCTTCAACCGCGAGCTCGCCGGCCAGGCGGCGGCCAACGTCACGCTCAGCGGGAGCCTCGACTCCCTCCGCGCCGAGGGCGAGGGCGTGGCGCGCGGGCTCGAGTTCCAGCAGTTCCGCACCCCCGAGCTGCGGGGGGCGTTCACGTGGGCCGCGGGGGGGGACACGACCTTCACCGCCCGCCTCGCCGCCGACACCTTCGACGTCGCGAAGCGGCGGGTGCGCGCCGCGGCGCTCGCGCTCGCGGGCCGGCCCGACTCGCTCGGCTGGAGCGTGGGGGGCGACATCGGCCTCACGGCGCACGACACGTCGCGGGTGGACGCCACCGGCACGCTGCGCACCGCGGCCGACAGCGCGCGGGGCGAGCGGATCCTGGCGGTGGACACGCTGGCGGCCTCGCTCGCGAGCCACCGCTGGCGGCTGGCGCAGCCGGTGGGGCTGCGGCTCGCCGACTCCACCCGCACGCTCCTCACCCCGGTGGCGCTCGTCGCGGCCGACGGGAGCGGGGCGGTCCACGTCGCCGGCCGCCTCCCGGGCGCCAGCGCGGGGGATCTGCGGCTCGACGCCGTGGGGATCGACCTGCGCGACGTCTGGAGCCTCCTGCAGCGCGACACCACGGGCGTGGGCGGCTCGCTCGCGCTGAACCTGCACGTCGCCGGCACCGCGGCGGCGCCGACGATCAGCGGCACCGCCTCCCTCGGCGAGTCGCGCTTCGGCGAGTCGCGCACGCCGTTCGCGCGGGCCTCGGTGGACTACGCCGACCGGCGGCTCGACGCGACGCTGCGCCTCTGGCGCACCGGCGAGCCGGTGGTGGACGTGCGCGCGCGGCTCCCGCTCGACCTCGCGCTCACGCGGGTGCCGCGCCGCCAGCTCCCGGGCCCGCTCTTCGTGCGCGCGCTGGCCGACAGCATGGACCTCGCCGTGCTCGAGGCCGCGACGCCGGCCGTGCGCGAGGTGAGCGGGGTGCTGAGCGCCGACGTGCAGGTCGAGGGCACCTGGGCGCAGCCGCGGCTGGCGGGGTCGGTGGACCTGCACGGCGGCGCGATGTCGCTCCCGGGTCTGGGCATCCGGCTCGACACGGTGCGCGGCCATCTCGCCCTCGCGGGCGACTCGGTCGCGCTGCGCGACGTGTATCTGACCAGCGGCGAGGGGCGGCTCGACGCCAGCGGGCTCGTGCGGCTCGACTCGCTGACCAAGCCGGTGCTCGCCGTGGACCTCAAGGCCGACCGCTTCCACGCGATCAACGTCCGCGACTTCCTCGACCTCACCGCCACCGGCGACGTCCACCTGCGCGGTCCCATCCTCAAGGCCACGATGACGGGCCACGCCGACGCCGACCGCGGCGTCTTCCACTTCGACGACATCATCACGAAGCGGGTGATCGACCTCGAGGATCCCACCAACCTCGACGTCGTGGACACGGCGATCGTGCGCGCGCGCGGCCTCGGGGCGGCGTTCCAGAACCGGTTCCTCGACTCGCTGCGGATCGTGAACTTCCAGTTCGGCGTGGGCGGCGACTTCTGGCTCCGGTCGAACGAGGCGAACATCCAGCTCACCGGGCGCGACCTGCTGGTCAACAAGACCCGGCGGGAGTACGTCATCGACGGCACGCTCGCCGCGCTGCGCGGGACGTACAACCTGCAGATCGGCCCGGTGAGCCGGGAGTTCACGGTGCAGGAGGGGCGGGTCACCTACGAGGGCACGCCCGACCTGAACGCCACGCTCGACATCCAGGCGCGGCACGACGTGCGGGCGCTCAACAACCAGGTCGTCCCGGTGATCGCCAACATCACCGGCACGCTGCGGCAGCCGAAGCTCGAGCTCACCAGCGGGCCCGGCGTGCAGCCGCCGCTGCCCGAGGTGGATCTCGTCTCCTATCTCATCCTCGGCGTGCCCTCGAGCCAGGCGCAGGGCGCCCAGCTCTCGGCGGTGCAGAACGTGACCAGCTATCTGACGAGCGCGCTGTCGAACGAGTTCGAGCGCGCCCTCATCTCCGACGTCGGCTTCCCGATCGACATGCTCGAGATCCGGCCCTCGATCGCCTTCGGCGCGCAGCAGAGCACGGTCACGCAGCTCATCGCCGGGTGGCAGATCGGCCAGAAGGTCTTCTTCACCGTGAACACCGGCTTCTGCAGCCAGGCGGCGTTCTCGCTGCAGCGCAACATCGGCGCGGGGATCGAGCTGCGCTTCAGCGAGCACTGGCGCACCCAGCTCTCCTTCGAGCCCACCTTCCAGGAGTGCGGCGTGCGGGCGCTGGGCCGCCAGCTCGCGCCGACGACGAACTACCAGGTCGGCACCGACGTCTTCTGGGAGCGGGAGTTCTAGCGATGGCGCGCGTGCTCCTGATCATGAACCCGGCCGCGGCGCGCACCCGCGCGCCGGCGGTGACGGCGGTGCTCGACACGCTGCGCAGCGCCGGGTGGCAGGCGGAGGTGCTCGCCACCGGCGGCCCCGGCGACGCGCGGCGGCTCGCGGAGGCGGGGGTGCGGGACGGGGTGGACGTCGTGGCCGTCTTCGGCGGCGACGGCACCACGATGCAGGCGGCCGCCGCGCTCGTGGGGACCGACGTCGCGCTGGGGCTCATCCCGGGCGGCACCGGAAACCTCCTCGCCGGCAACCTCCGCGTCCCGACCAATCCGGCGCGCGCCGCGGCGGCGCTCGTGCGGGGGCGGCAGCGGCCGTTCGACCTCGGGCACATGCAGCGCGCCGACGGGGAGCACTACTTCGCCGTCGCCTGCGGCTGCGGCTACGACGCGCGGGTGATGACCGAGACGGCCTCGGAGGCGAAGCGCCGCTGGGGGATCGGCGCCTACATGGCCACGGTGTGGCGCCTGATGCCCGAGCTGCGGAGCGTGCGCCACCTGATCACGGTGGACGGCGTCGAGTACGAGGCCAACGCCGCCATGCTCCTCGTGGCCAACTGCGGCGAGATCATCCCGCCCTTCGTGCGCCTGCGGCCCGAGGTGGCGCCCGACGACGGGATCCTCGACGTCGTGGTGCTGCGGGCCAACAACGCGGCCGAGAGCGCCCGGGCCATCTGGCAGGCCGTCCGCAACCGCGCTCCCGCCATCCCCGAGGAGGCGCTGGTGGGCTACGCCCGGGGCCGCGAGATCCGGGTCGAGAGCTTCCCGCCGCAGCCGGTCCAGCTCGACGGCGAGGGGGGCGGGGCCACCCCGTTCACGGCGCGGATCGTGCCGGGGGCGGTGCGGATCGTGGTGCCCTGAGGCGGGAGGGCCCGCCCTCCCGCCTTCTCCCGCCGTCCCGCCCTTCTACTTTTCACGCCCCCGATGTACTGTACAGAAATCATGCGGTCCCATTCCGCTGCACGCGGGTGTGCGGGGAGGGGATCCCGCCGTCCGACTGCCGGCCCCCTGGCCTGAGATAAGAGCATGGCTGACACGGTGTTGCTGATCGACGACGACGTCGACGTCCTGCGCGCGATCGGGAATTACTTCGAGCGCATCGGCTACGAGGTCGTGCGTGAACTGAGCGGTGAGGCGGGGCTCGCCACCTACGAGCGACTGCGGCCGGAAGTGGTGGTGCTGGACCTGGGGCTGCCGGGGATGGACGGGCTGGAGGTGCTCGAGCACCTGCGCCAGCGCGACGCGGCGGTCATCCTCCTCACCGGGCAGGCGGACGTGCCGACGGCGGTGCGGGCGATGCAGCTCGGGGCGGAGAACTTCCTCACCAAGCCGGTGGACATGGAGCACCTGGCGGCGGCCACGGCGCGGGTGGCCGACAAGGTGCGGCTGCGGCGGGTGAACGAGGCGCTGCTGGACCAGACGGCGCCGGGGGCGGGGCTCGACAGCCTGGGCACCTCGAGCACGATGCAGGAGTTCGCGCACCAGGTGGGGCTGCTGGCCCAGAGCGAGCGCACCACGGTGCTGCTCACCGGCGAGAGCGGGACGGGGAAGGGCTGGGTGGCCCGGCTCATCCACGACCTCAGCCCGCGCGCCAAGGCGCCATTCGTCGAGGTGAACTGCGCCTCGCTCAACGCCACCTTCCTCGACTCCGAGCTCTTCGGGCACGAGAAGGGCGCCTTCACCGACGCGAAGGACCGCAAGCAGGGGCTCTTCGAGATCGCCGACCAGGGGACGATCTTCCTCGACGAGATCGGCGACCTCGCGCCCGAGCTGCAGCCGAAGCTGCTCAAGGTGCTCGAGACGAAGACCTTCCGGCGCCTGGGCGGCACCCGCGAGCTCACGGTGGACGTGCGCCTCATCGCGGCGACGAATCGGGACCTGCAGGCCGAGGTGGAGGCGGGCACCTTCCGCGAGGACCTCTACTACCGGCTGAGCGTCATGCCGCTCCAGCTCCCGGCGGTGCGCGAGCGGCCGCGGGAGGATCGGCTCGCGCTCATCACGCGGCTCCTCGCCGACCTGCGGCAGGAGCTGCCCGACAGCCCGGCGGGGCTCTCGAGCGAGGCGCTCGAGCGGCTGCTGCAGTATCCCTGGCCCGGCAACGTGCGCGAGATGCGCAACGTGCTCGAGCGCGCCCTGATCCTGGGCCGCGGCCACTCGGCGATCAGCGTCGAGCATCTGCCGGGCGAGTTCCGCGCCCGGCCCGGCGTCGGCGACCGGCGCCACACGCCGCTCTCGCTCGACGACCTCGAGCGCCAGCACATCGAGCGCACGCTGAAGCACCACCAGGGCAACCGTACCCGCGCCGCCGCCGAGCTCGGCATCTCGCGGGCCACGCTGATCAACAAGATCAAGCGGTATTCGCTGACCTAGCCCCTCGTTCCCATGACCGAACTCCACGAACGCGACATGATGAAGTGCCGCAGCTGCGGCCGGCCGGAGCGGGCGTCGGAGGGCTACCCGTGCCAGCAGTGCGGGACCTTCATCTGCCTCCTCTGCAACTTCCGGGGGATCACCCACTGCAGCGCGTGCGCGGAGGCGCTGGGGCTCCGGCAGCCGCCGCCGGCGGAGGCGGGCGCGTGAGCGAGCGGGACGGCGGGGAGCGCATGGAGGCGGTGATCGTGCACGCGCCGGTGGCGCCGATGGTGGCGGAGGCGAGCGTGCGGGCGGAGCAGACGACGCAGCTCCTCCTGGGCGAGACGGCCGACCTCCTCGAGCGCCAGGGCGAGTGGCGCCGCCTGCGCGCGCACCGCGACGGCTACGAGGGGTGGGTCAACGCCGGCTATCTGCGCGAGACGACGGCGGCGGCCGCCGCGGCGTGGGCGGCGCGCGCGACCGGGTGGAGCGAGGGGGCGCAGCTCGACCTCGGCGGCCACGCGCGGCCGCTGCCGCTCGGCGCGCGCGTGGTGCTCGAGCCGGGCATCGCGGTGGAGCTGCCCGACGGGCGGCGCGGCCTGATCCGCGGCGGCTACGTGCGCGAGATGGCCGAGATCGCGACCGAGGCGCGCGACATGGCGCCCGAGCGGTGGGCGCTGCGCCACTTCGAGGGCGTGCCCTACGAGTGGGGCGGGCGCACGGCGTGGGGCGTGGACTGCTCGGGACTCGTGCAGACGACCTGGGCCGCGCGCGGCCTCGTGCTGCCGCGCGACTCGTCGAAGCAGGCGGCCTGCGGCGAGCCGGTGGCGCTCGACCGCATCGCCCCCGGCGACCTCCTCTTCTTCCACGGCGAGACCAGCCGCACGATCACGCACGTGGCCTTCGCGGGCCCGGGCGAGACGCTCATCCATTCGACCATCTCGTGCGGCGGCGTCCTCGTCGAGCCGTGCGGCGCCGGCACCCGGGCCGCACCGCTGATGACGCGGCTCGTCGCGGCGCGCCGCCTCCCATCGGCCTGACCTGCTCCATGTCCGCCAAGCTCGTTCTGTTCGACATCGACGGCACGCTCCTCCTCACGGCCGGCGCGGGGCGCCGCGCGATCACCACGGTGCTCGCCGAGCACGTGGCGGGGGTGACGGAGCCGGCCGCCGCGCCCGACCTGCACGCCTGCTTCGCCGCGGTGCGCTTCGACGGCAAGACCGATCCGCAGATCGTCGGCGAGCTCCTCGCCGCCGCGGGCGAGCCGGCGCCGCACGACGCGGGCCGCGTGCGCTCGCTCTGCGAGCGCTACGTGCGGCTGCTGGAGCACGAGCTGCGGCACCCGGAGGCGCGCACCACCGTGATGCCCGGCGTCCCCGCGCTGCTCGACGCGCTCGAGCGCGAGCCGGGGGTGGTGCTGGGGCTCCTCACCGGCAACCTCCTCGAGGGCGCCGGGCTCAAGCTGCGCGCGGCGGGGCTCGACCCCGCGCGCTTCGCGATCGGCGCCTACGGCTCCGACGCGGCCCACCGGCCCGAGCTGCCGCCGATCGCCGCCCGCCGCGCCGCCGAGCGCTTCGGTGCGCGCTTCGGCGGCCGGGCGCCGGACGGGCACGCCGTGGTGATCATCGGCGACACACCGGCCGACGTGACCTGCGGCCGCTCGATCGGCGCGCGCGCGATCGCGGTGGCCACGGGGGCGTACTCGATGGAGGACCTCGCCGCCGCCGGCCCGCACGCCGTCTTCGCCGACCTCTCCGACACCGCGGCGGTGCTCGCCGCGATCCTGGGCTGAGGGACGCCGCCGCGTGACCGCTGCGGCCCACCGCGAGCTCGAGCTCAAGGCCGTCGTGCCCGACCCCGCGGCGCTCGAGGCGCGGCTCGCCGCGGCGGGCGCCGCGGCCGGCTTCCGCGGCCTCCTCACCGACCGCCGCTACGACCGCGCCGACGGCGAGCTCACCGCGCGCGACGAGGTACTGCGGGTGCGCACCTATCACCATCCCGACGGCGCGCGCGCCGCGCAGCTCGGCTGGAAGGGGCCGGCGCGCGTCTCGCCCGACGGGTACAAGGAGCGCGCCGAGCTCGAGTGCGACCTGGCGCGCGGCGCGGTCGATCCGGGCGCGCTGCTCGAGGCGCTGGGCTACCGCGTGGTGCACGCGATCGACCGGCGCATCGCCGTGCACCACCTCGCCGGGGCCACGGCGCGCCTCGAGTGGTATCCGCGGATGGACGTGCTGCTCGAGGTCGAGGGCCCGCCCGAGGCGATCGAGGCGGTGGTGCGCGCCACGGGCCTCGCCCGCGCGAGCTTCACGAGCGAGGCGCTCCGGGCGTTCGTCGCGCGCTACGACGCGCGGCAGATGGCGGGCGGCGATGCGCGCCGGGCCGCGGTGTCGCTCGCCGAGCTCGGCGGCGCGGCGCCGGAGTGGGGCCCGTGATCCCCGAGCTCGGCTCCTCGCTCGGCCGGCTCGCCGAGCCGCCGGAGACGGTGACGCCGCTCCCGACGCGGCTCATCCCGACCGACGACCTGCGGCTCGAGCTCGTCACCCGGCTCTTCGAGCTCGCCGGCGCGGCGCGCGCCTTCGGCGAGGGCGGCGACCGGGGCGGGGCGGTGCAGTCGCTCGCGCGGCCGGCGTGGATCCGGCTCTGGGAGGACGCCGTGGCGCGGGTCGCGGCCCGGCTGGTGGAGGCGGTCAACGCCCGCCTGCGCGCCGCGGCGTCGGAGTCGCGGCTGCCGGAGCGGAAGCTCCGCACCGTGCTGCTGGGGGAGGAGGAGACGCGCGCGGTGGCCGCCCGCCTGGGCGCGGCCGGGGCGCCGCTCGTCGCCTCGCTCGACGCGCTCGAGCGCACCGCGCCGGGCGCCCTCCGCGGCCCCGCGGGCGAGGCGCCCTGGCGCGACGCCCTCCTCACGGCGGCGCGCCGGCTCGAGTCGGCGTGGAACGCGCTCGAGCGGCTGCTCGACGAGGAGTCGCGCTACTGGCTCGACGAGGTGGCGCGGGTGCGCGCGTGGCGCCGGCCGGTGTGGCCGCTCGCCGCCCTGAGCGCGGTGGTGCTCGCCCTGGCCGTCTATCTCGGGCTGGTGCTGGGCGGCTATCTCGCCGCGCCCGCCCCGCTCGCCGGATTCGTGGAGTGGTGGTGGGAGCGGCTCGGGTGAGCGGCGCATGAGCGTTCTCGGGCTCGGCATCGATCTCGTGGACCTCGCGCGCGCCGAGCGGCTGCTCGCGCGGAAGGGGGCCTACGCGCTCGAGAAGCTCCTGACCGAGGGGGAGCGCGCTTATCTCGCCACCCGCCCCGACCCGGTGCCGCACTTCGCCGCGCGCCTCGCCGCGAAGGAAGCGGTCTACAAGGCGCTGCAGGTGCTGCCCGACTGCCGCGTCCTCGGCTGGCGCGAGATCGAGGTCTGCCGCGACGCCGAGGGCCGCCCCACCATCCGCTTCCACGGCCTCGCCGCCCGGCGCTGGTCGGCGCACGCCGATCTCCGAATCCACCTCTCGCTGACCCACTCCGCGACGGCGGCGGGGGCGGTGGCGGTGGTGGAGCGATTTGCAATTCCGACTCCCCCCACCTAGTTTGCTTCCTGTCTCATCAGACCGGATGAAAATGGCTCTCATCGGTGGGTCCGCCCGGCTTCTCTTCGCGCTGCTCACGGGGGCGGCGGCAACGGCGTCGGCCTCGACCACGCCTCAGCAGCCCGCGGCGGCGGGCGACCAGGCGCCGACGCTGCGGCGGCTCGCGGCCACGGCGGCGCTCGCGGCCCAGGAGTACGCGATCGGGGTGAAGGACGGGCGGGTCGTGGCGCCGGCGGAGGTGAGCGAGGCCGGGCTCTTCCTGGCCGAGGCCCGGCGCTCGGCCGAACTGCTGCCGCTGGCGGAGAGCCGCTACGCGGTGGCGCAGATCGACACCCTCCGGAAGATGGTGGCGGCGACCGCGTCGCCCGACTCGGTGGCGCTGCGGGTGGCCCACCTCTCGGCCACCCTCTCCGAGCGGCTCAAGATCTCGCTCGACGAGGTCCCCGCCTCGGCGCCTTCGCTCGTGCGCGGGCGGGAGGTGTACCAGGCCAACTGCGCCGCCTGCCACGGCGCCGCCGGCCGCGGCGACGGTCCCGCCGGCCGGGGGCTCGATCCCAGGCCCGCCGACCTGACCGATGCCGCGGCGCTCCGCGGCACCTCCCCGCTCGACTTCTATCGCCGGGTCACCATTGGCGTCGCGGGCACCGCGATGCCGGCCTACGAGACCCGGCTCTCGGCCGACGACCGCTGGGCGGCCGCGGTCTACGCCTCGCTGCTCCGGCTCCCGGCCAAGGCCCACGGCGACGTGCCGCCCGACCTCCGGAGCTTCCCGGCCACCGCCCAGATGTCCGATTCGGCGCTCCTCGCCGCCCTCGGCGACACGGCCGGCTCGCCGGCCGGGCTCGCCCGGCTGGCCGCGGTGCGGAGCGTCCAGGGCGACGAGACCGCGGCCGCGGCCGGCGCGGTCTTCGCCCGGGTGCGCCGCCAGATCGACTCGACCTACCGCCTCGCGCAGTCGGGCGAGGCGGCGGCGGCGAGCGCCGCGGCGTTCGACGCGTACATGACCTTCGAGCAGGTCGAGCGGGCGGTGCGCGCGAAGAACCCCGACCTCGCCAACGCGCTCGAGGCCGCCTTCGCCACGCTGCGCACCCGCGCGGCGGGCGGCGCCACGACGGCCGAGCTCGACGGGATCCGCGCCGACCTCGCGCGCAACCTGGAGCGCGCCGAGCGGCTCGTGAGCGACCGGCTCTCGCCGTTCGGGCTCTTCCTCGAGTCGTTCATCCTGCTCGTGCGCGAGGGTCTCGAGGCGATTCTCATCGTCGGCGCCCTCACCACCTTCCTGCTCAAGACCGGCCAGGGCCACCGCCGCCGCGACATCAACGTCGGCATCGCCGCGGCGATCGCGGCGAGCCTCCTCACGGCCGTCCTGCTCGAGACCATCTTCCAGGTCACCGCGGCCAAGCGCGAGGCGCTCGAGGGCGTCACCATGCTCTCGGCCACCGTGGTGCTCTTCTACGTGAGCTACTGGCTGCTCTCGAAGATGGAAGTGGTGAAGTGGACCCACTTCGTGAAGAGCAAGGTGCAGGACGCCGTCACCAGCGGCTCGGCGCTCGCGCTCGCCTCGGCGGCGTTCCTCGCGGTCTACCGCGAGGGCTTCGAGACGGTGCTCTTCTACAAGGCGCTCTTCTTCACGAGCGGCGCCACGGCGGGGCCGGTGATCGCGGGGATGGTGGCGGGCAGCGTGGTGCTCGTGGCGGTCTACATCGCGATCAACCGCTTCGGCGTGCGGCTCCCGCTGAAGCCGTTCTTCGCCTTCACCGGCGCCTTCCTGTACTACATGGCCTTCGTCTTCGCCGGGCGCGGCGTGGCGGAGATGCAGGAGGGCGGCTGGCTGCCGCTGCACCCGCTGCCGTTCGGGTGGGAGCCGCGGGTCCCGGCGCTCGGCATCTATCCCACCGTCGAGTCGATCGCGGCGCAGGGCGTGCTGGTGCTGCTCGCCCTGGGCGCGCTCGCCTGGATCTTCGTCGTCGAGCCGGCGCGCGCGCGCCGGCTCCGCGTGACCTCGGTGATGGTCCCCGAGCCGGCCCAGGCGGCCGGCGCCGTGCCGGCGAGTGCGGCGGCGAACGGCTCCATGCCCGCGTCGGCACCGGCGCCGGCGCCGGCGCTCGAGGCGGACGTGACGCGCGAGCTGCTCCGCTCGCTCGAGCGGATGGAGGCCGATCTGGCCGAGATGCGCGCCGAGGTGACGCGGATGAAGGATCATCTCACCGGCGACGCCGCCGCGCGCCGGCGCTCCACCCCGCAGGAGAGCGAAGGCGCGCACTAGCCGGGCGCGCCCGGCGGGCGCGCGGGCCCTGTGCCCCACGTCACCCCCGCGACTGCCCCGTCGCCGCATCTTTGGATCGCGGTGGCGGGGCAGTGGATTTTCCCCGAAGGCGGGACCTCGAGGCGAGACCACGAGAGGAGGCGGGGGATGGGTGCACGGCACGTGGTGGCTGGCGCGGCGCTCGCGCTGCTCGTGACGGGATGCGGCGGACGCCGGGCGGTGGAGCTGAACCCGGATCAGGCGGTGGTGGGGTCGCGCTGGAACGCGATCCTGGCGACGCCGGCGGGGCTCGCGGGCGTGGTGCAGGTGCAGGGCGAGGCCTGGATGGGCGCGGGCACGACCCCGGGGCAGACGATCGCCTCGGTGACGATCCGCAACGCGGCGCCCGGGGGCGAGCATCCCTGGCACGTGCACCGCGGCCAGTGCGGCAACGACCTCGGCATCTTCGGCCCCGCGGACGCCTACGGCCAGCTCGACGTGGGCAGCAGCGGCTCCGCCAGCGCGACCGCGACGCTGCCGGTGCCGCTGCCGGACTCGGGGGCGTACATGGTCAACGTGCACGCCTCGCGCGCGAACATGGGGACGATCATCGCCTGCGGCAACCTGGCGCCGCCGATCCGCTGAGCGCACGACCCGGAGCCCCGGTACGAAATGCAAACGGCTCACCTTGCGGTGAGCCGTCTGCATGTGGGGAGGTGATAGATCGCCCCCTGAGTATACGGAGACGGACGGAAGTGTCCGCTCCACCCTTCTTCGACCTACCACCTCTTTCCGTAGGGCTCTCGCCCTTCGGCCCTGTATAGTGGCAAGTCGGATGCCAACTCTTTCGGAACGCATAAGTCGTTGATTTACAACGACACTCTCCGACGCGTTCCGCAGCCTGTAGTGGCGAATGTCCTGTCGAAGATCGTGACGGCCGCGCGCCCGGCGCCGCTAAGTCGCCACCTAGCGGCGACTTGGCGGCGCTGTTCGATTCTGGTCACCCGCCCAGCTCCCGACGGCTGAGATAGGCGCCCGGGGCGAGCTCTTCGCCGGTGCGCCAGGCCTTGAGGAGCGCGACGCCGATGAGGACGAGGATGACGCTCGTCAGCTGCGCGAGGGTGAAGGGGCCGAGGAAGCGATCGTCCTTGGCGCGGAGGATCTCGATGACGAAGCGCTCGACTCCGGCGAAGACGAGATAGAGGCCGAAGAGCCAGCCGGTGGCGTGCGGGCGACGGCGCCAGGCCCAGAGCACCATGAAGGCGCCGAGCATGAGGATCGTCTCGTAGAGCTGCGTCGGGTGCACCGCGAGCACCGTGCTGGGCGCGAGGCCCGCCGGGACCGGGACGCCGAAGAGGTGCTCGAGGTTGCCGGCGGTGGAGGGCGGGAGCCCCTGCGGGAACTTCACCGCCCACGGGAGGTCGGTGGGCCGGCCGTAGTCGTCGTTGACCAGGAAGCAGCCGACCCGGCCGAGCGCGTAGGCTGCGGCGAGCGCCGGGGCGCAGAGCTGCATCGTCCAGCGGACCGGCACCCGGAGGCGCCAGCTCTGGAGCATGACGCCGAGGGCGCCGCCGATGAAGCCGCCGTACCAGACGAGCCCGCCGCGCGAGAGGATGGCGTTGGCGTCGCCGGTCAGGAGGACGTACCAGAGCTTGGCGCCCAGGATGCCGCCGACGACGGCGCCGACGACGATGTCGGCCGAGTACTCCTCGCGCAGCCCGCGCCGGCGCAGCTCGAGCGAGATGAGCCAGCCGCCGACGAGGAAGCCGACCATCATCATGAGCCCGTAGCCGGTGATCTCGAGCGGGCCGATGTGGAGGACGAGCGGGTAGACGGTGAAGCCCTGGGTCATGCCGTGGATCCGGATGAGGAGTGAGGGGCGGGGACGAGCCCCGGCAGCGGGAGGTCGTCGCGCGGCTCGAGGTCCCAGCCGCTCCGCTCGCCGCGCGCGAGGTGCCAGGCGCCGGCGGCGGCGATCATCGCCGCGTTGTCGGTGTTGAGCCGGGGGGAAGCTACGCTGACGCGCGCCCGTCCCGCCAGCCGCGCCCGCAGCCGCTCGGCCAGGGTGCGGTTGCAGGCGACCCCCCCGCCGAGGACGGCGGTCGAGTAGCCCAGCGCCTCCACCGCGTGGGCGGTCTTCGCCACCAGCACGTCGAGCGCCGCGTCCTGGAAGGCGCGCGCGACGTCGCGCACGAAGCGCTCGCGCTCGGCCGGCGCGGCGGCGGCGAGCTCGCCCTCGTTGAGGCGCACGGCGCGCAACACCGCGGTCTTGAGGCCGCTGAAGCTGAAGGCGTAGCGGTTGGGGCTCGCCTCCGCGCCGGCGCGCTCGAGCTCCTGGAGCATGGGGCGCGGGAAGCGGAAGCGGGCGGGATCGCCCTCGGCGGCGAGGCGCTCGATGACCGGGCCGCCGGGGTAGCCCAGGTCGAGGAGCTTGGCCACCTTGTCGAACGCCTCGCCGGCGGCGTCGTCGAGCGTCTGGCCGAGGAGCCGGTAGCGGCCCCACGCGGGAACGTCGAGGAGCATCGTGTGGCCGCCGCTCACGAGCAGCGCCACGAAGGGCGGCTCGAGCGCCGGGTCCTCGAGCGTCGGGGCGAAGAGATGGCCCTCGAGGTGGTTCACCCCGACGAGCGGCAGGTCGCGGCTCCAGGCGAGCGTCTTCCCGTACATCACCCCGACGAGGAGCGCGCCGACCAGGCCGGGGCCCGCGGTGACGGCGACGCCGGCGAGGTCGCCGATGCCGACGCCCGCGTCGGCGAGCGCGCGCGCGACGACCGCGTCGATCGCCGCGACGTGGGCCCGGCTCGCGAGCTCGGGCACCACGCCGCCGAAGACGCGGTGGACGTCCTGCGAGAGGATGACGAGGCCGGCGAGGGCGGGGCGCGCGTCGCCCGCCACCCGCAGGACGGCCGCGGAGGTCTCGTCGCAGGAGGTCTCGATGCCGAGGATCCAGCGGGGATCAGTCACCGGAGGGCGCCGCGTTCCCGGGAGCCGGCCTACTCGTCGAGCAGGCGCTCGATGAGCTGCCGCTCGACGGGCGCGTTCCAGTCGTGGGCGCCGATGACGCGCTTGATGATCGTGCCGCGCTTGTCGAGCAGGTAGCTCTCGGGCACGCCGGTCGTCTGGTAGCGCTGGCCGATGCGGGTGCTGCGGTCGTGCAGGATCTCGAAGGTGAGGCCGAGGTCGCGCCGGTAGGCCTCCACCTCGCTCGCGGGACCCTCGTCGATGCTCACCGCGGCGACGCGGAAGCCGCGGTCCTTGAGCGCGGCGAAGGCCGCCTGGATCGAGGGCATCTCCTCCTTGCACGGCCCGCACCAGGTGGCCCAGATGTTCACGAGGGTGACGTGGCCGCGGTAGCTGTCCGGGATCGTCAGCGTGTCGCTCGTGCCGAGGAGCGGGACGCGGTAGGTCGGCGCGTGATTGCCGACGCCGACGCCCTGCACGTCGGGATTCAGGCGCACGAGCGCGAAGAGCGCGCCCGCGACGAGCAGGAGCACGAGGCCGACGATGGTCCACTGGCGCGCCTGGGGCGTCATGGCAGCTCCACTCTCCTCAGACGGAAACGGCGCACTGCGCCTTGAGGTCGCGCACCGCCTGCGCGGGGTCGGCCGCGCCGAAGACGGCGGTGCCGGCGACGAAGGTGTCGGCGCCCGCCTCCCAGGCGGTGCGGATCGTGTCCACCGCGATCCCGCCGTCCACCTCGAGCACGGCGTTCGAGCCCGCGCGCTCGAGCAGCGCGCGCACGCGGCGGATCTTCTCGGTGGCGTGCGGGAGGTAGCGCTGGCCGCCGTAGCCGGGGTTCACGCTCATCACCAGCACGAGATCGAGATCGTCGAGCACCTCCTCGAGGTGCACGACGGGCGTCGCCGGGTTGAGGGCGAGGCCCGCCAGCATTCCGCGCTCGCGCGCGTGGGCGAGGTGGCGCTGCACGTGCACCGTCGCCTCCGGATGGAAGACGAACGTGGAGGCGCCCGCCTCGGCGTACTCGACGAGGTAGTGCTCGGGGTGCTCGACCATGAGGTGCACGTCGATCGGCAGGTCGCTGATGCGCCGCAGCGCGCGGATCATCGGCGCGCCGAAGGTGAGGTTCGGCACGAAGTGGCCGTCCATGACGTCCACGTGCAGCCAGTCGGCGCCGCCGGCGATGGCCTGCTCGACCTGCTCCCGCAGGCGGCCGAGGTCGGTGCTCAGGACGCTCGGCGCGATGCGGACACCTCTCATGAGTCGGACTCCGGGGTGGGTGGTTCGGCGGTGAGGTCGGCCCGCCGGAGCCGCGCCGCGAACGCGCCGTCCATGCGGTGGCGCTGCGGCAGGACGACGAGATCGCCCTGCGCGCTCAGGAGCGACGCCGGGAAATCCTCGGGCGGCTCGCGGCGGAACTCGGGGTGGCGCGCGAGGAAGGCGTCCACCTGCTGCTCGTCCTCCTCCGGCTCGATCGAGCAGGTGGCGTAGACGAGCAGGCCGCCGGGGGCGACCGCGTGCGCCGCCTCGTCGAGGAGCGCGGCCTGGCGCGCGGCGAGCTCGGCGAGCGCCTCGGGCGTGACGCGCCAGCGCGCGTCGGGATGCCGCGCGAAGGTGCCGGTGCCGAGGCACGGGGCGTCGAGCAGCACCACGGGGACGTCGCGCGCGCGGAGCGGCGGGTGGAGCGCGTCGGCGACGACCACGTGCTCGCGGCCGCTGCCGGCACGCTGGAGGTTCTCGCGCAGCCGCCGCACGCGCGCGCGGCTCACGTCGGCCGCGACGACGCGCGCGCCGCAGCGGCCCAGGCCGATCGTCTTCCCGCCCGGCGCGGCGCAGGCGTCGTAGACGAGCGCGTCGGGCGGCAGGTCGGCGTACCAGGCGAGGAGCGCCTGCGCCGGATCCTGCACGACGAAGGCGCCCTCGGCGTAGCCCGGGACGTCCGCCGGCCGGCGCGCCTCGGTGACGAGGCCCGCGCCGAACGGGGCGGGCCGCACCGCGAGCCCCGCCGCCTGCCAGCGCTCGAGCAGCGCGTCGGCCCGCGCGCGGGCCGGCTGCAGGACGAGCTGCGGCCGCGTGTTGTTCCACGCCAGCAGCCGCTCGGTCTCCGCGTCGCCGAAGCGCTCCACCCAGCGGCGGACGAGCCAGTCGGGGTGGGAGTGGCGCTCGGCGAGGGTCGACGGGCGGTCCAGGGCGGTCGCGGGCGGTCGCGGGCGGTCCGGGGCCGCCTCGCCCGCCACCTTGCGCAGCACCGCATTCACGAACCCGCCCGCCTTCGTCCCGCCGACCTCGCGGGCGAGGCGGACGCTCGTGTCCACGGCGGCGTGGGCCGGGACGCGGTCGAGGGCGGTGAGCTGATAGGCGCCGAGGCGGAGCACGTCCTGGAGCGGGGCGGGGACCTTGGCCCAGCCGCGGGTGACGTGCGGGGCGAGCTGCGCGTCGAGCTCGCGGCGGGCGCGCAGGACGCCGGCGGCGAGCTCGTGCGCGAGGCGGCGGTCGGCGTCGGCGAGCCCTGGCGCGACACGGTCGAGCGCGGCGTCGAAGGGCCGGCCGTCGCGCACCTGCGCGAGCATCCTGAGCGCGGCGCGGCGCGCCGCGAGGCCGTCGAGGGCCATCGCCGAGACCTGCGCCGTGCCCGCCGTCGCTCAGCCCAGCATGCCGCGGGTGGGGCTCGACGGCATCGCGACCTCGCGGCGGGGCATGCGGCCGGCGAGGTAGGCGTAGCGGCCCGCCTCGACGGCGAGGCGCATCGCCGTGGCCATCGCGACCGGGTCCTGCGCCTCGGCGAGCGCGGTGTTCATGAGGATCCCGTCCACGCCCTGCTCCATCGTCACGCACGCGTCGCTGGCGGTGCCGACCCCGGCGTCCACGATCACGGGGACGCCGAGGCGCCGCTTGATCGTCCGGATGCTGTAGGGATTGAGGAGGCCGAGTCCGCTGCCGATCGGGCTCGCGAGCGGCATGACGGCGGTGGCGCCGGCGTCCTCGAGGCGGAGCGCGGTGATGAGGTCGTCGTTGGTGTAGGCGAGGACCTTGAAGCCGTCCCGCGCGAGCTCCCGCGTCGCGGCGACGAGGCCGTCGGTATCGGGCAGCAGCGTCTCCTGGTCGCCGATGACCTCGAGCTTGACGAACTCGTTGAAGCCCGCCTCGCGCGCGAGGCGGGCGTAGCGCATCGCGTCCTCCGCCGTGTAGCAGCCGGCGGTGTTGGCGAGGAGGAAGAAGCGCTCGGGCGAGAGGTGGTGGAGGATGCCCTCCTCGTTCGCGCGGTCGAGGTCCACGCGCCGCACGGCGACGGTGACGATCTCCGCGCCCGAAGCCTCGATGGCGCGCACCATCTGCTCGTTCGTGCGGTATTTCCCGGTGCCCACCATGAGGCGCGAGCGGAAGGGCCGGCCGCCGAGGATGAACGGCGTGTCGAGGTCGGCCGCCGGGGCAGCGGTGGCGGGCGAGTGGTCGATGACGGTCATGGCGTGTCTCCCAGCACGACGGACGGCTCAGCCGCCGCCGACGAAATGGACGAGCTCGATGCTGTCACCCGCGGCGAGCGGGGTCTCGGCGAGCTGCGGGCGGCGCACGACGCGGCGATTGTGCTCCACGACGACGCCGCGCGGGTCGAGCCCGAGGTGGCGCAGCAGGTCGTCGAGGGTGGCGGGGCCGGGCACCCGCCGCGGCTCGCCGTTGACGACGATGTCGAGGGATTCGGTCGCTGTGTCGCTCACGCATTCGCTCCTTCGTTCAACCAGGGGGCGAGCAGCGCCAGGGCGGCCCGCGCCGGATCGCGCGCGTCCCAGAGCGCGCCGATCGCGGCCACGCCCCACGCGCCCGCGGCGTGCAGCTCCGGCGCCCGCTCGGGCGTGACGCCGCCGATCGCGACGACCGGGGCGCCGAGTGCGGCGCAGCGCTCGACGAGGGCGGGGCCCGCGCCCGCGCGGCCCGGGTGCGAGGCGCTCGCGTAGATCGTGCCGACGAGCAGCAGATCCGCGCCCTCGTCGAGCGCCGCGCGCGCCTCGTCGGCCGAGTGCACCGAACGGCCGATCCAGCCGTGCCACCCCGCGCCGAGCACCCGGCGTGCGTCGGCCGGGGCGAGGTCGTCGGCGCCGAGCTGCAGCCCCTGCGCCGGCACCGCGGCGGCGACGTCGGCGCGGGCGTTCACGGCGACCGACGCCTCGGGGGGCGCGGCGAGCGCCGCAAAGCGCCGGGCGCTCGCGGCGAGCATCGCGCCGGTGGCGGTGCGGTCCCGCACGTGCAGCGCGACCGCCGGCCCCACCGAGGCGATCGCCGCCGCGCGCACGCCGCAGTCGGCGAGGCGCAGCACCCGCCCGTCGGTGATCGCGTGCAGGCGGGGCAGCGGGCGCATCGGGCGCATCGGGCGGGCCCGCTCAGGCGAACTGCTGCCCGGCCGCGACGCCGCGGCCGCGGGCCCATTCCGCGACCGCGATGCGCCGCTTGCCGGCGGGCTGCACCTCGCGCACCTCGACCGCGTGGGCGGCGCCGTCGTGCGTCCCCGCGGCGACCAGGAGCGTGTCGCCCACCGCGAGCACGCTGCCGGGCGCGGCGTCGGCCGTCGCGCGATCGGTGCGCACGGCCGCGCGGAAGAGCTTCACCTCCTGCCCCTCGAGCGTGGTCCACGCGCCGGGAGCCGGGTCGAAGGCGCGCACCCGCCGGGCGACGGCGCCCGCGGCGGCGGTCCAGTCGAGGCGCGCCGTCGCGCGGTCGATCTTCGGCGCGTAGGTCGCGGCGGCGTGGTCCTGCGGCTCGGGCCGGAGCTCGCCGCGCGCGAGGCGGCGCAGCGCCGTGCAGAGCGTGCCGGCGCCGAGCTCGGCGAGGCGCTCGGTGAGCTCGCCGCCCGTCTCCTCCATCCCGATCGGCGTCGCCTCGCGCAGGTAGACGGGCCCGCTGTCGAGCCCCGCCTCCATCTGCATGATGCTCACCCCCGTCTCCGCCTCGCCGGCGGCGATGGCCCACTGGATCGGGGCCGCGCCGCGCAGCCTGGGGAGCAGCGAGGCGTGGACGTTGATCATCCCGCGCGGCGGCAGCGCGAGCACCGCGGGGCGCAGGATGTGCCCGTAGGCGACGACGACGCCCAGGTCGGGCCGCAGGCGCTCGAGGCTCGCCTGGAAGACGTCGCCCACCGGCTTCTCGGGCTGGAGGAGCGGGAGCCCCGCCTCGAGCGCCACGCTCTTCACCGGGGGCGGCACCAGCGTCGAGCGGCTCCGCCCCTGCGGCCGGTCGGGCTGCGTCACGACGCCGACGACGTCGAAGCGCTCGGCGAGGAGCGCGCGCAGCGACGCGGCGGCGAACCCGGGCGTGCCGAAGAAGACGATGCGCATCGGCCCGTTGGACCCCGCGGGCTCAGTCGGCGGGCGCGTCGGCGCGCGCCGGGCGGGGCTTCACCGGCTTGATGTAGCTCGGATCGCCCCGGTGGTCCTTCTTCCAGCGCGCGAGCAGCATCTTGCGCCGGATCGGCCCGAGGTGGTCGAGGAAGAGGATCCCGTCGAGGTGGTCGATCTCGTGCTGGATCGCGCGGGCGGTGAGGCCCTGCGCCTCGAGCCGGAACGGCTCTCCGTCGCGGCCGAGGGCCTCGAGCACCACCCGCTCGGGGCGGGTGACCTCGCCGTAGATGTCGGGGATCGAGAGACAGCCCTCCTCGCCGGTGGCGCGCCCGCTCACCTCGACGAGCACCGGGTTCACCATCGCGAAGCGCTGCCCCTCGGCGTCGATCACGGCGACGCGCCGCGCCACGCCCACCTGGTTCGCGGCGAGGCCGACGCCCTGGGCCGCGTCCATCGTCTCGAACATGTCGTCGATGAGGGCGCGGACCTCGTCGTCCAGGCCCGCGACCTCGGCGCTCCGCTCGCGGAGCACCGGGGAGCCGAGGAGGTGGAGCGGGCGCAGCGGCATGGTCAGGCCGCTCCCGCGCCCGGCGCCGTGGCGGCGCCGACGCGCACGATGCGCGAGCGCTCGACGACGACCGTCGCGGTGCCCGACTCGATCGTCACGCGGGTCTCCTTGCCGCCGGCGAGCTCCACGTCGCGGATGTCCTTCACCCGGCCGACGATGCCGCCGCTCGTCATCACCTCGTCGCCCTTCTTGAGCGCGGCGAGCATCTCCTGGTGCTTGCGCCGCGCGGCGCCCTGGGGCCGGATGATGAGGAAGTAGAACACGGCGCCGATCGCCAGCATCTGGACCAGCAGGATCGAGAAGCCGCCGCCCGCGCCGCCGCCGTCGGCGGGGGCGAGGAAGGCCAGGGCGGGCAGGACCGTCGTGGGGTTCGTCACTTCTCTCCTCGGGCGTAGGTGTCGCGGAGCCACTCGCGGCTCCACGCGTCGAACGTGCCGTCCAGGATGCGCGCGCGGCACTCCTCGCCGAGGCGCAGCAGGTAGCGCACGTTGTGGATCGAGACCAGCCGCAGCCCCAGCATCTCCTCCGCCACGAAGAGGTGGCGCAGGTAGGCGCGCGAGAAGGTGCGGCACGTCTCGCAGTCGCACGCGGGGTCGAGCGGCAGGTCGCTCGTCTTGTGGCGCGCGGCGCGGATGTTCACGCGGCCCTCGCTGGTCCAGGCGCTCCCGTGCCGGCCGTTGCGCGTCGCGGCGACGCAGTCGAACAGGTCCACGCCGCGCCGGATCCCCTCGACGAGGTCGGTCGGGAAGCCCACACCCATAAGATAACGGGGGACGTGCCGCGGCAGGACCGGCTCGAGCTCCTCGAGCACGCGGTGCATCACCGGCTTCGGCTCGCCCACCGAGAGCCCGCCGATGGCGATGCCGGTCCACGGCCCGCGCGCGACGATGCCCTCGAGCGAGCGCCGCCGCAGCTCGGCGTGGGTGCCGCCCTGGATGATGGGCCAGAGGGTCTGGCGCCCGGCCGCCCCGTCCCCCAGCTCCTCGTGCCGCCGCCGGCACCGCTCCAGCCACCGCAGCGAGCGCTCCATCCCCTCCTCGGCGAGCTCCCACGGCGCCTGGCCCGGCACCACGTGGTCGAACTGCATCGCGATGTCGGAGCCCAGCGCCCACTGGATCTCCATCGAGCTCTCGGGCGTCAGCGTGCGCAGCGTCCCGTCCACGTGGCTCGTGAAGGCGACGCCGTGCTCGGTGATCTTCCGGAGGCCCTCGAGCGAGAAGACCTGGAAGCCGCCCGAGTCGGTGAGCATCGGGCGGTCCCACGTGGTGAAGCGATGCAGCCCGCCCATCGCCCGCACGACCTCCTCGCCGGGGCGCAGGTGCAGGTGGTAGGTGTTGCCGAGGATGATCTGCGCGCCGGCGCGCCGGACTTCCTCGGGGTGCAGCCCGCGCACCGCGCCGATCGTGCCCACCGGCATGTAGGCCGGGGTGCGCACGGTGCCGTGCGGCAGCTCGAGCGTGCCCGCGCGCGCGGCGCCCTGGGTGGCGTCGAGGGTGTAGCGGAAGCTCATCGGATCACCATCGCGTCGCCGTACGAGTAGAAGCGGTAGCGCTGGGCCACGGCGTGGGCGTAGGCCGCGCGCATCGTGTCGAGGCCGGCGAAGGCGGCGACGAGCATGAGGAGGGTGGAGCGGGGGAGATGGAAGTTCGTCACGAGGCGCTCCACCACCTGGAAGCGGTAGCCGGGCGAGATCATGAGGCGGGTCTCGGCCGGCCCGGCGCGCAGCGCGCCGCGCGCGTCGGCCGCGCTCTCGAGGGCGCGCACCACGGTGGTGCCGACGGCCCAGACGTGCCCGCCGCGCGCGCGCGTCGCGGCGACCGCATCGACGAGCGCGGTGGGGATCTCGTAGCGCTCGGGGTGCATCGGGTGCTCGAGGATGTGCTCCACCTCGACCGGCTTGAACGTCCCCGGGCCCACCTCGAGCGTGAGCCGGGCGAGGCGGACGCCGCGCGCCTCGAGCGCCGCGAGGAGCGCGGGCGTGAAGTGGAGCCCCGCCGTGGGCGCCGCCACGCTTCCCTCGCGCTCGGCGAAGACGGTCTGGTAGCGCTCCTCGTCGAGCGCGGTGGGCGCGTGGGTGATGTAGGGTGGCAGCGGCAGCCGTCCGTAGCGCGCCATCGCCGCGTCGGCCGAGAGCCCGACGAAGCGCACGCGGCGATAGCCCTCGGCGAGGAGCTCCACGGTCTCGAGCTCGGCGCCCTCGCCGAGGCGGATCCGCTTGCCGGGCCTGAGCGCGCTGCCGGGCCGGCCCATCGCCACCCAGGTGTCGTCGGCCGCCGGGTGGAGGAGCAGCACCTCGGCCGGCGCGCCCGAGGGCCGGGTGCCGAGGAGGCGGGCGTGGCGGACCCGCGTGTCGTTGAGGACGAGCAGGTCGCCCGGGGGGATGAGATCCGCGAGGTCGGTGAAGACGCGGTCCTCCAGGGGCGGCACGGCGGGACGGCGGGACGGCGGCAGGACGTCCCGGTGCACCACCAGCAGCCGACTCGCCCCCCGCTCGGCCGCGGGCGTCTGCGCGATCAGCTCGGGGGGGAGGTGGTAGTCGTAGTCCGCGGTGCGGCGGCCCGGGGCCTCGGAGGGGTCCGTCACCGGCGGCCCGGCCGCCTCAGAGCTCGAGCGCACCCTGCTTCGGCGGCGCGGGCGTGGAGGACGGCTGCGGAGGGGTGAGGCCGAAGCGCTGGTAGGCGAGCGCGGTGGCGACCCGGCCCCGCTGGGTGCGCTCGAGGAAGCCCTGCTGGATGAGGTACGGCTCGTAGACGTCCTGCAGCGTCCCCTGGTCCTCGCCGACGGCGATCGCCACGGTGCCGAGGCCGACGGGGCCGCCGCCGAACTTCTCGATGATCGTCGAGAGGATGCGCGCGTCCATGTCGTCGAGGCCGAACTCGTCGACGTTGAGCCGGCTGAGCGCGGCCGCCGCGACGGGCGCGGTGATGACGCCCTCGGCCTTCACCTGCGCGTAGTCGCGCACGCGGCGCAGGAGGCGGTTCGCCACGCGCGGCGTGCCGCGGCTGCGGCGCGCGATCTCGTCGGCGCCGGCGGGCTCGATCGGGACGCGGAGGATCTGCGCCGAGCGGGTGACGATCGTCGTGAGGTCCTCGGGCGGGTAGTAGCTGAGGCGCTCGACGATGCCGAAGCGCGCGCGCATCGGCGGGGTGAGCATGCCGAAGCGCGTGGTGGCGCCGATGAGCGTGAACTTCTCCAGCGGCATCTGGATCGTCTGCGCGTGCGGCCCCTCCGCGATGCGCACGTCGATCCGGAAGTCCTCCATCGCCGGATAGAGGAACTCCTCGAGCGCCGGCTTCATGCGGTGGATCTCGTCGATGAACAGCATGTCGCCGGGGCCCAGGCTCGTGAGGATGCCGACGAGGTCGCCGGGCTTCTCGAGCACGGGCCCGCTGGTGGAGCGGAACTGCACCCCCATCTCGCGCGCCATCAGCATGGCGAGCGTCGTCTTTCCCAGGCCCGGGGGGCCGAAGAAGAGCGTGTGGTCGAGCGTCTCGCCGCGCTGCTTCGCCGCGTCGATGGCGATCTGCAGCGACTGCTTGACCTGGGGCTGCCCGGTGAACTCGTCGAGCCGCGACGGCCGCAGCGCCGCGTCGGCGCCGGTCTCGTCGGGGAGCTCCTCGGGGGTGGTGACCTGCAAGCGTTCCGCCATGGGGACTTCCGTTTCCTTTGCGAGCAATCCGATTCGTAACAGGGGCTACGTCGCCACGCCCTACTTCAGCTCCGCGTCCCACCGCACCGGGCGCGGGCCGGGGCGCACCACGTGCGCCGCCTTGCAGTGGTTGCAGCGGTCCACCGTCTCGGTGGTTTCGGCGGGCACGAGCTTGCGGTTCGACGAGCCACAGCGCATGCAGATCCACTCGGCCGTGATGGCGGGAACGGTCATGGTCTCAGCGTCCTCCACGCGAGGCGGCGAGCTGCTGGAGCGCGCGCCGGATGAGTTGCGGGGTGTCGGCGGCGCCGTCGCCGCCGGTGAACGAGGCCAGCGCGGCGCGGACGGCATCGTCGGCCGCCGCCGGCGGGTAGCCGAGGCCGACGAGGGCGCGCACCGCCTCGTCGCCGCCGGGCGTGCGCGGGCCGCCGGTCTCGACCACCACGTCCTTGAACTTGTCCTGCAGCTCGAGCACGAGGCGCTCGGCCTTCTTCTTGCCGACGCCGCTCACGCTCGAGAGCGTGAGCAGGTCCTTCTGCTGGATGCTGCGCACCGTGCGCTCGGGCCCCAGCATCGACAGCATCGCGAGCGCGAGCTTGGGGCCGAAGCCGCTCGCGGTGAGCAGGCGCTGGAACACGAGCCGCTCGCCCGTGCGGTCGAAGCCGTAGAGCGACCAGCCGTCCTCCTTCACCACCAGCTCGGTGTAGAGCGTCACCCGGCCGCCCGCGGCCGGCAGCCGGTCGGCGGTGCCGAGCGAGACGGCGACGGCGTACCCCACGCCGCCGTCGGTCTGCACCACGATCGTCTCCCCCTCGCGCTCGGCGAGCACCCCCGTCAGCATCGCAATCATTCCGTGTCCTTCACTCTCGGATCCGATTCCTCACTCGCCGACCGCCCTCGACCGCCTGCCCGCCTTCGACCGTCCGGCTACGCCCCCGTCACCTGCCGGAAGAACGCCGCGCGGCGGCTCGCGATGAGGAGGTGCGTGAGCGCCAGCGCCACGCCGTCGGAGGCGTCCTCGGGCGTCGGCGGCGCCTTGAGGCGGAGCATCTGCGCCACCATGTAGCCGACCTGCGACTTGAGCGCGGCGCCGCGGCCCACGATCGTCTTCTTCACCAGCGCCGGCGGATACTCGGCGATCGCCGTCCCCGCCTCCTCCGCCGCGAGCAGGATGACGCCGCGCGCGTGGCTCAGCACCATCGTCGTGCGGACGTTCTTCCCGTAGAACGCGCTCTCCACCGCCACCGCATCGGGCCGGTGGCGGGCGATGAGCGCGCTGATGCCGTCGTGGATGATGCGGAGACGAGCGGGGAGCGGGTCGCGGGCCTTCGTCTGCAGGATGCCGCACTCGACGAGCTTGAGCCCGGTGGGCCGCAGCACCGCGGCGGCCGCCGCCGCGGGTGTCTCGGGGGCGTCCACCACGCCGTAGCCCACCACGGCCGTGCCGGGATCGACGCCCAGGACCCGCATCGCCGCGCGCGTCGCCGGGCCGGCCGGGCTCAGGCCTCGGCCAGCTGGGCGGCGTCGATGTCGAAGTTCGAGAAGACCTTCGAGACGTCGTCGAGGTCCTCGAGCACCTCCATCAGCTTGATCAGGCGCTCGGCCTCCGCGCCCTCCACCTTCACGGTGTTCTTCGGCACCATCGCCAGCTCGGCCGAGTCGATGGCGTAGCCCTTGGCCTTGAGCGCATCCTGCACCGCGTGGAAATCGGCGGGCGCGGTGGAGACGACGTACTGGTCGCCCTCGCGCGCGAAGTCCTCGGCGCCGGCCTCGAGCGCGTCCTCGAGCGCCTTGTCCTCGGGCCAACGCGCCGCGTCGAGGTAGACCTGGCCCTTGCGGTCGAACATCCAGCCCACCGAGCCGGTGGCGCCGAGGTTGCCACCGTTGCGGCTGAAGGCGTGCCGGATCTCGGCCACCGTGCGGTTCGGGTTGTCGGTCGTGGCCTCGATGAAGATCGCCGCGCCACCCGGGCCGTAGCCCTCGTAGCTCAGCTCCTCGTAGTTCTGCCCCTCGAGCTCGCCGGTGCCCTTCTTGATCGCGCGCTCGATGTTCTCCTTCGGCATGTTCTCGGCGCGCGCCTGGTCAATCGCCAGGCGCAGGCGCGGGTTGCCGTCGGGGTCACCGCCACCGGCCTTGGCCGCCACCGTGATCTCGCGGATCACCTTCGTCCACGAGGAGGCCCGCTTCGAGTCGTTGATCGCCTTCTGGCGCTTGATCTGCTTCCACTTGCTATGGCCGGCCATGGCCGAACTCCTTGCTGCCGATGCGGTTGGGGCGGGTCGCGGCGGGGTGCTCGACCTGCGGATTGCCTCGGTGCTGCGTGGCTGAAAATAATCCGGAAAGCGGCCTCTCACAACGGCTTAAAGGGCATCATCCGGGCCCGCGGGGGCAGCCGGCCCGGCTGGCCGCCGTTGACCCGGCCGGGCCGCCGCGCTACTCTCCACGGCCTATGCGCTACATCGCCGCCGCGCTCGCCGCGGCCCTCGCCGGCACCGCCCTCGTGGGCGGGTGCAAGCCGCGGCCCGTGCAGGAGCAGCAGCTCCCGAAGGTCTCGGACGTCTTCAGCACGCTCGTGCTCCCGCCCAACGGCGTGTTCGTCTCGCGCCAGGGGAGCAGCGACGCGCTGCAGCTCACCTTCCGCAGCCCGCTCCCGGCGGAGCAGGTGGTGAGCTACTACCGCTCGGTGCTCGGCAAGGACCCGTACGTCCTCGTGAGCGACACCAAGGGCTCCGACGGCGCGGTCAGCTTTTACGCCGAGGACAAGGGACGGCCGCTCTGGATCCAGGTCGTGCCCGGCGCCCTGGGCGACAGCTCGACGGTGCAGATGGCCGGCGTCGTCGCCAAGGCCTCGAGCGCCACGGCCGACTCGCTCCGGGCCGCCTCGACCGCGGACAAGATCCGGCTCGACAGCCGCCGGCCGGCCGACAGCGCCGCGCAGCACTGAGCGCCCGCGGGCTCAGCTCTCGGGGTCGAGCATGTCCTCGAAGCGGAGCCAGCGCGCGTAGAAGTAGAGATCGACGAAACCGGTCGGGCCGTTGCGGTTCTTGAGGACGAGCAGCTCCGTGGCTCCCTCGACGCCCTGGCCCGGCCGGTACATCTCCTCCCGGTAGATCCCCAGCACCACATCCGCCTGCTGCTTCACCGCGCCGAGGCCGCCGAGGTCGTCGAGCGCGGGGCGCGGATCCGCGCGCCCGGCGGCGAGCGCCGGCGTGTGCGCGGTGACGAGGAGCGCCGCGTCGTGGGCCAGCGCGAGCGCCTTGAGCGCCTGCGTCGCCGCGGCCACGCGCTCCTCGAGTGCGGCCACCGCGCGAGGCGGCTCGACGAGCTGCAGCGAGTCGACGACGACCAGCGCCGGCGGGGGCGCCGCCGCGAGGGCCTCCCCGACCTCGTCGAAGCGGTCGCCGGCGAGCGGCCGCACGGTGAGCGGGAGGTCGCGCAGGCGGACCGCCGCGGCACCGACCGCGGCACGCGCCGTGTCGGCGAGCGCGCCCTGCCGCAGATCGTCCACCGCCGCCCGGCCCTCGAGGGCGAGGGCGCGCTCGAGGACGCGGTCCTCGCGCATCTCGCCCGAGAGCAGGACGGCCGGCCGCCCGGCCGCGGCGCTGCGGAGCGCCATGCCGAGGGCGAGCGCCGACTTCCCGCTGCCGACGTCGCCGGCGAGCACGACGAGGTCGCGCCGGCGGAAGCCCCCGCCCAGGACGCGATCGAGCGAGGGAAAGCCGCTCGGCACCGTGTCGGTGGCGAGCGTCGTGGCGCGGCGGTCCTGCGTCGCGGCGTCGATCCGGTCCACCAGCCGCTCGAGCGGCGAGCGCGCGGGGGCGTTGGCCTCGGGGACGGTGGGCGGATGGGGACGGGAAGCCATGCGGGGAATGTAACGGCGCGCGGCGCGTCCTCAGGCGCCGGCGGCCGCCTCCTGGAGCCGCGCGCGCACGCCGCGCGCGGCGAGGGCGAGGGCCTCGCCCGCCTCGGCGCCGACGGTATCGCGCGCGGGGGCCACGAGCTGGC
Organism: Gemmatimonadales bacterium; assembly: GCA_035760645.1. GTDB lineage: Bacteria > Gemmatimonadota > Gemmatimonadetes > Gemmatimonadales > GWC2-71-9 > DASSTY01. The sequence continues at coordinate 44,355 of DASTSO010000106.1, forward strand.
CCAGCACGAGGGCCACCGTGTCGGGCCGCGGGTCGCGCAGCTGGGCGATGGCGGCGGTGAGGGCGCGCCGGAGCGGTGGCGGGAGGGTGAGGCTCGAGAGCCGCTGCTCGAGCGCGAGCAGGCGGCGCCGCGGCGCGCCGCGGCGGCGCTCCTCGCCCGGCGCGGGCGGCGCACCCTCGAGCAGGTCGGTGGCCACGCGCACCGTGAGCCAGAGCGCGAAGACGCCCTCCCGGCGCGGGCCGCGGGCGGCCCGAGGCAGCAGGTGCAACAGGGCGAGCGCGGCCGCATCGGGCCGGGGCGGGGTCGGCACGGCGGGAATGTACGGGCCGCCCTCCCGCCCCGCCAGCACGGGCCCTAGCTTACCACCCATGCCCCGCCCGAAGAGCATCCTCTGGGTCGACGACGAGGTCGAGAGTCTCGGCTCCCACATCTTCTTCCTCGAAGAGCAGGGGTTCGCGGTCGAGACCGCGACCCACGGCGACGACGCGCTCGTCATGCTGCAGCGGCAGCCGTACGGCGTCGTGCTGCTCGACGAGCAGATGCCGGGCCGCCGCGGCCTCGACCTCTTCCGCGAGATCCGCGCGCTCGACCACGCGATGCCGGTCGTCATGGTCACGAAGAGCGAGGAGCCGGAGACGCTCAAGGACGCCATCGGCGCCGAGATCAGCGACTATCTCATCAAGCCGGTCAATCCGCGCCAGATCGTCAGCGTCGTCACCCGGCTGCTCGAGGGCGACCGCATCCGCCAGCAGCGCCTCAGCCGCGACTTCGCCACCCGCTTCCGCGAGCTCGAGGCGCGCCGCGGCGCGCCGCTCGCCTGGCGCGAGTGGGTGGAGCTGGTCGTCGAGCTCGCCGAGTGGGAGGTGCGCCTGGGCCAGGCCGACGAGCCGGGCCTGCAGGACGCGCTGCGCACGCTGCAGGAGAGTATCCGGCAGGACTTCGCCCGCTTCCTGCAGCGCCACTACGCCGGCTGGCTGCACGACGCGCGCACCGACCGCCCGCCGCTCTCGGTGGACGTCGGCGCGGAGTTCCTCCGGCCGGTGCTCGAGCGGCACGGGCGGGTGATGCTGGTCGTGGTGGACTGCCTCCGGCTCGACCAGTGGGCGATGATCCGCCCGCTCATCGGCGGGCGCTTCGAGGTCGAGACGGCGCACTACTTCTCCATCCTGCCGACGGCCACCCCCTTCGCGCGGAACGCGATCTTCAGCGGGCTCTTCCCGGCCGAGATCAAGGCGCGCTACCCGCGCTGGTGGGGCGAGAGCGACGAGACGGGCCTCAACGCGCACGAGGCCGAGCTGCTCGGGGAGCAGCTGCGCGACCTCACCGGGCGCGAGGTGCCGGTGCACTACGAGAAGGTGTTCACCGCCGCCGACGGCGAGCAGCTCCTGCGGCGGCTGCCGGCGCACCTCGCCGCGGGCGGGGTGACGGCGCTCGTCTTCAACTTCATCGACCAGCTCACGCACGGCCGCACCGAGAACTCGACGCTCTTCGAGGTGGCGCGCGACACGCCGGCGCTGCGCTCGCTGACGCGCACGTGGTTCGAGCGCTCGCCCCTGTGGGACGCGCTGCGCGAGGCGGAGCGGCGCGACGTGCCGGTGCTGCTCACGACCGATCACGGCTCGATCCACTGCCACACCCCGGCCACCGTCTACGCCAAGCGCGACACGACGAGCAACCTGCGCTACAAGTTCGGCGAGGACCTCCGCGCCCAGGAGGCCGACGCCGCGCTCGTCGTGGACGACCTGCCGGCCTACGGCCTCCCCGCGCGCGGCCCCAACACCCGCCTTCTCCTCGCTACCGGCGACCGCTTCTTCGTCTACCCGACGAAGCTGCGCGAGTACCAGGCGCGCTACCGCGGCGCCTTCCTGCACGGCGGCGTGAGCCCGGAAGAGGTGGTCCTGCCGATCGCGCTGCTCACGCCGCGGCGCGGCTGAGCCGCCGGACGCCGCGGTGGGCCCCCACCTCCTGCTCACCCCCCACTTCCCGCCCGCCCGCGGCGGCCTCGCCCGCTGGATGGGCGACCTCGCCCGCTGCTGGCCGCCCGGCGCGCTCGTCGTCTCGACCGCCGCGGCGCCGCGCGCCGCGGCGGCGGACGCGGAGCTGCCGGTGCACGTGGACCGCCTCGCGCTCCCGCCGGCGCGGCTGCGCACCGTGGCGGGCATCGTCCAGTGGTCGCGCCGCGCGGCGATGCTGGCGCGCGAGCACCGCGCGGGATTCGCCTGGTGCGAGGGCGTGCGGCCGGCCGGGTACCCCGCGCGCTGGACGAGCGAGCGCATCGGCACCCCCTACGGCATCCTGCTCCACGCCGAGGGCCTGGTGCGGCTGCGGCACCGGGTGCGGCGCTCGCGGCTGCGGCGCCGCGCCGTGCGCGCGCTCGTGCGGCACGCCGCCGTGCTGGTCGCCGACGGGCGGCCGACGCGCGAGCACGCGCTCGCGCTCCTCGGCGAGCTCGGGCTCCCCGCGGCGGACGACCCGGTGCGCGTCGTGCCGCTCGCCGGGGCGCGGGGCGCCGGGTGGGACCGGGTCGTGGCCGATCTGATCGGGATCGCGCAGGAGTTCCGCGGCGCGGCCGCGGTGCCGGGCGACTTCGGGGACGACTGAGCCGCGGCGTCAGGCCGCGGTGGAGGCTTCCGCCGTCCCCGCCGGGTCGAGGAGGTCGGTGGCGACGATGGCCCGCGTGGGACAGTCGCGCACGAGCGCGCCGTCGAGCGGCGACCAGGTCTGCTCGGCGGCCGTGACGCGCACCTTGCCGTCGGGGGTGCGCTGGAAGGTGTCCGGCGCGCGCAGCAGACAGAGCCCGCAGCCGATGCAGCGCTCGGCGTCCACGCTCACGCGTACGCGCCGGCGCGGATGCATGCCGAGCTCCATCTCCTGGAGCGCGCCACCCACCTGCGCGAGCGCCTCCAGCGTGGCGCGCCGCCCCTCGGCCAGCAGCTCGGGCGTGCGGTCAAAGGCGAACATCGAGACGTCCTCGACGCGCGGCTCGACGAGCACGAGCGGCGGCCCCTGCCAGCCGCGCAGCCCCGCCTCGGTCTGCACCTGCATGACGAGCTCGAGGCCGCGCGTGTAGATGGCGGCGAAGCCCTGCCGCTCGGTGCCCTCGCGCACGGTGGTCGTGGCCGAGAGGTTCACGGCGAGCACGGGGCCCGGGCCCGCGGTCGCGGCGACACGGACCGGGAGGTTCTCGATCACGGCCCCGTCGACGTAGTGGCGGCCCCGGATCGCGCGCGGCGGGAAGATGCCGGGCAGCGCGCAGCTCGCGAAGACCGCGTCGGCGACGCGCACGTCGCGCAGGCCGGGCAGGCCCCACATGACCTGCATGCCGGAGTCGATGTCCACCGTGTTGACCAGCAGCGGGTGGACGAGGTCGTCGAAGGTGCGCTCGCCGACGAGCGCGGCGATGAGCGCCTCGAGCGGCTCGCGCCGGTAGATGGCGGGGGCGCCGAGCCGGCGGAGCGCCATGTCCACGTGCGCCACCTGGAAGACGTCGCGCCGGCGCACGCGGCGGGCGCGCGCCGCCATCTCGTCGAGCGGCATCCCGCTCGCCCAGCCGGCGGCGATGAGCGAGCCGATGCTCGAGCCCACCACGAGCGAGGGCACGAGGCCGTGCTCCTCGAGCGCCTGCAGGACGCCGACGTGGGCGAGCCCCTTCATCCCGCCGCCGCTCAGGACGAGCGTGAACGGCGGGGAGGCGGGCCGGGGCTGCGAGGGGCGGGGCCTGGAGCTGCGGGGTTTCGACATGAGCACCTGCCGGGGAAAGAGCCCGCAGGCCACTCGCCGCGGGGCGCGCGGGCCGGTTGCCCGGCCGGCGGGGAATCATCTAACCTTCGACACGAATATGACGCGCAAGAACCATGCACGGGGGGACCGGTGGCCGACCCGGTCGTGATGGGGCAGGTCGAGCCCGGGGTGAGCCCGGAGCCCGGGCTGGAGCCGGCGCCGCCCGCCGAGGGGCGGGTGCCGGCGGCGCGGCGCTCGCCGCTCGTCCGGCGCTTCCGCGCCGATCCCTTCTTCCAGCTCGGCCTCGCGCTCGTGGGGCTGGTGCTCGTCGCTGCGGTGTTCGCGCCGTGGCTCGCGCCCCACAACCCCTACGCCGGCGACCTGCAGCACGACTATCTCGTCCGTCCGGGGGGACGTTTCCTGCTGGGCACCGACACACAGGGTCGCGACGTGCTCAGCCGGGTGATCTATGGCGCCCGCATCTCGGTCGCCGTGGGGCTCATCTCGCAGAGCGTCGCGGCGCTGCTGGGCGTCACCCTCGGGCTGCTGGCCGGCTACTACGGCAAGTGGGTGGACGCGCTCGTCATGCGCCTCGCCGACGTGACGCTCGCCTTCCCGACGCTGCTGCTCCTGATCGCCGTGGCGGCGGCGGTGAAGCCCTCGCTCCCGCTCATCTTCGTCGTGATCGGCATCGTGGGCTGGGCGGGGATGGCGCGCCTGGTGCGCAGCCAGGTGCTCGTGCTGCGCCGCGCGGAGTTCGTGCTCGCCGCCCAGGCGCTGGGCGCGCGCGACCGGCGGGTGCTCTTCCGCCATCTGCTGCCGAACGTGCGGGCGCAGGTGATCATCGCCGCCACCCTGGGCGTGGCCGGCGCGATCATGGCGGAGGCCGCCCTCTCGTTCGTCGGCCTCGGCGCGCAGCCGCCGACGCCGAGCTGGGGGGCGATGGTGTCGGACGGGCGCGACCTGCTGCGCGTGGCGCCCTGGGTGTCGTTCGCTCCGGGCATCGCCATCGGCCTCGCCGTCCTCGGCTTCAACCTCGTGGGCGACGCGCTGCGCGAGATCTACGATCCGCGCCTGCGGACGGAACGGTAGGGCAGGGACTAGGGACTAGCGACTAGGGACTAGCGACTAGGGACTAGGGAGGTCCCAGGAGATGCCGGCCCCCTCGCCCCCAACCCTCTCGACCGCGCCCTAGGCCCTAGCCCCTAGCCCCTAGCCCCTATTGGAGGTTCCATGACCCGATCCCGGAAACCGAAGGCCGCTCCCCGCGTGATGGACCCGGGCGCGCCGGGGCTCACGCCCCAGGGCGATCCGCTCGAGCGGCACGTGGTGCCGGACGGCGAGCGGGCCCGGCGTGGGGCGAAGGACGGCAGCCGTCAGGGCGCCGATGCCGAGCGCGACGCGCGCGAGCGGCGCCGGTGAGCGCCACGAACACCGCGCCTGCGGGCGAGCGCGCACGCTACGACGTCGCCGCGCTGCGCCGGGCGGAGTTTCCCTGGGCCGACGCGGGCACCGTCTATCTCAACCACGCGAGCACCGGGCCGATCCCCGAGCGCACGCGGCGGGCGGTGGACGAGTTCAACGCGCTGCGCGCCCGGCCGTTCGAGCTGCCCGATACGCGCCTCTTCGCCATCTTCGACGAGAGCCGGCGGCGCGTCGCGCGGCTCCTGAACGCCGACGTCGAGGAGATCGCGCTCGCCACCAACACGAGCTGGGGCCTCAACGTGGCCGCCGCGGCGCTGCCGCTCGAGGCGGGCGACGTCGTCGTGGTGAGCGACCGCGAGTTCCCGGCGAACGTCTATCCGTGGATGCGGCTCCGGGAGCGGGGCGTGCGCCTCGAGCTCGCCCCCACGACCGACGAAGGGTGGCCCGACGAGGACTACCTGCTCGAGCGCGCCGGCGATCCGCGCGTGAAGTGTCTGGCCGTCTCCCTCACGCAGTTCAGCAACGGCTACACCGTGGACCTCGCCCGCCTCTCGGCGGCCACCCGCGCGAGCGGCGCCTTCCTCGTCGTGGACGCCATCCAGGGCGTGGGCCAGCTCCCGGTGGACGTGAAGGCGACGCCGGTGGACGTGCTCTCGTGCGGGGCGCAGAAGTGGCTCCTCTCGCCCTGGGGCGCGGGCTTCACCTACGTGCGGCGCGAGCTCGTCGCGCGCCTCGCGCCGCCGCTCGTGAGCTGGATGGCGTTCGCCGGGACCGACGACTTCAGCCGGCTCGTGCAGTACGACGACACCTTCCGCCCCGACGCGCGGCGCTTCGAGTTCATCACGCTGCCCTACCAGGACTTCGTCGGGATGAACGCCTCGCTCGCGCTCCTCGACGAGCTCGGCATCGGGGCGATCCGCGACCACCTGCGCACCCTCGCCGCCCCGCTCCTCGCCTGGGCCGAGCGCCGCGGCGTGCGCGTCACCTCGCCGACGGGGGCGCACGCCTCGGCGATCACCTGCCTCGCGCCCCCCGATGCCACCGCCGTTCATGCGCGCCTGCGCGAGCAGGGCATCGTCACCAGCCTCCGGGAGGGCGCCATCCGCCTCAGCCCGCACGCGTACAACACGCCTCGGGAGATGGAACGGGTGGTGGAGGTGCTGGAGGGGGCGGTCTAGGCGGGACGGCGGGACGGCGGGACACTCATCTAACGCACGAGCCTCCGGTGGGGTCACCGGAGGCTCGTACCGCATCGGGACCTCCCGCGGTCCTGCCGCTCCCGCCGTCCCGCCCTACTCGACGACCAGCATCGCGTAGTTCTTCTTCCCCTTCCGCAGCAGCACGAACCGGCCGTCGCGCAGATCGTCGCCGGTGAGGCGGCGGGTGGGGTCGGTGACGGGGGCGTCGTTGACGGAGAAGCCCTTCTGCTCGATGCCGCGGCGGGCGTCGCCCTTGGAGCTGGCGAGGCCGGCGCGCACGAGCGCGTCCACCACGGGGAGCCCGGCCGCGAGCTCGGCGCGCTGGGCGGCGACGTTGGGCATCGCCGAGGCGAGGGCGGCGTAGTCGAGCGCGCCGTCCGGCGCGGCCGCGACGGAGGCGCCGCCGAAGATCGCCGCGCTCGCCGCCGCCGCCTTGTCCGCTTCGGCGGCGCCGTGCACCTGCTTCGTCACCTCCCAGGCGAGGAGCCGCTGGGCGCGGCGCTGCTCGGGCGCCGGGGCGTGCTCCCGCATCGCCTCGGCGATCGCGTCGAGGTCGAGGAAGGTGAAGAAGCGGAGATAGCGCTCGACGTCGGCGTCCTCGGTGTTCACCCAGAACTGGTAGAACTGGTAGGGGCTCGTCCGCTCGGGGTCGAGCCAGACGCTGCCGCTCTCGGTCTTGCCGAACTTGGATCCGCTGGCCGTGGTGAGGAGCGGCAGGGCGAGGCCGTGGGCGCGCGCACCCTCGCGCCGGCCGATCAGCTCGATCCCCGCCGTGATGTTCCCCCACTGATCGCTGCCGCCGAGCTGGAGCTCGCAGCGCTCGGTGCGGAAGAGGTGCCAGAAGTCGTAGGCCTGGATCAGCATGTAGGTGAACTCGGTGAACGAGATCCCGGTCTCCATCCGGGTCTTCACCGACTCCTTCTGGAGCATGTAGTTCACCGTGAAGTGCTTGCCGGTGTCGCGCAGGAACTCGAGCAGATGCAGCTCCCTCAGCCACTCCGCGTTGTTCCGCATCCGCGCGGCGCCCGGCGCGCCCCGGCCGGGCGCGTCCTCGAAGTGCAGGAACCGGGCGAGCTGGCCCTGGATCGCGCCGACGTTGGCGTCGATCGCCTCGACGGACAGGATCGGCCGCTCGGTCCGCTTGCCGCTCGGGTCGCCCACCATGCCGGTGCCGCCGCCCACCAGCACGATCGGGGTGCCGCCGAGCCGCTGGAGCCAGGCGAGTCCCATCACGGGGATCAGGTGGCCGACGTGGAGCGAGGGCCCGGTGGGGTCGAAGCCGGCATAGGCCGTCACCGGCCCGGCCGCGAGCCGCTCGGCGAGCCCCGGGGTGGCGTCGTGGACGAAGCCGCGGGCAGTGAGGATCTGGAGGAGGTCGCTCATAGGTGGCAAGAAACTAGGCGGGACGGGGGGACGGCGGGAGAGGCGGACGGCGGCGGAACCCGCCGCTGGCTCGGGGATGTTCCGCTAGGTACCTTAACCGGTGACTATGCCCTCTCGATTCTCCTCCCGGACCCGGACGCCGAAGGCGCCGCGCCCGAAGAAGTCCCGCTCGCCCTGGGTGCGGCGGCTGCTCGTCGCCGTCCTCGCCCTCGTGGCGCTGGGCCTCGGCGGGCTCGCCGCCGCCTGGTACAGCGTCTGCGCCGGCGACAGCTGCCCCGCCATCGCGGGGCTCGACGAGTACGACCCCGACCAGGCCTCGAAGGTGTACGCCGCCGACGGCCGGCTCATCACCGATCTGGGGCTCCAGCGCCGCACCGTGGTGCCGCTCCAGGAGATGGCTCCGGCGGTCAAGGCCGCGTTCATCGCCACCGAAGACAAGCGCTTCTACGAGCACCACGGGATCGACTGGGTGCGGGCCTTCGGCGCGGTGAAGAACCGGCTGCTGAAGGGCCGGCTCGAGGGCTTCTCGACGATCACGATGCAGCTCGCCGGGAATCTCTGGCCGGAGGACATCAACCGGCGCGACCGCTCGCTGCGGCGGAAGCTGAAGGAGATGTACGTCGCCTCGGAGATCGAGCGGAAGTACTCGAAGGACAAGATCCTCGAGCTCTACCTCAACCAGATCAACCTCGGCAACCGCGCCTTCGGCGTGGAGGCCGCGAGCCAGCGCTACTTCGGCAAGTCGGTGCGGGCGCTCAACGTGGCGGAGGCCGCCACGCTCGCCGCGCTCCCCAAGGCGCCCGAGCGCTACAATCCGCGCAAGCATCCGAACTATGCGGTGATGCGCCGCAACGTCGTCCTCGGGCTGCTGCGCGACGACGGCAAGCTGAGCGCGGCGGAGGCGGAGAAGTGGAAGGCCTTTCCGCTCCTCCTCTCCTCGCGCGACGACTTCAGCTCCGTGGCGCAGTACTTCGTGGAGTACGTGCGCCAGCAGCTCGACCAGAAGTTCGGCCGCGACCTCTACACCAAGGGCTACCGGGTCTACACCACGCTCGACCTCGACATGCAGCAGACGGCCGAGCGGGCGCTGGAGACCCAGCTCGAGGCGATCGAGAGCGGGACGAAGTACGGGCCGTTCCCCCACAAGAGCTATCGCCAGATCCAGGACGCGCGGGCCGACGCGGGCGAGGAGGACGGGGGCGCGGCGCTGACGCCCTACCTCCAGGGCCTCCTGGTGACGCTCGAGGCGAAGACCGGCTACATCCGCGCGCTGGTGGGCGGGCGCGACTTCGACGACAGCAAGTTCAACCGCGCCACCCAGTCGCGCCGGCAGCCGGGCTCGACGTTCAAGCCGCTCGTCTACTCGGCGGCGCTGCGGGCCGGCTACCCGCTCTCGACGATCGAGGTGGACAGCCCGCTCGTCGTCGAGGCGCCGGGCCAGGCGCCGTGGACGCCGAAGAACTTCGACGCCAAGTTCGACGGGCCGCACACGCTGCGCCACAGCCTCATGTGGTCGCGCAACGTGCCCACGATCAAGCTCGGCATGCAGCTCGGCGAGCCGGCCGTCATCGAGGAGGCGCGGCGCTACGGCCTCACGACGCCGATCAGCCCGGTGCCGTCGATCCACATCGGCGCCGCCGACGTGATCCCGCTCGAGATGATCTCCGCCTACACCGCCTTCGCCAACCTGGGCGAGCGCAGCGTGCCGACGGCCATTCTCCGGGTCGAGGACCGCAAGGGCAACATCGTCTGGCAGCCCTCGGTGCAGCTGCAGCCGGTGATGTCGCCCGAACAGGCGTGGCTGATGAACAGCGTGCTGCAGGACGTGGTGCGCTCGGGGACCGCCTCGGGCGCCGTGGGGCGGTACTTCCCGCTGGTGCCGATCGGCGGCAAGACGGGCACGACCAACGACGGCTTCGACGTCTGGTTCATCGGCTACACGCCGGAGCTCGTGACCGGCGTGTGGATGGGCTTCGACCAGCCGCAGAAGATCAAGGGCAACGCCCAGGGCGGCATCCTCGCGGCCCCCGCCTGGACGGCGATGATGCGGGAGGTCTACGATCGCCGGCCCAACCCCGCGCCGTGGCCGCGGCCCGAGGCGCTCACCTTCGCCGAGATCGACCAGACGACGGGCTACAAGGCGACGCCCTTCTGCCCGCGCGAGGTGCACTACATCGAGTCGTTCATTCCGGGCACCGAGCCGGTGGCGTTCTGCCCCGTGCACTCGCCCTTCGGCGTGATGGGCGGTACCTCGGTTCCGGGCCAGCCGGGCGCCGCGGGGGCGCTGCCCGGGGCGCTGCCCGGCATGCCTGCCGGCGTGACCGGCCAGGCCAGCGCCGGCGCCGCGACGCCGCCGCAGGCGCAGCCGCCCGCGCCCGCGGGTGCGCCCCGCTGAGCCCCGCCCGAGGCCGACGCTGAGCCGCGCCGCCGTGCCTACGCTCCTGACCGCCGACTGGGTGCTCCCGGTCGGCGGTTCGCCGTTGCGGGACGGCGGGGTGCTCCTGGGCGCCGACGGGCGGATCGCCGCGGTCGGGCCGGCGCGCGAGCTCGCCACGCGCGGCGCCCGGGACGAGCACCACCCGGGCGCGGCGCTGGTGCCGGGGCTCGTCAACGCGCACACCCATCTCGAACTCACCGGACTCGGGGGCCAGGTGGAAGAGGACGACTTCGTTCACTGGCTCCGCCGCCTCATCGAGCTGAAGCGCGCGCGCAGCTACGCGGACTTTCTCGCCGCGGCGCGCCGGGGGCTCGCCGACTGCTTCGCGAGCGGCGTGACGACCGTGGCCGACTGCGGCGACTCGGGCGCCGTGATCGAGGCTCTCGCCGACGGGGGCGGGCGGGGAATCTACTACCACGAGGTCTTCGGCCCGCATCCGGAGCAGGTCGAGGCCAGCATGACGGGGCTGCGTGCGCGCGTCGCCGAGCTGCGGCGGTTCGAGGACGCCGAGGGCCGTGTGCGGCTCGGTGTCTCGCCGCACGCGCCCTACTCGGTGAGCGGCCCGCTCTACGCCGCGGCAGCAGCGTGGGCGCGTGCGGAAGGGCTCCCGCTCGCCGTGCACATCGCCGAGTCGCCGGCGGAGCGCGCGCTCCTCGCCGACGGCACCGGCGGCTTCGCCGAGATGTGGCAGCGGCGCGGGATCCCGCTGCTGCCGCCCTGCGCCGGGGCGGCGCGCACGCCCGTCGCCTGGTTGGAGGCGCACGGCGTGCTCGGGCCCGACGCGCTCTGCATCCACGTCGTGCAGGCCGACGCGGGCGACATCGGGCGCCTGCGCGCGCACGACGCGCCCGTCGCCCACTGTCCGCTCTCGAATCGGCGCCACGGGCACGGCCGCGCGCCGCTCGCCGCGCTCCGCGGCGCGGGGCTCCGGGTCGGGCTCGGCACCGATTCGGTCGCGAGCGTCGGCACGCTCGACCTCTTCGCCGAGGCGCGGGCGGCGCGCGCGCTCGCCGGGCTCGACGCCGAGGCGGCGCTCGCCCTCCTCACCGTGGAGGGCGCCCGCGCCCTCGGCCTCGCGGACGAGATCGGCACCCTCGCGCCGGGCCGCTGGGGCGACGTCGCGGCCATCGCGCTGCCCGCCGCCTGCGCCGGCCCGGAGGCGACCGGCCACGACGCGATCGAGGCGGTGCTCGCCGCCGCCCCCGGCGACGTGCGCGCCACCTGGGTCGCGGGGCGGCCGGTGTATCGCGCCGCATGACGGTTCGCGCGGCGGGTATATTGCCCGCATGAAGCCCACCCGCCAGGCCGCCATCCTGCGCCTCGTGCGCGACCAGCGGCTCGCCAATCAGGAGGCGCTGCGCCAGGCGCTCGCCGCCGAGGGGATCGAGGTCACGCAGGCCACGCTCTCCCGCGACCTGCGCGAGCTGGGGGTCGTGAAGCAGGGCGAGGGTGCCGCGTCCTACTATGCGGCGCCGAGCGCCCCGCCGCCGGGCCCCGACCTGAGCGGCGTGCTGCCGGCGCTCCTCCTGGGCGTGGACGGGGTGGGCCCGCTCCTGGTGCTCCGCACGGCGCGCGGCACCGCCGCGGCCGTCGCCGCGGCGCTCGGGCAGGGCGGGTTCGAGGAGGTCCTCGGTGCCATTCCGCACGACGACACCGTGCTCGTCGTCACGCGGACACCGAAGGCGCGGGAGTCGCTGGGCGAGCGGCTCGAGCAACTGGCGCGCGGCGGCAGGCTCGACGGCGCGCGCGGCCTTGCCGCTCCCCGGACGCCGGGTTAGCCTACGAAGAGCGCCGATTCCACAATCGGAACGATGCGGTGAATCGCCCACGCGGGTCGGGAGAAACGCGATGCGATGTCTGGCCTTGAATGCGTCCTTCGAGCCGTTGACGATGGTCCCGGTTCGGCGAGCGCTGCGTCTCGTGATCGAAGGCAAAGCCGAGATCGTCGAGGCGGAGGGCGAGGATCTCATACGCAGTGAACGGATCGCCCTCCCCAAGCCCGCCATCATCCGCCTCGTCAAGTTCGTCCACGTCCCGCGTCGTTTCCGCCGGCAGGTCACCAACACCTTCCTCTTCGCGCGCGACGACTACCGCTGCCAGTACTGCCATCGCGTGCAGGCGGAGCTGAAGCCGCGCGAGTGCCTCACGCGCGACCATCTCATTCCGATCTCGCGCGGCGGCGGCAACGAGTGGACGAACGTCGTCACCGCCTGCAGCAGCTGCAACACCCGGAAGGGCAACCGGCTGCCGCACGAGTGCGGGATGCAGCCGCTCACCCCGCCGCACGAGCCGCACTTCGTGCACCTCTCCTGGGCCGTGCGCCGCCTGACGGCGACGCAGGCCAAGTACATCCGGCTGTTCTACGGCCCCGAGGCGCTGCGCGCTCTCGGCGGCCTGTGACCCCGCTCGACCCCGCCCCCGCGTCCAGCGCCGCGTCCGTCCGGGAGCCCGCGCCTCCGGGCCCGCCGCCCGGCCACCTGAAGCGCCGCGCCCTCGACGGCTTTCTCTGGCTCTCGCTCGGCAACGGGCTGCGCGCCGTGCTCAAGGTGGCGGTGCTCGCCGTGCTCGCCCGGCTGCTCACGCCGGTGGACTTCGGCCTCGTGGCCGCGGCCGGCGTGGTGGTCTGGTTCTCGATGCTCTTCTCGAGCCTCGGCGTCGGCCCCGCGCTCGTCCAGCGGCAGGACCTCGAGCCGCGCCACGTCGCGACCGGCCTCACCGCCTCGGCGCTCTTCGGCCTGCTCCTCGGGCTCGTCCTCGTCGCCGCCGCCCCGCTCCTCGCCGTGCTCTTCCGGATGCCCGGCCTCACGCCGGTGCTCCGGGGCATGGCGGTCGTCTTCCCGATCGCGGGCCTCTCGCTCGTGGGCGAGGCGCTCCTGCAGCGCGAGCTCCGGTTCGGCACCCTCGCCATGGCCGAGCTCGTGAGCTACGCCGTGGGCTACGGCGTCGTCGGCATCGGCGCGGCGCTCGCGGGGGCGGGGGTGTGGGCGCTCGTGGCGGCGGAGGTGGGGAAGGCGCTCATCAAGACGGTGCTCTACCTCGTCCTGCCCGCCGGGCGGGTACGCCCGCGCTTCGAGGTCGCCGCGTTCCGCGATCTCGTCGTCTTCGGCTCCGGCTACACCGCGAACGGGCTCAGCATCTACTTCGCCATGCAGGGCGACAGCTTCGTCGTCGGCCGCTACCTCGGGGCGGGGCCACTCGGCCTCTACGGGCGTGCCTACGAGCTGATGCTCGTCCCGTCGCAGGTGCTGGGGATGATGCTCGAGAAGATCCTCTTCCCCATGCTCGCCTCGGTGCAGGACGACGCCGCGCGGCTGCGGCTCGCCTACCGGCGCGGCACCGCGCTCGTCGCGCTGATCGTGCTGCCGCTGAGCGCGCTCACCGTGGTGCTCGCGCCCGAGATCGTCCGCGTGCTCCTGGGCCCGGGCTGGCGGGGGGCGGTGCCGGTGCTGCGGGTGCTCGCCGCGGCGATGTACCTGCGCGTGGGCTACATGCTGGGACACACGGTGGTGAACGCGACCGGTGCGGTGGTGCAGACGGCGTGGCGGAGCGCGCTGCACGCCGTGCTGGTCGTCGTCGGCGCGCTCGTGGGGCAGCGCTGGGGGCTCACGGGCGTGGCCGCGGGCGTCGTGGCCGCGATCACGGTCAATTTCGTGCTCGTGCTGCAGCTTGGGCGACGGGTGACGGGCCTGGGCTGGGGCGCGCTCGCCGCCGCGCACCGGCACGCGCTGCTGCTCGCGCTCCTCGTGGGCGCCGAGGCCTGGGCGATCGCCCGGGTGCTCACCCCGCTCGCGGCGAGCGCCGCGCCGGCCGCGCTCACGCTCGTCGCGGCGGCCGCCGCGGCGCTCGTCACCACGCTGCTGCTCGTCCGGCTCCTGCCCGCCCGCGCCCTCGGCGACGACGGCCGCTGGCTGGTGCACACGCTCCTCACGAGCGCGCCCGCCCCGCTGCGGCCGCTGCTGCGCCGTCTGCGCACGCCCGACTGGACATGACCGCACACGACGACCTCGAGCTGGGCTGCCACAGCTGTCACACGACCCGACGGAACGACCGCCGGCGCGCGCTCTGGCGCTGGGGCAACCGGCTGCAGGAGCAGGTCGTGCGGCTCGAGGGCGTGGTGGGACGCATGCGCCACCGGCACGGCCCCGCCCGGCCCGACATCGCTCGCGACGAGCTCGTCGTGCTCTGCGTGGGCCGCGACGTCGAGGCGTGGATCGGCGAGTTCCTCGAGCATCATCTCGCCCTCGGCGCCGCGCACGTGGTGCTGCTCGACAACGCCTCCGAGGACGACACGGTGGCGATCGCCTCGCGCTTCCCGCGCGTCACGGTCTTCACGAGCGCGCTGCCGTTCGGGCACCTCGAGGTCGGGATGCGGCGCTGGCTCACCCGCACCTTCGCCGCCGACCGCTGGAGCCTCTACTGCGACGCCGACGAGCTCTGGGACTACCCCGGCTCCGACCGGCTGCCGCTGCGGGGCTTCCTCGACTACCTGGAGCGCCACGGCTACAAGGCGGTCACGGGGCAGATGCTCGACCTCTTCGCCGACCGGCCGTTCAGCGAGCTCCCGGGCGCGGCCGGCGCCTCGCTGCGCGGGACGTACCGCTGGTATGACCTGGCCGATCTCGTTCCCACGCGCGACGTCTACTGGATCCGTGACGGCCAGCTCGACAGCGCGGCGATCGTCTGCAATTTCGGCGGGATCCGCAAGCGCTTCTTCGGCGACGACTGCCTGCTGCTGACGAAGCATCCGCTCGTCTTCGCCGACCGCACGGTGGGGCTCTACACCTACGACGGCCACTTCGTGACCGGCGCGCGGGTGGCCGACGTCTCCACCGTGCTCCTGCACTACAAGTACGTCCCCAACCTGCCCGACCGCGCGCGCAAGAGCGTGGACTGGGTGAACCCCGAGCTCTACCGCGGGCTCTCGCGGGTGCTGGCCGAGAACCCGACGCTCTGCCTCAAGACGGCGAGCGCGCGCGAGCTGCGCCACGTAGACGAGCTGGTGGCGAACGGCTTCCTGGTCGTCAGCGAGCGATATCGGGAGTGGTTGGCGGCCCGCGCGGGCGCGCTGGCTATGCCGCGCCGGTAGGCCGCGCCGCGCCGCGGCGCTCGGGCCACTCGCCGCGCAGCACCCGCCGCCAGATCTGGATGTTCTCGCGGAGCCTCGCCGCGTCGGGGCCGTCGTGCGCGAGGGCGAGGCGGGCGCGGTCGCGCAGGAGGTGGACGACCATTTGGCCCTTGAGGACGAGGTCGAGCTGGGTGAGCCGGCCGGGCGGGTAGTGGCGGGCGTAGAACTGCCGCATGCTCGCGTAGAGCTGGACCTGCATCGCGGCGCGCCGCTGCGTGGTGCTCGCCCCGCCGACGTGCACGACGGTCGTGGCCGGCGTGAAGCGCACCGTCCATCCCGCCGCCCGGAGCCGGTAGCAGAGATCCACTTCCTCCGAGTACATGAAGTACGCCGGATCGAAGCCGCCGACCGCCTCGAAGGCGCGGCGACGGATCGCCAGCGCCGCGCCGACCACCCAGGGCACGGCGCGGTCGTGGTCGTGCGTCCAGGTGAGGATCGAGCGGTCGCGCCATCCGGGGACGAGGCGCACGAGCGGGCGGAGCGTGATCGGCCGGAAGAAGGGGCGGGCCGAGTTCTGCAGGGTGCCGTCGGGATTGTGGAGCCGGGGCCCGACGATGCCGGCGTCCGGGTGGGCGTCCAGATGCGCGGCGAGGATGCGGAGGGTGTCGGGTTGGAGGATCGTGTCGCTGTTGAGCAGGAAGACGTAGGGCGCCCGGCAGGCGGCGACCGCCTGGTTGGCGGCGGCGCCGTAGCCCGGGTTGCCGAAGTCGGGATGCACCGCGACCTCGGGGAACTCGCGCCGCACCATCTCGACGCTGCCGTCCGTGGAGCCGTTGTCCTTGACCAGCACCTCGCGCGCCCCGGTCGCCCGGACGCTGGCGAGGCAGGTGCGCAGGTGGTCCACGGTGTTGTAGTTGATGACGGCGACGGCCATCTCGGTCACGGACGCTCTCCTCCGGGTGTGTTGGATAGATAACGCCGTCGCTCGTGGCCGAACGTAAGTGGGATCACCACGCGAGCATGCGCCAGGTTCCGGTGCGGTCGAGGGACGGGACCGCATCTTCTACTCTGCATCGCGTCGGCCCCGCCGACCGATGCGCCCCGACCGACCGACCAGGACGCCCCCCTCTCGCGTGGAGCGTGCATGTCCGCACCGATCCCGTCCGCCCCGCCCGGTGGCCCCGCCGCAGGGGAGCCGGCGGCCGTCGTCTCCGCCGACATTCTGATCGCGGGGACACCTCCCGCCGCCGGCGGACGCCCGTCGAGCCCGAGCTTCGAGCCGGACACGGGCGTCCTGGTCGGCGCCGGCCGGGTCCACGACACCGAGACCCCCGACGTCGAGACCGCCTCGGACGGCTACACCGAGCGCCGGTTCGGCGGGCCGGCGGGCCGCTGGCTGCTCGAGGAGCAGACTCGCGCGGTGGATCGCCTGCTGCGCCGCACCGGCGACGCGGCGCTCCAGGTGCTCGAGGTGGGCGGCGGACACGCGCAGGTCACGCCGCTCCTCGTCGAACGGGGCCACGCGGTGGTGGTGCAGGGCAGCGACCCCATCTGCTTCAAGCGCGTCCTCCCGGTGCGCCGGGCGCACCCGGATCGGGTGCGCGGCTGCGCGTCCGATCTCTGGGCGCTGCCCTTCGCCGACGGGAGCTTCGACCTCGTCATGGCCGTGCGCCTCCTGGGCCACGTCGTCCGCTGGCGGGAGCTGCTGGCCGAGATGACGCGCGTCTCGCGCCGGTACGTGATCGTCGAGTTCGCCCGGGCGAGCGCGCTGCTGCCGCTGCCCGCGCGCGCCACCGACGCGCTCTTCACGCTCAAGCGGCGGGTGGAAAACACCACGCGGCCGTTCTTCACCTATCGCGAGCCGCGCGTTGCGGCCGAGCTGGACCGGCTCGGCTTCCGCACGCTCGAGGTCGTGGGCCAGTTCGCGCTGCCGATGGTGCTGCACCGGGCGCTCAAGGAGCCGCGCACCTCGGCCGCTCTCGAGCGGCTCGCCCGCGGCCTCGGCTTCGGCGACCGGTTGCGCTCGCCCGCGCTCGTGCTGGCCGAGCGGCGCGCGCCGGAGTCCTGACGGGGTGCGGCCGCTGCGGGTCCTGCACACCATCCGCAGTCTGCGCGTGGACGGGGTGGTGAAGGTCGTCCTCCGCAACCTCGCGCACTTCGATCCCGACGCCTTCACGCACACCGTCTGCGGGCTCGTGCCCGAGGATGCGCTCGCACCCGAGTACCGCGCCCAGGGGATCGAGCCCGTCTTCCTCGCCCATCGCGGGCCGCGCTCCATCCCGGCCACGGTGCGCGCGCTCGTGCGGCTCATCCGCCAGCGCGAGATCGACGTCGTCCACGCCAACCGCACGCTCGACCTCGCCCTCGCCGGGGCCGCGGCGCGCCGCTGCGGCGTGCCCGTGATCTCGAGTCTCCACTGGCTCGGCCGCCTGGACGAGCACCCGCAGGACCACCACATGCCCTGGATCCGCCGCTGGGGTGAGCAGCAGCTCACCGTGCTGCTCAACCGCACGATTCCCGCGCGCATCGTCGCCGTCTCGGAGGCCGTGCGGCAGAGCTACGCCTCGCTGCCCGGCTTCCCGGCGGGGCGGATGCGGGTGGTCTATCCCGGCCTCGACATGCTGGCCGCCACCGCGCCGGACGAGGCCGAGCGCACGGCGCTCGCGCGCGCGCTGGGCATCGAGGGCGCGTGGCCGGTGCTCCTGAACGTGGGGCGCCTGCAGGCGGTGAAGGGGCAGCGGCATCTCGTGCCGGCGATGGCGCGGATCCGCGAGCGGCTCCCGCGGGCGGTGCTCCTCGTCGCCGGCGAGGGCGAGCTGCGGCCCGAGCTCGAGCGCGCGCGGGCCGCGGCGGGCCTCGACGACGCGATCCGGCTCCTGGGCGTGCGCTCGGACGTGGACGCGCTGCTCGCCCTCGCCGACGCGCTCCTGCTCACCTCCGAGAGCGAAGCGGCGCCGCTGCCGCTCTTCGAGGCGATGCGCGCCGGCCGGCCGGTCGTCGCGACCGACGTCGGCGGGGTCCGCGAGATCGTGCGCGAGGGGAGGGACGGCCTGCTGGTGCCCCGCGGCGACCCCGCGGCGCTCGCCGACGCCGTGGTGCGGCTCGTGACGACGCCGGGGCTCGCAGAGCGGATGGGCGCGGCGGCCCGGTGCGCCGGGCGCGAGCGCTTCGACATCCGCGTCTCGGTGCGCGCGCTGGAGGAGCTCTATCGCGAGGTCGCGCGCCCCGTGGCGCGCCCCGTCCCGCGCTGAGGCGCGGCGCTCAGGCCGGCGGCCGTTCGGCGATGACGCCCTGGGGGTGCGCCGGGTCGGGCCGGCAGCGGAAGCCCGCGGCGGTGAGCCGCTCGCTGCACCAGGCCGCGCTCACCGGCGGATGCACCTCGAGCTTGAGCGCGCGTACCCGCTCGGCCCACGCCAGCGGTCCGGCGAGGATCGCTCCCTCCGCGCCTTCGATGTCCATCTTGAGGTAGTCCACCCGCGCGAGCCCGAAGCGCTCGAAGAGCGTCTCCAGCCGGAGCGCGGGCGCCTGGCGGCGGGTGGCGTCGGACGTGGCCGGCACGGCCGACGCGGTCGCGTCCGCGGCCGCGGCGATGATCGCGAAGGCGTCGTCTCCCGAGCCGTCGTAGGCGACGACGCCGTCGCTCGTCCAGATGCCGGCGTGCAGGATCGTCACCCGCGCACCGAACGCCTCGGTGTTGCGCACTGCGAGCCGGTGGTTCGCCTCGTCGAGCTCGACGCCGACCACGCGGGCGCGCGGATGGAGGTGGGCGAGGTGCGCCACCGTGTAGCCGACGTTGCTGCCGAGGTCGACGATCACGGCGTCGTTCGGGAGCGGAGCGGGCGGTAGATGGTACTGCCGCACGAAGGTGTCGCGCAGCGTCCAGACGTCCTGCGAGCCGCGGCAGAGAAGGGGGCGATTGCCGACCGCGCGCAGGTGGAGCGTGAGCGGCTCGGGTGAGGGGTGGCCCCGCGTGTACGCGCTTCGGAGCCGGAGATACCGCGCCAGCTCGACCGGCGAGCGGAAGAGCGCCAGGTGGCGCAGCGCCGGCGCGAGCCGGGCGCGGCGGGGTGCGAGGCCTTCCGGGCTCATCCGGCCGCCTCGACCGCGCGCCGGAGGCCCTCCTCCCAGCCGACCGCGGGCCGCCAGCCGAGGACCTCCTTCGCGCGCGAGCAGTCGAAGCGCAGCTTCGTCGTCTTGCCGAGGAGGAGCCGGCGCGTCGTCGGCGGCGACTTGCCGAGGGCGCGGCAGAGGGTCTCGACGCCGGCGCCGATCACCCACGCGCCCGCGCGCGGGATCGCCCGCACGGCGAGCGGCCGGCCGGTGAGCCCGGCGAGGCGCGCGACGAACTCGCGCTGGGTCGGCAGCGCGTCGTCGATGATCGTGAACGTGCCGCCCGCCGCCTCGGGGCGCGTTGCGGCGAGCCAGAGCGCCTCGACGGTGTTCTCCACGTAGGTGAGCTGCAGCGGCACCTCGCCGTCGCCGAAGACGACGTAGCGGTCCCCCTTGAGCGAGCCCAGGTGCGGCAGGTGCTCGAGGTAGGGGCTCGCGCCCGGGCCGAAGACGAGCCCGGGGCGCACCACCACCGCCTCGAAGCGGCCCGCCCGGTGCGCCGCCATGAGGTCGCGCTCCAGCAGGAGCTTCGCGCGCGAGTAGGGGCCGACCCGCTCGGGGCGGTCGATCATCTCCTCCGTGACCACGGCGCCGTCGGAGAGCTCGGCGAGCGCGTAGGCGCCCATCGTGCTCGTGAACACCACGCGTCGCACGCCGGCGCGCGCCGCCTCCTCGATGAGTCGCCGGCCGCCCGCGAGGTCCACCCGCGCGAACTCTTCGTGCGTTCCCGTCATCAGCGAGGCGAGGTGGAAGACGACGTCGGCGCCCTCGGCCAGCCCCTCGATCGCGCAGGGGTCGCCGAAGTCGCCGAGCACCACCTCGAGCTGCCCGGGGTGCGCGTCGAGCAGGCGCCGCCCACGCTCCTCGGTGCGCGCGAGCGCCCGCACCCGCACGCCGCGCTCGGCCAGCGTGCGCACGAGGTGCCGGCCGATGAAGCCCGTGGCCCCGGTGACGAGCGCCGTCGGGGGCGCCGTGGCGCCGGGCTCGCGGCCGAACGGCGCCTCGCTCCACGCCGCGGGCCGGTGCAGGACGCGCCGCGCGGGCTGCTCGGCGGCGGCCGCCTCGGAGGCGAGCGGCCAGAGGGTGCGCAGGAGCCGCACGACCTCGCGCCCTTCCTCGGGGGTGACGGGCGCGGGCCGGTCCCGCACGATCGCGGCGTAGAAGGCGCCGATCAGCGTGTGCAGCCCCTTCGTCGTGTCCATCCGCTTCGTGAGGAAGCGCGCCGTGTTCGTCACCGTCTGCACGGTGTGGTCGGCCGCGGCGGCGAGGTTGCGCACGCCGTGCGCGAGCTTCTTCGGCAGGCCGCGCTCCCGCTCGACGCTCACGACCATCGTCGTGAAGTTCACGGCGATGCGGCCGCGCGTGCCGCGCAGCTCGAGGCGCACGTCCTCGGGGCGGGCGTCGAGCGAAACGAAGAGCGTGCCGGCGCCGCGCGCGGTCTCGAGCAGGGCCGTGATCTCGCTCTCGGCGTGCCGGGGCCGCGGGTCGGTCGCGCTCGTGATCCGAGTGGGGTCGCCCAGCACCCGCAGGAGCAGCGAGGCGGGATGGGCCGCGAGGTCCTCGACGAAGCCGCCGCCCAGGCGCCGGTACCACCCCTTGCTGTTGTAGCCCGGGATGCGTCGGGGATCGAAGCAGTAGACCGCTGCGGCGTGCACCACGTCGCCGATCTCGCCCGCGCGGAGCGCGGCGAGCGCCTGGCGCATGAGGGGGTCGAAGACGAGGCTGTGCCCCACGCAGAGCCGCCGTCCCGTGCGCGCTGCCGCCTCCACCATGCGGTCGCAGTCGGCGACGGTGAGCGCCATCGGCTTCTCGACGTAGACGTCGGCGCCCGCCTCGAGCGCGGCGACGCAGAGATCGGCGTGCGTCGCGGGCGGCGTCAGCACGTGCACCACGTCCGGCCGCTCGGCCGCGAGCATCGCATCGAGCGCGGTGTAGACGCCCGGGATCCCATACTGCGCCGCCTTCGCCGCCGCGCGCTCGCGGTCGGCGTCCACGACCGCGACGAGCCGGGCGACGTCGAGCTGCCGGACGCCCTGGATGTGCAGGTCGGAGATGAGTCCCGCGCCGACGACGGCGACGCGGAGCGGCCGGGCGGCGGACGACGTGGGGGCGGAAGACGCGGCGGAGTCGGTCACGGTCCCTCGGCGACGGGAGTCGGGGTGAGGCGCGCGGACGCACGGCCCGGCGCGGCGGCGAGCTCGGTGTAGAGCTCGGTGAGGCGGCCGACGTAGCGCTCGAGCGAGAAGCGCCGCGCCGTGTCGTGGCCGCCCGCGACGAGGCGGGCGCGGAGCGCGGGGTCGCGCAGCACCCGCAGCACGGCGCGGGCGAGCGCCGGCGGATCCGCGGGCGGCGCGAGGAGGCCCGAGACGCCGTTTGTCACCACCTCGTTGAGCCCGTCCACGTCCGAGGCGACCACCGGCGTGCCCAGCGCCATGGCCTCGACGGCGACGAGCCCGAACGCCTCCTCGAGCGACGGCACGGCGGCGACGTCGAACATCTGGACGTGCGCCTCGACCTCGCGCTGGAACCCGGCGAAGACGACCCGGTCGGCGACGCCGAGCGCGCGGGCGCGCTCGCGCAGCGCGGCCTCCTCGGGGCCGCGGCCGACGAGCACGAGCCACGCGCGCGGCTCCGCGCGACGGATCTCGGCGAACGCCTCGACCAAGTGGCGGATGCCCTTCACGGCGAAGAAACGCGTCACGGCGCCGACGACGGGCTCGTCGGCGCCGATGCCGTAGTGGGCGCGCAGCGCCGCCGCGCGCGCGGGTGGCGCGCCACGGAAGGAGTGTTCGGGGAGCGGGTAGTAGAGCACCTCGAGCTGCGCGTCGCGGAAGCCCATGCGCTCGCGCGCGAAGCGGCGCACGCTCTCGCTGATCGCGAGGGCGCGCGCGGTGAGCGGCGCCAGGGCGCGATAGGCGAGCTCCACGTACTTCGGATAGCCGCGGTGCGTGTACTCGCTGTGATGGGTGATGATCTGGACGATCACCGGCACGCCGGTGAGCCAGCCGGCGAGGCGGCCCCAGGTGCAGGCGCCGAAATCGGTCAGGTGCAGCACCTGGATCCGCTGCGCGCGGATGAGACGCACCAGACGCAGGAGGCTTCGGGGGCTGAAGCGACCGTCGCCGAAGAAGCGGAAGGGCAGGCCCTCGGCCTGGAGCTGGCGGCCGAGCGGCGTCGCGGCGCGCAGCATGCAGACCGTGGGCGCCACGCGCGCGCGGTCGAGCGCGCGCGTGAGCTCGATGAGCTGGCGCCCGCCGCCGTGCAGCGCCCCGTCGAAGTCGATGTGGTCGCAGGCGATGAGCACGCGCACCGGCCGCACCGCGGCGCCGCTCATGCGAGCCCCTGCCGGCGATACCAGGCGGCCGTCTCTTCGATGCCCTCCTGGAGCCCCACCACGGGCTCGTAGCCCAGCGTCCGGCGCGCCTTGTCGATGCGGAAGGCGCGGCTCTTGGTGAAGAAGGCGACGCGCCGCCGGTAGATCGGCGGGTCGCGGCGCAGCGGGACGAAGATCTGCTCGCAGAGCCAACCCGCCGCCATGAACGGCCACACCGGCAGGTGGTGCCGCGGCGGCGCGACGCCGAAGGCGGCGGCGATCCGCGCGACGAGCTCGTTGAGCGTACAGTAGGTCGGGCCGGCGAGGATGAACGCCTCGCCGATGGCGGCGTCGCTCGCCGCCGCCAGGCGCATCCCGTGCACGAGATCGCGCACGTGCACCATGTGGAACAGCGTCTCGCCGTCGCCGATCATGACGAAGCGGCGCCGCGCGACGGCCTTGAAGAGCTTGAGCAGTCGCCGATCGCCCGGGCCGTAGATGCCGGCGGGGCGCACCACGGTGAGCGGAAAGGCGTGCTCGCGCTGGAAGGCGAGCGCGAGCCGCTCGCCCTCGGCCTTGGTGGTCTGATAGATGTCGCCGGGGTGGAACGGCGCCGTCTCGTCGGCCGGCGGGTGCTCGATGTGACTGTGCACGCCGACGGTGCTGCAATGCACGACCCGCCGGACCCCGTCGGCTCGCGCCGCCTCGAGCACGTGGCGCGTGCCGTCCACGTGCACCTCGCGGTAGCGCGCGTCGGGCAGCCCCGGCTCGCGGAACGCCGCGGCGAGGTGATAAACGGTGTCGCGGCCCCGGACGGCGCGCGCCACCGCCCGCGGGTCGGTGACGTCGCCCTCGACGATCTCCGCCGCGCCCGGCAGGATGGCCCGCGCCCGCTCGGCGCTGCGGGCGAGGACGCGCACCGCGTGGCCCGCCTCGATCAGATGGCGCACGAGGTGCGAGCCCGTGAAGCCGGTCCCGCCGGTCACCAGAACACGATCCATTCCATTCTCCTCGCTGGAGCCGGCGGCCGCTCGTGGCCCGCCGGGCACTGCCTCGCAACATGCCCGCGCCCCCGGCCGCGTCGCCGTGACGCGGCCGGGGGCAGGGGCGTGCACCGGGTCACGAGAGCTGCAGGACGGGAGGCCGCTCGAGCTCGCCTTCGAGCCGGCGGTAGAAGCGACGCAGCTTGCCGATGGTGGCGGCGCGCGTGAACTCGCGCGCGGCCCGCTCCTTGGCCCGGGCGGCGAGCGCGGCGCGCAGCTCGGGGTCCTCGAGCAGCCGCACGAGCCCCCCGGCCAGCGCCTCGGCGGTGGGCTCGACCAGGAGGGCCGTGTCGTCGTCGAGCACCTGGGTGTGGGTCGGCAGCCGGGTGGCGACGACGGGGACGCCCGAGTCGAGATAGGAGTAGATCTTCATCGGCGTGTTCACGCCGGTGATGCGGGGCGAGACGAGCACGTCGGCCTGCCGGAGGTAGCCGCCGAGCTGCTCGAGGGGCCGGGGCCCGAGGAAGCGCACCCGCCGCCCGAGGCCGCGAGTCGCGGCGAGCGCCCGGTAGTGGCGGATCCGCTCACCGGGGCCGCCGATGAGGACGAGCGTCGCGGTCGGCGCCTGCTCGACGACGAGCGCGAAGGCCTCGAGCAGCAGATCGATCCCCTGATAGCTCGCGAGATTGCCGACGTAGAGCACGAGCGGGCCCGTGAGCTCCGCCGTCCCGCCCGTCCGCGCCCGCAGCCGCTCGACCGCCGGTGCGTCGCTCTCGAGGAAGCTCGGGTCCTCGACGCAGGCGATGAGCTTCGTCGGGTCGTAGGCGCGTGCCGTGTCCACCAGCGCGCGGCAGACGGCGAGCACCCCGGTGCTGTGCCGCACCGCCAGCCGCTCGCAGCGGGCGAGGAGCGGCCGCAGCGGTCGCAGCCGCCGGGCCCGCTCCAGCAGCTGCTCGGTGAGCGAGGAGTCCATGTCGTAGACGAAGGGAAAGCCGAAGAGCGCCTTCACGATCGCCGCCATGAAGACCGACTCCTCGATGGCGTGCACGAGGTCGTAGCGGCGGTGCGCCGCTTCGCGCAGCACCACGCCGAGCATGACGGCGTCGCAGACGATCTTCTTCCAGGAGAAGCCGGGCCGGATGTTCCGGACGAAGGGCAGCGCGGGGATCCGCTTGATGCGCACCCCGGGCAGGGCGACGTCCGCGCCCTCGTGATAGGTGACGACGTCGATCTCGTGCCCCGCGCGGGAGAGGACCTGCAGCAGCAGCTTGGCAGCGATCGGCGTGCCCCGCTGCTGGAAGAAGGGTTGGGGAGCCAGGAACAGGATGCGCATGCTCTGCCTTGTCGGTGCGGGGCCCGCCGGGGCCCCGCAGGCTGCAGAGTCCGGCACTCTCCTCGTCGCCTTCCTCCTAGGTTCGCTGTCGGCGGGGGGGTAGTGCGGTGACCGCAGTCACCAGGGGTGGCGCGGGGCGGCGCCGGCGCGTCCGCGCGCACCAGCCGGCCAGCAGCCGGCCCGCGGCGGCCCCCGCCGCGGCGGCGGCCCATTCCCACCACGCCGGCGCCGGGAGCCCGAAGGCGCGCGCCACCAGCGCGGGCCCGGCGATCCCGAGCGCGGCCGCGAGGAGGGGGAGCGCCCGCGATTCTCCCGCGGCGGCGCGCCGCCGGCCCCAGTAACCCAGCGGCACGAGCATCACGAAGAGCCACGCCATCGTCGGCGCCCGGTAGTCGGGCCCCGGGATGTACTCGAAGGGGAGCAGCATCGCCCACCCCAGGCTCGGCGTGAGTACGAGCTCGGTCCCGCGCTCGCCGCCCGGCCCGGCGAGCGCGAGCCGGAGCCGACCGTGCGCGTAGGTGCCCGCGAGGCGCACGGTGTCGCCGCTGTCGGCGATCGCCCGGGGCAGGCGGAGCGCCATCGGCGTGCGCACGCGGAACGCGGCCGCGCGGGTGCGAAGACGAAGGAAGAGATCCCCTTCCTGCTGCGCCAGCATGACGATCTCGCGCTGGTGCTCGTCGAAGATGCTGAAGATCGGCGCGACGCCGTGCGGATTCTCGCCGCCCGGCGGTCCGGCCGTGACCGCCGTCGCCTCGATGGTGACGGAGTCGGCGAGGAGTGCCGCGCGCACCGCCGCGCCCTCGGCGGGGGAGAGCCGGCGGCCCGGGATCGGGCGCGCGTCCACCCGCGCCTCGAGCACCGCGCCGCGGAAGCGGGCGAAGCCGGCGAAGTCGGCGGCGTACTGGCCGTAATACGTCGAGCGCGGCAGCGCGCGCCGCTCGCTCAGCGCCGTGAGCGCGAGGAGCCCGAGCCAGAGTGCGGTCCAGCCGCCGAGGAGGACGCGCCGCAGCCGCGGGCCGGGGGCGAGGAGCTGCGCCACGACCGGCACCGCGAGCGCGCCGAGGAGGCCGCCGGTGGTGTTGGTGAGCACGTCGCTCAGACTCGCGTCGCGGCCGGTGATGATCGTGTACTGCAGCATCTCGACGGCGAGCGTGGTGGCGAGCACCAGCGCGAGGAGCCGGCGCCGCGACAGCCCGGCGAGCCGCAGCCCCGCGCCGTAGGGTACGAAGAGGACGACGTTGAAGAGGACGTCGATCGCGCCGAGGTTGCCGCAGACGAGGCACCAGATCGGCGTGCGCTCGGCGAACGCCAGCGCCTCGGGATGCGGCACCAGCGTCAGCGCGGCGATGAGGAGCAGGCCGGCCGCGGCGAGCAGGCGGCCGCGCGCGCGGCGGTGGGCGGACGGCATCGGGCGCGGCCGCTCCGGCTCAGCGCGCGAGCGCCGCGACGACCGCCTCGCGCCGTCGGGCCCGCGGCCGGAGGCGAGCGGCGACGAGGGCGCCCAGCAGCCCGCCACCGGCCGCGCCGCCCAGGGCGCCGAGCCACTCCGACCAGTGCACCGCCGGGAGGGTGACGAGCCAGGGCACGCCGGCGAGCCCGCCGACGATGCAGCCGACGAGCGCGACCCTCGTGCCGCGGCCGGCCCACGCGGCCCAGTAGCCGGGGAGGAAGAGGAGGCCGGCGAGCCAGAGCGCGGTCAGCACGTAGACTTCGGGTCCGAAGTCGTACTCGAACGGCAGCACGATCGCCCAGCTCCAGCTCGGGCTGAGCGGGACGGCGATGCTGCGGGCCTGGGCGGGGGCGCCGGCCGGCTGCACCGTGAGCCACAGCCGCTCGTCGCGGTATGCGCCGGTGAGGAGCAGCGTGTCCCCGGCGACCGGCGGGAAGGCGCGCGGCAGGCGCAGCGCGGGCGAGCGCAGGCGCAGGCGCTCGATCCGCATGCGCCAGCGGAAGACCGCGTCCCGGCCGCGCTGCTCGAGCGCGAGATAGCTGGTGGCGTGGGGCCAGCCGCCCAGCAGCTCGGCGACGGGCGCGGGGCGCGCCGGCGGCCGGCCGCTGACGAGGGCGATGCCGAAGCGCGCAGAGTCCTCGCCCAGCGCGAGCGCCTGGGCGGACGCGACCGATCCCGAGTCCACGGGCCAGCCGTTGATCTCCGCGCCGAGGACGCGGCCGCCGAAGCGGTCGTGGGCCGGCAGCTCGCGTGCGAAGAAGAGGGCGGCATGGGCCGCCGGGACCTCGCGCTCCTCGAGCCAGCCGGTCAGCGTGGTCAGCGCCAGCCAGGCGAGCGCGCCGCCGAGCGCGAGCCGGCCGGCCAGGCGGGGATCGGGGGCGAGCAGCCGCCGCCACTGGGCGGCGAGCCAGGCGCCCAGCAGGCCGCCGGCGAAATTGGTGAGGAGGTCTCCGAGGCTCGCGTCGCGGCCCGCGATGACCTTCATCTGCAGGAGCTCGATCGAGAGCGTGGTGAGCGCCACCGCGATCGCGATCCGCCGCCACGACTGCCCCGCCGCGCGGAGCGCGATGCCGTACGGCACGAACAGCACGACGTTGAGAAGGGCGTCCACCAGCCCCGTGTCCCCGCAGAGCAGGCACCAGGGCGGCGTGCTCGAGACCGCACCGGCGAGCTCGGGCTCGGGCGTCAGCGTGGCCGCCGCGATCGCGAGCAGACACAGCACGACCAGGGCCCGGCCCGCGAGCCGGCGGCGTGGGCCCGGGACGTCGGGAGTGACCCGTGTCACGACTGCCTCGGCGGGTGTATCACCTCGTACCGCTCTCCACTCCGTATTGTTTTATCGCCGCAACACTGCGGCGTGACGCGGGGCGACGGCCGCCGCCTGCGCCGGGACCCCGGGGATGTCGTAAATCGTTGCCGCATGGCTCGTTGCCTCCCTCCGGCCCGAAGGCACCAACATTGCGCCGAGCGGATCCGTGATCCCGCGTGGAAGTGGTCCTGCAACTGCTTGGAAGGTCGCAACTTGACCGCCAGTTTGGAATCGTCCGATCCGTCCGCGCCCGTCGCCGGGCCGCTCCTGGTCACCGGGGTGACGGGCTTCACCGGCGGCCGCCTCTGCGAGCGGCTGGTGGCCGCCGGCCACCGGGTGCGGGCGCTGGTGCGAGATCCGGGCCGCGCCGAGCGGTTCGCGCGGCTGGGCGTCGAGCTCGTCGTGGGGGATCTGCGCGACCCGGCCTCGCTCGCGCGCGCGGTGGCGGGGGTGGACACGGTCTACCACATCGCCGCGCTCTTCCGGCCCGGCAACGCGACGCGCCAGGAGATGTTCGCGGTCAACCGCGACGGCACCCGCCATCTGCTGGAGGCCGCCCGGGCGGCGGGGGTGCGACGCTTCGTGCACTGCAGCACGATCGGGGTGCACGGCGACGTGCGGCAGCCGCCGGCCGCCGAGACCGCGCCCTACGCACCGGGCGACGACTACCAGGCCTCGAAGGCCGCGGGCGAGCAGGTCGCGCTCGAGTTCATGCGCCAGGGGATGCCGGTCGTGGTGGTTCGGCCCGGCGGGATCTACGGCCCCGGCGACCTGCGCTTCCTCAAGCTGATCCGGCCGGTCGCGCGCGGCCGCTTCGTGATGGTCGGCTCGGGCGAGATCCTTTACCAGATGGTCTACATCGACGACCTGGTGGACGGGATCCTCCGCTGCGGCACCACGCCCGACGCGGTCGGCAACGTCTACATCCTGACCGGCGAGCCCGCCGTCACGCTCAACGAGCTCGTCGCGACGATCGCCGGCGTCGTCGGGGTCGCGCCGCCGCGCTGGCGGGTGCCGGTCGCGCCGCTCTACCTGGCGGCCTGGCTCTGCGAGCTGGTCTGCCGCCCGGTGGGCGTCAACCCGCCGCTCTTCCGTCGCCGGGTCGACTTCTTTCGCAAGACCCGGTCGTTCGACATCACGAAGGCCAAGCGCGAGCTCGGCTTCGTGCCGCAGACCGATCTCGCGGCCGGACTCGGCCGCACCGTGGCGTGGTACCGCGAGCACGGCCACCTCTGACACGAGTGCATCTCCCTGTGAACGCTTCGACGCCGGTGTCGCCCGACTCGTCCGCCCTGAACGTCCTGTGGGTGATCGACCACATCTGCTACGACGGCGCGATCCACGCCGGCGGCCGGCTCTACTGGCACCTGCTGCCCGCGTTCGATCCGGCGCGGGTGCGGGTCCATCCCTACTTCCTGCGCGCGCGCGCCGACGTGCTCGCCGCCTTCGCCGGCGCGCCGGTCGCGGTGACGAACCTCGACAAGGGGAAGTACGACCCGACGACGCTCACGACGCTCCTGCGGCTCTGCCGCGAGCACCGCGCCGACGTGCTGCACCTCTTCTGCCACGCGAGCTCGACCTTCGGCCGCATCGTCGCGGCGATGACCGGCGTGCCCACCGTGGTGCACGACTTCGACTCCGAGGTCTACTTCCCCTCGCCCGCATATCTCGACGTGGTGGATCGTCTCCTCGCGCGCTACACCGGCCACGCCTTCGCCGCCTCGTCGGCCTGCCGCGACTACATGCACGCGAAGCGCCGGATTCCGGCCGACCGCATCGACGTGCTCGCCCACGCCATCCCGCGCGAGCGCTTCGCCACGGCGGCGCGGCTCGAGCGGCCGGAGACGCGCGCCGCGCTCCGTGGCGAGCTCGGCTGGGGGCCGGACGAGGTCGTCTTCTTCACGCCCACCAAGCTCGGCATCGATCGCGGCAACGAGCTGCTCGTGCGCGCCTTCGCCCGGGTCGCCGTCGCGCGGCCCGAGGCGCGGCTCGTCGTCTGGTACAAGCCGACCTACTATCACCGGGTGCCGAAGGAGTACGCCCACCTCGACGGGCTGCACGACGTGCCGGCGATGCGCCGTGCGCTCGAGGCGCTGGCCCGCGCCGAGGGGGTCGCCGGGCGGGTCACCCTGGTCGAGGCGGCGCATCCGACCGAGCAGCCCGACCGCTTCTACGCGGCCGCCGACGCGCTCGTCGCGCCCTTCCAGCACGCGCGCTTCAGCTCGGTGGACCTCTTCGAGGGTCTGGCGCACGGCCGCGCCGCCATCACCACCGCCCTCGGCACCCAGCGCGAGCTGCTGCACGACGGCGTGGACGCCCTCCTCGTCCCCCCGGGCGACGAGACCGCGCTCGCCGAGGCGATGACGCGGCTGGCGGCCGATCCCGCGCTGCGCCTGCGCCTCGGCGCGGCGGCGGCGGA
>DASTSO010000107.1:0-9113 GCA_035760645.1 Gemmatimonadales bacterium
GAGCGTCGAACCGATGGAGACGGGGAGATGACGATGCAACGACGGATCGCGGGTGCCCTCCTGGCGACGCTCCCGCTCTGCGCCGCGCGGGCGCAGACGCCGCTGGTGGATCACCACCAGCATCTCTTCAGCCCCGCCACCGTCGCGCTGGTCGCGCCGCCGGCGCCGGCGACCGACACGGCCGCGCCGGGCCCGCGCGTCGAGCCGATCACGGCGCGGGACCTCGTCGCCCTGCTCGACTCGGCCGGGATCCGGCGCGCGTTGGTGCTCTCGATGGCCTACACCTGGGGCAAGCCGGGCCGCCAGGTCGCGGACGAGTACGCGAAGGTGCGGGCGGAGAACGACTGGACCAGCGCGCAGGTGGCGCAGTACCCCGGCCGGCTGCGTGCCTTCTGCAGCGTCAACCCGCTCCGGGATTATGCGCTCGAGGAGCTGGCGCGCTGCGCGCGGGATCCGCGGCTCCGCCTCGGCCTCAAGCTGCACTTCGGCAACTCGGCCGTGGACGTGCACGACCCGGCACACCTCGCGCAGCTGCGCCGCGTCTTCCGCGCGGCGAACGGCTACCGGATGCCGATCGTCGTGCACCTGCGCGCGTCGTACTCGAAGGGCCTGCCGTACGGGCGGGCGGAGGCGCAGATCTTTCTCGACTCCCTCCTCCCGGCCGCGCCCGACGTGCCCGTCCAGATCGCGCATCTCGCCGGGAGCGCGGGCTACGACGACCCGACCACCGACGCGGCGCTCTCGGCCTTCGTGGACGCGATCGCGCGGCACGACCCGCGCACGCGCCGGCTCTGGTTCGACGTGGCGACCAACGTCGCGCCGGACATCACGCCCGAGCGCGCGCGGCTCGTCGCCACCCGGCTCCGGCAACTCGGCCTGAAACGCATCCTCTGGGGCAGCGACGCCGCCACCGGCGGCAACCTCGCGCCGCGCGAGTCGTGGGCCGCATTCCACCGGCTCCCGCTCACCGCGGCCGAGTTCCGCACGATCGCGACGAACGTCGCGCCGTGGATGGATTGGTAGGGACTAGCCCCTACCTTCCCGCCCCCGCCGCCTGCGGCACACCCGAGGGCCGGGCGCGGCCTTCGCGGTTCTCGACGGCGAAGTACTCGTTGCGGCACGTCCCGCCGAGCATCGGCTCGAGCAGGTCGCGCACGTCCTCCACCGAATCGGCCTCCCAGACGCAGACGGCATGGCGGCCGTCGGGGGTCGGGAAGGTGTGATGCAGCTGGAGGTGCGCGGGGAGCCTGGCCGAGTCGGTCAGGCTCCAGAAGGCGGCGGGATCGGTGACGGTGTGTTGGACGATGACGTACATGGGATCCTCCGGAACGAGGGCAACACCTCTTCAACGGACAGGAGCCGGCAGCGGCACCGCTCGCCGCGCCGGCCACGAGGTGAAGCCGGGGATCAGGGGCCACGGCCCCTGATCCCCGATCCCGCGACTACCGACTACTCCTCCGGCGCCAGCTGCGGCGCGCTTTCCTGCCACATCCGCACCTGCATCCGGAACTCTTCCGCGAGCGCCTCGACGTCGGTGGTGTCGGCCGGTGCCGGCGGCGTGGCCGTCGAGTCCGCCAGCGGCAGGACACGGGCGAGGCTGGTCGCGGCCTTGGTGTAGCTGCTGTCGGCGCGGAGCGCGGCCTCGTAGGCGCGCCGCGCGGCGGCGGGCCGGCCGCTCCGCTCGAGCGCGATGCCCAGGTTGTTCTGGAAGACCGGCGCCGTGGGCCGGAGCTGGACCGCGCGGGCCAGCGGCGGCAGCGCGGCCGCGACGTCGTCCTGCTCGAGGTGCAGCAGGCCGAGGTTGTTCATCGCCCACACGTCGTGGTCGTTCGCCGCCAGCACCCGGCGATAGGTCGCCACCGCGGAGTCGGGCTCGCCGAGGAGTGCCTGGGTGCGCGCCAGGAGGCGAAGCGCGTCGACCGACGTGCTGTCGAGCTCGAGCGCCGCCTGCACCCGCTCGAGCGCCTCGCGGGGCCGCCGCTCGTCGAGCAGCACGCGGGCCGAGTTGAGCCAGGCCTTCACGTTGTCGGGGTCGAGCTCCAGCGCGCGCTGAAGCGCCTCCTCGGCGTGTGCCGCGTCGCCCGCCTTCCAGTAGGCGAGGCCCAGCATGTAGTGGCCGTGCGCGTCGGCGGGGTGCGCGGCGGTGTAGTCCTCGAACCGCGCCGCCGCCTCCGTGTAGTCGCGCGCGCGGTAGACCGACTCCGCGTCGGCATAGCGCACGGCCACCGAGGGCGCCGCGCCCTCGGCCAGCGCCTCGCCGGCGGCGGCGGGCTTCGCCGTGCGCGGCGTGGTGGCCGCGGCGACGGCGGCGGACGTGGTGCCGCCCGCGGTGGCGGTGCGGGTGGCGGGCGTGCGCTCGCCGCAGGCCGCGAGCGCGAGCGGGAGCAGCGCCCAGGCGGCGAGGAACGGCAGCGGCAGGCGATCGGTCGGGAACGAGACGGTGCGGGTCATGGTGTCCTCCTCGGGTGGGGCGCCGAAGCGCCGTGGGACGACTGCGGTCGACCCCGAGAAGGGCAAGCGGGCGGCCAGAACTGCGTGGTTCGCGTAAGTGATGCGGGAGACGGGAGTTGAGGGGCTAGGGGCTAGGGGCTAGGGGCTAGGGATGTGTGCGGGCGGACACGAGCACGCGAACGGCACCGTGTCCGCAGGGACACGACCCTAGCCCCTAGCCCCTAGCCCCTAGCCCCTGCCGTTCAGTCCCGCCGAATCCCCAGCCGCCGCATGATCTTCAGCAGGCTCGCGTGATCCGCGAGCCCCAGCGCCTCGGCGGTCCGGGTGACGTGCCACTCGTGCCGCTCGAGCGCCTGCAGCACGATCCGCCGCTCGGCCTCCGCGCGCAGCGCCTGGAACGTGCGCGGCGGCGCCGCGCTCGCGTCCTCGGTGGCGGCCGGCGCCGAGGGCGCGGCGCCGCGCAGCGCGGGCGGCAGGTGCTCGGCGCGGATCATTTCACCGTCGGCCAGCACCACCATGCGCTCGACCACGTTCCGCAGCTCGCGCACGTTGTTGCGCCGCCAGTCGTGGGCGACGAGCAGCTCGCGCGTCTCGCCGGCCAGCCGCTTGGGGAGCACGCCGAAGCGGCGGCAGGTCTCCTCGACGAAGCGCTCGGCCAGGAGCGCCACGTCCTCGGGCCGCTCCCGCAGCGGCGGCACCCGGAGCACGTGCACGTTGAGGCGGAAGAGCAGGTCTTCGCGGAAGCGGCCCGCCTGCACCTCGGCGTCGAGATCGCGGTTCGTCGCCGCGACGACGCGCGCCTCGACCGGCACGGCGCGCGTGCTGCCGACGCGCGTCACCGTGCGCTGCTCGAGCACCCGCAGCAGCTTCGCCTGCGCCGCGAGCGGCAGCTCGCCGATCTCGTCGAGGAAGAGCGTGCCGCGCTCGGCCGCCTCGAAGGCGCCCTTGCGCTGCGCCACCGCGCCGGTGAACGCCCCGCGCTCGTGCCCGAAGAGCTCGCTCTCGACGAGGTGCTCGGGCAGCGCGGCGCAGTTGAGGGCGACGAACGGCCCCGTCGGGTGCGCGCCCAGGCGGTGGAGCTCGCGCGCCACCAGCTCCTTGCCCGTGCCGCTCTCGCCCGTCACCAGCACGCTGCTCGGCACCGGCGCCACGCGGGCGAGCGCCTCGCGCAGTCGCGCCATCGCCGCGCTCTCGCCGGCGAGCGGCGAGTCGCCCGCCTCGCCGAGCCGCCGCTGCAGCGCGCGCACCTCCTGCCGCAGCCGGTGCCGCTCGATCGCGCCGGCGACCTCCTGCGCCACCCGCTCCATCGGCTCGGCCTTGTCGATGAAGCCGGTGGCGCCGAGGCGCACGGCCTCGACGCAGCGCTCGTAGCTGCCGGTGCCGGTGTAGACGATCACCGGCGTCTCGAGCCCGCGGTGCCGCACGCGGCGCAGCACCTCGAAGCCGTCCATCCCCGGCATCTCGAGGTCGAGGATGACGCAGTCGATCGCCGCGCCCTCGAGCGCGGCGAGCGCGGCCGGGCCGTTGGTGGCGATCGTCGCCTCGTGGCCGCCCACCCGGCGCAGGTCGTAGGCGTACTGCTCGGCGAGCGGGGCGACGTCGTCCACGATCAGGATGTGGCTCACGGGAGGTGCCTCACGGGAGGTGGCTCATGCGGTGGGGATCTCCACGATGAAGCGGCTGCCCTGGCCCGGCGCGGTCTCCACGCGCAGCGTGCCGCCCAGATCGAGCACCAGCCGCCGCACGACCGAGAGGCCGAGGCCGGTGCCGCCGTCCTTGGTGGTGTAGAAGTCGTCGAAGGCGCGCTCGAGCTCCGCGCGCGTCATGCCGCGGCCGGTGTCGGCCACCGTGAGGCGGACGCCGTCGGGGACCGCCTCGCTCGCGAGCGTCACCCGGCCGGGCCGGCCGTCGAGCGCGTCCACGGCGTTGCCGGCGAGGTTCTCGAGGATGCGGCGCAGCACCACGGGATCGGCGCGCACGGCGGGCACGCCGGCGGCGAGCCGCGTCTCGATCGCCGCGTCCGCGTGGCGGCCCTCGACCGTGCGCGCCACCTCGGCGAGCGCGGCGTTGGGGTCGCAGGCGGCGCGGTCGAGCGCGGGGGAGAGGCGCGCGTAGTTGCGCGCGAGGTCCTCGAGGTAGGCGACGCTCGACTCGAGCGTGCCGCGCCGCTCGAGCCAGATCGCCGCGAGCCGCTCGGGCTCCTGCTCGGCCACCTGGGTGAGGTGGCGCAGGACGTGGCGGATCGGCGCCAGGCCGTTCTTGATGTCATGGTTCACCTGCCGCGCGACGTCGCCCACCGCCGTGCGGCGCTCGGCCTCGCGCAGCCGCGCGGCGCCGGCTCGCAGCCGCGCGGTCATCGCGTCGAGCAGCCGGGCGAGCGCGCCGATCTCGTCGTCGCGCACCGCGTCGGCGCCCGTGCCGAACTGCTGGTCGAGCCGGTCGAGATCGACGCGCTCGGTCTTCGCCGCCAGCTCGGCGAGCGGCCGCGAGACGCGCGCGGCGAGCCAGGCGCCGAGGCCGAGGGCGAGGAGCAGCGTCGCGCCGAGGGCGAGCGCGATCCAGCGGTCGAGACCGCGCCGGAGCGCGTACAGCGCGGAGCGGTCCTGGGTGACGACGAGCTGCGCGGTGTCGAGCGCGAACGAGTCCGCCGCGGCGCCGTGCGGGGCGACGTGCGCGAGCGGGAGGCGTGCGACGACGGCATCGCCGACCCGGGGCGCGGTGTCGCCGGGCATCTGCAGCCGCACGGCGAGCTCCGCCGCGGGCGCGAGGCGCGCGACGGCGGCCGAGTCCAGCGCGCGGCCGCCCACCAGCGTGAAGCGGCGCCCGCCCACCTCGAACGAGTCCACGTCCGCCAGCGCGAGCAGCGCGCCCTGCGGCGTGCGCACGTCGAGCAGCACGCCGACGGCGGAATCGGTGCGCGCGGTGCGCGCGGCGCGCGCCACGGCGGCGGGCAGCGCGGGGGCGAGCCGGTCGTACTCGTTGCGAAAGTGGCCCGAGCTGAGGATCCGGCCCGAGTCGTTCTGCACCTGGAGCACGGCGAGGCCGCCGAGCCGCATCGCCTCGCCGGCCCAGTCGAGGAGCCAGCGGCGCTCCGCGTCCCCCGCGTCACTCGTGTCGCTCGCCCCTGTCTCGAGCACGGCGAGACGGAAGCGGTTGTCGGCGGCGAGCTCCTGGCCCAGCGCGTGGAGTCGTGCGCGGGTGCTCCGCGACTCGGTCGCGAGATCGGCGCGCAGCACGCCGACGAGCGACGCCACCCGGCGGTCGGCCTGCGCGCCGAGGCGCGCCGCCATCTCCCGCCGCACGCCGACGGCGAGCACGCCGAGCGGCACGAGCGCCGCGAGCGCGAAGGCGAGGAGGAGGCGGGTGCGGAAGGACACGGAGCGCAGGGACTAGGGACGAGGGCTGAGGGACGAGTCGGGGAAGAAGCGGAGCGTGCCGTCGCCGTCCACCGCGAAAGGGGCGACGCCGCGGCGCACGACGGCGTGGGCGCGCGTGTCCACCAGCGGGACCAGCGTCGCGCCGGCGGGCAGCCGGGGCAGCGCCGCGCAGCTCGCCGGTCGGAGGCGCGGGAGCGGGAGCACGTAGCCCGCCTCGTTCCCCGCGGCGAGCGCGCGGGTGAGGGCGGTGGAGTCGAGCGGCGCGGCCCGGGCGGTCGGGACGGGCGCGCCCACCGGAGCCGGCAGCCACCCGGGCCGATCGGTCGACGCCGCGAGCGCCACGATCCGCTCGGCGAGCTCGCCGGCGGTGGCGTCGTCGGCCGGGTACACGATGCGGTGCGTCCGCGGCGCGGTGAGATCGCCGCCGGGGGCCGCGGCAGCCAGACAGCTCGCGTCGCCCTCCCACCAGAACGGCGGCTCCGCGCCACGCGCCGCGCTTCGCACCGCGTCGCGGGCGAGGGCGCGTCGCAGCGCGGCGGCGCGGTCCGGCGGCTCGGCCGCGCCGCCCACGGCGGCGAGCACGTAGGTGCGGTCCCACGGCAGCGGCACCACGACGAGCTCGCGCCGGCGCCGGGCGTAGGCGAGCGTGGCGGGATCGCGCGTCACCAGCACGTCGGCGGCGCGATGCAGCAGCGCGCCGGGCGCGGCGTCGAGCGCGTCGCGCGGGTCGGCGCCCGGCCGCAGCACCTCGATGCGCACCACGGGTCCCGGCGCGGCGGCGGGCACGAGGAGCAGCACCCGGCCCGTCGGCCCGGCAGAGGCGGGCACGGGCGCGTCACCCACCAGCCGGAAGGCGGCGGGGGCGCCGGGGCCGACCCGGCCCTCGCAGTCGATGCGCGCCGGCACCTCGCGCGTCTGCCGCACGAGCAGCCGCTCGGCGGCCTCCCGCCCCGCCGCGACGACCGTGATCGTGTCGCGCCGGGGTGCCGTCGGGTCGGCCACGACGAGGCACGGCTCGGGCACCGCGGTAGTGGCGGGCGCCGGCGCCGCGGCCACGCCCGGCGCCCCGGCCGGCGTACCCGGTCCGCACGCGGCGAGCAGGACCGCCGCGAGCGCCGCGAGCACTCCGAGCGCGGCGCCGGCGCGCGCGCCGGCGAGATCGTGCCGCATCGTGAGATTCCTCCGAGGAGACTCCGTATCATACTCGCGCCGCCGTCCTCTCGCCGCCGTCGCGGTGCCGGGGGCGGGCACGCGCCGGTATCTTTCCCTCCTCCGATGCGCTCCCTCGCCCGTATGCTCCCGCTGCTGCTCGGCCTCGCCGCCGCGCCGCTCCCGGTGCGCGCCCAGGACAGCACCGCCACCGCGATCCGCACCGTCGTCACGGCCGCGCGCCATCCCTGGTCGCGCTACCCCGAGTTCCCCCGGTTCATCGACGACCTGCTCCGGCTCTACACCGCCCGCGCCGACCAGCCGCTCTGGCTCGACGGCGCGGGCCGGCTGGACCGGGCGGGCCAGGCGGCGCTGGCGGAGCTGCGGAACGTCCGCGACGACGGGCTCGACCCGGTGGACTACGACGTCCCCACGCTCGACTCCCTCGCCCGGCGGCTCGACCCCCAGGCGGCGAACGCCCTGACCCCCGCCGACCGGGGGCGGTTCGACG
Organism: Gemmatimonadales bacterium; assembly: GCA_035760645.1. Lineage (GTDB taxonomy): Bacteria > Gemmatimonadota > Gemmatimonadetes > Gemmatimonadales > GWC2-71-9 > DASSTY01. Next base: position 7,489 of record DASTSO010000107.1, read on the forward strand.
CACTCCTGAGCGTCGCCTACGTCCGCTACCTGGGTCACCTGCACGCCGGGCGCCGGCCGCCCGCCGTCCCGCTCGGCGGGCCCGAGCTGCAGGGCCCCCGCCCCGACTACGCCGCGGCGCTCGCGGCCGCGGTGGCGGGCGACTCGGTGGCCCGGCTGGCCCGGGCCATGGCGCCGCAGCTGGTGCAGTACCGGAACCTCCGCCTGGCCCTCGCCCGCTGGCGCGCCCTCGCGGCCGACTCCGCCCCGCTCGCCCCGCGGGTGCGGCAGCTGGAGCTCGCGCTGGAGCGGCTGCGGTGGCTCCCGCCGATCGGGCGGCAGCGGTTCATCGTGGTGAATATCCCGGCCTTCGAGCTCTTCGCCTTCGACTCCACCGGCGGGGCGGGGCTCCCGGCGCTGCAGATGCCGGTCATCGTGGGCCGGGCGCTGAACACCCGCACCCCGATGCTCCTGCAGGCGATGCGGTACATCGACTTCCGGCCCTACTGGAACGTCCCCCGCTCGATTCTTGTTAAGGAAATACTGCCGGCGCTGCGGAAGAACGCCAACTACCTGCGGCGCAACGACATGGAAGTGGTCGGGGCGCGCGACCGGGTGCTTGGGGACACCCCGACGCCGGCGGTGCTGCAGGGATTGGAGCGAGGGGAGTTGCGGGTGCGACAACGCCCGGGTCCCGCCAACTCGCTCGGGCTCGCCAAGTTCGTCTTCCCGAACGCGGCCGACGTCTACCTGCACGGCACCCCGAATCCCGGGCTCTTCGCCCGGACCCGGCGCGACTTCAGCCACGGCTGTGTCCGCGTCTTCGATCCCGCCGGGCTCGCCGAGTGGGTCCTGCGGGACCAGCCGGGTTGGAGCCGCGCCCGGATCGACTCGGCGATGGCCGGGAAAACGACGACCCGGGTGCTGCTGTCGAAGCCGATGCCGGTGGTCGTTTTCTATACCACCGCGGTGGTATGGCCCGACGGCCGGACGGTGTTCTACCCGGACATCTACGGCCACGACGCCACGCTCGACCGGGCGATGCGGGCGGGACCGACGGTCCCCTGACGGATCGCCCGGCGGATGACCGGCATGGTTGCGGAGATTCGCGCCGCCGGGTTACGCTATCTCGACATCTCGAACCTTCGCTTTCGCAGGACGCCGCCGATGCACCTACGAGTCGCCCTTCCGACGCTCGCCTTCGCCCTCACCGCGCTCGCCCTTCCGACGACGCATGCCGACGCGCACGCCGAGGCGCATGCCGACGCGCATGCCGCCGTGGCCGCGACGGCGACATCGGCCGCCGTGACCGCGGCGCCGCCGGCGAACTCGGCCGAGGCGGGTGAGGCGACCGCCCGCCTCGCGGCGGCGGCGACGGCGAGCGGGCTGCGGCCCGAGGTGCTCGACCTCGCGATGCGGGCCTATGCGCGCGCGGCGGCCGAAGGGCGGGTCGCGCGGCCGGTGCTCACGGTGGCCGACTACAGCCGCCCCTCGCGCGAGCCGCGGCTCTGGGTGCTCGACCTCGAGCGCGACAGCGTGCTCGCGCGCGAGCTCGTGGCGCACGGCAAGAACAGCGGCGGCGACCTCGCCACCCGCTTCTCGAACGTGAACGGCAGCGAGCAGACCAGCCTCGGCACCTTCGTCACC
>DASTSO010000108.1:0-1807 GCA_035760645.1 Gemmatimonadales bacterium
CGAACAGCCTCAGGGCATCGTCGCAATCATCGAGCCACCGCGCTGGGAGCTGGCCCACATCGCGGCGGGGCCGCGCCGGCCCGTGCTCGTGCTCGACGGGGTCCAGGACCCGGGCAACGTGGGCACGATGATCCGCACCGCCCTCGGGCTGGGCGCCGCCGGCGTCGTCGCCCTCAAGGGCACGGCCGAGCTGACCAGCCCGAAGGTGATCCGCGGCACGATGGGCGCTCTCTTCCGGCTGCCGTCGGTCGCCACCGACGCCGGCACCTTCCTGGCGTGGGCGCAGGCCCGGGGGATCGAGGTCTGGGCCGCCGCCATGGACGGCGAGCCGATCGACCGCCTGACCGCCCGCGACCGCCCGCGACCGCCCGCGACCGCCCTGGTGATCGGCAACGAAGGCGCCGGCGTCGGCGCCGCCATCGCGGGCGCCGCGGACCGCCGCGTCGCGATCCCGCTCGCCGGTCCCGCCGAATCGCTCAACGCGGCGATCGCCGCGGGCATCCTTCTCTACGAGGTCACGCGTGAGCGCTCTCCCGCTCCCTGAGTCGCAGCTCCTCGACCCCGCGGTCGTGCCGCCGGCGCTCGTCACCGCGCTCGCGGCCGTCTTCGGCCTGCTCCTCGGCAGCTTCCTCAACGTCTGCATCTCGCGCTGGGGGGCGGAGCCGAAGCTCAGCGTGCGGAATCCGCCGCGCTCGCGCTGTCCGAAGTGCGCCTACGAGATCCGCTGGTACGACAACGTCCCCGTCGTCTCCTGGCTGCTGCTCGGCGCCAGGTGCCGCGGCTGCCGCGCCCCGATCTCGGCGCAGTATCCGCTCGTCGAGCTCGCCACGGCGGTGATCTGGGGCTACCTGGCCTGGCGCTTCGGCGCGACCCTCGAGGCGCTCCGCGGCGCGGTCTTCGCCACGATCCTCCTGGGGATCACGATGACCGACTTCAACAGCTACATCATCCCCGACGAGTTCAGCGTCGGCGGGCTCGCGCTCGGGCTCCTCTTCGCGCTCCTCGGCGGACTGCCCGAGCTGGGGCAGGCGCTCCTCGGCGCCGCCGTGGGCTTCGGGCTCCTCTGGCTGGTGGGCGCCGCGGGGACGTGGGTCTTCAAGCAGGACGCGATGGGCGGCGGGGACGTGAAGATGATGGCGATGGTCGGCGCGTTCCTCGGCTGGCAGGGCGTGCTGCTCACCGTCTTCCTCGGCGCGCTGCTCGGGACGATCGTCTTCCTCCCGCTGCTCCTCGCCGGGAGCAAGAAGCTCGTCCCCTTCGGCATCTTTCTCGGGATCGGCGCCTTCGCCACCTATCTCGTCGGCCCCGCCATCCTCGGCTGGTACGCCGGCTACCTCCAGGGGGTCTGATGCGCGGCACCCGCCTCTTCGTCGGTCTCGCCCTCCTGCTCTCGCTCGCCTGCCGCGGCGAGCGGGTGGACGCGCAGCGGCCGCAGACGATCGAGCACCTGGTCGACAGTCTCCGCCCGGCGGTCGAGCGCGCCACGGGACTCACCTTCCGCGAGCCGGTGCGCTCGGCGGTGCGCTCGAAGGCGGAGGTGCGCGCCTACCTCGCCGCGAAGCTCGACGAGGAGCTGCCGCCCGCGCGCGCCAAAGGGCTCGAGGCGGCGTACCGCCTCTTCGGGATGATCCCGGACACGCTCGCGCTGCGGCCGCTGCTGCTCGACCTGCTCACCGAGCAGGTCGTGGGCTACTACGATCCCGACTCGCTCACGCTCTTCGGCGTGGCGGGCACCGATCCCCAGCAGCTCAAGCTCGTCCTCGCGCACGAGATGGTGCACGCGCTGCAGGGTCAGTATCTCCCGCTC
>DASTSO010000109.1:0-1137 GCA_035760645.1 Gemmatimonadales bacterium
TCGACGCTGCCGTCGGCGTGCGTCACCGCGAGCCGCACCGGCATCGGCACGAGGCCGCGGTCCTCCACCGTGATCGCCGCCGAGTCGCCGCGCACCGCCACGCCGGCGATCGCCTGGTCGAGGCGCCAGTCCTCGAAGAACCAGCTCCGCCAGAACCACCAGAGGTCGCGCCCCGACACCTGGTCGAAGGTGCGCCACATGTCGTACGGCGTCGGATGCTTGAACTGCCAGCGCCGGCCGTACTCGCGGTACGCCTGGTCGAACGTCTCCTCGCCCAGCAGCGCGCGCAGCGCCGTGAGCAGACTGGCCGTCTTCGAGTAGCTCGAGATGGCGTAGGCGAAGTAGCTCGGGTAGAGGTCGCCGTGCCGCATCATCGGCTGCTCCAGCCCCGAGCGCGCGAGCGCGAGGTAGGAGTTCCGGCTGTCGCGCTCGTCGTGCACGAGGTTCGTGTCGGCGAAGAACGCGCGGCTCGCCTGCGCCTCGTTGAACTGCGTGAGCCCCTCGTCCTGCCAGCCGTGGGCCGTCTCGTTCGAGCCGACCTGCATCGGGAACCACATGTGCGCCGTCTCGTGGATCGTCACGCCGAACATCCCCGTCGTGTCGCGCGCGCGGCCGATGCAGGTGGCCATCGGGTACTCCATCCCGCCGCAGCTGTCGGGGCCGTGGAGGGCGTTCATCACCGGGTAGGGATACGGCCAGAGATACTTCGAGAGGAACTCGATCGCGTAGCGCAGGTAGCGGTTGTTCTCCTGCCAGGCCGACGCCCGGCCGTCCGGCCGCCAGAAGCTGTAGATCGCCGCCGTGCCGGCGGTGCCGCTCTTCGCGCCGCTCTTCCGGTCGCCGCCCGCGGCGCCGGTCGTCGCCTGCGTCGCGTCCCACAGCCACTCGGCCGACGTGCCCCAGACGACGTCGCGCACGTTCTCGGCGCGGAAGCGCCAGGTGAGCGTGCCCTCGCCGCCGCTCGCCGCCGCGGTCGCCCGGCCCGCGCCGCGGTCGGCCTCGGTGACGACGTGCACGATGTCGCGCGTCTTCCGCGTCCGCGCGAGGCGGTCGCGCACCGTCTTCGAGAGCACCTGCTCGGGGTTCTGCAGCACGCCCGTCGCCGAGACGAGCCAGCCGGCCGGCACGGTGAGCGCC
>DASTSO010000110.1:0-2486 GCA_035760645.1 Gemmatimonadales bacterium
CGTCGCGGCCGACGCCGGCCCGATCCGGCTCACGCTCGCGGGGCCCGCCGGCACCGGCGACTTTCTGGCGCACGAGCTCGGGCTCACCCCCACGACCGCGGCCTGATCCGGCACGGAGGCACGATGTTCCGCCGCAAGCAGGCACCGCCGGCCTTCGTCCGCGGTTGTACCGTCTACTTCGCCCCCGGGCACGACACGGTGCTGGTGGCGGCGCTGTTCAACCATGGCGGCCTGTTCGCCGAGCAGCCGGACGGGGTCGCCCGCTGCGCGACCGGCGACGTGCCCGCGCTCGGCGCCGCCGCGCGCGCCGCCCTCGCCGCGTGCCGCTACGAGCCGGCGTTCGACTACCGGGACCGGAAGCGCACCGACTGGCCGGCCTTCCGCGCCTCCGGCTGCCGCTCGGTCCGCGAGTTCGAGCAGCTGTACGTCCCCTTCGGCATCCGGGGCGCGAACGAGGCGAACCTGGCGTACGTGATCGAAAGCCCGCCCTACGGCGCCTGCGCCGTGTCGCTGACGGCGACGACCGACGCGCACGGGGAGGACGCCCGGCTCGGCGAGCGGATCGCGTGCCTGTGGCGGGAGTACCGCCGCGTGAGCGGCGATTAGCTCTGCCGCCATGCCGCCCCGGTGACGTCTTGGGTTACCTCTACATCCTCGCCGCCGCCCTGCTCTGGGCGACGATCGGCCCCGCGGCGCGCTTCGCGCTGCGCGCGGGGATCGACCCGCTCGAGATCAGCTTCTGGCGCGCCGCGATCGCCGGCGGGCTCTTCGCCGTGCACGCCGCGGCGCGCGGCCGCCTCCGCGTCGCGCCGCGCGACCTCCCCGCCGTCCTGGCCTTCGCCGTGTTCGGCGTGACCGTCTTCTACTGGTCCTACTTCCGCGCGGTGGACCAGGGCGGCGCCGCGCTCGCCGCCATCCTCCTCTACACCGCGCCCGCCTGGGTCGCGCTCGCCGCCACCCTCTGGCTCGGCGAGCGGCTCACGCGCCGCAAGGCGCTCGCCGTCGCGCTCACGCTCGCCGGGATCGTCCTCGTCGCGCTCGGCAGCGGGACGGGGATGAGCGGCGGCAGCGGCGGACGCACGATGGCGCTCGCCTGGGGCCTCCTCGCGGGGCTCGCCTACGCCGTCTACTACCTCTTCGGCAAGCGCTACTTCACGCGCTACGACGCCTCGACGCTCTTCGCCTACGCGCTGCCGGTGGGCGCGCTGCTCCTGCTGCCGGCGGTGCCCTTCGCGCCGAAGGCGGCGGCCGACTGGCTCGTGCTGGTGTTCGTCGCCGTGGTGCCGACCTACGCGGCGTATCTCCTCTACGGCCTCGGCCTCACCCGCGTCGAGGCGACCCGCGCCGCGACCGTCGCCACGCTGGAGCCGGTCGCGGCGGCCGCGCTCGCGTTCCTCATCTGGGGCGAGGCGCTGCGCGGCGCGGGCTACGCCGGCGCCGCGTGCGTGCTCGCGGGCGTGCTGCTCGTCGCGACCGAGCCCGAGCCGCTCGAGCCGCCGCACGAGGGCCCCGCGGCGGTGCACTGACCCCATGGAACCGATGGAATCACACGAAGCCGAGCGCCTGGTGCAGGTCGTCGCCGACGGCGCGCCCGACGAGTCCGAGACGGCCTGGGCCGCGCTGAAACCGCTCGGCGCCGCGGTGGTGCCCTGCCTCCTCGCCGCCTACCCGCGCACCTCGCGCTGGCAGGGCCGCGTCCGGCTCGTCTACTACGCGATCCCCTTCGCGCGGACGAGCGACGCCGCCGTGCAGCTCGGCCTCGCCGCCCTGCGCGACCGCGCCACGCTCGTGCGCTACCGGGCGTGCGGGCTGCTCGCCTACGCGCAACGGCCCGAGGCGCGGCCGGCGCTCGAGGCGCTGCTGACGCACGCCGACCCGCGGACCCGCGCGGACGCGGCGGCGGCGCTCGACGCCCTCCAGACGCGCAACCACCACTACTTCGTCGACCGCACCCACTCGGGGCGCGTCACCTGGCGGATCGGGAGCGGCCTGCCCGGCGCTTCCGACGATCCGACCGCCGATCCGGCCGGCGGCGGCGGCCGGGGCCTGTGGCACGCGCTGAAGCGGTTGCTGAAACACCCCGCCGTGCCCCCGCGTACGAGCGGCCCATGACGCTCCCCCACCTCCTGCTCGGCCTCGCGCTCGCGCTCCAGGCCCCCAGTGCGCCCGCGCCCGTGAAGGTCCGCATCACCGTCGCCCACGTCGCGCCCGGGCGCTGGCGCGTGGACTACAGGTTCGGCACGCCGGTCGGGGGGCTCGTCTTCGACCCGCCGGTGGCCGGCTACCGCGCGACCGCGTGGCGGCCGCTGACGCCCGGGGTGCGGCTCGACACGCTCGCCGACGGGAGCGAGGCGCTCGTGGTGGACGGCGCGGCGCGCACGCGGCTGAGCGTCGAGGTCGCGCGCTTCGCGCGGTTCGACCACGGGCGCTACGTCCCGCAGATCCCCTTCACCGACGGCGGCACCGCGCTCTTCCTCCGCTATCTC
>DASTSO010000111.1:0-2316 GCA_035760645.1 Gemmatimonadales bacterium
CGCCGAGCGGCGTGCCGACGCCGAGCGAGTCGGCGGTGCGGAGCAGCGAGTCGGTGACCGAGAGCCGCCAGACGCTGTCGTGCACGATCGTCGCCGCGACCGCGGCCGCGCCGACGTCCACCAGCGCGACGCGCTCCGGCATGCCTTCGGCGCCCGGGCCGGTCGTGTCGCGGACGACGCGGCAGGCGGCGCGCACCGCGGCGAGCGGCGCGCCCACGCGCAGCGCCCCGACGCCGCTGTCGCCCAGCGCGTAGCGCGAGGTCACGCCGCACGTCGCCGCCGCGGCCGCGGCGGTATCGGTGCGCGCCCCGCCGGGCGTGTCCGCGCGGCTCCGCGCCGGGGGCTCCGCGGTGCGGCAGCCCGGCAGCAGGAGGACGGTCGCGAGCAGGAGGCGGGCGCGGGCTCGTGGCATGGATGGTCGTGGCATGGACCGAAGTCTAGCGTCACGCGGAAGGGCGCGGCGCGTCGGGGGTGGCGTGATCGTCGGGTGGCCGTCGGCGGATCGGGCGCGCCTCAGGCGCGCGGGCAGCGCAGGTCGAAGCGCAGGTGCGTCGTCGCCGCCGCCCCCGTCGCCGTCGCCGTCGCCGTCGCCGGATCGACCGTCTGCGGGTTCGGGCCCGTCACGACGCACCCCGGCGGCGCGAGCAGCGTGAGCTCGAGCGGCCCCGTCGCTCCCGCGCGCGGCGGCAGGCGCACCTCCTCGCCCGCGGCGACGGTGAGCACCGTGTCGGCGACGCCCGCCTGATGCGCGCGCACCCGGTAGCGCTCGCCCGGGCGGGTGCCGTCGCCGCTCACGCCGATGAAGACGAGGCCGGTGCCGCCGTTGATCTCGACCGCCCACTGGTCGCACGCGGCCAGGCCGGCCGCGAGGCCGGCCGCGAGGCCGAGCGCGAGCCGCAGCCTGCGCGTCAGCGTGCGATCAGTCGGGCCTCGCATGGTCGGCGTTGTCCCGGATGCTGGTCGCACCCTTCGCGTGGGCGCAGTGGGCGCAGCAGTAGAAGGTGCCGTTCGCCTCGATGCCGTGGCCGATGACCTTGCAGCCGCAGTGGTCGCAGATCGGCGCGAGCCGGTGGATCGCGCACTCGAACGAGTCGAAGGTATGCGTCACGCCGGCCGCCACGACCTGGAAGGCGAGATGATACTCGTTGCCGCAGACCTCACACTTCGCCATGGAGCCCTCCCGGAAGGCCCGCGGCGCCCCACGCGCCGCGGTCTTCCCAACACTGGGCCGGCCGGCCGCGCGGTCAAGTCGGGGCGCGCCCGCGCGGCTCCTCGACGCACTTGCGGCAGCGCAGCGTCGTGCCGAGGAAGCGGGCGCGGCCCTCGGCCGTGATCACCCACTCGCGCACCTGCCACGGCGGGTCGTGCCGCACGTGCTGGCCGTGGCCGCACTCGAGCTCGGCGACCCAGTGGCCCTCCTCGTCCTGGTGGAAGCCGGTGATGCGCCGCTCGATCGCCTCGGCCCGGCCCGGCGGGGCGTGGCCCGCGAGCCAGAGGACGAGCGCCGCGACGACGGCGGTGGCGGCCGCGGCCATGATCCCGGCGCCGGGGCCCTGCCCGCCCCACACCAGCGGCGCGAGCCCGCCCGTGGTGGTGACCAGCACCGCCCACCCCCACAGCACCGGTCGCACCCACGGCCGCGGGCGGCCGAGGAGGGCGACGGCGGCCGTGAGGCCGAGGACGGCGTAGCCGGCCTGCGTGGCGCTGGCGAGCTGCTGGCCCGCGCGCTCGCCCCCGTGCAGCTCGCGCAGCACGTTCCAGAATCCGAGCGCGCTCAGCAGCACCAGCAGGAACGCGGCGGCGCCGCGCGTCACGTCGGGGCGGGGCAGGGAACGGGCAGGCATGACGGCTCCGCGGAGTGGGGGCGCACTCCCGGAAGATGCCTCCGCCTCAGGCCGTGGGCCAGACGCCGAGGAGGCGGCGCACGAGGACGAGCTGGCCGACGTGATAGGCGGTGTGATCGGCGGCCAGCAGCAGCTCGCGCAGGAAGGTCTGGCCCGTGCCCTGGGGGACGCTCGCGAAGAGGTCCACCGCGGGATCCTCCGCCAGCTCGCGCAACGCCGCGCGGTCGGCGCGGAACGCGACCACGCTCGCCTCCCAGGCCCCGGCATCCGGCGGCTCGGCGCTCGGGGGCCAGTAGTCGGCGGGCCAGGCCGGCTCGGTGTACGCGGGGTTGCGGCAGAACTCGAGGATGTCGTGCTGGGTGAGGCGCAGGTGCTCGAGGAGCTCCCAGGGCGAATAGGGGAGATCGGCCGGCCGGGTGCCCTGCAGGGCGAGCGGCAGCGGCGCGGCCGCGGCGTCGAACCCGGCGTGCGC
>DASTSO010000112.1:0-24206 GCA_035760645.1 Gemmatimonadales bacterium
CTCGCCCTGCAGCTCGATGCGGGTGATGGTGACGACGGCGGCCTGCACGTCGCCCGGCGCGTCCTTGAGCTTGAGGGACAGCTGCGTGGTGCCGTTGTTGCCGTTCTCGCCGCAGCCGGCGGCGAGGGCGGCGGTGGCGAACAGGAAGGCGGCGGCGAGGCCGCGGCGCGTCTGCGTGAGCATGCGGTTCCTTCTCCTGAGTTCGATCACGGGCCGGCGACGTTCGGTTCACGCGCCGGCGGGACGGCGCTGCCGAGTGGCAACAAGAGTGCCGCGGGCTTCCAGGCCGCTCGAGCCCGCCTGCGCGGGGTTGCGGCGCGCGTGGTCGCCGACGGCCTGCGGCCGCTGGAACGAATCGTTATGGCCGGCCGTTGCGCCGGTGCAATCGTCTGCGCGGAGGATCGGGGGTGCCGTGCGCTGGCGCACACACGGTGGAAAGGGATACGAGCGTCCGCCTCACCGCCCGGGTCTCCCCGCCAGCGAGTCGAGCGTCTGCCGCAGCCGCAGCGCGAGCGGATGCTGCGGGGGCAGCGGGCGGTCGAGCTCGCGCGGGGGGAGCGAGGGGTCGGTGACGGCGTGGTAGACCGCTTCGAGGGTGAGCGTGCTGCGGCGGCGATCGATCGGCTCCACCCACGCGCGCACGCGCACGACGTCCGTGCCCACGGCGCCCGCCGCGCCGTGCGCGTGCGGCCGGCCGCTCCGCGCGTCGAACCAGGGGCTCTCGATGAACCCGTCGCGCGGCGCGACGCGCGCGAGCGGGACGCCGTCGGCCCGGAGCGCGGCGGCGAGCTGCTCGGTGGCCGCCGGCACCGGCTGCGCCACCGCCGCGCTCGGCGCCTCCGGCAGCGGCGCGAACGCCGGCCGCGTGGTGGCCGGGTTGCAGGCGGCGAGGAGGGCGAGGGGGAGGAGCGGCGAGAGGCGTCGGAGCATGGGAGCAGGGACTAGGGGCTAGGGACCAGGGCGTGGTCGAGAGGGCTCGGTACATGGAGGCGAGCATCGGCACGGCGCCCCCTAGTCCCTAGCCCCTAGTCCCTAGTCCCTGTCACTTCAGGTTCTTCCGCACCTCGTCCACGATCATCCCCAGCAGCCCCGCGCGGCTCGGCGGGAGCTGGTGCTGCGGCTTCACGCCGCCCTGCTCGAGGTGGTCGAGCGCGCGCTCGAGGCCGAGCGCGATGCGCTCGAGCTTCGGCGGGTACTGGCGCACGAGGCCGTAGCCGAGGCCCAGGGCGAGCGGCACCGGCGCGACGGCGACGGCGGCGAAGGCGCCGAGGGTGAAGAGCACCGCGGTGGCGGCGGCGCCCACGGTGACGGCCGCCGCGCCGCCGCCCAGGAGCTGGCCGCGCAGCCCGCGCACGTCGGCCTGCAGGAGGACGTGGCAGTAGCCCTCCTCGAGCGGCGTGAAGGTGGCGGTGACGGTCTGCGCCTTGTCGAGCATGAAGAGCTTGCGCCCGCCGAAGGCGGCCGAGGATTTCCGGATCGCGGCCTGGAAGCCGGAGATCGGCTCCCAGGTGACGCGGTTGGGCTGGCGGCGCTGGACGCAGAGCAGCTCGTGCTCGTCGAACCAGGCGGCGAGCGCGTCGGCGAGCGCCTCGGGGCGGCCCAGCACGACGCGCTGCGCGGCGACGCTGCCGGGGCCCACCGCGCGGTCGAGCAGCCCCGAGGGCTCGCCGAGGGAGACGCGGCCGCGCTCCTCGACGAGCGCCTGCTGGAGATAGCGCGCCGGGATGCCGACCTCGCGGCCGAGGGCGAGGAGCTCCTGCTCGCTCAGCTCGTCGCCGATCGCGTGCTCGGAGGTCTGCAGCTCGGCGGCGCGCTGGATGATGCGCTCCAGCGCGGCGCGGTCGATCCGGGCCGGGAGTTGCTCCGCCATCGCGCGGTTCGCCGCTCCCTCAGCTCTCGACGCGGATCTGCGGATGCAGCGCCGCGCGCGGGTCGGTGCGCGGGTCGGTGCGCGGGTCGGCCGGCGGCAGCGCGCCCGGATTCGGGGCCGCGCCCGGCACCGCCGGCGTCGCCGGCGACGCCGGCGCGGCGGGCGTGCCCTGCTGTGCGACGGCGCCCTCGAGGCGGCCGAGGAAGGGGCGGATCATCTCGATGGGGACCGGGAAGATCGTCGTCGAGTTGTTCTCCGCCGCGATCTCGGTGACCGTCTGCAGGTAGCGCAGCTGCAGCGCACTCGGCTCGGAGGCGAGCGTGCGCGCCGCCTGCGCGAGCGTCTCGGAGGCCTGCAGCTCGCCCTGCGCGGCGATCACCTTGGCGCGCCGCTCGCGCTCGGCCTCGGCCTGGCGCGCCATGGCGCGCTTCATGTTCTCGGGGAGGTCCACGTCCTTCACCTCGACGGCCGAGACCTCGATCCCCCACGCCTCGGTGCGCTCGTCGATGATCTTCTTCAACACCGCGTTGATCTTCTCGCGGTCGCTCAGGAGCTCGTCGAGCTCCACCTCGCCCAGCACCGAGCGCAGCGTGGTCTGCGAGAGCTGGCTCGTGGCGTAGAGGTAGTCCTCGATCTCGAGGATCGCCTTCGAGGGATCGCTGACGCGCATGTAGAGCACCGCGTTCACCTTCACCGACACGTTGTCGCGGGTGATCACGTCCTGCGGCGGGATGTCCATCGCCACGACGCGCAGGCTCACGCGCCGCATGGTGGCGAGGAAGGCGGGCACGAAGACGATGCCCGGCCCCTTGGTGCCCGAGTGGCGGCCCAGCAGGAACGCCACCCCGCGCTCGTACTCGCGCAGCACGCGCAGGCTCAGGAACGAGTAGGCGACCAGGATGAGGAGGACGATCACGAGCTCAGGCATGATCCGCTCCGCGAGAAAGAAGGAGGGCCCCGGATGGGGGAATATCGCCCCGGGCGCGGGGGCGGTACAAGCGAGGGACGAGGAACGAGGAACTAGGGGCGAGGGAGGGCCTAGAGGGGGCGCTCGAGCAGCTCGGCGAGGCGCGCGACGAGCTCGTCCACCACGAACGGCTTCTCGAGGAAGGCGACGTGCGCGGGGAGCTGCTCGGGGCGCGCCACCGTGCCCTGGGTGTAGCCGCTCATCAGGAGCACCTTGAGCCCCGGGCGCTCGACGGCGAGGCGGTCCACCAGCTCGCGGCCGCCCATCTCGGGCATCACGACGTCGGAGATGACGAGGTCGATCGTCCCCGGCTGCTCGGCGGCGAGGCGGAGCGCCTCCTTGCCGTTCTTCGCCTCGAGCACCGTGAAGCCGCGCGCCGCGAGCAGCCGCCGCACCACGACCCGCACGGCGCGGTCGTCCTCGACGAGGAGCACCGTGCCGGCGCTGCGCGCCGGCGGCGGCGGCGCGGTGGGCCGCTCCGGCCGCTCCGGCCGCGCCCCCGCCGCCGGCGTCCCGGCCCCCTGGTGGCTCGGCAGGTAGATCGAGAACGTGGTGCCGCGGCCCGGGTCGCTCTCCACCGTGATGCGCCCGCCGGTCTGCCGCACGATCCCGTACACGGTGCTGAGGCCGAGGCCGGTGCCCTTGCCCACCGGCTTGGTGGTGAAGAAGGGCTCGAAGATGCGCGCCTGCACCGCCGGGTCCATCCCCGTGCCGGTGTCGGTCACGGTGATGCGCACGTGGGGGCCGGCGGTGGCGTCGCTGTGGCGGCGGCCCGGGCGCGGCTCGAGCACGGCGAGCCCGGTCTCGATCATCAGCGCGCCGCCCTCGGGCATCGCGTCGCGGGCGTTGATGGCGAGGTTCAGCAGGATCTGCTGGAGCTGGCCGCGGTCGATCCGCACCTGGCCCGCCTGGGGATCGAGCGTGGTGACGAGCTGGATGTCCTCGCCGATGACGCGCCGCAGCATCTGCTCCGTCTCGGCGACGACGGCGTTGGCCGCGAGCACCTGCGGCTGGATCACCTGCTTGCGGCTGAAGGCGAGGAGCTGGCGCGTCAGCGAGGTGGCGCGGTCGGTCGCCTGCTCGATCTGCTCGACGTCGCCGCGCAGCGGATCGCCGGGCGCGAGGCCGGCGAGGAGGAACTCCGCGCTGCAGCGGATCGCGGTGAGCAGGTTGTTGAAGTCGTGGGCCACGCCGCCGGCGAGCTGGCCGATGGCCTCCAGCTTCTGCGCCTGTCGCAGCTGCTGCTCGAAGTCCTGCCGCTCGCTCACGTCGAGCATCGAGCCCAGCAGCCGGGTGACGCCGCCCGTCTCGTCGCGCAGCACAATGCAGCGGTCGTAGACCGCGGCCCAGGACCCGTCGGCGCGGCGGAAGCGGTACTCGTCGGTCCACAGCTGGCCGCCGCCGTCGAACGCCTGCTGCAGGCTCCGGGTGACGCGGGCGCGGTCGTCGGGATGGAGGTGCGCTTCCCACCAGTCGTAGCTGTCCACCGGCTCCTCGGGCGGGTACCCGAAGACGCCGAACACCCCCTCGTTCCAGGTCAGGCGGCCGGAGGCGACCTCCCAGTCGTAGACGATGTCGCTCGTGGCGCGGGCGATGAGCTGGAAGCGCTCGATGCTCTGCGTCGCCTCATGCTCGGCGCGGCGGCGCTGGATGGCGAGTCCCGCGATGCGCGCCATCCCCTCGCAGAGCTGCAGCTCGTGCGCGGTGGGCCGGCGGGCGCGCCGGGTGGTGAGCCCGAAGACGCCGATCACCTCGCCCGTCCCCGCGCGCACCGGCGCCGCCCACGCCGCGCGCAACCCGTGCGCGGCGGCCGCCCCGTGCAGCGCGGTCCAGCGGGGGTCGGCCGCGATGTCGTGCGAGACGATCGTCGCCCGCTCGCGCGCGGCCAGGGCGCAGGCGCCGTAGCCCTCGCGGAGCGGGATCTCGGCCAGCGCCTCGCGCAGCGTCGCGGGGAAGTTCGGCGCCGCCACCAGGCGCAGCGACTCGCCGTGGTCCTCGCAGAGGAAGACGCTGCCCAGCAGCTCCTCCTCCGCGCCGCCCTCGGCGAAGTGCACCACGGCGTCGAGGATGCGCTCGAGCGGCTCGCCCAACGTGAGCATCTCCAGCACCCGCTCCTGCTCGTGCACGAGGCGGTCCTGCTGCCGCTCGGCCGTCACGTCGTCGATCGTGGCGACCGCCGCGACCACGTGGCCGCCCGAGCCGCGGATCGGCGCCGCGCTCACCCGGAGCGTCGCGCGCCCGCCGTCGGGGCGCCGAACGTCGATCTCCTCGCCCGTCACCGTCTCGCCGCGGCGAACCGCGCGCGCGAGCGGCCACTCCTCGGGCCGCAGCCGCTCCCCGGTGTCCGAGCGGTAGCCCTCGTACGCCGCGTAGGCCTCGACGCTCTCCAGCGGCTGCTCGCCCAGGGGCATGCCGACGAACGCCTCGAAGTGCCGGTTGGCGAGCACCACCCGCCCCGACGGCGCCTCCGCGAGCAGCACCCCGGCCGGCATCTGCTGCACGACGCCCTCGAGCTGCCGGAAGAGCCGCTCCCGCTCCGCCTCGACCGCCTTGCGCGCCGTCACGTCGTGCACCACGCCGACCATCCGCACGAAGCGCCCCTCGGCGTCGTGCACCGGAAAGCCGCGGTCGCGCACGCAGCGCACCTCGCCGTCGGGGCGCACGATGCGGTACTCGAGGTCCCAGCCCTGCTCCCGCCCCGCGGTGAAGTGGGCCATCGCGAGGTCGCGGTCCTCGGGGTGGAGACTGCGCGGCAGGATCCACGGATCGGCGACCATCGCCTCGGCCGGTACGCCCCAGATGCGCTCGAAGGCGGGGCTCACGTAGCGCAGATCGGTCGGATCCGGGCCGGCGACGTAGACGACCTCGTCGAGATGCCGGGTGATGTCCTGGAAGAGATCGGCCGTGCGGCGCTGCTCCGCCTCCCGGCGGTGGCGCTCGGAGACGTCGGTGAAGAAGATCGACAGCCCGGTGGGCGAGGGATAGATCCGGTTCTCGAACCAGCGCTCCCAGGGCGGGTAGTAGGCCTCGAGCTGCAGCGGGACCTGCTCGCGCATCGCCTGCTCGTAGGCGAGGTGGAACGGCTGGCCCAGCCCCTCGGGGAACTCGTCCCAGATCCGCCGGCCGATGAGCGCGGCCGGATCGCGGCCGAAGATCTCGCCCGCCTTGCGGTTCAGGTAGGTGTAGCGCCACTCGTGGTCGAGCGCGACGAAGGCGTCGGTGGCCCGCTCGAGCGTCTCGACGAGCTGGCGGTGGATCGCCAACGCATCGAGGCGCCTGGCGGGCGCCTCGATGCCGACGTCGTCGGTGATGTCCTGCGCGGTGCCGACCATGCGGACCGCCTCGCCGTCGGGCCCCGGGAGGACGAGCCCCTGACAGTAGAGCGTCCGCACGGCGCCGTCGGGGCGGACGATCCGATGCTGGAAGGCGAAGGGCAGCCGGGCCTCGCGCGCGCTCCGGATCGTCTGGACGACGAAGCTCCGGTCGCCGGGGTGGAGGTGCTCGAGGAAGGTGGCGAAGCCGAGCTCGGCGTCGCGCGGCAGGCCGTAGAAGCGGTGGAGGTCGGCCGACCAGGTGATCCGGTCGGCCGGAATGTCCCACTCCCACCAGCCGGGGGACGGCGCGGCGGCCGGCCCGGCCGGGGCCGCCGGGGCCTTCTCGGGCTCCGCCGGCCTTGCCTGCTCGGACTGCCGCGCTCTCCTGGCCATGACCCCCCGCCGGTCCACCGGTACCCCTCCCGGGACACACCACCCCAACCGGCGACGCTAGAGCGTCGTCGGGAAGGTCGCTGTGACGGCAGTTACCACCGTCGGCTCAGTAAACGGACGCCCCTGCGACGATGTGACAGGGGCGGGGGGCGACGGCAGGCCGACGGCAGGCCGGGCGCGGGGCTCAGGGGGTCAGGGCGCAGCCGCAGGTGACGCAGTGGCGCCAGCCGACCTCGACCTCGCTCCGGCACTCGGGACAGCGTGCCGCCGTCTGGCTCTGGCCGCAGTGGGGGCAGAAGTTCACCGGCCGGCCCCCGGGGAGGGTGCCGCCGCAGTAGAGGCAGCGCTCGGCGGCGAGGGGGGCGGGAGGGGGCGCGGCCCGGATGCCGTCGAGTGGGAGCACGTCGTGCTCGGCCTCGGCCTCGGCCGCGGGCTCCGTCGCGCCGGCTTCCGTCGCCCGAGCATCCGCCGTCCCGCCGTCCCGCCCTCCCGCCGCCGGCGGCCCGTACGCCCGCTCGACCGGATCCGGCCCCAGCGCATAGGCGAGCGGCTCGCCGGCGAGCACGACCTCGGCCTCGGCGTGCCGCTGCAGGACGCCGAGGTCGGGGTTGGCGCTCGCCGCCTCGGCGGCGAAGGCCTGGCGGGCCTCGGCCGGGGTGGTCGTGACGAGCCCGCCCTCGCCCGCGGCGAGGCGGACGACGAGGAGCTCGTAGTCCTCGTGGGTGTCGATGCCGAGGCCGCGGCGGGCGCTGCGGTAGGGGAGGAAGGTATCGGCGATGCGCGCCACCGGGATCGGCTGGTGGAGCGAGAGCGGGTCGCGCTCGGCGATCCCGGCGACCAGGGCGCGGAAGAAGCGCGCGAGGACGGCGTCGGTCATGGCGGTCACGCCTTCTCGGCGAGGGCGAACGTCTCGCCCGCTGCGACGCGGCGCGCGAGCGCGGCGAACGTCTCGTCGGGATCGTAGCGCAGGAAGAGGCCCTTCGCGCGTTTCGCCGAGAGCCAGGCCGCGAAGCCCGACTCGACGGCGCCCGCGCTGTCGGTCTGCTCCTTCGCGGCGCGGATGGCGAGGTCGTTGGCGTACTCGTTCTTCGCGTGGCCCTTGTGCCCGCGCACCCAGGTCCACTGCACGTCATGGCGGCGCGCGGCCTCGACGAGCCCCTGCCACAGCTCGAGGTTCTCGATCGGCCCCGCGGCGCGGCGCCAGCCGCGGCGGATCCAGCCGGGCACCCACTCGCGCATCCCCTTCACGAGATACTCCGAGTCGCTCACGAGGAGCACGCGCATGCGCACCCCCTTGCCGGCGAGGATGTCGAGCGCGGCGCGCGCGCCGGCGAGCGCCATGCGGTTGTTCGTCGTCGCGGGGGCGCTGAGCCAGAAGTCGCGCCGCTGCACCCCCTGCGCGGTGCGCACCTCGATGAGCCCGCCGCCGCCGCCGGGGTTGTCGCCCTGGCGGCCGTTGCCGAGACAGCTCTCGTCGAGATGGAGGATGGCGATGGGCTGGGTGGTGGTCACGGCGGGAAGATAGGCGGGAGGGCGGGAAGGCGGGAAGGCGGAGGTGATTATTCTTCCGGCCGTGCACACTCGACTCCACGTTCTCGCGGCGCTCGTGCTCGCCGCCGCCTGCGCGCCGGCGCCGACGCGGGAATCCGCCCCGGCGCCCGCGCCGGCGCGCCATCGCGCGATCCTCGTCAGCTTCGATTCGTTCAACGAGCGCCGCGCGCTCGAGACGGTGCCGGCCGAGGCGACGCCGGCGCTCCGCGCGCTCTTCCGCCGCGGCGCCTGCGCGGCGTACGCGCGGCCGGCGTGGCCCAGCAAGACGGCGGCCTCCCACGCCTCGCTCTGGACCGGGGCCTACGGCGACGTGGACGGGATCGCCGCCAACTCGCAGCCGCCCCTCCCGCGCGACCGGCACGCGATCACCGAGCTCGTCTCCGGCTACTCGGCCGAGTGGCTGCGGGCCGAGCCGATCTGGGTGACGGCGGCGCTCGCGGGGCGGCGCGTCGTGGGGCATCACCCGACCCAGGCGCCGGGCGTGCCGGGCTACCCGCCCGTCACGGGCGCGCGCGACACCGCGCGCGCCGCCGCGCACGCGGCCGCCGAGCGGGCCCTCGCCGATACGAGCGCCGTGGTGCTCAACGGCTACAACGGGCACTATGCGCCCGACCTCGCGCTCACGCCGAAGACCGCGCCGCCGCACGCGGCCGTCGGGTGGCGGAACCTCGGGCGGCTCGGCCCCACGCTGCCGCCGCGCGAGATCGCCTGGCGCGCGGGGGACGACTCCGTGTTCGCCGTCTTCTACGGGCGCGACCGCTACACGCACGTGCTCGTCGCCCCCGAGCGCGACGCGGCGCGCGGCGTCGTCGCGGCAGCGGTGCCGGCCGAGCGCACCTCGCCCCGCGGGCGCGAGCTGGCGCGGTACTTCTCCGCGCCGCTCGTGCTCGCCGTGCGGCCGACGCGCACCCTGCCCGCCGGGCACGTCTATCTCCGCGTCCGGCTCTTCGCGCTCGCGGCGGACGCCTCCGACTTCCTCCTCTTCCAGCCCGCGCTCGACGTGGTGCAGGCCAACCACCCGGCGGCGGCCGACGCCTATCTCGCCGCGATCGGCGGCTGGGTCGGGAACGGTCCCTCCGAGCTGGTGCGCACCGGCGGCCTCGGCCGCCCGCTACCCGACGGCGGCGACGGCGAGGCGGAGCTCCGGTATCTCGAGGCGCTCGAGCTGGTGACGCGGCAGTTCATGCGCGGCAGCGCGTGGGCGTGGGCGCGGCGGCCCGACCTGCAGGTGGACTACTTCCCGGTGGCGGACGAGACCGACCACCTCTGGTACGGCTACGTCGATCCCGCCTCGCCGGCCTACCGGCCCGCGCTCGCGCGCGCGATCCAGGCGATGCGGGCGCGGGCGTGGACCCTCGTGGACCTGCGCCTCGCCGCGCTCGAGCGGCTCGTCGCGGGGGATCCCGACGCGGCGCTGTTCGTCGGCGGCGATCACGGGATGCGCGCCACCTGGCGCGCCTTCCGGCCCAACGTCGCGCTCGCCGCCGCGGGGCTCCTCGCGGTGGACGACTCGGGACGCATCGATCCCGCGCGCACCCGCGCGCTCGCGCCCGACGGGCTCTACGTCATGGTGAACACCACCGACTGGAAGCAGGGCATCGTGCCGGCGGAGTCGGTGGGCGTCGTCGTGGAGCGCGCCGACAGCGCGCTCCGCGCCGTGCGCGGCCCCGACGGCGCGCCGGTGGTGACGCGCACCTGGCGCGTGCCGGCGGCCGCGGCCGCGGCCGACTCCCTCGGCCGCGGCGGCCCGGTGGGCGGTGTGCTCTACTGGGAGACCGCGCCGGGCTACGTCTGGCAGCGCGGCGTGAAGGGCCCCGCCGCCGAGACCGCGCGCGTCGGCGCGGACCACGGCTTCCCGTCGCTCGCGCCCGACATGTACACCGTGCTCTGCGGCCTCGGGCCCGCGTTCCCGGCGCGCCGCCTCCCGCCGGCGCGCACGATCGACGCGGCACCGACCGTCGCCGCGTGGCTCGGCATCCCCGCGCCGCGCTTCGCGCGGGGGCGGGCGGTGCTCGATAACGGCGCGCGGGGCCCGGCCCGCGTGCGAGTCGGCCCCTGAAGGGGCCACTCGGCCTGAGGCCCCTGAAGGGCCCTCGGCGGGCGCGCCGCTCCGCCGCGGGTGTACGGCGCTCGGGGTGCGCACGGAGGGTGACTGCCTCGGAGAGCCCTTCAGGGCTCGCAGGCCGAGTGGCGGCTTCAGCCGCCGGCCAGCGCGCCCGTCAATCCCCGATCACCTGGAAGTCCTCGAGCTCGTCGAGGACGAACGTGAGCTCCTCGCCCGTCATCGGCAGGTGGCCGACGAAGGCGTCGCGGTTGCCGGCCGTCGTGAGGCGCACGGCGGTGACGATGTACTCGGTGCCGCGCCGCATCAGCGCGACGCGCAGCCCCTTGCGGATGGCGTGCTCGAGCCGGTTCATGCGCTCGGGGGTCCAGCGGATCTTCGACATGCGGTCCGGGTTCGGTTGAATCCTGCTGCAGGGCGCGCCCGGCGGGCGCTCAGAGGGTGCGCGCGACGCGGATCGTGCCGGGCGCGCCAGGTGCGGCCGCCGTGACGCGCCCGACCGTCGCGCGGGCGAGGGTGCCCTCGGCGGCGAGCGCATCGAGGAGCGCCGCGTGGCGCTCGGGCGGGACGGCGAGCAGCAGCCCGCCGCTCGTCTGCGCGTCGGCGGCGAGGAGGCGGTGCGCGTCGTCCACCTCGGCGTCGAACGCGACGCGCCCCTCGGCGAGCGCCGCGTCGAGGTTGCGCCGGGTGCCGCCGGGGATGATCCCGCGCCGCGCGAGGTCGAGCGCCCACGGATAGAGCGGCAGCGCGTCCACGGCGAGCTCGGCCGCGGCGTGCGACGCCGTGAGCATCGCGCCCAGATGGCCGAGGAGGCCGAAGCCGGTGACGTCGGTCGCGGCGCGCACCCCGTGCGCGAGGGCGGCGCGCGCGGCGCCGGCGTTGAGCGCGCGCATCCCGCGCAGCGCCTCGGCCAGGCCGGCCTCGGTGAGCGCGCCGCGCTTGAGCGCCGTGGTGAGCACGCCGGTCCCGAGCGGCTTGGTGAGGACGAGCCGGTCGCCCGGGCGCGCGGCGGCGTTCGTGAGCAGCCGCTCGGGGTGCGCCTCGCCGATCACCGCCATGCCGAACTTCGGCTCGGGATCGTCGATCGAGTGCCCGCCGAGGACGAGACAGCCCGCCTCGCGCGCCACCGCGGCCGCGCCGGCGAGCACCTCGCCCAGGAGCGCGAAGGAGAGCCCCTCGCGCGGCCAGCCGACGAGGTTCAGGGCGAAGAGCGGCGTGCCGCCCATCGCGTACACGTCCGAGAGCGCGTTGGCCGCGGCGATCGCGCCCCAGGTCGCGGCGTCGTCGACGATGGGCGTGAAGAAGTCCACCGTCGCCACGAGCGCGCGCTCGGCCGACAGCCGGTAGACCGCCGCGTCGTCGCGCGTCGCGGCGTCCACGAGGACGTTCGGGTCCTCGATCCCGGGCACGTGGCGCAGCACCTGCGCCAGCTCGGCCGCGCCGAGCTTGCAGGCTCAGCCGGCGCCGTGCGAATATGCCGTCAGCCGGATGCGCTCGGTCTGGTCGCGGGGCGTGTCGGTCATGGCGGCCTCCTCGGGGTTCGTAGTCCTCACACTGCAACGGCCCGCGGCGCGCGCGGGAGAAACGACGGACACGTGACGGTGCTCCTCACGCTCGCCACCGCCGCGCTGGTCGGCGCCCTGCACGCCTTCGAGGTGGACCACATGCTCGCGGTCAGCACCTTCGTGAGCCGCCGGCCCGCCCTCGCCGCCGCCGCGCGCTTCGGCGCGCGCTGGGGCCTCGGCCACTCGCTCGCCGTGCTCGTCGCCGGCGGCGTGCTGCTCGTCACCGGCGTGCGCTGGCCCGAGCGCTACGACGCGCTCGGCGAGATGCTCGTCGGCGCGATGCTCGTCGGCCTCGGCGGCTGGGCGCTCGTCTCGGCCCGCAAGTTACACCTGCACACCGCCGAAGAGCACGGGGGGCATGCCCACCTGCACCTGCACGCCGGCGGGCCCGCGCCCCACGGGCACGGCCACGCGCACGGCCACGCGCACGCGCACGGCTCCGACCACGCGCACGGCGGCGTCACGCTCGTCGGCCTGATGCACGGGCTCGCGGGCACCGGCGGCGTGGTGGCGCTCGTGCCCGTCACCCTGCTGCGCGACACGACGCTGGGCCTGGGCTATCTCGCCGCCTTCGGCGTCGGGGTGACGCTCGCCATGACCGTCTTCGCCCTGGTCGCCGCGACGGCGATGCGCCAGGCCACCGCCCGCTCCCTCGTCTGGGGCCGGCGCGTCACCCGCCTCATCGGCGTCGCGGGCATGGTGGTGGGCGTGTTCTGGGTGGTGCGGGCGGCGGGCACGCTCTAGCGCGGCCGCCGGTCGTTCCCTCGAGCCGTCATGGCGAGGGTGCGCAGCACCCGAAGCAATCCCCCGCAGGCGAACGGAGTCCACGGGACGTCGGATTCAGCCGACGCTCCGTGGACTCCGGTGTATTGACGGGGGGATTGCCGCCTCTCAAAACCCCCACGGCGCCAGCTCGTCCTCCGTGGCGAGCAGCAGCGCGCGCAGGGCGATGAGCGCGCGCTCCTCGCGCGCGGTGGGGCCGTAGGTGCCGTCGGGGCGCTGGCGGCCGACGAGCTGCGGGACGGCCCGCCGGAGCGCGCGGCGCGCGGCGTCGGTGCGCGCGGCGACGAGCGCCGCGCTCATGTGGAAGAGGTCGGCGTTCGCCCAGCTGCCGTCGGGCTCCTGGTGGTCGCGCACGAGCGCCGTGAGGCGCCGCAGCACTTCCTGCCGCGCGGGGCCCGCGTAGGCGAGCGCCTCGATGGCCGAGCCCACCAGGTCGGGCGGGAAGTAGCCGCCCCAGTTCTCCCACTCCTCCTGCAATCGCACCAGGCTCGCCACGTGCTGCTCGACCGCCGGCCGCCGCTCGCCCGCCTGCAGCACGGCGCGCAGCGCGAGGCAGCTCACGGCGAAGCGCGCCGGCGCCTCGACGCGGAAGACCTTGCCGTCGGGCAGCGTGATGGGCGCCACGCGCTGGGTCGCGAGCGCGGGCGCGAAGAACCCGCTCATGAAATGCTCGCAGACGTGCCGCTGGTGCCGCTCGGGGGTGCAGCCCTCGCCGTAGGCGCCGGGCTTGTTCTGGGTGGTGAGGATCCAGTTGACCGCCCGCTGCGCGCCGGGCTGGTCGCCGCCGTGGCCCAGCTCGACGAGCTCGATGGCGCGCCAGGCGGTGGCGAGGAGCGAGCCGCCGACGCTGCCGTCGGCCCGCGTGTCGTGGCGCAGCGCGTCGATCAGCCGGGCGCGCAGCGCGTCGTCGTCGGGCCGCCGCCGCGCGAGCGCCTCGCGCGCGAGGAGCCCCTGCCGGGTCGGCCGCTCGGCGAACCAGGCCGCGAGGCGCTCGATCGCCTCGTGCGCATCGCGCGCGCCGGGGGCAGGGGCCGGCATCGGCTCGTCACCGCCCCGCGGTGACCACCTGCCGGAGGCTGTCGGCGCGCAGGAAGCGGCCGCGCAGCATCACCTGCTCGATGGCGCGGGTGCGGCGGATGTCGTGCGAGGGATCGCCCCGGAGGACGACGAGGTCGGCCACCTTGCCCGGGGCGAGCACGCCGAGCGAGTCGGCGCCGAGGAGCCGGGCGGCGTTGCCCGTGGCCGCGGCGATCGCCGCGAGGGGCGTGAGCCCGGCGCGCGTGAGCAGCTCGAGCTCGGTGTGCACGCTGGCGCCGGGGACGAGCTGCTGGTTGCTGGCGTCGGTGCCGGCGGCGACGGTACCGCCCGCCGCGGAGAAGCGGCGCACGAAGAAGTCCTGGTTGGGCCGCGCGCGGCGGAAGGCGGCGAAGTCGGCCGCGGTCCACCCCGCCCGGCGGATCATGTCCGGCGTGTTCCAGCGCTCGATCTGCGCCGGCGGGACGGCGGCGAGCGCCGAGTCCTGCTGTGCGGCCGGCGCGTCGAGCCGGCTGAACGTCTCGTGCAGCACGAGCGTCGGCACCAGCGTGACGCCCGTGGCGGCGAGCTCCCGCGCCACCCGCTCGAGCGCGGTGGAGTCGAGCCCGGCCCAGCTCCGCTCGAACGCCGTCCACCCGGCGAAGAACGACGCGCGGTGCGCCGCGTAGAGCGGCGCGGGATCGGCCAGCGCGGCCTCGGGGATGCCGCTCAGGTGCTCCTCGCTCGCGAGCCCCAGCCGCGCGGCGGTGACGGCGTCGGTGAGCCCCAGGTGCGCCGTCACGCGCAGCTTGAACGTCTTCGCCTCGTCGAGCATCGCGCCGAGGAGCGCGGGCGTCATCCGCGTGTACGCCTTGAGGTAGTCCACCCCCGCCACGGCGAGGCGGTCCACCGCCTTGCGCGCCCCCGTCTCGTCGCTCACGCCGAGCGCGTCGGGATAGGTGGTCGGCTCGCCGTCGAGCATCGCGCCGGCGCTGTAGATCCGCGGGCCCGCGAGCGCGCCGCGCTTCGCGCGCTCGCGCAGGGCGAGGATCGAGTCGAGCGTGCCGTGCACGTCGCGCACGGCGGTGACGCCCCAGGCGAGGTAGCGCGGCAGCGCCCAGCGCTCGACGTGCGCGTGGGCGTCGATGAGCCCCGGGATCACCGTGCGCCCGGCGAGATCCACCTCCTCGGTGCGCGGCGGCGCCCGGAAGCCGATCACCGGCCTGACCGCCTCGATGTGCCCCTCGCGCACCACCACGACCATGTCCCGCTGCGGCGGCGCGCCCGAGCCGTCGATCACGGTGACGCCCACCAGCGCCACCCCGGTCGGCTTGCGGCTCAGGTTGGCGCAGCCGGCGAGGAGCGCGGCGACGGGAAGCGCGGCCGCCACGAGGAGCGCGGCGGCGCGTCCCCGCCGGCGCCCGCGTCGGCGTCCGCGTCGGCGGGCGCGTCGCTCAGTCGCTCGACGAATGGTCATGGAGAATCTTCCAGCCGTCGGGGCGCCGCTGCATCACCAGCGTGAACGGCCCGCTCGACGTCACGCTGTCGCCGCGGCTCAGGACGAAGCGGCCGAAGACCGCGGCGTAGTCGGCGCCGAGGGGCCGCACGGCGAAGTCCTCGAAGTGGAGACTGTCGCGCCGCGCGCCGGGGGCGAACCGCGGGGCGTAGCCGGCGCGGATCGCGTCCCAGCCGTGCCGCAGGTGGCCGCGCGCCACGTACGTCGTGGTGCTGTCGTGGACGTAGTCGGCCATGAAGGCGTCGAGGTCGCCGCGGTTCCAGGCGGCGGCCGAGCGGCGGAACTGCGCTTCGATCGCCGCGGTGAGGGCGGCCGGCGAGGCCGTCGCCGCCGGGGCCGTGCCCGGCGTGGCGGCGGTACCGGCGCAGGCGGTGCCGGCGGCGCCGCCGGCGGCGCAGCAGCAGGCCAGCAGGATGGCGCGCAGCAGGGTCATGGGATCGGGGAGTGGGGGTGAAGGTGCCGCCCGGCGCGAGACGGCAGCCGGCGCCTCCAGAAGGTGGAGCCCGTTGCCGTCCCCGGCAAGAGCGGGCCGGGGAAAGAAAGAGCGCCCCGGGACGCCGGGGCGCTGCTCTCGTGCTTCGCGTGCGCGACGTGCCGGTCGCCGGCTCAGCGCCGGCCGCGACCCGCGGCCTTCTTCGCCGACTTCTTCGCGCCGCCCTTCCGGGCGGTCGCCTTCTTCGCGGTCGCCTTCTTCGCGGTCGCCTTCTTGGCGGTCGCCTTCTTGGTCGGCCGCTTGGCGGTCTTCGCCGCGCCGCGCCCCCGCGCGCTCTTCTTCGCGCCCTTGGCGGTGCCGCGGCTGGTCGCGCGCTTGGCGCTGGCCTTCTTGGCGGTCTTCTTGGCGCCGCGGCTCGCGGCCTTCTTGGCCGTGGACTTCGACGTCTTCTTGCCGCCGCCCGTGCGGCCGCCCGCCTTCTTGCCCGCGCCGCGCGCCGCGGTCCGCTTGGCGCCGCCCTTGGTGCCCTTCTTGGCCGCCTTCTTCGTCGCGGTGCGCCGGCCGGCCTGCCCGCCCTTCGCGGCGCCGCCGCGCGAGCTGCCGCGGCTCGCGCGCGCCCGGGTTCCGCCGCTCTGGGCGCCGCCGCCCTGGGTGCCGGCCGCCGTCCCCGGCGCGCTGCCGCCCATGTCCAAGCCGCCGGACAGGCCTGCGCCGGTCGTCGAGGGGCTCGCATCCCCCGAGGTCGGCAGGGGGTCCATCCATCCGGAACCGGACCAGCCCATCTCCATATTATGCAGCTCGGCCATCATGGCTTCCTCCGCACGTATTCGCGGCACTCCCCGCCGCCGGGTCGAGGCGCGTAAGCGCCCATGGGAACATGCGATATAACTTGCACGCATTCAGCACTTGTGCAAGACGTTGGCGCCCGCCTGCCACCCCCCATCGTTCGCCGCGCGCCCGGCTTGTATATTCCGGCGCTCCCGTGACAGGACACGTCGTGCTGCTTCGCATCGCTCGCGCGCCGGCCACGCTGGCCGGTTTTGCCGTTTTCGCTGCGCTCGCCGGTCTCCCGGCGATCGCGCCCGCTTCGCTGCACGCCCAGGGCGCCGGCAAGAGCGCCGGCCCGGGCGCGAGTTCCGCCGTCGCCCAGGTGCAGGTGACGCCGGACCAGCTCACCCTCGCCCCCGGGCAGCGCCAGGCGCTCGCGGCCGCCGCCTACGACGGACAGGGCAACGTCATCGCCAACGCGCGCTTCGTCTTCCGCAGCACCGACCCCGCGGTCGTGCAGGTGGACCGCAGCGGCCGGGTCGTCGCCCTGCGCCCCGGCAGCGCGACCGTGGAGGTCCGGCTCCAGAACCGGCAGGCCGCGGCCCGCGTGCGGGTCACCGGCCCGGCCCGGCCCGCCTCGACCGCCCGCGCCTCGAGCGGCGCGAAGGTGCCGCCGCGCGCAGAGGCCGCCGGGACGGCGGCCCCGCCTCCAGCCGACTCGAGCGCGCCCGCGCCGCGGGCGCCGGGCGCGTCCGGCGCGCCGGACGCGCCGAGCGGCATCGTCCTCACGCTCGATCCCCCGTCGGCCTACCTGCTGCCGAGCGAGCCGCTGCGGCTCGCGCCGCGCACGCTGAAGGAGGACGGCACGCCGGCCGAGCCGGTGCGGGTGACCTGGAAGTCGCTCCGGCCCGAGATCGCGACGGTGGACGCCGAGGGGCTGGTGGTCGGCGTCGCGCCGGGCCAGGCGATCATCAAGGCCGACGGCCCCGGGGCGCTCGCCGCCACCGCGGCGGTCGACGTCGCCGTGGCGGAGTTCGCGCTCGCGCCCGCGCGGCTCGCGCTGAGCCCGGGCGCGAGCGACACGGTGCGCGCCGTCGTGCCGGCCCAGGGCGGGCGGGCGCTGCGCGGCGGCGTCGTCTGGCGCTCGAGCGACACGACGGTGGTGCGCGTCGGTCCCACGGGGATCGTCACCGCGCTCGCGCCGGGCCGGGCGGAGATCGTCGCCAGCGGCTTCTTCCAGGAGCGGCGCGTGCCGGTGGCGGTGCACCAGCTCCCGGTCGCGCTGGTCGTCTCCCCGCGGCTCGGCGCGCCGCTCGTGCTGCCGCGCCACGCCACGCTCCCCGTGGCGGCCCGCGCCGTGGCGGCCGATTCGAGCACCGTGGCCGAGGCGGGGATCACGTGGAGCGTCGCTGACAGCGCGATCGCCGCGTACGACACCGTGGCGCACGCGCTCGTCGCGAAGGCGGAAGGCACGACGACGCTCAGCGCGACGCTCCCGGGCTTCGACCCCGCGACCTGGACGGTGCGCGTCATCCCGGGCCACATCGCGCTCGACCACGCCCGCCTCGCCGTCGGCCTCGGCGAGCGCGCCACGCTGGGCGCGCGCGTGCTCGACGACTCCAACCGGGTCGTCGGGGCGGTGAGCACGGCGCGCTGGACCAGCAGCCGCCCCGAGATCGCCGCGGTGGACGCCGACGGCGTGGTGGTCGGCACCGGCCTCGGCCGCACCACGATCACCGCCACGAGCGCCTGGGGCCAGACCGCCGCGGCCGACGTCTTCGGCGTCGGCGAGCTGCTCGTCGCCTCCGACCGCAGCGGCTCGTGGACCATCTACGCGCTCCGCACCGCCACGCCCGACGTCCTCACGCCGATCTACTTCGACGGCGACAGCGCCACCGTGGCGCAGGCCGTCCCCGCGCCCGACCGCACGCGCGTCGCGTTCAGCAGCAACCGAGCCGCAGGCGAGGTCGCCGGCGGCAACAAGGGCGGCGGCTTCGGCATCTGGGTCATGGACGCCGACGGCCGCAACGCGCGCCGGGTCAGCCCGCCTGCGCCGGCCGGCACGGGCGCCGCCGACGGCGAGCCCGCGTGGACGCCCGACGGCCAGCGCCTCGTCTTCAGCTCGACGCGCGACGGCGCGGGGCAGATCTACTCGATGCGCCTCGACGGGAGCGACCTGCGCCAGCTCACCGCCTCGAAGGGCGCCAACGTGAGCCCCGCCGTGTCGCCCGACGGGCACACGATCGCCTTCGTCTCGACGCGCGAGGGCACCGCCGACGTCTGGCTGATGAACGCCGACGGCAGCAATCCGCGCCGTCTCGCCGCCACGCGCGAGCGCGAGGAGCAGCCGCGCTGGTTCCCCGACGGCCAGCTCGGCTGGCTCGTGCAGCGGGGCGAGCGCGGCGGCACGCTGCTCGTGCGCCACGCGCTCGCCCCGGCGGCCGCCGGGGCCGCCGGGGCCGGCGGGGCCGCCGGCGGGGCCGCCGCCGCGCCCGCGCCGCTCGTGACGAGCGCGGACCCGATCCTCTCGTGGGCCGTCTCGCGCGACGGACGCCGGCTCGCCTACGTGACGGGCCGGGTGACCGACCGCGCGAGCGGGCGCACCGAGTATCGTTTCCTGCTGCAGGACGCCGAGCCGGGCGCGCCGCCCGTCGCGGTGCCGCTGCGGCCCGGCGAGCAGGCCGTCTCGCCCAGCTTCTGACGAGCGCGACCCCGATGCGCGCGCTCGTCCTGACCGGTACCGGCGGGCTCGACCGGCTCACCGTCGCCGACGTCCCCGTACCGGAGCTCCGGGCGCCCGACGACGTGCGCGTGCGCGTGCGCGCCGCGGCGCTCAACCGGCTCGACCTCTTCGTCGCCCAGGGGCTGCCGAACTTCCGCTGCCCCTTTCCGCACGTCGTCGGCTCCGACGGCGCCGGGGTGGTCGAGGCGGTGGGCCCGGCGGTCGCGGACCTCGCGCCCGGCGACCGCGTGATGCTCAATCCCGGCGTCGCGTGCCTCGCGTGCGAGGCGTGCCGCGCCGGCGAGCACCCGCTCTGCGAGCGCTTCCAGATCCTGGGCGAGCACCGCGCCGGCACCGCGGCGGAGTACGTCGTGGTCCCCGCGCGCAACGTCGCGCGCGTCCCCGCGCACATGCCCTGGGAGCGCGCCGCCGCCTTCTCGCTCGCCACGCTCACGGCGTGGCGCATGCTCACGACCCGCGCGCGCCTCGCCGCGCCGGAGACGGTGCTCATCTGGGGCATCGGCGGCGGCGTCGCGCAGGCGGCGCTCGCCATCGCGAAGCTCCTGGGCGCCACGGCGATCGTGACGAGCTCGAGCGACGCCAAGCTCGCCCCGGCCCGCGCGGCGGGCGCCGACCACACGATCAATCACGCCACCGCGGACGTCGCCGCCGAGGTGCGGCGGCTCACCGGCGGTCGCGGCGCGCACGTCGTCGTCGACTCGGTGGGCGAGCGGACCTGGCCGACGAGTCTCCGGTGCCTGCGGCGCGCCGGCCGGCTCGTCACCTGCGGCGGCACGACGGGGCCGATGGTCGGACTCGACGTGCGCAAGCTCTTCTGGCACCAGTGGTCCATCCTCGGCTCGACGATGGGCTCGTACGCGGAGTACGGCGAGATCACGACGCTCGCCGGGCGGGGGCTTCTGTGGCCCACGGTGGACACCGTGGTGCCGCTGGCGGAGGGAGTGGAGGCGTTCCGGCGACTGGCGTCGGGCGCCCAGCACGGCAAACTCGTGATCGAGGTGGCGTAAATGGACGAGTTCTGGAATCGGCTCGTGATCGGGGCGGAGCAGGTGGGCGGCGTCCTGCCCGCGCTCATCGCCGCGGTCCTCATCCTGCTGACCGGCTACTTCCTCGCGCGGCAGATCCAGAAGTGGGTGGACGACGCGCTCAAGCGGCTCGACTTCAACCGCGTCGCCAAGGCCGGCCACCTCGACGAGGTGGTGCAGCGCACCGGGAGCCGCCTCGACCCCGTGCGCGCCACGGCGAAGCTCGTCTTCTGGCTCGTCATGCTCGTCGTGGTGCTGCTCGCCAGCACCGCGCTGGGGCTCGAGAGCGTGAGCGAGATGTTCGGCCAGATGCTCGCCTTCATCCCGACGCTCATCGCCGCGATCGTCATCGTCATCCTCGGCATCATCGTCGGCGAGTTCGTGCGCGGGCTCATCCTCGCCTCCGCCGGCACGGTGAGCGGCGTGCCCACCGTGGCGAAGATGGCCAAGGGCGCGGTGGTCGTGATCGCGATCTTCATGGCGCTGCAGCAGGTCGGCGTCGCCGAGGAGATCGTCACCGCCACCTTCACCCTCACCCTCGGCGCCGTCGCCCTGGCCGCCGCCCTCGCCTTCGGGCTGGGCAACCGCGAGCTCGCCGGCGAGATCACCCGCCGCTGGTACGAGGAAGGCCGCGAGCGCGCCCGCCGCAACGGCGATTTCACCGGCGAGCAGCCGGTGGCGGAGGAGGAGCCGCCGATTCTCGACTGAGGGCGGGACGGCGGGAGATCCCGAGTGTCCTCGGAGCTCACCGCCCCCCGGACCCTCCCGCCGTTCCGCCCAGCTCCGGCACCCTCGCCCGCATCACCCGCGCCCCCGCCGGCGTGTTCTCCGTGACGAGCGCCTCGCCGTCGGCCGCGACGGCGAGGATGCGGCGCTTGCCCGGCACGTGCAGCTCGGCGACGAGCCGGCCCTGGCGGTCGACGAGCTGATAGCGCTGGGTCGTGTCGCTCACGGCCCGGCTCTTCTCGAGCCAGACGCGGCCGTCGCCGCCGGTGAAGGCGCGCACGAACGGCGGCTTGATGGCGCTGTAGGCGAGCTCCTCGGCGCGCTGCCGCAGCTCGGGCGGGAACTCGCGCTTGAACAGCTCGCGGTCCACCCGGGTCACCTCGAGCACGCGGTCGGGCAGCGCCTCGCCCTTCGTGACGCGCTTGCCGTCGGGGCTCACCCAGTCCACCCGGTTCTGATAGACCCGCGCGATCCAGAGGGTGCCGTCCTGCAGCACGCCCCAGCGGTCCTGCCCGCTGAAGACCCGCCGCTCGAAGTGCTTCCCCTCGTTCGTCTGCACCTCCGCCACGTCGAGCGGCGCGAGCCGGGCGATCGTGTCGGCGCGCGTGAGCGCGGGGTCGAGCCGCAGCACGGCGGCGGAGTCCCGGGCGCCGCTCCCGCTGGGGCTCGGCGCCGGGTAGAGCTCGGCGTAGAACTGCCCGGCGGCGTCGCGCGCCTGCGGGAGCGCGCCGCGCGCGGCGTCGGGCGCGGGCCAGCTCCGCAGCAGCCGCCCCGCCGGTCCCCACGCGGTGAGCCGCCGCTTCCCCCAGTCGGCCACGAAGAGCGTGTCCTGCTTCGCGAAGACGCCCGACGGGTTGCCGAGCTCGGCCGCCGAGCCGACGGGCGTGATGGCGGGGGCGCCGAAGTCCACCACCGCCACCACGCGGTCGGCGGGCGAGACGACGGCGTAGCGCGAGCCGCCGAGCCAGGCGCCGTCGGTGATCTCGTACCAGGTGGTCGGCAGGCTGTCGCCGAGGGGGCCGAGCGCCACCGTGGGCGCCTCGGCCCGCCGCTCGCCGCAGCCGGCCAGCGCCCCCGCGGCGAAGGCGAGCGCCACGGCCGCCCGGGCCGCGCGCGAGGAGAGGATGTCGGTCATGGAAACGAACATAGCCCCGCCGCGGGGGCGGGGCCATGCCGTGCGCGGCGGGGCCGGGACCGGCTAGCGGCTCAGGGATTCCACCAGTAGCTGAACTTCACGAGGAAGATGTTGTTCGCCTTGCCCTGGAAGATCTGCCCCACCGAGTGGCCCATGCGGAAGTCGCCCACGTCCTCCTGCACCGAGCGGTCCTGGGTCCAGACGAGGTACATCGTCGAGCCCGGCAGGTACTCCCAGCGCAGCACCGCGTTGCCGCGCAGCGAGGCGAAGGTGAAATCGTTCGCCGTCACCGTCGCGCCGTCGGGGCCGACGCCGCCGTCGGGGGTGAAGGCGTACGAGCGCGGCTCGGCGAGCGCCTTGAGGCTGCCGTACTTCACGCTCGAGACGAACGGCTGCGCGTAGAGCTCGAGGCTCAGCTTCGGCGAGAAGATGGCGTTGACCCGGAGCGACGACGAGAGCGTCGTCTGGTCGAGGTCGGCGAAGAGGTAGCGCGTGCCGAAGGTGGCCGTCGCGGCCGGGTCGGCGAGCGCGCCGACGTACTGCGCCGCGGTGCGGTTCTTCGTCAGCTCGGGGCTCACCCGGAGCGAGAGCCGGTCCATCGGCTTCCACTCGACGTAGGTGCTCACGTCCCACGCGTCGGTCGAGCCGCGGCTGAACTTGTCCACCGAGCCGCTCATGCCGACGACCACGGGATGGCGGTCGTCCGAGTCCCAGCCGCCGAAGAGCTCGAAGCCCTTCGGGTTGACCATGAGCGGGCCGCCGCGCGTGCGCCGGTCGGTGAGGCGGTCGGGGAAGTACGCGCCGCCGAGCCGCACCGAGTAGAAATTGCGCAGCTGCATGCTGGCGTTCGTCCAGTAGGTCGCGTGGATCTGGTCGCCGCCGAAGTTCCAGTTGCGCGCGTGCGCGGCGTTCCACGTGAGCGAGCGGTACCAGCTCGTCGGCGTGCGCCAGCGGTAGCCGATCACCTGGTGCACGTTGATGACGTCGCTCGTCCACTGGAAGCCGACGTCGTTGACGTCGAAGCCCGGCGTGAGGAAGGCGACGGCGGTGTTCGAGTAGAAGCGGCCCTTCTGCTTGTTGAGCGTGACGCGGCCGCCCAGCCCCGAGAGGCTCGTGGCGGCGGGGTCGAGCGTGACCTGGTCGGCGTCGGGGCGCTGGAAGTAGTGGATCGGATCGCGCTGGAGCGCGGTGATCGCCGCGGCGCTGCCGCCGACGCGGCTGGCCCCGAGCCAGCCGGTGAGCGCCCACGTCCGGTCGCGGCCCAGCATCGTCCAGCCGTCGATGCCGACGGCGACGGCGTCGCGCGAGAGCGCGTCGCGCGCGAGGTCGCTGCCCGGGTCGCGCAGCATCCCCGTGGCCATGAAGCCCAGCCCCTGCCGCCCCTCGCCGAACTCCTTCAGCATGCGCGTCACGTTGTAGTACGTGAACGGCTCCACCTCCGCCGAGGCGCGCGCGCCGCCGACGTCGATCGTCGCCGTCTCGCGCTTCGTCAGCGCGCTCAGCGTGCCGACGCTCCAGTCGCCCACCTTGCCGGAGAGCTTCGCCGCGCCCAGGATGTGCGTCCCCTGCGGCCGGTCCAGGAAGCCGCCGTCCGGCACGTCGGGCGAGAGCTGCGGGTTGCGCCCGATGCGGCGGCTGTAGAAGAGGTCGGGCGAGGGATTGTTGAAGCCCCAGAAGTTGTTCGCCCCGCCCGAGCCGAACTGGTTGAAGATGTTCGCGCCCTCGATGAAGAAGGGCCGCTTCTCGTCGAAGTAGGTCTCGCCGTCGGAGAGGTTGACGACCGCCGGGTCCACCTCGACCTGGCCGAAGTCGGGGTTGATGGTCGCGTCGAGGGTGAGCGCGGAGGTGAGGTTGAGCTTCAGGTCCGCGCCGGTGCGGAAGCCCTGCTCGCGCGTGCGGTTGAACGGGTCGCCGGCGGCGGCGCGCTCGAACTTGCTCTTGCTCACCACGTAGGGGACGAACTCCATCTGGCGCGGCTGCCGCGCGACGCGGAGTCCCTCGATGGAACCGAAGTAGGCGGGGCCTCCCGACTCGTTGCGCTTCCAGAAGGCCCACATGTCGGACTCGTTGCGACGCGCGATGCTGCGCCACACCTGGAGCCCCCAGGCCTGGATGGAGTCGCGGCCGAAGCGGAGCTGCGAGAGCGGGATGCGGAACTCCGCCGTCCAGCCAAGGGAGTCGAGCTGCGTGGCGCCTTCCCACACCGGGTCCCAGCCGGTGTCGCCGTTCATGTTGTCGCCCTTCTCGCCGTACGGGTTCAGCTCGAACCACGCGCGCGTGTTGCGGTCGCGGAAGGGATCGAGGACGATGGCGATCTTGTCGGAGGCGAAGTTGCTGTTCC
>DASTSO010000113.1:0-18629 GCA_035760645.1 Gemmatimonadales bacterium
CGCCAGCTCGATCCCGCGATCACGCGGAAGCGGCGGCTGCGGATGTTCGCCTTCCACGTCGAGCCGATCGAGGGCGCGCTCGACGCGCGCACGCACTGGGAGACGCTCGACCTCCTCGAGCGCTGGGGCTTCCAGGTCGAGCCGCACCGCGAGCGCTTCCCCGACCTCGCCGCCGTGCAGGCGCGGATCCCCGACTACGAGAACCTGCTCGCCACCCTCCCCTTCCAGGCCGACGGAGTGGTGATCAAGGTGGACCCGCTCGCGCTGCACGGCGAGCTGGGCGTGGTGGGCGGGCGGGACCCGCGCTGGGCGATCGCGCGGAAGTTCGCGCCCGAGACGGCCGTCACGCGGCTCAACGACATCGCGATCAACGTCGGCCGCACCGGCTCGCTCAACCCGTTCGCGGTGCTCGAGCCCGTGGAGGTCGGCGGCGTGGTCGTCTCCTACGCGACGCTCCACAACGAGGAGCTCATCGCGCAGAAAGACCTGCGGATCGGGGACTGGGTCGAGGTGGTGCGCGCCGGCGAGGTGATCCCGCAGGTCGTCGCGCCGCTGCCGGCGCGGCGCACCGGGGAGGAGCGCGCCTTCCGCATGCCCGACCACTGCCCCGCCTGCGGCACGCCGGTCGAGCGCCCGGTGGACGAGGCGATGCGCTACTGCCCCAACGCCACCTGCCCCGGGCGCGTCCTCGAGGGGATCGTCCACTTCGCCGCGCGCGACGCGATGGACATCCGCGGGCTGGGCTACGAGCGGGTGCGCCAGCTCCTCGACGCC
The DNA here is from genome assembly GCA_035760645.1 of Gemmatimonadales bacterium. Classification (GTDB taxonomy): domain Bacteria; phylum Gemmatimonadota; class Gemmatimonadetes; order Gemmatimonadales; family GWC2-71-9; genus DASSTY01. The sequence goes on from DASTSO010000113.1 coordinate 775, forward strand.
CGCCTCGTGCGCGACGTGGCGGACCTCTATGACCTGCGCACCGAGCAGCTCGTCGCCCTGGAGCGCTTCGCCGAGCAGAGCGCGACGCAGCTCGTCGCGGCAATCGCGGCGTCGAAGGCGCAGCCGCTCTCGAACCTTCTCTTCGGCCTCGGCATCCGCCACGTCGGCAAGACGGTGGCGCAGCTCCTCGCCCGCCGGTTCGGGACGATGGACGCGCTGATGAACGCCTCCTCCGAGGCGCTGCACGACGTCCCGGGCGTGGGGCCGACGATCGCCGACGCGGTCGAGGCGTTCTTCCGCGAGCCCAGGAACCGCGAGCTCGTCGCGCGGCTCCAGCAGGCCGGTCTCAACCTGATCGAGCCGCACGCCGCGGCGACCGGCGGCGCGCTCACCGGCAAGACGTACGTCCTCACGGGCACGCTCCCCACTCTCTCGCGCACGCAGGCCACCGAGCTCATCGAGCGCGCGGGCGGCCGGGTGGCGGGGAGCGTGAGCAAGAAGACCGACGCCGTCGTGGCCGGCGCCGACGCGGGCAGCAAGCTCGAAAAGGCGCAGACGCTCGGCGTCGAGGTGATCGACGAGGCCGAGCTCTTGCGCCGGGTCGGACCGGCGGCCTAGGTTCCACGAATCATGAGCACATCCATGTCCCGTCCCGCCGCCGGCCTCCTCCTGGGCCGCCGCGCGCTGCAGCAGCTGCGCGCGAGCCTCGAGCGCGACGCCGGCCTGCAGGCCGCGACCTACCTCCAGGAAGCGGGCTTCGCGAGCGGCGAAGAGATGTATCAGGCCTTCGCCGCCTGGCTCGCCGAGCACTACGAGGTGCCCCGCCCCGCCGACCTCGACGTCCGCTATCTCGGCGAGGCCCTCGGCGGCTTCTTTCGGGACATGGGCTGGGGGGAGCTCGCCACCGAGCCGCTCGGCCCCGCCGTGCTCGCCCTCGACGCCCCGGCCTGGGCCGAGGCACTCGACGAGGGCGGCGCCGCCTACCCGACCTGCCATCTCTCCTGCGGCATGCTCGCCGACCTCCTCGGCCGCGTGGCCGAGGGGCTCGTCGCCGTGATGGAGGTCGAGTGCCGCTCCCGCGGCGACGCCCGCTGCCGCTTCCTCGCCGGCGCGCCCGAGACCCTCGGCACGCTCTACGAGCAGATGGCGCGGGGGGTGGACTATCGGGAGGCGGTCGAGGGCGGTCGATAGCGGTCAGGAACTACAGGAAATACGGAACCCTCCGGTGCGCGCGATGAGCACCGGAGGGTTTTTCAATCAGCGCCGCACCAGCCGAATATCCCCCGACCCGGTCTCCACGCTCATCCGCCCGCGGCCGTCGCCGATCGTGCCGTCGATCTCGCTGCCGTCGCGGCGGGCGGCGGTGATGGGGAAGTCGCTGTCGATGTCGCCGCTGCCGGCGTCGAAGTGGACGCGCGCGCTCAGGCCGGCGGGGGCGTGCACGGTGACGTCGCCCGAGCCGGTGTCGACGTCGAGGTCGCGGATGTCGCTGGCGAGTTCGATCGTGGTGCTGCCGCTGCCGGTATCGAGCTTCAGCTGATCGGTCGCGAGGCCCGTGAGCGAGACGTCGCCCGAGCCGGTGTCGATGTTCACGGCCGGCGCGCTCGCCCCGGTCACCTCGACGTCGCCGGAGCCGGTGTCGATCGAGAGCACGGCGCCGCCCCGCACGTTGGCGACGGCGACCCGGCCCGAGCCGGTGTCGATGGAGAGATCGCCCTGGACGTCGCTCGCGCGGACGTCGCCCGAGCCGACGTCCACGCGGAGGCGGCCGCGGGTCCCGGTCGTGGTCACGTTCGCGCTCGCGGTGCCGAGCTCGAGGCGGCCGTCCACGTTGCGCGCCGTCACCTCGCCCACCGCGAGGTGCAGCGCGACGCCCTTCCCCGCGGGTACGGCGATCCGGAGATCGGCGTGGGCGTCGAGGCCCGCGTCGCCCGAGATGCGCACCCGGCGCATGCGCCCGCCGCCGTCGTCGCCCCGGCGGTCGTCGAACGTGCCGTCGTCCCGCACGCCGAGGGTGGTCTGCGAGTGGCGGCCGAGGCGCGCGTAGCGGATCAGGTCGCTCGGATAGACGACGCGCAGCGCCGGCACGCCCCGCACCGGCCCGGTCTCGAGCCGGAGCCGGCCGGCCTCGCTCCCGCCCCGCTGCACGTCCACCGTCACCGTCGCGCCGCCGCCGGCGACGAGCGTCACGGTGCCGGCGAGATCGTAGATCGCGACGGAGTCGCCGGCGAGCTCGATGCGCTCGCCCGGTGCGGGGATCGATTCGAGGCGGGCGACGAGATACGGCGGGAAGGCGACGAGCGCGAGGGCGCCCAGCGCGAGCGCCGGGAGGCTGCCGAAGAAGGGCATGCGAGGCTCCGAGGTCGGGGTCGGAGCGTTAGATGGAGGCCGGCGGGATTTGGTTGCAGGCGGCCGTCAGGGCCGCGCGACCACCTCGCCGCCCACGATGATCTCCCGGTCCCAGGGCAGGACGATCAGGCTCTCGGTCTCGAAGGCGAAGTAGTCGGGGACGTAGGCGCCGGTCTTGAAGGAGACGGCGGTGCGGACCTCCGCGGGGCGGAGGGCGCGCACCTCGGTGAGGGCGAGACGCAGCGTGCTGCCGGTGTCGCAGGTCTCGTCCACCAGCAGGACGCGGCGGCCCCGGATGCTCGCCGGGGGCCCGCTGATGAGGATCGGCTCCGCCTCGGCGCTCTCGCGCGTCACGATCATCGACGCGAAGTCGCATTGGAGAATCGAGGCGACCACGACGCCGGGGATGACACCGGCCTTGGCGATGCCCAGGACCACTTCGGGCTGGTAGTCGCGGGCGACCCGGAGCGCGAGGGCGCGGCAGATCTCGCCGAAGAAGGCCCAGTCGACATCCATGATTCCGCGCGGCGCCGGCGTGGGTGAACGGGACATCGGGCTCCTCCGGACAGGGGGTCTCGCTCAACCTAGCCCCCGACCGCGGCTCGGGCAAACCGGGCGCGCGGGGCGGCCCGGCCGGCCGCGGATGGGTGGCGGGCCGCCCGAGCGGCAGCTATCTTCCGCCCGATACCCTCCTCGGCAATTCGCTGTGGGACTTGGACCTACCCGCGGGGACCCGCTCATTCGATGAGCTTCTGGCGACGGCTTTTCGGCAAAGAGACCACCGAGGCGCTCCGCCCCCAGCGGCTGGACTACCTCAACGAGGGCCTCGCCCTCGAGCGTCAGGGCGACTACGAGGCCGCCCTGACGTCGTACCGCCTCGCCTTCCGCGACAATCCGGCGGACAGCCGCATCCTGCTGAACATGGCGATCGCCTTCACGAAGACGGGCCAGCCCGACGAGGCGATCCGGCACTATCGCCGCGCACTCGAACTGGACGACACGCTGGGCGGCGCCCACTACGGCGTGGCGTTCCTGCTGCTCAAGCGCGGCGACGTGCAGCAGGCGGCGCACCATCTGCGCGCCTTCCTCGCCCGCCCGCCGAAGGGGCCGGACGCCGAGCGCTGGGTCCGCCATGCCGAGGCGGCGCTGCGCGACATCGCCAACTCGCCGGCGCCCGAGACGCTGTGACGCGACGCGGCCTCGCCCGACGGGCGGCGCTGGGCGTGCTGGTGCTGGGCGCGGCCACCGGGGTGGGCGCCGCGTGCAGCAATCTCCACGAGGAGAGCGGCGTCATCGGGCTCGCGATCGAGCCGCCGGCCGCCGACTCGCTCCAGATCCGCGACACGCTCCAGCTCCGCGCCCGCGCCCTCGACCGCAACGGCGACAGCGTGGCGGCGGAGATCGAGTGGGTGACCAACGCCCCGGCGTTCGCCGTGGTGGATGCCCAGGGCCGCGTCACGGGCGTCGGCGCGGGCACCGTGCAGGTGCAGGCGCACGTGGGCGGGCTGTACACCGCGCCCGTCAACCTGCGGATCGTGCCGGGCCCCGACTCGCTCGCGGTCGGCGCGCAGGAGCTCACGGTGGCGAGCGCCGAGGCGGGCTCCGCGCCGCTCGTGGCGCTGCTCCTCAGCGGCGCGCCGCCCGCGGCCCCGCTCGCCGGCGGGCGCCTGGTGTACGAGGTCGTTTCGCCCGCCTTCGCGGATCCGGCCCAGCGCTCGGTGCAGCTCGGCCCGGGCGGCGTGCTCGACACGGTGACGACCGGCACCGACGGGCAGCCGGTGACGCCGGTGACGCTCGACCGCGTGCCGGGCATCGCCGCCCCGGAGAGCGCGGTGGTCGAGGTCCGGTCGCAGTGGGCCGTCTCCGGCCGGCCGGTCGCCGGCTCGGGGCAGCAGTTCGTGGTGCGCTTCCAGCCGTAGCGGGACCCGTCGCCGGTCCGCGAGGCCGCCGCGGCGCGTCGGCGCGGTGCGACACGACCCGGGCAGCCCGTCTCCCCCTGACGTAGATTCCCCCAGTAGGCGCGCACCCCCGGTTCCCCTGCCGGGTCCGCCCGACCCCTCGTCCAACGGAGGCCGCGGTGGGCAGTATCACGACTCTCAACGAGCTCTTCTTCGGCGCGATGGACCGCTTCGCCACCCGGCCCGTGGCGCTGCGCGCGAAGCTGGCCGGCCGCTGGGTCGGCATCTCCTACGCCGAGCTGCTGGAGCGGGTGCACGCCCTGAGCATCGGCCTGCGCGAGCTCGGCGTCGCCCCGGGCGACCGGGTCGCCATTCTCTCGGAGAACCGGCCCGAGTGGGCGATGGCGGACTTCGCCTCGCTCGCCGCGTGCGCGATCGACGTGCCGGTCTACCCCACCCTGCCGGCGAAGCAGATCGAGTACATCCTGCGCGACTCGGGGGCGGCGGCGATCTTCGTCTCGACGCGCCTCCAGCTCGAGAAGGTCCAGGCGATCCGGGCCGTGCTGCCCGAGCTGCGCCACGTCGTCGCCTTCGACGCCGACGCGCAGGGGCCGGGCGTGCTCGCGCTCGAGGAGGTGCTCGCGCGCGGCCGCGCGGCGCGCGACGCCCACCCGACCTGGCGCGCCGACGCCCTCCGCGCCCGGCCGGACGACGTCGCCACGATCATCTACACCTCGGGCACGACGGGCGACCCGAAGGGCGTCATGCTCACCCACGGGAACATCGCGTCGAACGTGGTGGGCGGCCTCGAGGTGCTGCCGCTCTCCGAGCGCGACGAGTGTCTGTCGTTCCTGCCGCTCTCGCACATCTTCGAGCGGATGGCGGGCCACTACTGCATGGTCGAGGCGGGCGCCATCATCAACTACGCGACCAGCGTGGACACGGTCGCCGCCGAGATGGGCGAGGTGCGGCCCACGATCATGATCTCCGTGCCGCGCCTCTACGAGAAGATCTACGCGCGCGCGCTCGAGGCGGCCGCGGCGGGCTCGAGCCTCAAGCGCCGGATCTTCTACTGGGCGAAGCGCGTCGGCGAGGCGCGGGTCGACGCCGAGCAGGCGGGCCGCCGCCCCGGCGCGGGGCTCCGGCTGCGGAACCGCCTCGCCGACCGGCTCGTCTTCGCGAAGCTGCGGGCGCGCACCGGCGGCCGGCTCGGCTACTTCTGCTCGGGCGGCGCGGCGCTCAACCCCGAGATCGCGAAGTTCTTCTTCGCCGCGGGGCTGCCGATTCTCGAGGGCTACGGGCTGACGGAGACCTCGCCCGTGATCACGGTGAACCGCCCCGGCCGCGAGCGGATCGGCACCGTGGGCGAGCCGGTCCGGGGCGTCGAGGTGAAGATCGCCCCCGACGGCGAGATCCTCACGCGCGGGCCGCACGTGATGAAGGGGTACTACAACAAGCCCGAGGCGACCGCCGAGGCGATCGACGCCGACGGCTGGTTCCGGACCGGCGACATCGGCGAGCTCGAGGGCGACTACCTGCGGATCACCGACCGCAAGAAGGACCTCATCGTCACCGCGGGCGGGAAGAACATCGCGCCGCAGCCGATCGAGAACATGGCGAAGACGAGCAAGTTCGTCTCCAACGCCGTCATGCTCGGCGACCGGCGCAAGTTCCCCATCATGCTCGTCGTGCCGAACCTCGAGCCGCTGCGCGCCTGGGCGCACCACAAGCAGCTCGCCTTCGGCTCCGACGCCGAGCTGCTCGAGCTGCCCGAGACGTACACCAAGATGGAGCGCGAGGTGCGCAAGACGCTGCGCGACCTCGCGCAGTACGAGACGCCGAAGAAGCTCCTCCTCATTCCGCGCGACTTCACGATCGAGAGCGGCGAGCTCACCCCGTCACTCAAGGTGAAGCGGCGCGAGGTGGAGACGAACTACCGCGACCGGATCGAGGCGCTCTACCAGGAGGCGGCCGGCGGCGTCCACGACATGGCCCACCCCTGAGGGGGGTGTTAGGTTGCAGGGAGCGCCCGGGAGGAGGGGAGCATGGGATTCGAGATCTTCGCCGGCGTCGTGCTGGGAGTGATCCTGGCGGCCGTCTTCATCATCAAGCGAGCAAACCGCAACCGGCCGCGCCCCTGAGGGGCGCGGCCGGTCCGCGTTGCACTCCCGCCCACCCTCCCCCGCGCTATCTCCCCCGCGCCGCCACCCAGCACCCGCCCGCGCTCGCGAGTACCTCGAGCCCCGGCACCTCGGGCACCGGCCCCTCGCCCGCGATCCGCAGCCCCGGCAGCACCACGCGCGCGGCCTCGCGCACCCAGGCGGGATCGCCCGCGACCTCGGGGCCCAGCACCACGCCGCGCATCGAGCGCGTCTTGAGCGGAATCCGCCCGCCCCGCACCACGCTCACCGGATACTCCGCCGCCGTCTCGGCCGGCGGGTTCACGAGCACGGGCCCCACGCCCGGGCTCGCCTCCAGCAGCTCGCGCCACCCGCGGGCCGGCACCCCCACGAGCACGACGTAGCCGCCCGGGCCCGAGAGCCCGAGGAACGCGGCCATCGCCTCCGGGGTGAGCAGCGTGGGTGCGTCGGGGGCGGGCGGCGGCGGCGCGTCGCCCGCGTGGAAGACGCCGTCGGCGACGCGGAAGGTGCGGCCGCAGACCGGACAGCCCAGCTCCCCGGTCCGCACGTCGCGCCCTTCCATGAGCCCCGGCAACAGGACGAGGAACTGCTCGTCGTGCTCGGCGGGGCAGCGGAGATGGTCGGTGAGTTCGATGTACACGAGATGTGAGCCTTTGAAGCGGGTGCTAGGTGCTAGGGGCTAGGTGCTAGGGCGCGGTCGAAGGGGCTCGGATCGAGGAGGCCGGCATCGGCCCCGAGCCCCCTAGCACCTAGCCCCTAGCACCTAGCACCTATCGAAACTCCACCCACGTCACCTTGCCCGGCTCGACGCGCACGCGGCGGTAGACCTTGCGGTCGCCGATCTGGACACCGAGGACGTAGCTGCCGGCAGGAACGTCGCCGACGGCGAAGTGCTCGTGGTAGAGGGGGTGCGGGTGGGCGCGGTCGCCGTAGGTCTCGGCGAAGGAAAACGGCGTCTCGGCCGGGCGCGGCTTCACGATGCCGTAGATCCGCGCCTGCGGCACCGGCTTGCCGTCGGGGCCGAACACCCGGCCCGCCACGATGCCCGTTCCCGGCAGCGGTGCGATCCAGAGCTCGGGGTTCGTGGTGTAGGGCGGGAACTTGTCGAGCGAGTCCACGATCGCGCCGATCGAGTCGGTGGGCGCGGCGTGCACCTCCAGGTGGAGATGGTCGTTCGTCGCGCGGCCGGTGTTGCCGACCCGGCTGATCACCTGCCCCGGCGTGACGCGGTCGCCCACGCGCACGGCGAGCGCCGAGTTGTGGTAGTAGACCGAATAGACGTGGAGCCGGCCGCCGAGGCCCGGCGCGCCGGCGGGGGCCGCGACCGTCGTGTCGTGCCGGATCGCGACGGTGAGCGCCCCCGCCTCGGCGCGGCCGGCGTAGACGACGGTGCCCGCGCCGATCGCGTGCACCGGCGTGCCGTCGGGATTATTGAACTCGACGCCCTGGTGCTGCTGGAAGTTGCCGCCCATCGTCGAGCCGTAGCGGTACGTCTGGTCGATGTACGCGTTGTCCTCGCGCGCGATCGGCCGCGCGAACCAGGTCGTGCGCGGCCGCGCGGGGGCTGCGGCCGCGGGGGCGCGCACGTCGGCGAAGCAGCCGCGCCACGCGCTGTCGGCGGGGATGAGCCCGCAGTGCGTCGGCCGGTAGTCCCGGCCGCGGAGCCGCACCGTGTCCGTCGGCACCTGCGCGAGCGGCATCGCGCTGGGCGCCGCCGCCCACCGGCGGCCCGCGGCCTCGAGCGAGATCGGGCCCCGGAGCGTCTGCGCGACGAGCCGCCCGCCGGCGCCGACGACGCGCAGCACGTACTCGTTCGGCAGCAGCGCGAGCGCGGTGTCGGCGGGGCCCGTCGCGCGCGGGCCGGTGGTGTCGCCGATCGCGGTCCAGTGCGCGCCGTCGTCGCTCGTGATCTGGAGGCCGTCGGCGGTGCCGATCACCGTCGTGTCGCCGAGGGTGACGATGCCCTGCGGGGCCACGTACTGCCACTCGGGGCCCAGCTGACGGAGGGTCCAGTTGCGCCAGGTGCGGCCGCCGTCGGTGCTCAGGCCCCAGCCGTTGCCGACGGTGCCGTACCAGACCTCCCCCCGCGGGCCGAAGCCGAAGGCGTCGACGAAGTCCCAGGAGAGCGAGGTGTCCGTCGTGTCGCTGTGGATCCGCGCCCAGGTCGTGGCGCCGGGCGCGAGATGGAAGATCCCGTGCCCGTAGGTGCCGACCCAGACGCCGCCCTGCGAGTCCTGCGCGGCCGTGAGCACGTGCACGCCCCAGCCGCTCGAGTCGGGAAGCGCCGGGAGGCGCGGGGCCGCGGGCGCGGGACGCTGGGCCACGAGCGGGGTCGGCCCGAGCAGCGCGACCGACGCGAGCGACGCGAGGAGGACGAGGCCACGGCAGGACATCAATCGAACCTCCTTGAACAGAGCGGCCTGCGATCGGATGCGGAGTCGATCCTTCGCCGCGCTCAGACCGACGGCCCGAGCCGCAGCCAGTCGATGCGCACGTGCGGCGGGCGGGTGGCGACGAAGCGGATCGCCTCGGCGACGTCGGCGGGGCGCAGCATCGCGCGCCGCGGGAGGAAGCCGGGACGCTGGTCGGGATCCACCGCGTCCCACGCGGCGGTGTCGGTGGGGCCGGGCGAGACGAGCGTGCAGCGCACGCCGGTGCCCGCGTACTCCGCCGCGAGCGTCTCGTGCAGCCCGCGGAGCCCGAACTTCGCCGCGGCGTAGGCCGTGTTCTCGGGGAACGCCACGTGGTCGGCCACGCTCCCCACGGTGACGAGGAGCCCGCGGCCGCGCGCGCGCATCGCCGGCAGGATCCCGCGCGCCACGGCGAAGGGACCGACGAGGTTCACGGCGAGCTGCCGCTGGAGCTCGGCGGGCTCGGTAGCCTCGAACGGCGCGACGGCGAACGTTCCCGCGTTGTTCACGAGGATGTCGGGGGTGCCGACGTCGTCGAGCACCCGCGCGGTGAACGCGGCCACCGCGGCCGGGTCGGCGAGATCGCAGACGTAGTCGCGGAACGCCCCCGTGGCGCCGGGCGCGAGCGATCGCGCCACGCGCACCACCGTGGCTCCCGCCTCCGCGAGCGCCGCGGCCGTCGCGGCGCCGATCCCGCGCGAGGCGCCGGTGACGAGGGCGAGCCGCCCCGCGAGCGGCGGCGCGTCCCGGTCGGCGGGCGTCACCCGCTCAGAGCCCCACGTGGTTGTGCGCCAGCCGGAGGAACTCCTCGCGCGTCTTCGAATCGTCGCGGAAGACGCCGCGCACCGCGCTCGTGACGGTGCGGCTGTTCTGCTTCTCCACCCCGCGCATCATCATGCAGAAGTGCGCCGCCTCGATCACCACGCCGCAGCCCGCCGGCTGGAGGATGTCCATCAGGGCGTCGGCGATCTGGTCGGTGAGCCGCTCCTGGACCTGGAGCCGGCGGGCGAAGACGTCCACCAGCCGGGCGAGCTTCGAGAGGCCGACGATCTTCCCGTCGGGGATGTAGGCGACGTGGGCGCGGCCGAAGAACGGGAGCAGGTGGTGCTCGCAGAGCGAGTAGAGCTCGATGTCGCGCACCAGGATCATCGACTGGTGCTCCGCCTCGAACAGCGCGTCGCCGACGACCGCGGCCGGGTCCTGCCCGTAGCCGCGGGTGAGGAAGCGGAGCGCCGCCTCGACGCGCGCCGGCGTCTTCACGAGGCCTTCGCGCGCGGGGTCCTCGCCGAGCAGGCCCAGGACCTCGCGCATCCGCACGGCGATGGGGCCGACCGGCTCGCCCTCGAGGGTCGCGTCGGTGACCGTGCCTTCCTCGTCCGAGACGACGCCCTTACCGACCTTCATACTCGACATAGTTCCTCGGTGTCTCCCAGAGGCGGATGCGCAGGAGACGCCCCGCGGGGATCTCCGGCTGGAGCTGCTGCCAGATCACGACGGCGATGTTCTCCGCGCTCGGCAGGAGGTCGCGGAACCAGGGCACGTCGAGATTGAGGTTCTTGTGATCGAGGTGCCGCAGCACCCGCTCCTCCACGAGCGTCTTGAGGCGGCCGATGTCGACGACGTAGCCGGTGGCGGGATCGATCTCGCCCTCGACCAGCACCTCGAGCTCGTAGTTGTGGCCGTGATAGTTCGGGTTGTTGCACAGCCCGAACGTCTCCCGATTCCAGGCGTCCGACTTCGCGGGATTGTGCAGGCGGTGGGCGGCGTTGAAGTGCAGCCGCCGCGCGACGACGCAGCTCGGCATGACCGGACTCCCGTGGACCTGGGCGCGATGGACTCCGGGGAAGATGGCCCCGGCGGCGGCGGCGTCAAGCGCGGCCGTCAAAACAGAACGCCGGCCCGACCGGACCGGCGTTCTGCGCAATGGCGCAATGGAATGAGTGGCACGGAGAGGATTATTGAAGCCCAATGAGAATGCTCGGCGCCCTCACCATGATGTCTGTCTTCCCCCGGGGGGCGTGGCATCGACCACGGCATGCGGGCCCATCACTGGACCTGTTGGCTCAATAACGGAGCTCCCCGCGACCACTCGACTGGGTGTAAGATAGGGACGGGCTCGCCGCGGGTCAACCGTTCCACCGGGTACCGGAGAGAGACGCATGTCGCCCCGACTGACGCTCGTCATCGCCGTGGTCGCGCTGGTGCTGTGGATCGTGCTCGCGGGGGCGCTGCCGCCGACCGTGGCGAGCGTGCACCTGCTGCTGGCCGTGAGCGCGACGCTGCTCGTGCGCTGGTGGGCGCTGACGAAGTGACGAGGTGAAGCGGGAGGTCAGATCTCCCAGTTGGACATCACCACCGCCTCGTCGAGCGCGGGCTCGGGATGGCCGCGCAGGGTCATGCGGAGGTCGGTCCAGTGCACCCGGAAGCCCTGGCCGATGAGGTGGTGATAGGCGTCGCGGAAGGCGGTCTGGCAGCGGAGCGCGACACGCCGCACCCGCTCGGCCTGGGCCGCGGCCTGCACCGCCTCGACCACCGCGACGAAGGTGCGGTGGTCCTCCGCCACCACCTTGAGGACGCGGAGCTCGTCGCGCGGGCGGCCGGCGGCGAGCGGGGCGGCGTGCCAGAGCGCGTAGCCGACGAGGCGGCTGCCGCGGCGCACCAGCGAGACGTCGCCCACGACGAGCTCGAGCGTGAGCTCGAGCTCGCGCGTGAAGTCCACGCCCGGCGAGAGCCGCGCGACCAGGGCGCGGCACTCGGCGATCCCGCCGGCGACGTCGCCCGAGGTGGAGAGGAGCTCGACCGCGCCCGGCCGGCGCGCGGGCAGATCCTTCACGACGGTGATCGTGAGGTGCCCCGGCGTGAGCCCCAGGCGGCTGTAGAAGCCGATGTTCTCCACCGTGCGCGGCATCGTCTCGAGGCCGATCGTGCGGCAGCCCTGGTCCTTGAGCCACTCGAGCCCGGTGCGCACCATCCCGGTGCCGAGCCCGTCGCCCTGGCGGTCGGGGCGCACGGCGAGCGGGCCCATCCAGCCTTCCGACCCCGAGTGGTGCACCATGTTGAAGGCGACGATCCCGCCGTCGCCGTCGCGCCAGATCATGGCGCCCTCGCCCGCGTCCTCGATGGCATAGCGCCAGACGAGCGGATTGAGGAACGGCACCCGCACGCCCACCATCCCGTCGCGGCCGTAGCGGTCGGTGAAGGCCTCGGAGAAGACCCGGTTGAGCGGCTCGATGTCGCGCACCGTCGGCCGCTCGGGGCCGTGGAGACTGCGCTCAGGCCGCCACATCCGCGTCCCCCGGAGCGCCCACCGGCTCCTCGCGTACCGTCGAGACGCCGCGCGAGAGGTCGAGCCCCACGCGCACCACCCGGTCGAACCCCTCCCGCACCGCGTCCACGTGGGTGATGAGAATGACCTGCGGGAAGCGGTCGGCGAGGCTCCGCAGCAGCTCCACGACCGCGGCGCGGCGCTCCTCGTCGAGCGAGCCGAAGATCTCGTCGAGGATGAGGAGCGAGAGCGGCTGCCCCGCCCGCTCGGCGATCATCTGGCTGATGGCGAGCCGCAGCGCGAGGTTCGCCACGTCCTCCTCGCCGCCCGAGATGACCTGCTTGGGGTCGCCCTCGTCGAGGAGGGTGGGCACGTAGTTCTCGTCGAGCTCGAGATCGCTGTAGCGGCCGTTCGTCAGATCGCGCACGAAGCCCGAGGCGATCTCGGAGAGCTCGGGCCGGAGCGTGGCGTTGAGGTCGGTCCGGAGATCGGTGAGGGCGCGGTCGAGCTCCTGGTGCAGGAGGAGGTCGGCCGCCGCCTGCCGGGCCTCGCGCTCGAGCACCTCGCGCTCCTCGCGCCGGCGCGCCACGGCCGCGACCGCCTCCTGCGCCGACGCGGCCTCGGAGCGCGCGCGCACCAGGGCGAGCTCCGCCTCGCGCCGCTCGCGCTCGGCGCGCTGCTCGGCCTCGCGCGCCTCGGCGAAGGCGCTCTCGGAGAAGCCGAGCGCCGCGAGCTCGGTCTCGAGCCGCTGCACCTGGTCGGCGGCCTCCGTGCCCGTCGCGCGCAGCGTGTCGCGCTCGGCGGCGAGCGCCGGCGCGCGCTCGGCCACGGCGCGGAGCCGCTCGGCCCGCAGCTGCAGCGGCTCGAGCTCGCGCAGGCGGCGCCGTACCTCCTCGTGCCGCTCGCGGTCGTACGCCGCGGCGGCCTCGCCGACCTGGCCCTCGAGCTCCGCGATGCGCGCGGCGAGCCGCGCGCGCTCCTCGCGCGCGCGCGCCGCCTCGTGGACTTGCGCCTCGACCCGGCTGCACAGCCCCACGGCGCGCGTCTCTTCCTGCTGCAGCGCCACCTGGCGCCGCTCGACCTCGAGCAGGTCGCCGGGCTCGTCCTTCAGCTGCTCGACGCGCTGCGCGTAGTACTTCCCGTTCTGCTGCACCGCCTCGCTCTGCCGGGCGAGGACGCCGATGACGTGCTCGTACTCGTCGCCCAGCGCGCGGGCGCAGGTGGGACAGGCGCCGTCGCGCCCCGCGTGCACGATGGCGTCGTGCTGCTCCTTGAGCTCGCGATACTGGTCGCGGAGGGCGGTGAGCTTCGCCTTCGCGTCGGTGGCGTCGCGCACCCAGGCGCCGCGGCGCTCGGTGGCCTGGATCGTCGCCGCCGTGAGCTCGGCCCGCAGCTCCGCCACCCGCGCCCGCGCCTCCTCGAGCGCCGCCGGCGCGGGGAGGCCCGCGAGGCGCTGGTCGAGGCTCGCGAGCTGCAGCCGCGCCGCATCGAGCTGCGCCGCCTGCGCCTGCCGGCGCGACGCCTCCGCCGCGCGCGCGTCGAGCTCGCGCAGCTCCGCCCGGAGCGCGTCGAGCCCCTCGAGCTGCGCGACGAGCTCGGCGAGCTCCGCCGCGGCGCGGCCCGCCTCCTCCGCCTCGCGCTCGCGCTGCTGCCAGCGGTCGCGCGCCGCCTGGAGCTGCACCCGCGCCACCCGCAGCTCGCCCTCGAGGCGCTGGGCCACCTCGCGCTCGCGCTGGAGCGCCTCCCAGCGGGGCCGCGCCTCGGCGAGCCGCGCCTCGGCCGCGGCGTGCGCCGCGGTGCCCGCCGCCTCGGCCGTCGTCGCCGCCTCGAGGCGCTCGCGCGCCTGCTGCGCCTGCCGGTCGAGGAGGGCCGCGTCCGGGAGGCTCGCCTGCAGCCCCTGGAGCCGGGCCCGCAGCTCGGTGCGCGTCGACTTGAGCTGCTCCTGCGCGGTGCGGAGGCGCTCGTAGCCCAGCACGCGCGAGAGGAACTGCGCGCGCTCGGCGGCGGTCATCGCCGCCATCACCGCGAGCTCCTTCTGCCCGGTGAAGTAGGTGTTGAAGAACTCGTCCCGCGTCATGCCGAGGAGGCGGGTGATGCGCTCGGTGACGGCGGCGAGGCTGTTGGCGATCGGCGCGGGGTCGCCGTCCTGGTAGAGCTCGGCGCCGTGCAGCGAGCGCAGGACGCGGTAGACGTGGCGCCCCAGCGTGAACTCGAGCTCCACCTCCACCTTGCTGCGCGGCGGCGCGCCGCGACGCTTGATCGACTCCTTCCCGCCGCGCGCCGCCGGCGTGCCGTACATCGCCCAGGCGATCGCCTCGAGGAGGGTGGTCTTCCCCGCCCCGTTCGGGCCGATGATCCCGGTGAGCCCGGGACCCAGCTCGAGCTCGGTGTGCTCGTGCTGGCGGAAGTTGGTGAGCCGGATCCGGTGAATGAGCATGCGCAGGCCGTCCGCTCAGCTCGCCGCCAGGTCGCGCTCGACCGACTCGATGAGCTCGGTCCCGGTCTTCACGAAGCGCTCGCGGTCCACCTCCGCCGGCAGCGGCCGCCGCTCGAGATAGCTGCGCACCACCTCGGGCAGGGTCTGCCGCCGCCCGGGGCCGCCCACGCCGGTGATCCGGTTGATCTCGGGCCGCCGCAGGTCGAGCGCGAAGTGGAGCGCCTCGGCCTTGAGCGCGCGCACCTTGGCGTGGTCGATCTCGCGCGCCACGTGGCGCGGCACGTCGTAGACGACGAGCCGGACGACCTGGTCGGCGATCCCGCCGGGCACCGCCGCCAGCCGCTCGGCGATGAGCGCGTCGAGGTCGGCGCCGCTCTTCCCCTCGCCGCTCAGGGGCGGCAGATCGAGCACCCGGCGCGCGAGCGCCACCGGCCGCGACTCGACGGTGCCCGCGGCGAGGTCCGCCAGCAGCCAGCCCTTGGGCGGCGCGCCCTTCGCCGCCTCGTCCTTGAGCTCGCCCCAGATGTTCGAGCTCGCGTACTCGAGCGAGCCGGCGTACCAGACCCGCGGCGCCACCTCGTGCTGCACGTGATAGTGGCCCAGCGCGACGTAGCTCCACTCGCCCGGGGCCATGTCGCCCACGGTGACGACCGCCCCGCCGTACTCCGCGGCGCTCCGGTCGGAGGGGAACACCCCCTCGACCTCGCCGTGGAGGACCAGCACCTGGTGCCTCTCGGGCCCCTCGGGCCGGAGCGCGGGCCGCTCGCCCGCGGCGAGCGCCTGGTGCGGCACCGCCAGCACGCTCAGGTCGAGCGCCGGATAGACCAGCCGGCGAGCCTCCTCGTAGGCCACGTCCACCCCGAGCTCCTCGAATAGCCGGAGGATCGTCCCCGTCTCGGCCGAGCGGGGGGTGTCGTGGTTGCCGGCGATGAGGATGATGGGCGCCTCGGGGAGCGCCTCGCGGAGCCGCTGGAACTGCCGGAAGGCGAAGACGATCGCCGCGTTGGTGGGGCGGACGGCGTGGAAGAGGTCCCCGGCGACGACGACCGCGTCGGGGCGCGCGGCCACGACGCCCTCGACCGCCGAGCGGAAGGCGGCGGCGACGTCCGCCTCGCGCTGGTTGATGCCGGTCGGGGTCTGCCGGTGGTATTGCCGGATCCCGAGGTGGGGGTCGGCGATGTGGGCGAGTTTCACAGGTGGAGAATGGGGGAAAACCGCCTGAAGAGCAAGGACTTAAACGCCCGGCACGGCGCGGGCGGACGCTTGTGAGAAGCGGGGCCGATCAAGTATGGTTGTCCCATGCAAATCACCCCGGACCTCCGCTGATGCCGCCCCGCGACTCGCAACCGACCGCCGTCCCCGGCCCCGGCCACCCGGCCGGCGGCCTCCCCGTCGCCCCGTCGCTCGCGCCGGCGGTCGAGGCGCTGCGGCTGCCCGGCTCCCGCGGCCCCGACCGGCACCGGATCTTCGTCCTGAGCGGCGCGGCGATCCTGACCGCGTTTCTCGCCTCCGCCACAGCGGAGCTGCTGGTGGCCCTGATCGGGCTGATCACGAACGTTTCCTTCTATGGCCGCGTCTCGACGGCGTTCAGCTCCCCGGCGGGCAACACCCTGGGGCTCGTGGTCATCGCCGTCCCCATCATCGGCGCCGTCGTGGTCGGGCTGATGGCGCGCTGGGGCTCGCCGGCGATCCGGGGCCACGGCATCCCCGAAGCGATGGAGCAGGTGCTCCTCAACCAGAGCCGCATCTCGCCGCGGGTCACCCTCCTCAAGCCGCTCTCGGCCGCCGTCTCGATCGGCACCGGCGGGCCGTTCGGCGCCGAGGGCCCGATCATCGCCACCGGCGGCGCGCTGGGCTCGCTCCTGGGCCAGCTGGGCCGCACCACGGCCGACGAGCGGAAGATCCTCCTCTCGGCCGGGGCCGCGGCCGGCATGACGGCCATCTTCGGCACCCCGGTCTCGGCGGTGCTGCTGGCGATCGAGCTCCTGCTCTTCGAGTACCGGCCGCGCTCGCTCGTCCCCGTGGCGCTCGCGGCGAGCGTGTCGGCGGCGGTCCGGATCGCGCTGCACGGCCCCGCCCCGGTCTTCCCGATGCCGCAGATCGCGCAGCCGGGCGGCTGGGCGCTCACGCTCTACGTCCTCCTGGGCGCCGTCATCGGGCTCGCGGCGGTGTACATCACCCGGCTCCTCTACGCCATCGAGGACGGCTTCGAGCACCTGGGGGTGCACTGGATGTGGTGGCCGGCGATCGGCGCGGTGGCCGTCGGCATCATCGGCTACGTCTCGCCGCGCACCCTGGGCGTGGGCTACGAGAACATCGACCAGATCGTCAACGGCACGCTGACGGGACGGGTGCTCCTCGTCCTCGTCATCCTGAAGGCGATCTCGTGGCTCATCGCGCTCGGGAGCGGCACCTCGGGCGGCACGCTGGCGCCGCTCTTCACGGTGGGCGGCGGCATCGGCGCGCTCCTGGGCGGGCTCGTCGCCGCGTGGCTGCCGCACGTGGGCTTCGACCCCAGGGTGGCGGGGCTCGTCGGCATGGCGGCGATGTTCGCCGGCGCCTCCCATGCGCTCCTCGCCTCGGTGGTCTTCGCCTTCGAGACGACCCGCCAGCCGATCGGCCTGCTGCCGCTCCTGGCCGGCTGCACGGCGGCCTATCTCGTCTCGCTGCGGCTCATGCGCTACTCGATCATGACCGAGAAGCTGGCGCGGCGCGGCACGCCGGTGCGCACCGAGTACACCCTCGACTACCTGGGCCGGGTGCTGGTGCGCGAGGTGGCGCCGACCGACGTCGTCACGCTCGACGGCGACGAGACGATCGGCCGGCTGCGACTCTGGCTCAATGGCGCCGGCGCCGGCGCGACGCACCAGGGCTTCCCCGTGCTCGACGACAAGGGCGAGCTGATCGGCGTCGTCACCCGGCGCGACGTGCTCGACCCGGCGGCGGACGAGGCACAGCCGGTGCGCACCCTCGTCAAGCGGGCACCGGTCGTCATCTTCGACGACAACACCCTGCGCGAGGCCGCCGACCAGATGGTGCGCGAGCACGTCGGCCGCCTCCCGGTGGTGCAGCGCCACGCGCCCCGGCACGTCGTCGGCATCATGACGCGCAGCGATCTCCTCGAGGCGCACGCCAGCCGCCTCGCGGCCTCGGCGGTGGCGGAGCGGAGCCTGTCGATCCCGTGGCCGGAGCGGCGCAAGGCGGCGCGGGCGTAGGCGGGACGGCGGGAGAGGCGGGACGGCGGGAGGGCCCCATGTACGACGAGCCTCCGGTGATGTCACCGGAGGCTCGCGCGTTCGATGAGTGTCCCGCCGTCCCGCCTCAGCTCCGCAGCTCCTCCAGATCCCGGTAGCA